>CAWCJE010000006.1:0-349246 GCA_963795685.1 uncultured Gammaproteobacteria bacterium
GCAGCCGCTGGTCCTGCCAGCTCGGCGCCCCCAGAGTCAGCTCGGTGTCATCGAGAAGATGCGGCAACGCGCGCGCGGCGCCTTCGGCAAGCAAAGCGCGCAGATCCAGACGTATCTCGCGTTCGGCCAGCCGCGCAAACCGCTCCATCGCCGCTGTTTCAGCGATGACCGGTGCCAGAACTTCTTCGGGCCCCACGGCATTGTCCAACGCGGCCGCGTACCAGGCCTCCTCCAAAGCGTGCTGGCGCTCCGGTTCACGCTCCACCACGGACGCAGACCAAGCCCACTCGTTGACCTCGGTGGCCAAAAACAGCAGATCACAGGGCGCGGCGATAGCCAGGGAGACGCCCGAGGCGTGGATTCGCGCCACGACGCCGGGCAAGTCCCAGCCCAGGTGGCCACGTGCCCGATCAATGCGCCTGCGCCACGCGCTCAGCAACCCCTCATCGATTGCCACGCCGAGCGCCTCGAGCACTGCGCCGGTGGAAGAAAAAAAGAGATTGCTGCCGGTAAGACGCCGCGAGTCCTCAAAAGGCAGCGCGGGCGAGACGTTCAGTCTTCGATCTCCGGTGCCAGGCGTACTCCGCGTTCGTCGCGGATCAGAGCCTCCGTCCCGAAATCGGTGTGCTGAACTTCCGGGTTCCTGGTGATGCTCGGGGCCGGGAGCACGACCTCTTCGGATTCCGCGGAGAACTGCGCCGTGCTCCTCGGGGCCGGCGCGCCGACCGGCTTGAACTTGGTAATCTGTTTCCACGATCTGACCAGCGCGTCGGCGAAGATCAATATCAGGTCGCCGGCGGCCCCCATCCGTAAGGCCGCTTCAATGGCTTCCTGCTCGTCCGGGATGATCGAGATGGAAGCTTCGGGCACGCCGGCCGCACGCAGGGCCTGCGCCATGATTCGCGGGACCTCCTCGGAGGCACGGTCGCGCAGTGCATCGTCCCGACGGCACACGTAATGATCAAATCGGCCGGCCACCGCCTGCGCAATGGCCACCAGGTCCTCGTCACGCCGGTCTCCGGGGCCTGCCAGAACCACCAGGCGCCGGCCGGCAACATCGAGCCGCTGGGCAAGATCGGCCATCGCCGCAACGGCGTGGGCATTGTGCCCGTAGTCAAACAGGACCTTGAAGGGATGCTCGTTAAACACGTTCATGCGCCCGGGCGCCTGGAAGAACGTCGAGTCGAAGGTTCGAAGACCCTGACGTATGGCGTCGAGTTTGATGCCCAGCGCAAAGGCCATGGCCGCCGCGAACATGGCATTTTGCACGTTGTGAGTCGCGCGTCCTTCCAGAGTGGCGGGAATCAGATGAGTCCAGAGCAGGGGGATCTGGCCGCCCCGGTCGTACAACGCAATCATCTGGCCATTGACGCCGGCCTCCAGTGCGCAGGCCCGGCCACCGGCCCGAACGTGCTCGCGCACCAGTGTATGGTTGGGGTTGATCGTCACATAGCAGATGTTCTTCGCCTCGGTGTAACCGGACATCTTCAGCACCAGCGGATCATCCGCATTGAGTACGGCGCAGTCGGTGGCGACTTCGACCACGACCCGCTTGACTTCGGCCAGCTGCTCGAGCGTATCGATGCCCTTGAGTCCCAGATGATCGGCCTGCACGTTGAGCACCGCGCCCACATTGACCTCATTGACACCCATCCCCGCGCGCAGCAGACCGCCACGGGCGGTTTCAAGCACGGCGATATCAATCTGCGGATCGGCGAGCACCATGCGCGCCGAGATGGGTCCGGTCATATCGCCCTGGACGGTGCGCTGGCCATTGATGTACACGCCGTCGGTCGTGGTCAGTCCCGGCGTCATGCCGCTCATCTTGGTGATGTGCGCCAGCATGCGTGCGGTCGTGGTCTTGCCGTTGGTGCCCGTTATGGCCGCGATGGGAACCCGCGAGGCCGAGCCGGGCGGGAACAGCATGCTGATGACGGGACCGGCCACATCGCGAGGCGTGCCCTCGCTCGGTGCGACATGCATGCGAAACCCCGGGGCTGCGTTCACTTCGCAGATTCCGCCCCCGATCTTGCGATAGCTCTCGGTGATATTCTTCGAGAGAAAATCGACACCTCCGACGTCCAACCCGATGGCGCGCACGGCCCGTTCGGCCATTTCGCGATTGTCCGGATGGATGACATCGGTCACATCGGTGGCGGTACCGCCCGTGGACAGATTGGCGGTCGAGCGCAGGTACACGATCTGACCGAGTGCCGGAATCGATTCGGGGTTCAATTGAGCGCGCTCGAGCATCCTGTGGGCCTGCGCGTCCAGTTCCAGGCGTGTCAGCACTTTCTCGTGACCGACGCCGCGCCGCGGGTCCTGGTTGACGATGTCGATCAGTTGAGAAACCGTACGCTCACCATCGCCCACGACGTGACCGGGCGTGCGCCGCGTCGCGGCCACAAGTTCACCATTAACGACCAGCAGACGATGATCATCCCCCTCAAGAAAAGTCTCCACGATCACCGATCGGGAATGTTCTCGTGCCGAATTGAAGCCTTGGGTTACTTCCTCGTCGGTCATCAAGCGAATGGAGATGCCCCGGCCATGGTTGCCGTTATAGGGTTTGGTGACTACCGGAAAGCCCACGCGATGCGCGGCGCGAACCGCCTGGGTCGGGGAACTGACCAGTTCCTGCTTGGGCACCGGCAGTCCCAGGGTCGCCAGTATCTTGTTGGTCTCCTCTTTATCACTGGCCAGCTCCACGGCGATGTGGGGCGTTCGGCCCGTGACGGTCGCCTGGATGCGCTGCTGGTATTTGCCGTGGCCGAGTTGCACCAGCGACTGATCATTCAGGCGCAGCCACGGAATGCGGGCCTGTTCAGCGGCGCGCACGAGCGAGGCGGTCGAAGGGCCGAGCGCGCGGCGCTGAGCGAACCGAATGAACTCATCGCGAGCCTCGGGCCAATTCCAATCCGGCGGCACGGCATCGACCGGACGGATTGCGCTGGGAAGCAATGAGCAAAGGAGTCGCAGGCCCAGTTCCCCGGCGGCAATACCCTCATCGCGCTGCGCGTACTCGTAGACGACGCTGTATATCCCGGGCGCTCCGGCGCTGCGTGTCTTTCCGAATGTGACCGCTTCGCCCGCGATGTTCTGAAGTTCGATCGCCACGTGTTCGAGCACGTGTCCCAGCCAGGTGCCCTCATCTTCGCGCATCCGGCGCAGGAACCCGCCCGGCACTTTGTAAGAACAACCGTGTTCGGCCAGGCCGGGAAGGGCGGCCGCAAGTGCGTCGACAAAATCGGGGCCGAGCCTGCCGGTGGGCCACGCCTCAAGTGCACCCAGATCAAGCTCCAGACGGATGACCGGGAAGTGTGCGTACAGCGAAGGCCCCACAAAAACTGAGCGATCAAGAATACGCACGAGCGCTACTCCTTATCGCGGGACCGGGCCGACGCGGCTTGACGCGTCTGCAGGTTGAATGTCGCTCCCGCAGTCAGGATATGCACACGCAGTCCCAGGACGCACACGGGCTGACCTTCACTGACTTCACCGATTGACGAATAACTGACATCAGAGGCGTCCACGACCGTGACACCGCCGCTCCCTTCCACTTCGATGGTCTCGTCCGGGCCGACAAAGGCTGCGGTGTCCTCATCGAGCCCTATGCCGATGGCAAAAGGGTTGTAGGCCAGCGCGGTGATGAGGCGCCCCAGACGATCGCGCTCGCGAAAGTGCTGATCGATGATGAAGCGATTGCTCAGTCCCAGCCCCGGGGCGAGCCGCACGCTCCCGGATATCACGGCGGAACCCTCATCGCCGAAGGCAATCATGTGTTCGCTCAGGATACTGGCGCCCGCGCTGGTGCCGCCCACGGCCACTCCGCGGGCGTTGCGCACGCGGATCAGCTTCGCGACCGGAGTTCCGCCCAGCAGGGTGGTGAGCCGGAGCTGGTTGCCGCCGGTGAAGAAAATCCCGGTGGCTTCTTCCAACCGCTTGAGCCGGCCGGGCTCATTGCAATCGCGCCGGGTGTCGAAGTCCATGGTCGCCACCTCAGCGGCCCCCAGGTCGGAAAACAACTTTTCGTAGCGCGGACCGGTCTCGTGCATCCGGCTCGCGGTGGGAATGACGACAATATTGGCGGCTTCGCCTCCGGACACGCGGACAAACCGCTCCAGGATGTGGCGATCGTTCTCTTTGTTCTCCGCCCCCCCGATAGGCACGATCCAACCGCGGGTTTCTCCCTCAGGCGTTCTGCTCGGCATTCAGCGCAAATCCTCTGCGACTATGGGATATGCAGTGTGAAGCGGCGCCTCGAGCCCCCATGCCCGCAAACTGCGGACCGAATCATGACGGTTTGCGCGTCTCCTGTCGCGCTCAGTGCGCCGGTGCCTTCCGTCCGCAACGATGTGTTCGAGATTAACCCCGTAACTCGCTGTTTATGATGGAATCCTGGTCGAGGAGGTGGAGCAATTGTCCCTCGAAAGTTAAGCGGGCCCCGGCCGGGGCAGTAGGCCGGGAAAACCCGGCTCTCCGAAGCGCCGGCGCAGGCCAGCCCCCGCGCTGACAGCCGGCGCCGGACTGACAAATCGCTTGTCGACGCACGGGACATGGGTGTCGCATCGAGCGGCACGCCCGGGACGCCGATCCGGGTGGGATCACCCCGCTCCCCAAAGGTCGTGTATGGGTGATTGCTGAGATGGGCGATGTGCGTAGAAATCAAAATGCACGTCCACCTCGAAACGGGTGTGAACATTCATCACGGAGTAGGGCAGTGTGGGCCTGGGGTTGGATTCGTCACCCCCCAAGGTATTGGGCACCTGCAAACTACCGATCGCCGCCGAGCGTCCAGCGCGGCGGGCATTCTCTTCGGATTGCGATCACCGCAAGACCCCACTGGCAGGTTGTGCCGCGCATGGGCAATGCTTCGCGCGGGGCATTCCAGTTCGTCTTTCGACCTGGCGGGGTGCACTCATAGGAGTCCGGATCGCGCTTGGACTGGGCATGGATTGTAAGTCGAGCCGGCCGGCTCGCTGCGTTCAGGAGACTGGAAATTACCGCTCCCGTGCCTCAAGGTATCAGCGCTTTGGATACCGTGTTTCAAATCATCGGGGCCATCGCAGCACGCTTCGCCTTCTATTTAAGGACGCAGACATGGTGAGGAACGATTCTCCGGCGCGCGCCGACAGTGGCATGGAACACTTCGGCTACAAGGAATCACTCGATCGCAGCATCGGGGCCTTCGGCAGCTTCGCGGCCGGCGTCAGCTACATCTCGATCCTGACTGGAACCTTCCAGTTATTTTACTTCGGCTACGGCACGGCCGGCCCCGCGTACCTGTGGTCCTGGCCCTTGGTGCTGGTTGGCCAGTTGGCGGTCGCTCTGTGCTTTATGGAACTGGCCGCCAAATATCCGATCGCCGGATCGGTCTATAACTGGTCCAAGCGACTGGGCCGCCCCATCGTGGGATGGTCGTCGGGCTGGCTGATGCTGACCGCCTCGATAGTCACCTTGTCTGCCGTGGTGCTCGCCTTGCAGCTTAACTTGCCGCGCCTGTGGAGCGGCTTTCAGATCGTGGGCGATGGCAACGGTCCTTACGACTTCGCCACCAACGCGGTGATCCTGGGCACGGTCTTGATCCTGTTCACGACCCTGGTCAACGCGCTGGGCGTGCGCCTGATGGCGATGATCAACAGCGCGGGAGTTTTTGTGGAGCTTATCGCGGCTTGTCTGATAGCGATCATCCTGGCACTGCACACGAAGCGAGGCCCGGAAGTCTTCTTTTCAACCAATGGCTATGGGGTGGGCAAAAGCGGAGGGTTTCTCGGCGCGTTCCTGGTGGCTTCGCTCGCCTCCGGATACGTAATGTATGGATTTGATACCGCCAGCTCACTGGGCGAGGAGACGCTCGAGCCCCGGCGCACGGCTCCGCGCGCGATCCTGCGGGCGATACTGGCTTCCTTTGTCATTGGCGGAGCCATCCTCGTATTCGCTGTCATGTCGGCGCCGAATCTGGCGGATCCCAAGATCGGTGACAGCAGCGGGGGCCTGCAATACATCGTCGAGCAGGTGATGTGGGGACCTCTGGGAAAGGTCTTCCTGGTGTGCATTGTGGTGGCGGTGACCGTGTGCTCCCTGGCCGTGCATACGGCGGCCATCCGATTGACCTTTGCCATGGCGCGCGACAACGCACTGCCGTTCGGCGAGAAACTCGCGCGGGTCCACCCCAAGACACAGACTCCGATCATTCCAGCCGTGCTGATCGGGGTGATTGCCGAGCTGATTCTTGTCATCAACATCGGTCAGCCCAAAATCTTCACGGTTCTGACCGCGATTGCGATCATCATGATTTACCTGGCGTACCTGATGGTGACCGGCCCCTTGCTGATGCAGCGCCTGCGCGGACAATGGCCTCCGCAAGATCTGCAGTCCGGTGGATACTTCACGATGGGTCGGTGGGGATTGCCGGTCAACATCATCGCGGTGCTGTGGGGAATCGGGATGGCGCTGAACCTGGCCTGGCCGCGTGAGAGCGTGTACGGCGCACCCTGGTACAACACCTGGGGCGCTTTCGTGTACATCGCCCTGATACTGGGGGCCGGGCTGTTGTGGTATGCGGTCAAAGGTCGCCGGCACATCGGAACGCTGGCCTCGCACGCCTCCGGGACCGAACCCGGTACCCTATCGAACAGCGTCTGACGTCCATGTAAGAGGGGCTCAATGGCGGGTTGATGCCGCCAAGTCGCTGAGCGGGCCTATTTGCAAACTCGTCGCTTTTAGACAAGAATAGCGTCGCATTTCGACCGCCCATCGGGCGGGGCAAATCCGGAAGCTCTCTTGGACAGCCCATCTCAGAAAAGTCATTTCGCGTTCCTGACGCTGCCGCAATATTCAATGATTGCGCTGACCAACGCGGTCGAGCCCCTGCGCATGGCCAACAGCCTGAGCGGGCAGCGGGCCTACGAATGGTCGATCGTGAGCCTGGACGGAACGGCGGTCGTGGCCAGCAACGGGCTCACGCTCAGCTCGACCAAGTCGCTGGCAAGTCTGGGCCGGGTGGACATCCTGTTCGTGTGCGGCGGCATCGACGTGCGCGAGGGGGTGTCGCAGCCCCTCTTAAGGGCACTGCGGCGCTTCGCGGACCGAAAGTCCGGGCTGGGCGCGCTGTGCACGGGAGGCTACGCGCTGGCGCGCGCCGGTCTGCTGGACACCTACCGCGCGACGATTCACTGGGAAAACCTTTCGGCGCTCCGGGAGGAATTCCCGCGCGTGATGCTCAGCAATCAGGTCTTCACGATCGACAGGGACCGGTACACGGCCTCAGGCGGCATCGCACCGCTCGATCTGATGCTGCACCTGATCAAGGGCAAGCTGGGCGCTCGCGTCGCCCAACTGATCACCGAGCAGTTCATTGTTGATCGTGCACGTAACGATCGCGACCAGCAGTTCGTGCCGTTGCGGGCACAACTGGGTGCCAGCCACGAGGGCCTGATCAAGGTCGCGCAGCTCATGGAGGAGCACATTGAACGGCCCATGTCGCTCGATGCGATTGCGACGGCGACCCGCCTTTCGCGCCGCCAGATCGAGCGGCTGTTCAAGCGGCACCTGGACTGCGTGCCGAAGAAGTACTACCTGCAGATGAGGCTGCGGCGGGCGCGCGAACTGCTGCTGCAAACGGCCATGCCCATCATGGATATCACCACGGCCTGCGGTTTCCAGTCACCGCCCCATTTCTCGAAGTGCTATCGCCGGGAATTTGGCTGCCCACCCAGCGCCGAACGCCAGATTCGCCACACACACGCCGCCGGCCGCGCGCGATCGGCGGGTTTGCTGAGAGGGGACATAGTGTGAGTGCGAAACACGATCGCATGTCGCAATTCGGACCGGGCCGGGGGCGGCCTGTCGTCTGTAGGCATGCGCCCGTCGCTAAGCGACTAGTCCGACCGGTACGCCCCACATACCATTCTCACAGCTTGCGGGAGACTGATTTATGAGCGATGCGCCTGAGGCAGAATTTGACCTTAACTCATTGAACGATGAGGAGCTTGCCGAGCAGGTCCACGACGATCTGTACAACGGGCTCAAGAACGAGGTCGAAACCGCCACGCGGATTTACCTTAAGCGCGGATGGAGCCCGGAGCGGGTTCTGAACGACGCGCTCGTCGAGGGAATGCGCATCGTCGGCATCGACTTCCGCGACGGCATTCTTTTCGTGCCCGAAGTACTGCTGGCCGCCAACGCCATGAAGGGGGGGATGGAAATCCTCCGTCCGCTGCTTGCCGAAACCGGCGTGGAACCGATCGGCAAGGTCGTGATCGGCACCGTCAAAGGGGACATTCACGACATCGGCAAGAACCTGGTTTCGATGATGCTGGAAGGGGCGGGGTTCGAAGTCATTAACCTCGGCATCAACAACGCGGTCGAAAAATTTCTGGCGGCGCTCGAGGAGCACAAGCCGGACATCCTCGGCATGTCGGCGCTGCTGACCACGACCATGCCGTACATGAAGGTCGTGATCGACACCATGAAGGAAAAAGGGATCCGCCAGGATTTTATCGTGCTGGTCGGTGGCGCGCCCCTCAATGAGGAGTTCGGCAAGGCGGTCGGCGCGGATGCGTACTGCCGCGATGCGGCCATCGCCGTGGAAACCGCGAAATCGTTGCTGCTGGCGCGCCGTAACGCCGCACGGGCCCACTAGCCCCCGTTCCGGGGAGCATGGTCGTGACAGCCTCCCCATCCGGCGCCCTGATCATTGCCTGCGGAGCGCTGGCACAGGAAATCGCCGCCCTGCGGCGCATCAACCATTGGGACGCGCTGGACATCCAGTGCCTGCCCCCCGAATTGCACAACGACCCCAAACAAATCCCGGGCCGGGTGCGCGAGGCAATTCACGCGGCGCGCGATCGGTACTCCAAGATTTTCGTGGCCTATGCCGATTGCGGCACCGGCGGCCGGCTCGATGCGGTGCTGGCCGAAGAGGGCATCGAGCGGCTCCCGGGCGCGCATTGTTACGAATTCTTCGCCACCGCCCAGCGCTTCAGCGAGCTCTGCGAGGAGGAGCTGGGCACCTTTTATCTGACGGATTTTCTGGTGCGCCACTTTGACCGTCTGGTGGTCCAGACCCTGGGGATCGATCGGCATCCGGAGCTCATCGCCGAATACTTCCGCAATTACCGGCGCGTGGTCTACCTGATCCAGGACCAGGCCCAGAGTGATGTGGATCAGGCGGCAAAAATCGCCCAGCGCCTGGGCCTGGAATTCCAGACGCTGGTCACCGGGTACGGTCAGCTCGAAACGAGTCTGCGACAGGTCGCGCCGGCGCCGGCCGAAACTCCGATCAGGTGGGCAACATGGCCTCGTTGATCATTATTTCCTGGCGCGACATCCCGGCCCAGGTTCTCGTCAAGCAAGGCCGCGAGACCGCCAAGGTGCAATTGACGCATCGCTTCCAGGAAGCGGTGGACCGTGCGGCGATGCGCGCGGGCAAGGGAAGCTCCGAGGCGTATCTGGCGGACTGGAAGCGCAGCGCACCGCAGGCCGTGTCCGGAGATCTTCAGGCTCTGGCGAAGGCTGAGGCCGAACGCCTGGAGGCCCGTTACAGCGATGAGGATCTGGAACGCCTGATTCGCGCCCACGGGCTCGAGCCTGAGACTGGTCCGCCTAGCGCGGAGCTCCCTTAGCATGTACGCCCTGCGTCGCTGGTCGGTGCGCCACGCACGCGGCCTCAATTGGTTCTACAAGAAATTCGAAGACCTGCTCGTGGCCGGCAATCCGCTGTGGCGCCTGATCGGCTACGAGCGATTGGAGCGCCCGGTCGCCGCCATGGAGCGGCTCGTCAAGGGCGCGCTGTTCGACTGCAAGATGTGCGGCCAGTGCGTGCTCAGCGCCACGGGCATGTCTTGTCCGATGAATTGCCCCAAGCAATTGCGCAACGGTCCGTGCGGGGGCGTGCGCGAGAACGGCAATTGCGAGGTGCGCCCGGAGATGCGCTGCGTGTGGGTGGAGGCCGTGGCGGGTGCCGCACGGATACCGGGGGGAAATGAAGCGCTGAATGCCGGTCAGCCGCCGGTCGATCGCCGATTGCAGGGCCGCTCCTCCTGGCTTCGCGTTGTGCAGGAAAAGTCGGCACCGCACCCATGAAGTTCGACGACGAACCGGTTCCGGGCTATCCGCTTCCGATCCTTCCCGGGCACACATCGCCCGGGCGTCTTGAGCGGGTGCTGCGCACCGGCCAGTTTGCCGTCACCACGGAACTGGCGCCGCCCGATTCCGCCGACCCGCAGGAGGTCTATGACCGGGCCCGTGTCTTTGACGGCTACGTCGATGCGATCAACGCGACCGACGGGAGCGGCGCTCACTGCCACATGTCGAGTCTCGCCGTTTGCGCACTGCTGACACGCGTCGGTTACGCGCCGGTCATGCAGATTTCGTGCCGCGACAAGAACCGCATTGCGATCCAGGGGGACATCCTCGGTGGCGCGGCGATGGGCGTGTGCAACGTGCTGTGCCTGAGCGGGGATGGCGTGCAGGCGGGCGATCACCCGGAGGCGAAACCGGTTTTTGATCTCGACGCGGTAAGCCTGCTCCAGACCGCACGAACGCTCCGCGACGAGCATCGGTTCCTCAGCGGACGCAAGATCAGCTTCGCACCGCGCGTGTTCCTGGGTGCGGCCGAGAATCCTTCCGCCCACCCGCTCGAGTTCCGTGCCCAACGCGTCGGTAAGAAGATCGCCGCCGGGGCGCAGTTCATACAGACCCAGTATTGCTACGACATGGGGCGCTTGCGCGAGTTTATGCGCCGCATCGAGGATCTCGGGCTGCTCGATAAGATCTTCATCCTGGTGGGCGTCGGCCCCTTGCGCTCGGCCAAGACGGCCGACTGGATGCGCAACAACGTACCGGGGTTGTACATCCCCGATGCCATCATCGATCGGCTCACTGCCGCCGGCCCGAACGCACAGCGCGAGGGAATCACCTTGTGCGTGGAACTGCTCCAGGAGCTGCGTGAAATCCGCGGCGTCGCGGGCGGCCACATCATGGCCTATCGCCAGGAACAGTCCGTCCCCGAAATCGTCGAGCGATCCGGCGTGCTTGCCGGCCGCCGTCCCTGGTTCCCGGGGCGGGACCAACCCCCATCAGATACGAGGACCTCTCCATGACAGAAACGGTGATTAGTTCGGCCAGCCGCGAGGTGATCATCGGATTTGATCATCCCTTCGTGATGATTGGTGAACGCATCAATCCGACCGGCCGCAAGATCCTGGCGGCCGAGATGGCCGCCGGCGATTTCACCCGCGTGTCGACCGACGCGCTCGCGCAAGTGCAGGCCGGGGCGCAGATGCTCGATGTCAATGCGGGCATCCCGCTGGCCGATGAGCCGGCGATCCTCGCGCGAGCCATTCAGCTGGTGCAAAGCATCACCGACGTGCCCCTGTCGATCGATTCATCGATCGTCGCGGCTCTGGAGGCCGGACTGGCGGTGTACAAGGGCAAGGCCCTGGTCAATTCCGTGACGGGGGAGGAGGAACGCCTGGAATCGGTGTTGCCACTGGTCAAGAAATACGGCGCTGCGGTCGTGGCCATCTCCAACGATGAAACCGGCATTTCCGAGGATCCCGACGTGCGTTTTTCGATCGCCAAGAAAATCGTCGAACGCGCCGCCGATCACGGTATTCCGGCCTGTGATGTGGTCGTCGATCCGCTGGTCATGCCGATCGGCGCCATCAACCTCGCCGGCCGCCAGGTGATGCACCTGCTGCAGCGCTTGCGCAACGAACTGAAGGTCAACTCCACCTGTGGCGCATCGAATGTGAGTTTTGGTCTCCCCAATCGTAACGGGGTGAATGCGGCCTTCCTGACCATGGCGATCGGCGCGGGGCTGACCTCAGCGATCACCAACCCACTCCACCCGGAGATCATGCAGGCCTGCCTGGGGGCGGATGTGATGATGGGCCACGATCCGCACTGCGCCAACTGGATCACCAAGTATCGCGAAGTTCCGGCCCCCGGGGCCACCGGCACCGAAGGGGCGGCGCGCGGACGGCGCGAAGGTGGCATGCGCCGTCGCGGTTAGCGACGACTATGGCGACACAGGATCCCATGTCGAGTGCGGACGCACTGATCGTATTTACTCCCTCCGGAAGGCGCGGGCGTTTTCCGGTCGGCACCAACGTGCTGGCCGCCGCCCGGTCTTTGGGCGTGGACGTGGATTCCGTGTGCGGCGGACGGGCCATGTGCGGGCGCTGCCAGGTCACGGTGATGGAAGGGGACTTCAGCAAACACGGCGTGAAGTCCAGTGCGCAGAACCTCTCCAGTGTGAGCGAGACGGAAACGAACTACGCCCGGCGCCGGACACTGGCGGCCGACCGACGCCTATCGTGCCAGGCGAAAATCCTGGGGGACCTGGTGATCGATGTGCCCAGCAGCAGCCAGGTGCACCGGCAGGTGGTGCGCAAGGCCGCCGATGAGCGCGAGATCACCCTCAATCCGGTCGTCAGCCTGCACTTTGTGGAGGTGGTCGAGCCGGACATGCACAACCCCGCCAGCGACCTGCAGCGCCTGTACCTGGCGCTCGAGCGTGAATGGCAGCTGGTCGATCTGGATTGCGATCTTTCACTGCTCCAGACATTGCAGCCGGTATTGCGGCAGGGAAAGTGGGCGGTCACGGTGGCCGTGCACGCGCGCAAAGACATTATCGCCATCTGGCCAGGCCTCCACGAGCGCGCATTCGGCCTGGCGGTGGATGTGGGCTCGACCACGATCGCGATGCATCTTTGCGATCTGCTGACCGGCAACGTGCTGGCCACCAGCGGCGCGATGAATCCACAGATCCGCTTCGGAGAGGATCTGATGAGCCGCGTGTCCTATTCCATGATGCACCCCGAAGGAGCGCAGCAGATGACCGCCGCGGTGCGCGCGGCCCTCAACGAACTGATCGCCGATGTGGCCAAGGCCGCGCAGGTCAGCCACGGGGAGATTCTCGAGGCCGCATTCGTCGGCAACCCGATCATGCATCACCTGCTGCTGGGGATCGATCCGGTGGAGCTGGGCGGCGCGCCCTTCGCGCTGTGCACGGACGGAGCCGTCACGGTCAAAGCCTCGCAACTGGACTTGAAGCTCCACGGCAATGCGCGCGTCTATGTGCTGCCGTGCATCGCCGGTCACGTCGGTGCGGACACGGCCGGTGTGATCCTGGCCGAAAGGCCGGATCTTCGCTCCGAACTGACGCTCCTGGTCGATGTCGGAACGAATGCCGAGATCGTGCTGGGTAACAAGGACCGACTGCTCGCCTGTTCGAGCCCGACCGGACCCGCCTTTGAGGGAGCGCAGATCAGTGGCGGGCAACGTGCGGCACCGGGAGCCATCGAACGGGTGCGCATCGATCCGAATACGCTCGAGCCGCGCTTTAAGATCATCGGATCGGACCTCTGGTCGGACGAGCCCGGGTTCGAGGAGGCCACCGCGGCGACCGGGATCACAGGCATATGCGGGTCCGGCATTATCGAGGTGGTCGCTGAAATGTACCTGGCGGGCATCGTCAGCCAGGACGGCGTAGTGATTGGATCACTGGCCAAGCGCAGCAAGCGGGTGGTGGCGGCCGGAAGGACCTTTTCATATGTTCTTTACGAGGGCGCCACGACGCTGCAGGTTTCGCAGACCGACGTGCGCGCAATCCAGCTGGCGAAGGCCGCGCTCTACGCGGGCATCAAACTGCTGATGGAACACTTAGGCGTCGAGCAGGTCGACAGGATCCGTCTCGCCGGCGCCTTCGGCGCGCACATCGATGTGAAATACGCGATGGTCCTCGGCATGATCCCCGATTGCGATCTGGCCAAGGTGACCTCGGCCGGTAACGCGGCCGGCGCCGGCGCGCGCATTGCACTGCTGGACAACGAAGCGCGCACCGAAATCGAGCGTCTGGTGCGCCGGGTGGAAAAAATCGAGACCGCGATCGAACCGCGTTTCCAGCAACATTTTGTAGAGGCGATGGCGATTCCCCACAAGACCGCTCCGTACGAGAAATTGCGAACCGCCGTGACGCTCCCTGCGCCCGTCGCCGCGGAAGCGGGCGATTCGACCCGCGCGCGCGGCCGCCGTCCGAGCAGCAAACCGTCCTGAGCCGCTGCGCTCCCGCCGAAATCAGCTCGCACGTTTGGCCCTCGCGCAAGCGGCCTGATTTTATGGTAAATCCTGAGCTGTCCTACAACCCTTGCCATCGAAACCGAAGTGCTGGGGCGAATCACAACTCAATGTGCGTTGCTCTTCGTCGGAGAGGGTAGTACCGTTCACCCATACCCCCGCGCGCGCTCGAGTTCGAGTGCCGGTGCGGGATGTGTCCGGTCTTGGAATGTTTGTCCCAGCGCGGCGGGCGATGAACGAACCAGACCGGCACACGACGAAGAATAAATGACATTCAAGGGGAGAATCATGACTAGAACGGTGTCCCGAATCCTATTCAGTGCGGCATTGCTGATCGGCATCAGCACTTCGATACAGGCCGCGTCCTCGCAGGCGCGCAATCCCGAAGCGATTCAGCGTCTCGAGGCCGAGCGCGGCGGCACGCGCGTGAGCATCAACCCGGCCACCGGCACGGCGCGGTTCGTGCGCCTCCCGCCGAGCGCCGCGGCCGCAAGCGCGAGCGCTCCGAGCGCGCAGGCCATGCGCGACAACGCGGCGGCCTTCATCAACCAGCACTCGCAGGCGTTCGGCCTGAGCACCGGCACCGCCGAGCTGCAGCTGCGGACGACGGACACCGACCTGGTCGGCGCCACACACCTGACCTATGCCCAGCAATACGCAGGGTTGCCGGTCTTCGGTGCCACGCTCAAAGTGCATCTGGATGCGGCCGGGCAGGTTTCGGTCGTGACCGGAACGCTGGTACCGGATATCGCGGTTTCATCCGCCCCGGCACGCAGCGCCAAGGAAGTGGAGAAGACGGCCGTCTCTTACGTGCAGTCACTCAAGCCCGGCACCACGCTGGCCGCTCGCGGCACGCGGCTCCTGATCTTCCGTGAGGGACTGGCCAAGGGCGTGCCCGGCCCCAATCACCTGGCCTACGAGGTGGACGTCGGCGACGGGGGTTCGATCCGAGAGTTCGTGTACGTGGATGCGCACACCGGCAAATTTATTGACCGGATCAGCGGTGCACCCGATTCGCTCAAGCGTCGGGCCTACGACGGCAAGAACCTGCCGGACGTGCCTCCGTCTTATCCCGGTAACCCGTTCTGGGTGGAAGGCCAGGCCTTCCCGACCGGCAACGTCGAAGCCGACAACATGATCCGGGTGTCGAAGGACACCTACACCATGTACCTGAACGCGTTTGGCCGCGACTCCTTCGACGGGAAGGGCGCCACGATGGACTCCATTTTCGATCGCGGCTACGACTGCCCGAACGCCTCCTGGAACGGCGTATTCATTTCCTTCTGCCCGGGCTTTACGGCCGACGACATCACCGCTCACGAGTGGAGCCACGCGTACACCCAGTACACCGATGATCTGATCTACCAGTGGCAGCCGGGAGCGCTCAATGAAGCCAACTCGGACATATTTGGCGAGACGGTCGATCGCATCAACGGCCGTGGCCTGGACGGACCCGACCGGCCGCGCACGACCGGCAGCTGCTCGGCCCGCAGCAGCGGCGTTCCGCCGCCCAGTCTTTCGGTGAGCGCGCCTGCGCCCGTTGCAGGGAGCTACGGCTCCTTGTCCACCGTGCTGCATCCGGCGCTGCCTGTGTCCGTCACGGGCTCGGTGGTGGCGAGCAGTCCTGCGGACGCCTGCACGACCGTCACTGGCGTGAAGGGCAAGATCGCGCTGATCGACTGGGCGGGCGGTCTATGCGGCTCGGTCACGAAGACCGGCAACGCCGCGGCGGCCGGTGCCATCGGCGCCATCATTGTCGCGGATCCGACCGGTCTCATCGGACTGACCGGCACCGACCAGATTCCCGGAGTCCAGGTGTCCAACGCGGACGGTACGTTGCTGCACAGCCATCTGCCTGCCACGGCCACGATCAAGATGGCGGCCGCGACGGATAATTCCGTGCGCTGGGTGCTGGGCGAGGACGGCAAGGACCCGAGCATCATCGGAGGCCTGCGCGACATGTGGGATCCGCAGTGCTACGGGAATCCCGGCAAGGTCAGCGATACGCTCCAGTACGCCTGCGCCACGGACGATGAGGGCGGCGTGCACACCAATTCGGGCGTCGACAATCACGCCTACGCGTTGATGGTCGACGGTGGGCACTACAACGGACAGACCCTCACCGGCATTGGTCTGACCAAGGCCCTGCACGTGTATTTCCGTGCGAAGACCGTCTATCAGGGACCGGCCACTGACTTTGCCGATCACGCCGACTCGCTCGAGCAAGCCTGCTCCGATCTGGTCGGTGTGAACCTGAAGTCGCTGACCACCGGCGGACCGTCGGGCGAGATCATCAACGCTTCCGACTGCGCGCAGGTCGCCAAGGCCCTGCTGGCGGTCGAGATGCGCAGTCCCCCGACGCAGTGCGGATTTGAGCCGCTGCTGGCGAAGAACCCGCCGCCGCTTTGCGCGAGTCCCAAGAAGGTGAGCACCATCTTCCAGACGGGCTTCGAGGGTAATGCGCCGACCGCGAAGAACGGCTGGACGGTCAGCCACAGCGGCACCACGCCGGACTTCACGCCGCGCGAGTGGACCATCGTCAGCAACCTTCCCGGTAACCGGGCGGGCCGCGCTTACTTCGGGGCCGACGCCGACATCGGCACCTGCGCGCCGGGCGGCGATGAATCGGCCGTGCTGCACCTGACCAGCCCGCAGATTCTGCTGGACACCAAGGTCACCTCACCCAAGCTGGCCTTTACGCACTACGTGGCCACTGAAGTGGGTTGGGACGGAGGAAACCTCAAGATCAGCGTGAACGGCGGACCCTGGAAAATCGTCAAGGGTTCCGACTACCTGTACAACTCCTATAACGGAGAGCTGTTCACCGCTGCGGAAGGCAATACCAATCCGATCGCGGGCCAGCCGGCATTTACCGGCTCCGACGGCGGAGAGGTCACCGGGAGCTGGGGCCAGTCGATCATCGACCTCGCACCGTACGCCAAGAAGAATGACAACGTACGTCTGCGCTGGGATATCGGGAACGACGGTTGCGGAGGCAATACGGGCTGGTACGTGGACGATGTCCAGGTTTATCAGTGCCAATAACGACAGCGTCTGACCTGTTGATTCATAGATAGAGAGTAGTGAGTGAGCATGGGGCGCCCTTCGGGGCGCCCCTTTTTTTTGCGCGCGGTGTTTTCCGCCGCATCCGGGGCGAATAAAATAGGCGCGCCCGTCTCGGGCGTTCTGTACAGGACCGCCGGCATGCACAAAATAGTTCAAGTCCGTCCTTGAGAGCCGAGGATGCTCAGGGGTCGCCCATGACCGCGAGCATTGCGGCCCAAGGCGGATGCCTGTGCGGCGGGGTTCGCTACCAGACCCACAGTGCACTGCGCGATATCATCACCTGCCACTGCTCGCAATGCCGCAAGACCGGTGGGCATTTCGTGGCGGCGACGCAGGTACCGACGGCGGACCTGGAACTGATCGAGTCGAGCACGCTGCGCTGGTACCGCTCCTCGGAGAGCGCGGAACGCGGCTTTTGCGTTCGGTGCGGAGGAAACTTGTTCTGGAGGCCCACCGATTCGGGCACGACCAGCATCATGGCCGGCACCGTCGATCCCCCGACGGGGCTGCGGATCATTCAGCACATCTTCACCGCCGATAAGTCCGACTACTATGAAATCAACGACGGTGTGCCTCAGTCGGCCCACTGGCCCTCCAAAACCGATTGATATGAGGAGCATTATCGTGTGCGCCAGTCTGGCGCTGCTGTGCGCAGCCCATGACTCGCATGGGGCGGCTCCCGCCTGGACTTCCGCTCCGCCCATGATCAGTGCCCGCGCGGCCCACGCGGTGGTGGTCTCCGAAGGCGCCGTGTACGCGCTGGCCGGCACGGGCGCGGAGGGCCGACCGGTTCTGGACGTGGAACGCTTCGACGGCCAGCGCTGGGCGCACGAGACAGCACTCCCGGGACACGGGCTGAACGCTCCGGCCGCCGCAGTGCTTGGAACGCGCATCTATCTGATCGGCGGTTTCGATACCACCACCAACGTACCCACCGCGCAGGTGTTGGTGTACGACACACGGACCCGTCAGTGGGGCACGGCCGCTCCGCTCCCGCGCCCGCGGGGCGGGCACGCGGTGGCCGTGCTGGACGGGCGTATTCATGTCATCGGCGGAGGCAATTCCGAATCGACCCTGGCGGACCACTCGGTGTACGACCCGGTCACGGACCGCTGGTCACCGCTGGCGCCGCTCCCGCGCTCCCTGGGGAGTCCCGCCGCCATCGTGCATGACGGATCGCTGTATTCCATCGGCGGGCGCAGCGGTCTTGAGGACTTTGGCGACGTTTGGCGCTACGACAGCGCCAAGGATCAATGGCTCCCAGGGCCGGCGCTTCCGGCGCGCGGCACGCACGGGGCGGTGTCGATGTGCGGGTCGATTTATGTTTTCGGGGGCGAGTCCCAGCCCCAGCAGCGCGTGCTCGCCGAGGTGCTGCGCCTGGAGGTCTCAAAAGGCTCCTGGGCGACGCTCGCACCGCTCCCCACGCCTCGGAATTTTGCGCGGGCCGTGGTGTTCCAGGGGGCCGTGCTGGTGGTCGGTGGAAGCCTGGAGCCGGGCAGCAGCCACTCCTCGGCGGGCAGCCGCACGGTCGAGCGCTTCGATCCGGGTTGCGCGCCTTAGAAGGGGCGGGCGTTCAGACGTTCGAGTCGGGGAACGACGCCTTGCGGCGGTTGATGTAATCCAGTATCGCCTCATCGACGCCCGGATCGAGCGCCGGAGCCTCGTACTCGGCCAGCTGTCGCTTCCAGAGCGCGTTCGCCCGCTTGTTCATATCCGAGGCGCCTTCGGCCTCCCATTGCTCGTAGGAGTTGTTGTCCGCGAGCGGCGAGCGGAAAAAGGCGGTCTCGAAGTTGGCCTGGGTGTGGGCACAGCCAAGGAAATGTTTTCCTGGGCCCACTTCGCGCACTGCGTCCAGCGCCTGGCCGTTTTCCGACAGATCGACGCCCGCCAGGAGCGTGTGCATCATCGCCGCCTGGTCGGCATCCATGACGAATTTCTCGTAGCCCATCGCCAGCCCGCCCTCGAGCCACCCGGCGACATGCAGCACGAAGTTAACGCCCGCCAGGCAGGTCGGGATCAGGGTGTTGGCGGCCTCGAACGCGGCCTGGGCATCGGCGATCTTCGAACCGCACAGGCCACCGCCGGAGCGGAACGGCACGCCCAGGCGCCGGGCCAGCGCCGCCATGATGTACAGCACCAGGGCCGGCTCGGGCGTGCCAAAGGTCGGAGCCCCCGATTGCATCGACAAGGATGAGGCAAAACTCCCCATCACCACCGGTGCGCCGGGGTTGACCAGCTGGGTCAGGGCCATTCCGGCCAGTGCCTCGGCGAGCGTCTGCGCCACGGTTCCGGCCACCGTGACCGGGGACATCGCCCCGGCCAGGATGAAGGGGGTCACGATCGTCGCCTGGTTGGCGCGGGCGTATTCCTTGAGCGCGCCGAGCATCGTGGCATCGAAGGTCAGGGGCGAGTTGGCGTTGATCAGGCTGATGGTCATCGTGCGCAGCCGACCGCTGACCGGGTCGGTGGCCTCGGCGCCAAAGAGGATCTTGGCCATCTCGATCGTGTCGCGTGCCCGCTCGGGGTGCGTGACCGAGCCCATGAACGGCTTGTCGCTGAACTTCATGTGGCTGTAGACCATATCGAAGTGGCGCTTGTTGACGGGCAGGTCCACCGGCTCGCAGATCGTCCCTCCGGAGTGGTGCAGACCGGTGGACATGTAGGCCAGCTTGACGAAATTCTGGAAATCCTCGATCCGTGCGTAGCGGCGACCTTCATCGAGGTTGCGGATGAAAGGTGATCCGTACGCCGGGGCAAAGACCGTGTTGGCGCCGCCGATGACCACGTTGTGGGCGGGGTTACGTGCGTACTGCGTGAACTCCCTGGGGGCGCTCGCTTGGACCAGCGAGCGGCACAGGCCGCGCGGAAAACGCACCCGTTCCTCTTTGACATCCGCCCCGGCCGCCTTGAACAGGCTCAAGGCTTCCGGATCCTCGCGAAAATCAATGCCGATTTCCTCCAGGATCGTATCGGCGTTGTGCTCGAGCAGTTCCAGTCCGTCGTTGCCCAGAACTTCGTAGTAGGGAATTTTACGGGTGATGTAGGGCACGAAATTTTGGGCGCGCGCGGTCCGCGCCGCGCGCTTGGCATCGCGTCCGCTTGGGCGGCGGCCCCGGGTGGTCGAGGCGGAGGTGTCGTCCATGGGCTGCACTCCTGTGCGGGACAATTCCCAGTATGGTGGCCGAAAGGCCCGCGGAATGATCCGATTGCGGCCTTGACTTGTGCGAGCGCGGCATTCCCGTTGCGGCGGGCAGTCCTCCTACGCGCCGGCGGATCCGGCCAGGGCACGCATGATTTCCACCTCGCCACACACGCCGCAGAACTTGCCATCCTCCTGCAACAGCACCGGATGGCCGCTTTGCGCGCACAGCTCCACGATCTGCTGGAGCGTCGTGACGCTCGGGGCCACGCAAATGCCGGCCGCTCCCTCCGCGGGCCGGCGATCCCCGGGCAGGCTCAAGGTCACATTCTGACCATCGAGGCGCACTCCAACGGCGTAGCCGGCCTGATCGATCGACACCCGATAGCGCCCGGCCGGATCGATGGAAAGCTCCTGGCCGCCGTTGGCGGATTTCAAGCGCTCTCGCGGCAGCATGATCATGTCCCCCCGCAACACGTGCAGAGGATTCATGTGTTGTACGAACTCGACCACGCGCGCGTGCGCCGGACGCAGCACGATGTCCTGAACCGTGCCGGTCTGCAGAATGCGGCCGCCTTCGAGGATCGAGATTTGATTGCCGAGCCTCAAGGCTTCATCCAGATCGTGACTGACAAACACGATGGTCTTCTTGACGCGGGCCTGGAGCGCGAGCAACTCGTCCTGGAGTTTGGTACGGATCAGCGGGTCAAGAGAGGAAAAAGGCTCGTCCATGAGCAGAATATCGGCATCGGTGGCAAAGGCGCGCGCCAGTCCGACGCGCTGTTGCATGCCGCCGGACAGCTCGCTGACGAACCGGCCGGCCCATTGAGAGAGGCCCACGAGCTCGAGCTTCTCATCGACCACGCGGCCGCGCTGCGCGGCCGATTCACCGCGCAGCTCCAGGCCAAAGCCGACGTTGTCGCGCACCGTGCGCCACGGCAAGAGTCCAAACTGCTGGAAGACCATCGCGATGCGTTCTCGCCTCAGGCGGCGCAGATCGGCGCTCGAGCAGGTCGCCACATCCGCCTGCCCCTCGCCATCGCGTATCAGAACGCGCCCGCGCGTGACCGGGTTCAGGCCATTCGCGGCGCGCAGCAAGGTGGATTTTCCCGAGCCCGACAGACCCATCAGCACGCAGATCTGTCCGTTCTCGACCTTGAGATTCGCATCGGCGACGCCCAACACCACGCCAAACTGCTCTGCGATCTGAGCGCGCGTCGCGCCGGCATCGAGCGATTCGAGCGCCAGGCGCAGCGCTCGCCGGGCCTTGCGGCCCTGCTCGCGCGTGAACAGAATATCGACGTGCTGAAATTCCAGAGCGCTGTGGGTCATGCGCCTTCCTTGTGCGCCGGCCGCGTCATGCGATCGAGAATGATGGCCAGCAGCACGATGGCAAAGCCCGCCTCAAACCCCATGCCGACCTGCACGGTATTCAGCGCGCGGACCACCGGCACGCCCAAGCCCCCCGCGCCGACCAGCGCCGCGATCACCACCATCGAAAGGCTCAGCATGATGCACTGGGTGATGCCGGCAATGATGGTAGGTGCGGCGCAGGGCAATTCGACCTTCCAAAGCAGTTGCATGGGTGTGGCACCGAAGGCCTCGCCGGCCTCGCGCAGCGCTTGCGGGACCGATGAGACTCCCAGGTGCGTGAGGCGAATCGGAGCGGGCAGGGCAAAGATGATCGTGGAGATCAGACCGGGGACCACGCCCAGGCCGAACAGCACCAGGGTCGGTATCAGATACACAAAGGTGGGGAGCGTCTGCATCAGGTCCAGCACCGGATGCAGCGCCTGATACAAGCGCGGCCGGTGCGCGGCCGCAATGCCTATCGGCACCCCGATCAGGGTCGACAACGCCGCGGCCACCAGCACCAGCGAGAGGGTTTCCAGGGTCGCGAGCCAGTAGCCCTGGTTCATGATGAACAGCAACGCCAGGACAACGAAGACAACCAGCTTGATCGAGCGGCGCAGCACCCAGGCCAGGCCTGCCAGCGCCGCGATCAGCGCCGCGGCAGGGACCGCCACAAGCGCCGCCGTGACGCCATTGACGCTGCCGCGGATGCCGCTGGCGATCGCGTTGAAAAAGCCCGTGCCGTGGGTCTTGATGTACTCAATGCCGACCGCGACCGTGTCGCCGAGCGGAATCTTGTGAGTGGTCACCCAGCTTTCGAATGAACGCCCCGGCGTGACCCCGGCGGTGCCCTGCAGCGCGAGCAACGCCGGGCGACCGTCGAAGCTGCGCACCCCTTCGAGCCAACGCGCGACCATCTCGGTATGTCCCTTCAGCCAGCCGTTGGCGGCCACCTCCGGTTGCAGGTGCTGATCAATGATGGCGCTCATCATTTCGCTCTCGGTGCGCGGGGTGAACTTCAGATTCTTAAGGAGCCTCGCCAGGTTCGGGCACTCCGCGCTGTAGCCTTGGCGGGTGTTGGTGTACACCGCCGCGGCGCCAAAGTTCGGACCGAAGGTCGCATCGCCGCCCGTGAGGTAGCGCAGGTCAAACCGCATATTCATCGGGTGCGGATCCCAGGCCAGAAACACGATCGGGCGCTTGTCGTGAATGGCGCGCTCCACCTGTGCGAGCATGCCTTGCTCGCTGGATTCGATCAGCTTGAAGCCGCCCAGGCCGTAGGTGTTCTGCTTGATGATTCCCAGCACCAGCCGGTTGCCGTCGTTCCCGGGCTCGATGCCATAGATCGTGCGGCCCAGCGGATTGGCGAATCGCTGTATGTCGGCAAAGTCGTGCAGTCCGGCAGCGTAGGTATAAGCGGGCACCGCGAGCGTGTATTTCGCGCCCTGCAGATTGGCGCCGATCACATCCACCGAGCCGTCGTCCACGAAGGGCTTGCGGTCGGCCGACTGAGCCGGCATCCAGTTGCCGAGGAAGATGTCGATGTCGCGATTCTTCATCGCCGCGAAGGTCACCGGCACCGCCAGCACCGTGGTCTTAGGCTCATAACCGAGCTGATTCAGCAATGCGGAGAAGATCGCAGTCGTGGCGGTGACATCGGTCCAGCCAATGTCCGAAAGACGCACCACCTTGCAGCTTTGCGGGTCGGTGGGGCCAATGGCGGTCTCCGCCCGACTTGCCCCGGACAGCATGGCCCCGGTCAGCCACGCGGCGGCAAACCACTGCGGGAGCATGCCTTGGGATGCTCTTCGCTGAGCGCGTGGCCCGCGGCAGGGTGGTGAGGACTCCATAGGCGCTCCGCTATTGACCGCCGCTTCGTCGGGTCGGCATGATCGGATTTTGACACATATTGATCACGGGTTAGGCTTGCATCGCGCCGATCCTTGGTCCAGGAAAGCCGCATTTTGAAGCCTAAGACAGCACGCTCTGCGCGCGCCCGCCCGAAAGGCCGCGCGGCCGCCTCCCGATTTACCACCGTCAATCCGGCCACCGGTGAGGTGCTGGCAAGCGTGCGCATAGCCGGTGCGGCAGCGATCGAGTCGGCGGTGCGCGCCGCACGGGCGGCACAGCCCGCGTGGGCGGCACTCAGCGGCACCGAGCGCGGGCGCGTGCTGCGGCGCGCGGCCGACCTGTTGCGCGCACGAAATGACGAACTGGCGGAACTGGAGACCCGCGACACCGGCAAGCCGATACAGGAAACCCGCGTCGTCGATGTGGTTTCCGGTGCCGACTGCCTTGAATATTTCGCCGGCCTGGCGCCCACGATTGCAGGCGAGCATCTGGACCTCGGATCAAGTGCATTCGGCTATACACGCCGCGAAGCGCTGGGCGTGGTGGCCGGAATCGGGGCCTGGAATTACCCATTACAGATTGCCTGCTGGAAATCCGCGCCGGCGCTCGCCTGCGGCAATGCCATGTTGTTCAAGCCGGCCGACCTCACGCCGCTGACCGCACAGAAATTACAAGAGGTCTACAAGGCCGCGGGCCTTCCGGCCGGATTGTTCCAGGTGTTGCAGGGCCCGGCCCAGACCGGTCGCCTGTTGACTCGCCATCCGCAGATACGAAAGGTATCGCTGACCGGCTCGGTGCCCACGGGGCGCGCGGTGATGGCCGATGCCGCGCCCACCCTCAAGCAGGTCACACTCGAGCTGGGCGGAAAATCGCCCATTATCGTGTTCGCGGATGCTGATCTGGACAATGCCGTGTCGGGCGCATTGCTGGGTAATTTCTACTCGGCCGGCGAGGTGTGCTCCAACGGCACTCGCGTGTTCGTTCACCGCTCCGTCATGAAATCGTTCCTGGGGCGGCTCCTGGCGCGCGTGCGCAAGATGCGCATTGGTGATCCGCTCGATCCGGCCACGCAGGTCGGAGCGCTGATATCCGAGGCGCACATGCGCAAGGTGCTGGCGTACATCGAGCAGGGGCGCGAGGCCGGAGCGCGCGTGCTGATCGGCGGGCATCGCGTGACTGACGGTGCGCTCGCCAAGGGTTGGTTCGTCGCGCCCACGGTCTTTGATCGATGCCAGGACAAGATGGCCATCGTGCAAGAGGAGATTTTCGGACCGGTCATGACCGTATTGGATTTTGAGGACGAGCAGGAGGTCGTCAAGCGCGCCAATGCCACGGATTTTGGACTGTCTGCCGCCGTGTTCACGCGCGAGCTGACCCGCGCGCATCGCGTCATCGCGCAGCTTCAGGCGGGGACCTGCTGGATCAATCACTACAACGTGACGCCGATCGAGCTGCCGTTTGGAGGCATGAAATCCTCGGGCTTGGGGCGCGAGAACGGCCGCGCGGCCATCGAGCATTACACGCAGCTGAAAAGCGTCTACGTCGCGATGCAGGACGTCGACGCCCCGTACTAGATCGGATGCTAAATTCCGAAATCCCGGTCAGTATGCGCCATGGAAGAATTTGACTACGTGATCATCGGCGCGGGCTCGGCCGGCTGCGTACTGGCCGACCGGCTCAGCGACGATGGCCGGCACCGCGTTCTGCTGCTCGAGTATGGGGGCTCGGACCGCTCGATCTACATCCAAATGCCTTCGGCGCTGTCCATCCCGATGAACATGCCACGCTATAACTGGGGATTCCAGACCGAGCCGGAACCTCACCTGGGCGGACGTCGACTGGGCACCCCGCGAGGCAAGGTGTTGGGAGGGTCCTCCTCGATCAACGGCATGGTCTACGTGCGCGGGAATCCCCTGGATTTCGAACGCTGGAGGGATGAGGGCGCCGCGGGCTGGAGCTACAGCGAAGTATTGCCGTACTTCAAGCGCGCCGAGCGGCGCGGCGAGGGTGGGAGCGAATACCGTGGCGATTCCGGCAAGCTCCAGACTTCCTACGGGACCCTCGAAAATCCCTTAAATGCGGCCTGGCTGGAAGCCGGACGCCAAGCCGGTTATCCGTCCTCGAGCGATCTCAATGGCAGACAGCAAGAGGGATTCGGGCGCTTTGACATGACCGTGGGCGCCGGACGCCGATGCAGCGCGGCGCGCGCGTATCTGCGCCCGGCGATGCACCGAAAGAATCTCGCGGTCCGGACACACGCTCTGGTCACGCGCATCGAGTTCGAGAACCGCCACGCCACGACGGTGTGCTACCGCTCAGGAGAGCGAGAGCAAAAGGTGCGCGCGCGGCGCGAAGTGCTGCTGTGTGCCGGAAGCATCGGCTCGCCTCATTTGCTGAAGGTGTCCGGCGTAGGGCCCGCCGAAGAACTGCGCACGCAGGGAATCCAGGTCGTGCATGCCTTGCCCGGTGTGGGCGAGAACCTGCAGGACCACCTTGAGTTCTACTTTCAGGTGGCCTGCAAGGAGCCGATCACGCTTTATTCCTCGCTCAGCCCGCTGAATCGCTTTCTGATCGGATTGCGCTGGCTTCTGCGGCACGACGGGCTCGGGGCCAGCAACCACTTCGAGAGCGGGGCGTTCATTAGGAGCCGTGCCGGAATCCGCTATCCGAACCTGCAGTACCACTTCCTGCCCATGGCGGTGAGCTACGACGGTTCGAGCCTTGCCAAGGAACACGGTTTCCAGGCCCACATCGGTCCCATGCGATCCCAAAGCCGGGGCTGGGTGCGATTGCGCAGTCCCCGGATCGAGGATCACCCCAAGATCCTGTTCAATTACATGAGCCGTCCGGAGGACTGGGAGGAAATGCGCGCCTGCGTGCGGCTGACGCGGGAAATCTTCGCGCAACCGGCCTTTGACCGCTATCGCGGGCGCGAGATGCAACCGGGGGCGGAGGTCCAGTCGGATGAGCAGATCGATGAGTTCATACGCCGGCACATCGAGACGGCCTACCATCCCTCGTGCAGCTGCCGCATGGGATCACCGGACAACGAGCATACGGTGGTGGACCCGCAGGGGCGCGTGGTGGGCATTGAAGGGCTGCGCGTGGTGGACGCCTCGGTCATGCCTTCGATCACGACCGGGAATCTCAACGCGCCGACCATCATGCTCGCCGAGAAACTGGCGGACGCGATCCTAGGCAAGCCGCCGCTGGCGCCGCTCGCGGCGCCCTACTATGTGGCGGAGAACTGGCAGGCCCGGCAGCGCTAGTGGGCTAGTACCCGCTCCCGAACCGGAAGGTGCCCGTGATTCCGTAGGTGCGCGGCTTGGCGTAAACACCCGCGACCACGCCCGCGAACAGCGAACTGTCGAAGGCGTAGACACGATACTGCGCATCGGTAAGGTTGTTCACGAACGCTGCGATCTCCCAGCGCTTGTTGGTGGGCTCCCAGCCAATCCGCGCGTTGGTGACCGTGTAGGAATCTTCCTTTTCCACCGGGGCGCACAGCACAGTGAAGCAGAACTTGTCGGTGTATTGGACATCCGTCTGCAGTCCGAGCAGGCCGCTCGCCACCGGAATCTCGTATCGCACCAGCGCGTTGCCCGAGAGCGGGGGGGCCTGCGGCAGGTCGTGCTCGACGTGCGTGACCGTGTCGGGCAGAACAATGTTTCGAACATTCGAGCTCAGCGCCGAGACGCCCAGCTGAAGCGTCAGGCCCGTCATTGGATGTGAATTGAGTTCGGCCTCCAGCCCATAGGCCTCGGCCGGCAGGTTGATGACGGTCTGGTTGACGCCCAGCTGAACAAACGCCTGGTAGTTGTGGTAGTCGTAGTAGAAGGCGCTTACATCAAAGGTCGTGTGGTTTGTGATGGTGGACTTGAAACCCGCCTCGTACGCGTCCAACACCTCGGGCTTGAACGGAATGCCGTTCAGGAACTGCGCGTCGGTCCCCAGCGGCACGGAGGGCGGGAAATCCGCAAAGGGCGTGCCGGTGGAGAACGAAAACCCACCGCTCTTGCTGCCGCGGTTATAGCTCGTGTAGAGCAGCAGGTCGGGATTGACACGGAAATCGAGTTCAAGGCGCGCGGTTACGTCGTCGAAGGTTTCCTGCGCATCGGAGGGGGTGAGCGAAATGGGCGCCACCGACTGATCAAACGGGACTCCGAAGGAGGTCCCGGTGACCTGATTGCGGTCGAAAGCGATGTGGATGCCGTTGCTGGCCTCATCGCCGTAATATGCGCCCGTGCGCTCATCGCGCCAGTATCGCAGGCCCGCAATCAGGCTGAAGCGATCGGTGGCCTTCCACTCATCCTGCGCAAAAATTGCGAACGAGGTCGTATCCTGGCGTGCGGTAATGAACGGAATGTAGGCGAACGCCGGATCGCCGTAATAATCCCCGTAAAAGGGATCAGCAAACTGACCGGTGTAGTTGCCCTCAACCTTCATACCATACAGGCCGCCGACAATCTGGTTGGCGCCTATCTTGGTCGAAGCCCGTACTTCTTCAGAATACTGGGTGATGTCGCTCCCCTGGTAGAACACCACGCCGAGCTCGGGCGAGGCGTCGCCTCCCTCGATGTAAAATTTATTGGCCTTCTGAAAATCCGAGATTGACACCAAATCAACGTTGGCCAACTTGACGTCCAGGCGGAGCGTCGCGGCTCGGATATTGCGATCCACGTAGGAGGTCGAGGTTTCCTCGGTGGCCCAGGGCGTGCCGCCGCGGCTCGGAATCATCTTCGGATTCACGAAACCGTTTGCCGCTGTAGGCAGGGGCGTGGTACCCGTGGTTCCCCAGTACGGGCAGTAAACACCGGCGCCCAGGAACGCGCCTTGGTGCTGGGCATTCGGACACGCCGGTTCGTGCGAGTAGAGGCCGGCCTGGCGCTCATGGTCCGCGCGCAGGTAGCGCACAATCAGGTTGGCATTGATGCTGTCGGTGGGCTGCCAGGAGATCTGCCCGCGCAAGGCGTAGTGGTTATTGGCGCCACGATCTTGCTGGCCGGGACTCCATTCCTTTATGTACCCGTTGTCCTTATTGCGGATAAACGCCAAACGCGCCTGCCAGTTGTCGGCCAACGGTCCGGAGATCGCGCCCTCGTAGATCTGCTGGCCGAAACTCCCGTAGGTGGCGCTCGCATAACCGTCCAAATCCTTGGTCGGCCGCCGGGAGATGAATTGGATCGCGCCCCCGTCAGCATTGCGCCCAAACAGCGTGCCTTGCGGCCCGCGCAGTACCTCGACGCGAGCCAGATCAAAGACCGGAAAACTCGCCAGATTAATTGAACTGGAATAGCTGTCATCCTGGTACACCGCGACGGGGGGCTCCTGCTCGTCCCCGTAACTGTTCTGGGCGACACCGCGGATGTTGTACACGGCCTGTGAAGAGGAATAAGCATTCATCTTCAGGCTCGGGACCGCCTTCGTGATATCGGTGGCCGTTGTGATGTTCAGATCAGCGAGCGCCTCGTTGCTGAGCGCCGTGACTGAGATACCGATGTCTTGAAGTTTCTGCTCTCGGCGTTGCGCCGTGACCACAACCTCCTCGATAGCGCCGGTGTCGGCCACAGTTGCCTTGGCAGGTTCCGCGGCTTGCTGCGCGTTGGCCGTGAGCGGCATCGCGAGCAACACGACCAGGCAACCGGAGAGCATCGCGGCGGTGCGTTGAATCCGCACAATGAACGAAGGTTGTGGCGACATTGGTGTTTCCCCCTGTAATGAAACATCTTCCCCGATGGCAACGCCCGATGCAAGCCGCGCCCGCGGACACGCAGCCCCATGCGCATCGATGTATGGCGGTCAATCTTGCGTGAGAAATTCCTTCTCGACCCGGGCGAGAAACTCGCTCAGGTAGCTCACAAAAGAGCGCCACACTTCGAGGTGAAACTGTTCGTTGGCCCGCCGCCACAGCACGATCTCGCTCTTGGCCATGACGGTGCGTGTGCATGCGCCGACCGGAAAGCGATCAAGTTCCAGATCGAGCGGGCAGCCGGCATTGATCAGATCGATCGCGTGGCGGCCGTTGATTTCCAACCCGCTCTGCCGATGGCTCACATCGACCAGGGAGTGGGGCACTGCACGCAGCGTCTCATTTACGGTTAACGCAAACTCAGTGGCCTTCGACTCGGGTCCGATCAGGAGCTGTTCATCCGGACCGAGCCAGAGCGCCGACCATTCTCCCTGCTGCACGCTGCGACAAGGGGCCAGGGCCAGAGGCAGGCGCTCCGCGACGAGGGGCACGGCGGCCGACAAATCGACCCGCAGGGAGAAACGCGCAAACGGCGCGGTCATGCGCCAGTGCACCCCTGGCGCTGCGGCCGGCAAACGGCGTTGAGCGACGCTAGCCATGGAGGCGCTCCCCCTTGGGATCGTAGAAAATCGGACTGGTCACGGTCACGGCAGACTCGCCCTGAGGCGTGGGCACAAACAGCGTTTGCCCGATTCGCGCACGCCCACCACTGACCAACGCGAGGGCAATGGAGCGACCGAGCACCGCACTGTGATAAGCGGAAGTCACGTGGCCCAGGACCGGCATCGGCGGGCGCAGCCCCGCTTTCGATGTGATCTGGCTGCCTTCCTCGAGCACAAAGCCCGGATCCTCGCTGAGAAGTCCGACCAGTTGCTTGCGCTTGGGGTCCGTCAGCGCCGGCTTCTGCATTGCCGCCAGCCCAAGGAAATCGGGCTTCTTCTTGCCCACCGCCCAGCTCAGGCCAGCATCATCGGCGGTGACGGTGCCGTCGGTGTCCTGACCGACGATGACGTAGCCTTTCTCCGCACGCAATACGTGCATCGACTCGGTTCCGTAGGCGCAGATGCCATGCGCTTGACCCGCGTCCCATACCGCGCGCCACACTTCCATCCCGTAATCCGAAGGCACGTTGATCTCAAAGCCCAGTTCGCCGGTAAAACTTACGCGAAACACGCGCGCCGGAATGCCGCACACTTTCCCGAGCGCAACGCCCATGTGCGGCAGGGCGTTGGCCGACAAGTCGATGTCCTCGACGAGGGGCGCGAGCACGGTGCGCGCCGCCGGACCCTGCAGCGCGATCACCGCCCATTGTTCGGTGGTCGAAGTGAGCCACACTTTGAGCTGCGGCCATTCGGTTTGCAGATAATCTTCCATCAGTGCCAGCACCCGCGGCGCCCCACCCGTGGTGGTCGTGACATGAAAGCGATCCTCCGCCATGCGTGCCACGACGCCGTCATCGAAGACGAATCCGTCATCGCGCAGCAGGATGCCGTAACGACATCGCCCCGGACTTAATGATTTCCAGCTGTTCACGTACAGCCGGTCCATGAATTCCACAGCGTCCGGGCCAACCACTTCTATCTTTCCCAGTGTCGATGCATCAAACAGACCGCAGCTGCGGCGCACGTTTACGCATTCGCGCGCAACGGCTTGGTGCATGTCTTCACCATGCGCCGGAAAATACCGGGCCCGCTGCCACAGCGCGACCGGCTCGAACACCGCGCCACGTTCCGCCGCCCAGGCGTGGATCGGAGTGGTGCGGACCGGCGCAAACAGCTCTCCGCGCGCGTAGCCGGCCAGGACACCGAAACTCACGGGCAGGTAGGGCATGCGGAAAGTCGTAAGACCCACCTGCGGAATGGCCAACTTCAGCCGCTGGGATGCAATGGCCAGTGCGTTCAGATTGGATGTCTTGCCCTGGTCGGTGGCCATGCCAGTGGTGGTGTAGCGTTTGATGTGTTCAATCGAACGGAACCCCTCGCGCACGGCGAGGCCGATATCGGCCGCTGTAACATCGTTCTGCCAATCCACGAAAGCCTTCCCTTTCGCGCCGTGCGCCGGCTGCGGCAGCGCGCCGAGCCAACCCGGGCCGCTGTCGGATACGCCATTGCAAGCCCCGACGCAGCGGCAATTTTCCGCCGCCGCATCCGGCACGAAGACCTGCGAGGGGTCGTCCCACCGCAATCGTCCCCGTGATTGCGAGAACAAGTGCACGCTGGGCGTGTAGCCGCCGGACATGAGCACCGTATCGCACGGCACCCACTCCGTGGAGCCTGTGACCGCGCCGAGCGCGTCACATTGGGCCAGACCTAACGCTCTGACGCGGCGGGTTCCGCGCGTGCCGACCGCGGTCATGCCCGTTCGCACTTCAATTCCCGCGCGACGTGCCGCCTCAGGCAGGGGTCCTTGTGCCTGTGAGCGCAAATCAGCAATCGTGAGATTCCTTACACCCGCAGCGTGCAAGTCAAGTGCAACCCGGTAGGCGCCATCATGGGCCGCAAGCACCACGATCCGCTCCCCTGGCAGCACCCCATAACGATTCAAAAAGGTTCGGGCGGCGTCGGCAAGCATGACACCGGGCCGGTCATTGCCTGGAAACACCAATGGCCGCTCGATCGCGCCCGTGGCCAGGACCACTTCCAGAGCACGGACCATCCAAAGCCGTTCGCGCGGCAGCTGCGCGGGTGGCGAAGGCAGATGGTCCGTCACACGCTCGACCAAGGCCACCATGTTATGAGGCAGGTAGGCAAAGGCCGTCGTGCGAGCGAGCATCCGAACCTTGGGCGACGCGCTCAGACGCGCGATGATGGACTGCATCCACTGGTCCGCGCGTGCGCCGTCGATGATTTCAGCCGGTCCAGACAACAGCGATCCGCCAAAGTGGGCCTGCTCATCGCACAGCAGGACGCGCTTGCCGGAGGCCGTCGCCTCTGCGGCCGCAGCCAGGCCTGCCGGGCCCGCTCCCACCACCAGCACGTCACAATGAGCATAGCGTTGGGCGTAGTTATCCGGGTCGGCCAGGGAAGGGGCGTGCCCTAAGCCGGCGGCGGCCCTGATGCGCGGTTCGTACCAGCGGTGCCATGCCTTTCGCGGCCACATGAAGGTCTTGTAGTAGAACCCGGCCGGAATGAACCGCGAGAAGAAATCATTCGTCTGGCCGAAATCCCATTGCAGAGAAGGCCAGCGGTTCTGGCTCTCGGCCGCCAGGCCCTCATAGAGTTCGACCTGATTGGCATTCAGATTGGGTGTGTAGCGTGCGGCATCGCGCCGAACCGTGACCAGCGCATTGGGATCTTCGGGTCCAGCCGCCATCAAACCGCGCGGGCGGTGGTATTTGAAGGAGCGACCCACCAGGTGCACACCATTGGCGAGCAATGCCGAAGCCAGTGTATCGCCGGAGAGTCCCTCGTAGGAGCGGCCATCGAAGCTGAAGCGTATGGAACGCGCCCGATCGATCCGGCCGCGATCTGCACTTCGCCAGCGCGCGCTCATCTTTCCCCGCTCCGATAACTGCGCAGGATCTTATCGGTCGTGGTGTCACGCACCACATTGAAGAAACGGCCGCAGCCGTGGATATGCCGCCAACGCTCAGCATGCGGTCCCTTGTCGTTGCTGCGCTCGTATTGAAACGCCGTCCACGCTTCTCCTGCGGGCGCCGAACCCGGGGCGGGACGAAGAACATGCGCCTCGCCGCCGTAGCTGAACTCAAGCTCGGCACGCGGACCGCAGTAAGGGCAGGGGATCAGTAACATCAGTGAGACACCGCTGCGGCGGCCGCCTCATCGATCAGCTTGCCTTCGCGGAACCGCTCGATCGTGTAAGCCTCATTGAGCGGATGGGGCGCATCGTGCGCGATAGTCCACGCGAGCAGATGGCCGGCCCCCGGAGTGGCCTTGAACCCGCCGGTTCCCCACCCGCAGTTCACATACAGCCCCGGCACCGGCGTCTTTGCGAGTATTGGCGAACGATCGGGGGTGACATCGACGATGCCGCCCCAGTTGCGCAGCATCCGCATGCGGCGGAAGACCGGAAACAGCTCGCAAATCGCCTCGAGCGTATGCTGATTGACGTGCAGGGCACCGCGCTGGGTGTACGAGGTGTAAGCATCCGTGCTGGCGCCAATCACCAGTTCACCCTTGTCCGATTGGCTGACGTAGGCGTGAATCGAGTTGGACATCACCACGCAGGGCAGCACCGGCTTGACCGGCTCGGAGACCAGCGCCTGCAGAGGGAAGCTTTCGAGCGGCAATCGCACACCGGCCCACTTCAGCACGACCGAGCTGTGGCCCGCGGCCGACACACCGACCTTACGGGTTTCGATGACCCCGCGCGTCGTTTCGACCGCCGCGATGGCACCGTTCGCGTCGCGTCGCATGCCGGTCACTTCGCAGTTTTCTATGATGTCGACACCCAGCGCATTGGCGGCGCGCGCGTAACCCCAGGCGACCGCGTCGTGCCGTGCCGTGCCCCCGCGGCGTTGCAGCGCGCCGCCCAGCACCGGGTAGCGGAGCGAGGAGGCGATGTTGAGGGGCGGACAAAATTCCTTGGCCTGCGCCGGGCTCAACCACTCGTTATCGACGCCGTTGGCGAAATTGGCATGGATATGGCGCTTGGCCACCTGTTCGTCATGCACGTTGTGGGCCAGCATCAGCACACCGCGCGGTGAGTACATGACGTTGTAATTGAGCTCCTGGGAGAGCGTCTCCCACAGCTTCACCGCGTGGTCATAGAGCGCCGAGCTTTCACTGAACAGATAATTGGAGCGGATGATCGTGGTGTTGCGCCCGGTGTTGCCACCGCCAATCCAGCCTTTCTCCAGCACCGCGATGTTTCGGATGCCATGTTCCTTGGCCAGGTAGTACGCCGCACCCAGCCCGTGTCCGCCCCCGCCGATAATGACGGCGTCGTAGCCGGCCTTAGGCGCCGCCGCCCGCCATTGTTCACGCCAGCCGCGCTGGCCCGAGAGCCCGCCCAGCAGCAGCGACCACGCGGAAAATTTTCGCATCGTCTCCGGTCCGCTGCCCTAAAGTTCGCTAGCTTCGCAACTGAAGGTTTTCAGGATCGTACGGCGACTCGCGCACCACGGTGGCCGGGTAGCGCTTGCCGAGAATCTCAATCTGCAGCGAAGTGCCCAGGGCCGAATACTTGGGCTGCACATAACCAATCGCGATACTTTGTTTGACGACGTGCCCGTAGCCTCCGGCGGTGGCCCGGCCCACGATCGCACCACTCTGATCAAACAGCGGTTCGTTGCCCAGAGGATCCGCATCGGTCACCTGATGCACCTGCAGAGTGACGAAATGATTGGGAACGCCGCTGGCTTGTTGCTTGAGCAGCGCCTCACGCCCCACGAATTCACCCTTATTGAGGCGCACGAACCGCTCGAGACCGGTCTCCAGTGGAGTGTAGTCGCGCGTCATGTCGCTGCCCCACATGCGATAGGACTTCTCAAGACGCATGGATTCCATGGCGCGCATGCCGGCCATGCCAATACCGTATTCGGCTCCGGCGGAAAAAAGAGCGTCGAACAAGTGATGGGCGTATTCGATCGGAAAATGCAATTCCCAACCGAGCGAGCCGACAAAATTCACACGCAGCGTCAGAACGTCCACCGCCAGCCCGACCTCCAGCACCTGACTCGAAAGCCACGGAAAGGCGTTGTTGTCGAGTGCGGCGTCGGTCAGCTTGGCCAGCACATCGCGCGAGCGCGGACCGGCCAGCACGAAACACCCCCGCGTCGTGGTGATGTTGCGCAGGCTCACCGATCCGTCCGCGGGCAGGTGCTTTTGCAGGTAGTCCGCATCGTACCGTTCGGCGGCGCCGGCGCTGACCACATAGAAGCTGCCGTTCGGAAGCCGCGTGATTGTAAATTCCGAGCGGATGCCACCGCGTTTGGTCAGGGCGTGACACAGCGCTATGCGTCCAGGCTTGACCGGCACCTTATTGGCCACCAGCGAATCGAGCCAAGCCTCGGCGCCTGCGCCGCTGACCTCATGCTTCGTAAAGGGACTCAAGTCAATGATGCCCACCTGCTCGCGCATGCGCCGGCACTCCGCGCCGACGTGCTCGAAGTAGTTCGACCGGCGGAAGCTCCACCGATCCTTGCGCTCCACGCCCGGGGGAGCGAACCAGTTGGCCCGCTCCCAACCGTACCTTTGACCCCAAACGGCACCCAGCTTGTCCAGGCGGTCGTAAATGGGGCTGGTCTTGGCCGGGCGTGCGGCAGGACGCTCCTCGTCCGGGAAATGGATCGTAAAGACCTCCCGGTAGGTCTCCTCATTCTTCGCGACCACATAGCGCTTGGAGGTGTAGGGGCCATAGCGGCGCGGATCGACCGCCAGCATATCGATGCCCGGCTCACCCTCGACGATCCACTCCGCAAGCTGCCAGCCCGAGCCACCGGCCGCGGTGATTCCAAAGCTGTGTCCTTCGTTGAGCCAGAGGTTGCGCTCGCCCCAGGCGGGCCCGACCAGCGGACTTCCGTCCGGAGTGTAGGAAATCGGACCGTTGATAATGTCCTTGATACCGCATCCATCCAGCGCCGGTACGCGCCTTGCCGCGGCTTCCACATGCGGCACCAGGCGATCGAGGTCGCCCTCGAACAGACTCTTGCCGAACCAGTCCGGGACGCCATCGGCGAAGCGGGCGGGCGCACCTTTTTCATAGGGACCCAGGATCCAGCCCAGACGCTCTTCACGCAGGTAATAGGACTGGTCCGATTCGCGCAGCACCGCCAGCTCGCGTCCGCCGGCATTGCGGTACTCCCTGAGTTTTTCGGACTCCTCGAACAGGATGTACTGATGTTCGACCGGAATCGCGGGCACGTTCATGCCGAACATACGACCGGTCTGTCGCGCATAGTTACCGGTCGCGCAGACCACGTGCTCGGCGGTGATCTCACCCTTGTTCGTGACGACTCGCCATTCACCCCCGGGGGTGCGCGACACGCTTGTGACTTCGGTCTGCTCGTTGATTTCCGCGCCGCCGGCGCGAGCGCCTTTGCGCAGCGCCATGGTCAGATCCGCGGGCGCAATGTGTCCGTCATCGGGGTGATACAAAGCACCCACGATCTTGGCCGTCTCGACGCCGTTCCCCAGTTGGATCAGCGGCCACAGCTTGGCCACCTGCTCGGGACTGATCACTTCAAACGGCACCCCGATGGTATTGGCCGTACCGCAATACTTCAGGTATTCATCCATGCGCGCGGCGCTGGTGGCCAGCCGCAAGTTTCCGGTCACGTGAAAGCTCACGTCCTGGCCGGTCTCGGCCGGCAGGCGCTTGTAGAGGTCAACGGAATACTTATGGAGCTGGCCTACCGTGTAGCTCATGTTGAACAGGGGCAGCAAACCGGCCGCGTGCCAGGTCGATCCGGCCGTCAGCTCCGCCCGCTCGAGCAACACCACGTCCGACCAGCCTTTCTTGGTCAGGTGATAGAGCGTGCTGACGCCCACGACGCCACCGCCAATGACCACGACTCGAGCATGAGACTTCATGATGGGGCTCCCTTCCGACCTAAGTCTAGCCACTGGCCCGGGTGGCAGCACTCCATTTGCGACAATATTTTGTGCAAAAACGTCAGGGCAGGCGAGCGAGTTTCATGCCCGACTATTCAAGCCGCTCGGGCTCCTCAGGGAGCGCCGCATCAGCGCGGCCACGCCGGCGGCGATCGGTTCGCCGCAGGATCGGGTAGGCCACACTGGCCAGGTGGGAATGCACCCGCCTGAGGTCCCGAACGATGCGCAGCAGCAGGCCGCTTTCCTCCACCGCCAGATTGACCGAATCGGCCCCTTCGCCACGGCCGGCCGCGGCCGCGACACGCAGCCTTCTCACGCTGAGCGCGGTGGCGTCGGCTTCCATCTTGAGGAACTGGCGCTTGCGGGCCAGCAGGCGCTTGGCGTCGGCAAGATCCCCGCGCAGGAACACCGCGAGCGCGAGCCGGTGGCTCTCGACCAACTCGGCGTACATCTCGGCGACCACGGCGATCTCATCGGGTGCGAGTTGCTGGCCACGTTTGATTTGCTTCACGGCGAAATCCGTCAGGCTGTTGGCCACGACGTCCGCCACGTGCTCGAAGTTGATGACGGCAGAGAGGATTTCCTGCCCCTTGGCGCCTTCACCCCAGTCATCCAGGGTCTGCTCTCCGCCGATGGCCACGAGGTAATTTCGAATGGCCCCGCCCAGTTGCCGCGTGGCCTTGTCATTGACCGCAATCTGCGGGGCGAATCCCACATCACCCGAGCGCAGCAATTCGAGTGAGCCTTGCAACATCGCGGCCGTCAGATCGGACATCCGCAGGGTCTCGCGGGCCGCATTGGCAAGAGCTACCGTGGCCGAATCAACGGCGGCCGGCTCCAGATACAAGGGGCGGCCCGGGTCCGACGGGCGCGGCGGATCGGGCAGCCACCGAAGCAGCACGCTGGCGGTGCGCTTGACGTTCATCAGAAAGACCGCGGCCAGAGCGAGATTGAACAGGAGGTGAAAGTCCACCGCCAGGCGCGGATTTCCTGGGATCAGCCGTTCCATCAGTGAAGTGATCGGCGTAAGCCACGGCAGCACCAGCAGGACACCGATCAGCCGGACCAGCATGTTGCCCAGCGGCAGGCGCCGCGCCTCGGGCGTGGAGGCGTGGAACAGCGGCGGCAAGGCGCCGCCGAGGTTGGCGCCGAGCACCAGCGCCAGAGTCTCGGGGGGGCCGATCACCTGGCTCGCCGAGAGCGATCCGATGACCAAGACCATGGCGACGCTCGAATGACAGCCCCAGGTCATGATGGCCGCGAGCAAGACGGAAAGCAGCGGATCGCCCGCCAGCGCCTGCAGGAACGAGCGCAGGAGCGGCGTGTCCTCGACCGATCCGAGCGTGTGCTGGAGGCCTGAGAGCGCCATCAGCATCAGCCCCAGCCCGATCACCGCGCGCCCGACGTTGCGCAATCGGCTGCCGCTCGACCAGCGAAAGGCCAGCACGCCGCACAACAGCAGGGGCGGGGCGATCGCCGCGACGTTGAACGACAGCACCTGGGCCACCAGCGCGGTGCCCACATTGGCCCCGAGCATCACGGCCAGGGCCGGGGCCAGCGCGAGCACGCCGGCCGCGGTGAAGGAGGTGGCCATGAGACCTGCGGCGGTGCTGCTTTGGAGCAGGGTCGTGATACCGAGGCCGGTAAAAAAGGCGCGCCAGCGGTCCCCGAGGTTGCGTTCCAGCGCCCGGCGCAAGGCGGTGCCGTAGCCGCGCTGCACGCCGGTGCTGACCATGTGCGTGCCCCACAGCAGCAGGCCCACATACCCGGACAGGTTAAGCAGGACCGAGGTGCCTGACACCTAGGCAATCTCCAGGGATTTCTTCAAGTCATCTCACCGGATGCCGGAACTCGTGCCCTGCGCCCGAGCAACCCGTGGCCCTCAACCGCTCTTGCGGTCACTGCGTCGCATCAGCGTGAGGGCCAGGAGTGCCGAGGCCACCATCAGGAACAGGCTCACGGCATTGAGCACGGGCGTTGCGCCCTCGCGCATGCGCCCGTACATCATGATAGTCAGCGGAGAGTCGGCGCCCACCAGCATCAGGGTGGTGTTGAAGTTCTCAAACGACATCAAGAACGCAATCGCGGCCGAGCCAATCAGTGCCGGTCGCAGGTAAGGGACCGTGATGGTGCGCAGCACCGCGGCCCGCGAGGCGCCCAGATTCAGGGCCGCATCCTCCAGCGTGCGATCGAAGCGTTTGAGCCGCGCGCTGATGGTCAGGGTGGCAATCGCCGCGATGTAAGAAAACTGGCCCAGCACCACCAGGGGCAGGCCCGGTCTTAGGAAATCGAAGTCCCATCCAAACGCGTCGCTGAACAGGTCGGCAATGCGACTGGCAAAGGCCAGGATCGAGATACCGAGGATGACCCCGGGGATCACCAGCGGCACCAGCATCAGCATCGAGAGCGCCCCCTTGCCCGGGAACCGCCCGCGTTCCATCAGAAATGCGTTGGCCGTTCCGACCACGAGCGATAGCACGGTGACCCAGCAAGCCACGATGAAACTGGTCCAGATGCTGCCGAGCAGCTCGCTGTCGCCAAAGAGCCCGACCCGCCCCGTGCGCGTGTTGCCCAGAAACCAGTCCAGCGTAAAGCCGTGCCAGGGGGGCGCCGGGTAAGGGGCGTCGTTGAACGCGAACACGGCCACGATGACCAGCGGCAGGAACAGGAAGATCAGAAATGCGACCAGGAAGGTCACGGTCGCGGTTCGAAGCCACAGCGGACGCGGAAGAGAGGGGATCATGCGCGGCGCATCACGTCAGCAAACTTCTGGCCGCTGAGTTTGAGGCCAAACCAGACCATCACCGTCGAGAGTGCCAGCAGAAGAAAGCCAAAGGCGGCGCCCTGTTCCCAGTTAAAACGCGTGATGAACTGCGTGTAGATCTGCTCGGTAAACCACAGCGAGTTCTTCCCGCCCAGCAAGGTGGGCGTCAGGTAGTTGCCCAGCGTGAGCATGAACACCACGATGCACCCGGCGGTGATTCCGGGGGCCGCGTGCGGTATCACGATCTTGCGCAAGACCGACCAACCGCTGCTCCCCAGATCGTAGGCGGCTTCGATCAGCGAGTTGTCCAGACTCTCCAGGCTCCCGACCAGCGGGACAACCATGAACAGGAGCGAGGTGTAGACCAGTCCCACCAGAATCGTGGCGTCGTGATAGAGCAATTCGACCGGCACCGCGGTCAGCCCCAGGTGGGCCAGCAGTTGCGGCAGCACGCCCGATTCGCGCAACAGGATCATCCAGCCGAGCGTGCGGACCGTTTCGCTGATCCAGAAAGGGATCAGGCACACCATGAACAGCACCGCGCCCATCCGCCCGGTGGCCAGCTTGGCAATCGTCCAGGCCACCGGGAAGGCAATCAGCAGGGTGAGCGCCGTGGCAATCGCGGACATCACCGCGGTGCGGGCGAAGACGTGCCAGTACAGCGGTTCGGTGAAAAAGGTTCGATATTGGGCCAGACTCGGGACGAATTCGCGGGGCCCGGTCCGCTCGCGAAAGGACAGCAGCGCCAGATCCAGGTGCGGAAGGACAATCAGCGCAAACAGCCAAATAAGGGCGGGAGCCAGCAGCAGGCCCAGCATCAGCCGCCGATGCCAGACCGTACTCGCTCCCAGCTCAGGCATTCGGGCTCGCGGCTGCAAAACACACCGCACGCATCGGATCGAAAGTAAACACGATCGGCTCGCCCACCTTGAGATCCGCGTATCGGCCCGTCTGAGGCAGCGCGATTCGGAATTCAAAGCGAGTGCTCTTCTCCTGCAGCAGCACTGCGGAATTGGCGCCGTCGAACAGCAAGCTCTCCACGATTCCCTCGTGCACGGTCGATGCCGATCCCGCGCCCAGTTCGCCGGCATTGCGACCAATGATGGCCGCTTCCGGCCGCACGAACGCCTCGACCGCCGCTCCTTTGGCGATAGCACCGCTCCGGCGGGCGCGGATCAGCCAGCCTTCAGCCGACTTCAGTTCCACCAACTCGCCCTCGACGGAGGTGGCGGTGCCGATGATGCGATTGTTGGCGCCCACAAAGGCGGCCACAAACGGTGTCGCCGGCGAGTAATACAGCTCCTGGGGTGTGCCCAACTGCTCGAAACGTCCCCGGTTCATGACGCCCACATGATCGGAGAGCACCAGGGCCTCGGATTGATCGTGCGTAATGTAGACAAAGGTGGTGCCAAAGGCGGACTGGAGCTGCTTGAGCTCGATCTTCATGTGCTCGCGGAGCTTCAAATCGAGCGCGCCCAGCGGCTCATCGAGCAACAGGAGCGTCGGTTCCAGCACCAGGCTCCGCGCAATGGCGACTCGCTGGCGCTGCCCGCCGGAAAGTTCGTCCACGCGCTTGTAACTGGCGCCGCCCAGGCCCACCCGCTCAAGCATGGCCTCCGCCTTGCGGGTTCGCTCCGCCCGAGCCACACCGCGACGGGCGAGCCCGAAGGCCACGTTCTCACCCACCGACATCATCGGAAACAATGCCAGTTGCTGAAACACCATGTTGACCGGCCGCCGGTTTGGTGCGACCCCGGCCATGCTGCGTCCGCCAATGGCAATGTCGCCTTCGTCGGGCGCAATGAATCCGGCGATCATTCTCAGGAGCGTGGTCTTGCCACAGCCCGAAGGTCCGAGAATCGAGAAAAAACTGCCCCGGGCCACGCTGAAGGACAATGCGTCGACTGCGACGTGGGCGCCGAAGCGCTTGACGACGCGGCGCGCTTCCAGGTCGGGCGCGGCGGATTCGGCGGTGGCCGGCAGACTCAATTGGCAGCCTTGACGCGATCGAGGATCCGCCCCTCGATCTCCTCGAGGCCGGGCGGAATGGCCGGGTACCAGATGGCGTTTTTAAGCCCGTCCGGAAAACTCTCGGCAAACTGCGCCTTGACGCGCGGATCCATCAGTTGCGCGGCGCCCTGCGAGGCCGTGAAATTGCCGATGGACTTGGCGATCTTGGCGGCCACGTCCGGACGCATCGTGAAGTTGATCCACGCGTACACGCCGGCCTCATTGCGGCCTCGTGCCGGGAGCGCAAAGGTATCGAGCCAGAAAATCGCCCCGGACTTGGGATTGATGAACTTGATGTCGGGATTTTCCCGGTTCAGCTTCCAGGCGATCGAATCCCAGGACATCGCCGCGACCACCTCGTTGGTGCGCATGCTGTTGAGCAGCTGATCCTTGTTGTCGAAGAAGAATCGCAGGTTGGGTTTGCACGCGGTCAGCGTGCGCCCGACCTGTTCCATCAATGCCGTGTAGGCCTTCGTATCCCCGTAGAGTGAAAATGGGTTCTTGCCCAGGGCGAAGGCAAAGGCCATCAGCGTGGGGCGCCTGAGGCGCAAAGTCGTCTTGCCCTTGTATTCGGGTTTGCACAGATCCTGGTAGTCGGTGATCTTTGCGCGCTTGGTATTGGACACCAGGCCCTCGGCTCCCCACACGTAGGGCAGGGCGTAGAGCTTGCCATCGAGCGTGGCGTTCTTCTTGACCGTGGCCAGCAGGTCCGGCATGAATTGGGCCACCTTGACCTTGGAAAGATCGAAGGGGCGGTAAATACGAAATTCCTGCTGTGCACTGATGATCCGGTCCTGCGAGGGCTGTGCGAGGTCAAACCCCGCTCCTCCGGTGGCTCGCAACTTGGAAATGATCTCCTCGTTGTTGGACAGTGAGACCTCGACCTGGATGCCTGTTTCCTGTTTGAATTGCGCGATGACTTCGGCGGGCACGTAGTCGGACCAGGTGATGATGCGCAGTTTTTTCGCGTCGTCCGCGCGCGCGGCCACCCCCAAGCCGAGCCCAGTAATCAGGAGTATCGAGACAATGGGCTTGATCATGTTGAATCTCCACCGACCCGCCAATCGCGCCGGTTCGCGCGCAGGCCAATGCTACTGTGAGACGCGTCGCGCGTCACTCGCCGAGTTTCCCTAGGCCATGGTGCCGCATCGGACGCGGGATGGCGATCCATTCGATCTGCAGGGACATCGGGGCGCCCGGGGGCTTTGGCCGGAAAACACCCTGGCCGGATTCGCACGTGCCCGCGAGCTCGGAATCAGCACCTTTGAGCTCGACTGCGCGGTCACGCACGATGGCGTCGTGGTCGTGAGCCACGACCCGCAGCCCAACCCCGATCACACTCGCGACAGCCAGGGCCAGTTTCTGGACGCGCCGGGCCCGCCCATCTGCACGCTTAGCTACGCGCAGCTGGAGCGGTACGACGTCGGTCGTTTGCGGCCCGGAACGTCGTACGCTGCCGAGTTTCCCGAGCAGCAAGCCGTGGACGGGCAGCGCATTCCGAGGTTGGCAGACCTGTTTGCGATGGTGGCCGCAGAGGGCGACCGGGCGATTCGATTTAACATTGAAGTGAAGTTGTTTCCCTTGCAGCCCACGCTGACCGTGGCCCCGGAGCGCTTCGTGTCATTGTTGCTGGAGGATGTACGAGGCGCCGGCCTTAACGCTCGCGTCACGATCCAGTGCTTCGATTGGCGAATCCTTAAGCTGGTGCACAAGCTTGCGCCGGGAGTTGCCACCGGGGCGCTGACGGACCAGCAGGGCGCCGACGACACAGTCCATGCGGGGCGCCCGCGACCCTCGCCGTGGCTTGCCGGTCTGAACATCAACAATTTTGACGGCTCGGTGCCCAAGCTTGCGCGGGCCAGCGGGGCTAAAGTTTGGTCGCCCAACTACCAGGATCTGACGGCCTTCGCGGTCCTCGAGGCGCAGGCCCTGGGACTTCGAGTGATTCCTTGGACGGTGAACGCGCCGCAGGACATGGAGCGCCTCGTGGACCTGGGCGTGGATGGAATGATCAGCGACCGCCCCGACCTGTTGCGGGGCGTGCTGGAGCGCAGCGGCCTTGAAGTTCCCCATCGGCCGGATGAGACCTCAAGCCGCTAATGCCCCGGGCCCGCGGGCTGGTTGTACAGGTCAGCACCGAAGCCCTGCAGCCCGGGCTGGCCCGCATAGCCCAAGTGCGGGAGGTTGAAGATATCCTCGACACTCTTTAAGAAGGAGTAGTGGTTGTAGGGCACCATCGATATGGTGCCCGGACGAATATAGGGCGAGAGCACCACCGCTCCGACCCGTCCGCCACCCGGTCCGATGATGCCCGGCCCATTCATCTTCTCCCAGGTACCCACCGCGGTGGGGCTGTAGGGCGGGATGTTCGGCCCTGGCTGTTCTCCGCAGCAGGCGGCCGCATCTCCGCCGAGCACGGTAACGCCCGCTTGGCGGTTCAAGGTTTCCAGAAGGTCCGACTCGTCGAAGGTGATGATCAGCAGACCGTCGCGGCGAAAGGCCGGTGAGGCCAGGATTTTGGGCACCAGCTCACTCAGAAACCGGTCTGCGGCGATAAGGCCGCCGGGTGCCCCATCAACGCATCGACCCCCGTCGGTCCCGTCGTGGGCGTCGTGACACAGGTTGGGCACGATGAAAAGGTAGTTGGGGGTCGTCGCGACAGATTTCAGATCGGAGGCGAGTTGCCTGAAGTTGACCACGCGTTGCGCGCAACTGGGAGTGTCGATTATGGCGTGAAAATAGACGAATGGATTATGGCGCGTGGCGTATTGATCCCCGACCTGCGCCTCCTGGGTGTTATCGGGCGCACCGATGGGCGGATGGGCGCAGGTGGCACTTTCACGGTGCGGGTTGTTGCCCATGTCCTCCATGTATCCCTTCCAGCTCAGCTTCGCCGCCTCGAGTTGATTGGCCAGCGTGGTCACGCTCGGCGGGTAGACGCAGCCCTTGCCAATCGCCTGGCCATCGGCCGTGACACCGGTGCCGACGAACTCCTCGAAGACTTCGCAATCCAGGTTTACGGTCTGATTGGGCGCCTGGCCGCTGATAAGGGCCAGGTAATTGCCCAGGCTCTCATGACTTGTTCCGAAGTAATTGACGACCAGTGCGCCCTTGGCCGGCAGCGCCTTCAGAAAAGGCGCCGGCGAATGGGGTCCATAGGTGTTGTGGAACGGTTGGTTCTCGAGCACGACCACGAACACGTGCCGAATCGGCGGGGGCAAGGATCCTGATGCCGGGGACGCGCTTGCGAAGGCCCCGGCGCACAGCGCGATGGCACACAGTGCAAGGCCGTGCCGGCCGCGGAAACGTTGGATATTTTTCAAGCAGCAGAAGTGTAGCGCGTATCGTGCGGCACTCGGCTGAAGACCTGCCGCAGCACGGGTTCAAATTCCGCCAGCGACATGGTCCGATAGCCAGGATCGAACGATGACTGGTCGTAACGCTCGCAAAAATCCACGCACGATTGGTACCAGCGATGATCGCGCAGCCGGTCCCGGGCGTTGCGATCCCCACCCATGTGATGCACGTAGTAATAGGTCTGGAACAGCTCATGCTGCTCGACGATCCAGGTCACCTGCTCGCGCACGTAAGGTCGAAGGATGGCGGCGGCGACCTGCGCGTGATTGTAGGGAGCGAGCAGGTCACCGACGTCGTGAATCAAGGCGCCGACCACCATGTCATCGTCGCCGCCGTCACGCCGGACGCGGGTGGCGGTCTGGAGCGAATGCCCCAGCCGGCTGAGCGGGTAACCCTCGACCGAGTGATTCAAATCGCGCAGCGCCTTTAAGACATAGTCCGGAAGCTTTTTCGCGAACTCTCGCTCGGATTCGTCGAGGAGCAGGTAGTCCTCGCGCGTGCCGTCTTTCATCTGCGTAAAGCTGACGAGCCGATTCACGTCTGCCTCCAAAGTACCGTGGAATGAGCGATAATCCTTGGTGCGACGCCAAGGAGTAACCGCGTGACCGATGCCCCAATTGTAGCCCGACGTCCCTCCGGACGCGATGCCCGCCGTGCCGAGCGCGCAGGCCCGCTGCCGGACCACCTGCGTCCGGTGAGACCTGGCATGACCAGCGGCCGGTACCGGCCGCTGAGCGATGGGGACGTCGAGCAAATCCACCAGACCGCGCTGCGTTTGCTGGCCGAGGTGGGCCTTGGGGACGCCACCGATACCGGTATCGAGATCATGACGCGGGCGGGCTGCACGCTCACCCCGCAGGGGCGATTGCTGTACCCACGCTCGTTGGTCGAGGACACGCTGGCCAAGGCCGGCCGAAATTTTGTCTTGCACGGCCAGGACCCGAAACACGACCTGGAACCCTGGGGCAAGCGGGCCTATTTCGGCACCGCCGGGGCCGCGGTCAACATTGTCGATCCACGCAAGGGTTACCGGGAGTCAACGATCCAGGATCTTTTCGACATCGGCCGCGTGGTCGACGTCATGGATCACATCCATTTCTTCCAGCGCGCCGTGGTGCCGCGCGATATTCCCGATCCCTACGAAATGGATTTCAACACCTGCTACGCCTCGGTCATGAGCACGACCAAGCATGTAGGCAGCAGTTGGGTCCACCCCGACCATCTGGTCAAATCGCTGGAAATGCTGCACATCATCGCCGGCAGCGAGCAGAAATGGCGCGAGCGCCCGTTTGTCAGCCAATCCAACTGCTTCGTCGTGCCGCCGATGAAATTTGCGGCCGACGCGTGCCGTTGTCTTGAAGTCGCCGTTCGCGGCGGGATGCCGGTGCTGTTGTTGTCGGCCGGGCAGGCTGGCGCGACGGCGCCTGCGGCGCTGGCCGGGGCCCTGGCCCAGGAAGTGGCCGAGGTGCTCGCAGGTCTTGTGTACGTCAACGCGATCAAGCCCGGCCATCCGGCGATTTTTGGCACTTGGTGTTTCGTCTCGGATCTGCGTACCGGTGCGATGTCGGGCGGCAGTCCGGAGCAGGCCCTGCTTTCTTCGGCCGCCGGCCAGATGGCTAATTTCTATCAGTTGACGGGCGGCACGGCCTCCGGGATGACCGATTCGAAGATACCCGACGGCCAGTCCGGCGCGGAAAAGGCGCTCAATCACGCCCTGGTCGGAAACTGCGGCGTCAACATGATCTACGAATCCGCGGGCATGCATGCGAGCCTTCTGGGGTTCTCGCTCGAGAGCTTGATCATTGACAATGACATCATCGGCGCCGCGCAGCGCACCATCAAAGGCATCGAGGTCAACGAGGAACGACTGTCCTTCGAGACCATCAAGGACGTGTGCCTGAACGGTCCGGGGCATTTTCTGGGCAGCGGCCAGACCCTGCAGCTGATGCAGACCGAGTACTTGTATCCGACCGTGGGCGATCGGCGAAGTCCCAATGACTGGCTGGAGCAGGGCGGAAGCAGCGTTTCGGAACGAGCGGAGCGCAAGGTTGCCGAGATTCTCGCGTCGCACTTTCCGAAGCACGTCTCCGAGCAGACCGATGCGGAGATCCGCAGCCGCTTTCCGATCCGCCTCGCACGCCAGGGCATGGGGCCGGCAGGTACGTAACGCCGGATGACACTTCCAGCTCAGGCCAGCGTCGTTATCGTCGGGGGTGGCGTCGCAGGTTGTTCCATCGCCTACCACCTGACCAAGATCGGCGTCACCGACGTCGTGCTGCTCGAGCGGCGTCGGCTCACCTGCGGCACGACCTGGCACGCCGCGGGCCTGGTCGGGCAACTGCGTGCGACGCGCAATCTGACCGAATTGGCCAAGTACACGGCTGATCTGTACCACTCTCTGGAGGCCGAGACCGGACAGGCCACCGGCTTCAAGCAGAACGGATCGGTCAGCGTGGCTCAAACTCCGGCGCGCTTCGAGGAACTGAAGCGCGGTGCATCCATGGGCAAGACCTTCGGCCTTGAAATCGACGTGCTCACGCCGGGCGAAATCAAGGAACGCTGGCCGCTGCTGTCCGTCGGCGATCTGGTGGGCGGCATCTTCTTGCGCAAGGACGGGCAGACCAACCCGATCGACACCACGCAAGCACTCGCCAAGGGCGCCAAGATGCGTGGCGCGAAGATCCTGGAGAACACCACCGTGACGCAAATACGCGTCGTGCAGGGGCGAGCGGTCGGGGTGGAGACCGATGCCGGCTACATCGCGGCGGACACGGTCGTGTTGTGCGCGGGCATGTGGTCCCACGGCTTGGGAAAAGCCTGCGGGGTCGCGATCCCCCTTCACGCCGCCGAACACTTTTACATCGTGACCGAACCGATGCCGGGCCTGCCGGGAAACCTGCCGGTGCTGCGCGTGCAGGATGAGTGTGCCTATTACAAGGAGGACGCGGGCAAGCTCCTGGTGGGCTGCTTTGAGCCGGTCGCGAAACCCTGGGGAATGCGCGGGATCCCCGAGGACTTCAGCTTTGAGACGCTCCCGGAGGACTACGATCACTTCGAGCCGATACTGAATGCGGCGGTCAAGCGGGTTCCCGCGCTGGCCGATGCCGGCATTCAACTTTTCTTCAACGGTCCGGAGAGTTTCACGCCCGATGATCGTTATTACATCGGTGAGTCGCCCGAGGTGCGCGACCTGTTCGTGGCCACGGGTTTTAATTCGGTAGGCATCGCGGCCAGTGGGGGGGCGGGAAAGGTCGTGGCGCAATGGATACTCGATCGCCGTCCTCCCATGGACCTGGCCGACGTGGACATTCGCCGGATCATGCCGTTTCAGGGGAACCGCCGTTATCTGCACGATCGCACCGTCGAGACTCTGGGCCTGCTGTACGCAATGCACTGGCCCTACTATCAATACCAGAGCGCGCGTGGCGCACGTCGCACGCCCTTGCACGATCGCCTCGTTGCGGCCGGCGCGTGCATGGGCGAGACGGCGGGCTGGGAGCGGCCCAACTGGTTTGCCTCGCCCGGAGCAGCGCCCAGCTACACCTATTCTTATGGCCGGCAGAACTGGTTCGAGGCCTGCGCCAGCGAGTGCCGGGCGGCACGTGAGGCCATCGCGCTGTTCGATCAATGTTGCTTCGCCAAATTCCTGGTGCAGGGCACCGAGGCCTGCGCCGTCCTCAATCAGCTTTCGACCGCCAATGTGGATGTGGCTCCCGGCCGCATCGTGTACACGCAGTGGCTCAACGATCGGGGCGGGATCGAGGCGGATCTGACCATCACACGACTCGCCGCCGATGAGTTCATGGTGGTCACTTCGGCCATCAGCCAGACGCGCGACCTGGCGTGGCTGAGGCGCCATATCCGCTCGCGCGCAGGCGCGCAATGCTCCGTGACCGATGTCACCTCGGGTATCTCCATGCTGGGCGTGATGGGACCGGGCAGCCGCGAGCTGCTCGAGAAACTATCGGGCGCTGATTTGTCCAATGCGGCTCATCCCTTCGGCCACTCCCGCGAGATCGAGATCGGCTACGCGCTCGTGCGCGCCAGCCGCATTACCTATGTCGGGGAGCTCGGATGGGAGCTGTATTTTCCAGCCGAGCATTGCCTGGATGTCTACGAGCAACTGCTGGCCGCCGGTACGCCGATGGGTCTCAAGCACGCGGGTTACCACGCCATGGCCGCCTGTCGAGTGGAAAAGGGATATCGGCACTGGAGTCACGATATCGCCGATGAGGACACCCCGCTCGAGGCCGGGCTGGGCTTTACGGTGGCCTGGGACAAGCCCGGGGGGTTCTTAGGACGCGAGGCCCTCGCGGCTCAACGCGAACGCGGCGTACTCTCCAAGCGTCTGGTGCAGGTGATGTTGCAGGACTCCTCGAGCGAAGCGCCGCTCCTTTATCACGAAGAACCCATCGTCCGGAATGGTCAGATCGTCGGGTCCATCAAGTCCGGCGCCTGGGGACATCGTTTGGAACGATCGATCGGCATGGGGTATGTCGCCGAGCAATCCGGAGTCACTAAAGAGTGGCTGGCCAGCGGCGAGTGGGAAATTGAAGTGGCCTGCCGGCGCTGGCCGGCGCGGGTGCAGTTGCAACCCTGGTACGACCCGAAGAACGAACGGATCAAGAGCTAATTAGGAAAGAGGCCCAGCCGTTCAGTGATCGGTCTTCACGTGACCGGCATACGGACGCCCGGTCGCGGTCGAACGCACCACCGCGTCGGCCAGGTAATCCGAGGCGCCCATGTGGGCGCGATGTTCGCTGACGGTGCTTTCCACGTGCAGGTCGACCGCGCCCGCGCGACGGGCCGCCTCGAGCGCCAGGCGTTGCGAGAGTTCTCGCGCGTAAGCGATGGCCGGCTCTTCGCTCTTGTAATCCCGAATCCCCGCAGGATCATGAACGCGAAACACTCCGAACACCGGTTGATTCACCAGAATATCGATCGTCTGCGAGACGACACCGGCCACAGCGCCCACCGCGTTGCACACCGCGGCGTGCTCAGGTATCGAGAGTTCCGATTTCAAACGTCGGGCCACTTCAGGATAGTAGGCCGCTACCGGCGCTCCGATCGCGACCAGCGGTGTGGCGAGCGAGATTCCCGTCTGCACCAGCATTGAGAATGGCCGGCCGGCCACGGCCTCTTCGATGAGCCGGTCGCCGAACATTCCCCACGAATTCGCCTGGGATTCCAGGCCGGGGTCCTGGGCAAGTGCGGTGGCGATGACCGTGCGGGCCGATTCACGAATCACATGCTCAACAGTGCGCTCACAAAATTCCTGCGGGCTCGCCGCTTCACTTGCTCCGAGGATATTGCGCTCCTCGATGGCGAGCAGTCGGGCGCCCAATTCCGCCGCCTCCGCGTTCCAGTCCCGTTGCCTCCCGAGCACATGCAGGGCATCACTGGGTGTGAACGCCGCGATCGTGGCCAGCCCGGCGTCGGCCAGGCGACGCAGCGCGCTCAGACCAGGCGCGTTGTTGATGAGGCGGGACACGCGCTTGGGTTCGGCGCTCAGTTCGTTCCACACCCGCCGCTCGATGGCCGAGAGCTGCGCGGGCGCTTCGCGCCCTGGATTGCGCAGCGCGAATTGCGTGGCGTAGTCCGGCAAATGCTGCAGGGTCGCTAACTTTCGCAGCTCAAGCAACGCGGACGGCGCCTGCGATGCCAGCAGGCACAGGGGCATCGCCTTGCGCGGACCGACCGTCATGTGCCCGTCTCGATGCATGGAGACTTGACTGTCCCCACCCAGACCCACCGTGCGCACATCGACCGCTTCCACCATGGTGCGCCATCCCCCGATCAGCGCGCCCTCCGCGTTGATGGCCGGCCGCCCGGCACGAACGACAGCGCAGTCGGTGGTGGTGCCGCCCATGTCGGCGACCAGAAAATCGGTCAAGCCCGTCAAGAACCCGGCGCCCACCACGCTGGCGGCAGGCCCGGATAAAATGGTCTCGACCGGGTATTCGAGCGCCACCTGCGCCTTCATCAGCGATCCATCGCCCTTGACGATCATCAGAGGCGCGTCGATGGCTTCGGACTGGAGCACCTCCGAGAGTGCCTCGATCAGGTGCCGGATCTGGGGCGTCAGACGCGCATTGAGTGCTGCGGTAAGTGCGCGCCGCGGTGCGTCCAGGCGGGAACTGAGCTCATGAGCGCAAGTCACCGGTTTTGCGGACAACTCGCGGACCAGTTGGCGCGCGCGTAACTCATGCGCGGGATTTCGAACCGAGAAACACGAGGCGATGGCGTAGCCTTCCACAGAATCTGAACTCTTTCTCACCGCCGCGGCGAGCTGCGCCTCATCGAGCGGTTCAAGTTCGTCCCCGCTCGCATCGTGCCCACCGCGCACCAGAATGATCGGGCCGGACGCATCGCGCTGCAATCCGGAGCGTGCCAGCATTCCCGCATCAAACCCGATCAACACGGAGGCCACGGGACTGAAGCGGTTCTCGACCACGGCGTTGGTGGCGAGGGTGGTCGACACGGACACGAGTTGCACATTTCCTGAGATGTCCGTGCCCGGCAGGGCATGGAGGACCGAGCGGATCGCCTCGCCGATCCCGACGGCCAGATCCCAGTGCGTCGTCAATGATTTGGCACTGGCGATGACGCGGCGACCGCCCGCCAGCAACACGGCATCCGTGTAGGTGCCCCCGGTATCGAGGCCGAGCCAGAGGGCATCGCCCGCGCTTGTCTCCTTCAATAATCACCCATCATGCATCCCTTGAACGGACGTACTTTAAGCCCGATGCTTCCCCAGCGGGAAAATGTCGTAGCATAGGACTATGAAGAACACGGGCAATTTCTATATCAATGGGGCATGGGTGCAGCCGCTGAGCACGGCCACGCAGGCGGTGATCAACCCGGCGACCGAAGAGGCGATCACTTCGATTGCCATGGGCAACGCGGCCGACGCCGCCCGCGCCATCAGCGCGGCTCGTTCGGCATTTCCAAGTTTTTCGCAGACCAGCAAGGCGTACCGCCTCGGATTGCTCAAGCGCATGCTGGTGTTGTACAACGAGCGCGCGGAAGACCTCGCGCAGGTCGTTTCCGATGAGATGGGTGCCCCCCTTCAGTTCGCCCGTGACGCGCAGATCTGGGCGGGCCGCGCGCACCTTGAATCCACGATTGCCGCCCTCGAGGCCTTCGAGTTCGAAGAGCAGCGCGGCAAGACCCGCATCATTCGCGAGGCCATCGGCGTCGCCGGACTCATCACGCCTTGGAACTGGCCGCTCAATCAAATCGTATGCAAGGTGGCCCCGGCGCTGGCCGCGGGCTGCACCATGGTGCTTAAGCCCAGCGAGATCGCACCGCTCAACGCCATCATTTTTGCCGAAATTGTCCATGCGGCGGAGGTACCGCCGGGGGTCTTTAATCTGGTCAACGGCGATGGCCTGACCGTGGGACAAGCCTTGGCGACCAGTCCGGACGTCGACATGGTGTCCTTTACCGGCTCGACACGCGCCGGAGTCATGGTCGCCAAGAGCGCAGCCGACACGGTCAAGCGCGTCACCCAGGAATTGGGCGGAAAGTCGGCCAACATTATCCTGACCGATACCGACCTGCGCACGGCGGTCACGCAGGGCGTGGCCGCCTGTTTCAGCAACAGCGGACAGTCCTGTGACGCGCCGACGCGCATGCTGGTGCCCAAGGCCAAGCTCGATGAGGCTCTGGGCTACGCCAAGCAAGCGGCGGAAGGCCACACGGTGGGCGATCCGCGCGCAGCGGACATTCAGCTGGGCCCCGTGGTCAGCGAGACCCAGTACAACAAGATTCAGAAGCTCATCCAATCCGGTATTTCCGAAGGCGCTCCGTTGGTGACCGGCGGACTGGGCCGTGCGGGCGGGCTCAATCGCGGTTATTTCGCCCGGCCCACGGTATTCGGTCCCGTGCGCCCCGACATGACGATCGCGCGTGAGGAGATCTTCGGGCCGGTGCTCTCGATTATTCCCTACGAGTCCGAGCAGCAGGCCGTGCAGATCGCCAACGACACGGTGTATGGCCTGGCCGCCTACGTGCAGTCGGGCGATGCCGAGCACGCGCGACAGGTCGCGAGGCAGCTGCGCGCCGGGCAGATCAACGTCAATTATCCGGACTGGGACACGGCGGCGCCCTTTGGTGGCTACAAGCAATCGGGCAACGGGCGCGAGTATGCGGACTGGGGCATCGGTGACTTTCTGGAACTCAAGGCCGTGGTGGGCTTCGGCTAACGATTGCTCGGAAGGACTTCGTAGCCTTCGGCCTCGGGTTGATCGTCGATCATTTCGGCCGGGAACCCGCTCCCCAGCACCTTCACGCCGCAGGCCTCTTCCAGTCGCCGGATGATGTTGGGCGAGTGCTCGCGCGGTCCGTAACGCTGCGCCCCATCCCTGAAGATATCGAGTACCAGCGGCGATATTTCCAGCGGCACACGCAGCTCTTGCGCCCACTTGTCAAAGAGCCCGACGTCTTTAATGACCAGATCCATCGTAAAGCCGATATCCCGGCTGCCGTTGAGAATCACCTGCGATTCGGTCTCATGCACGAAGGAATTTCCGGAGGAAATCCGAATGGCCTCGTACGCGGTATTCATGTCCATGCCGGCGACCTTGCACACCGACAGGGCCTCGGCCAGCGCGCACAGGTGCACGGTACAAAGGTAGTTGGTGACCACCTTCAGGGCCGAGGCCGAGCCGAGCGGTCCGGTGTGCAGGATTTGCCGGCCCAGGACCTTGAGCACCGGCAACACCTTCTCGAACGCCTCCCGGCTCCCGCCCGCAAAAATCGAGATGTTGCCGGTCGCCGCGCGATGACACCCTCCCGACACCGGACAATCCATCGCCAGACCCCCCCGGTCCGCGACCAGCGCGCCCAGTCGGATGATTTCAGCCTGATCGGTGGTGCTCATTTCGAGCCAGACCATGCCAGGCTTCATGCCCGCCAGTACGCCATCGGCGCCCTCGAGCACCGCGGCCGAGGCCGCCGGCGAGGGCAGGCAGGTGATGAGCAGATCCACCTGCTCGGCCATCGCCCGGGGTGAGGGGGCGCTGCGCGCGCCGCGCGCGAGGAAGGGGGCGAGCAGTTGCTCATTCAGATCGCGCACGATCAGAGGCCCGCCGTGTCGCAGCAGGCTGCCTGCAAGTTTGCCGCCGACGTTGCCGAGGCCGACAAATCCGATCCGTATGCCTTCCACGCCTCACCTCGCCAATTAGGGGTAATGGTTTCGCTCTCGCCCGCAGCGGGCAGGCGAGTCAGTGTACACAGCCCGTGCGCCGCGTACGGCCGCGCACCGTGGGCCGGTCCATCGAAAAAAAGCATATATCGCGGCGGGAGGCGCCGAATTTGGGAACGAGCCGCAGCCGCGTCTCTTAGCTCGAACACCGGCGCGCATTTCAGGCAATATCGGCGCCAACAGCCGAGCGGGTGCCCTCCATGAGCCAGGCGAGTCAATCACTACCCACGGGCCGAACCGCAGACGCGCCATCGATGGCCATACGCTGGTACGTGCTGATACTGATGTGTGCCGTCTACACGCTCAGCATCACCGATCGTTACATGATCACGCAGGTCCTGGAGCCGATCCGGCTCGAGCTGCACCTGACCGCCGGCGGAGTAGGTGCGCTGACCGGACTGTGGCTCGGATTCTTCTATATCACGATGGGCTTCCCGATCTCGTGGCTGATCGATCGCGGGAACCGGCGCAACATCGTGACCGCTTCGATCGTCGGCTGGTCTGTCATGACGATGTGCACCGGGCTGTCGCGAAATTACTGGCAGCTGCTGGTCTCGCGCATTGGCATCGGCGTGGGCGAGGCGGGCGGCACACCCGGCGCAAACTCGCTGATCTCCGATTACTTTCCAGTGGCGCGCCGCCCCATGGCGCTGACGGTCTTTTCCCTGGGCGCGCCCATCGGGGCCTACCTCGCCTCCGGTCCGACCGGTGCGATCGCCGATTTGCACGGCTGGCGGGCGCCTTTTATTTGGCTCGGGTTGCCCGGCCTGCTGGTGGGACTGCTGATCTTCTTTACCGTGCGCGAGCCGCGGCGCGGCAACCTCGACGCGCACATCTCCGACGACAAGCCCTCGTTCATGGACGCGATGCGCTACCTGTGGAAGCAGCGCTCGGCGGTGCACGTGATGGCCGCCAGCGCCCTCACGGCGCTGTGGGGCTGGGGCCTGATGTACTGGACGCCGATGTTCCTGAATCAGAGCTATGGACTTTCCTCGGGCCAGGCCGGAGAAATCACCGGCAAGATTCACCTGTTTGGCGGCGGCGCGGCGACTGTCTTTACCGGTTGGCTCCTGACGCGGCCGTCGATGGCCGACCCGCGACGGGTCGTGAAACTGATGGGCTGGTGGATCGGCGCGGCAAGCCTGGTGTCGTTCGTGATCTACACGACGCATTCGCTCGAGCTGGTGAAAATCCTGTTCTGGTTCTTTATCCCCTCGATCTATTTCTACATTGGCCCGGCCTTCGGGCTGCTGCTCAATCTGGCCGAACCGAGGATGCGGGCCGTGTTTTGTGCGGCGACGCTGTTCGCGGCCAATTTCCTGAACCTGATCGTCGCACCGGTGGGCGTCGGCTCATTGAGCGACTGGCTCGGGCCCGGTCACGTTGAAAATGCCGAATCACTGCGCATGGCCATGCTGGTCCTGGTGCCCACGGGGCTGTGGGCGACCTTTCACTATTTCTGGTCGGTGCGCGACATCGTGGCCGACCAGGAGCGGGCCACCGGCGTGCCACTGAGCGCGGCCGCGGCTGAAGTCAGCGCGTGAAACTCAAAGGCATCAAGACATTCGTCGTGGGCAATCCGCCCCCTCATTACGGCGGGCGCTACTTCGTTTTCGTCAAGTTGATCACCGACCAGAACGTGGAGGGGCTGGGGGAAGCCTACTGCGTGCCGTTTCAACCCAAGCTTGTGGCCAAGATGATCGAGGATGTGTTCGAACGGCACCTGGAAGGGGAGGACCCGCACAACATCGAGAAAATCTGGCGCCGGGTCTATTCCTCCGGATTCACTCAGCATCCGGACCTCACGCTGATGGGGGTGTTAAGCGCCCTTGAGATGGCCTGCTGGGACATCATCGGCAAGGAGGCGAATCAGCCGGTCTACAACCTGCTCGGCGGGCGCGTGCACGAACGCTTGCGCACCTACACGTATATTTACGCGCGGCCGGGCGATGCCACCGACGTGTATCAGGATCCCGATCTTGCGGCCTCCCGCGCATTGGAGTATTTGCGCCAGGGATTCACGGCGTTGAAGTTCGATCCGGTCGGACCTTATTCGGCATTTGACGGACGGCAGCTGTCGCTCGCGGCCCTTGAGCTGTCCGAACGCTTCGCTCGCCAGCTCCGCGAGACGGTCGGAAACCAGGCCGATCTTCTGTTCGGAACGCACGGTCAGATGACAGCCGCCGGTGCGATCCGGCTGGCGCGGCGCCTTGAGCCCTACGATCCGCTTTGGTTCGAGGAACCGGTCCCTCCGGATGCCCCGGAGGAAATGGCTAAAGTGGCACGCGGCACGCGCATTCCAATCGCGGCCGGCGAGCGGCTGGCCACCAAGTACGATTTTGCGCGGCTGTTGCAGGCCGGAGCGGTGGCCATCCTGCAGATGAACCTGGGTCGGGTCGGCGGTTTGCTGGAGGCGAAGAAAATTGCCGGCATGGCCGAAGTGCATCATGTGCAATTGGCCCCTCACCTGTATTGCGGGCCTGTGGTCGGCGCCGCCAACATTCAACTGGCCACCTGCAGCCCGAACTTCCTGATTCTCGAGGGCATCGAGCGCTGGGACGGTTTTCACGCCGACATCCTGCGCCGACCGATCCGCTGGAGCGAAGGTTTTGTCATACCGCCCACCGAGCCCGGTCTCGGCGTCGAATTGAATGAAGAGGTGGCCTTGAAGCATCCGTACACAGATACGAAACTTCATCTGGACATGGCCGGACACCCCATCGTTTAGCGCGCACATGTCAGCGGACACGGTCGATTACATCATCGTCGGCGCGGGCACGGCAGGCTGCGTGCTCGCCGACCGACTCAGCGCCAGTGGCCGACACCGCGTGGTCATCGTGGAAGCCGGCGGGTCGGACCAGCGTTTTTGGATTCGGGTGCCGATCGGCTACGGACGCACCTTCAACAACCCCGAATTCAACTGGATGTACGAGGCCGAACCTGAGCCGGCTCTGGGCGGAGTACGCAGCTTCTGGCCTCGCGGCAAGGTGCTCGGTGGGTCCGGTTCGATCAATGCGATGGTCTATGCGCGCGGCCAACCCGGCGACTTTGACGACTGGCGCGCGATGGGCAATCACGGCTGGGGCTGGAGCGACGTTCTGCCGCATTATCAGGCGATCGAGCAGCGCACCGGCGGATTGCTGGCCATCACCGATGTGTCCAATGCCGCTCACCCCCTGTGCCGGGCCTATATCGAATCCTGCGCTGCGCTGGGCCTTAAGTTCACGCCCGATTTTAACGGGCCGAATCCCGAGGGCGTCGGGATCTACCAGATTACGACTCGCCGCGGCTTGCGCGAATCGACCTCGACCGCGTTCCTGCGTCCCGCGCTGAAACGTCGCAATCTGCAATTACTCCTCAATGCCCACGTGCAGCGCGTAAATTTTCTGGGACGCCGCGCCGTGGGCGTGACCTACCTTAAGCACGGGCGCACCGTGACCTTGCACGCCGCCCGCTCGGTGATCCTCGCGGCCGGAAGCGTCAACACCCCGCAACTGCTGCAACTGTCGGGCGTCGGATCGGGAGCGTTACTCCGACAGCACGGCATCGCCACGGTTCTGAACCTGCCGGCCGTCGGACGGAACCTGCAGGATCACCTGGGTATCAACTACGTGTACCGCTCGCGCGTCCCGACGCTTAACAACAGGCTCTATCCGTGGTGGGGAAAGATCGCCGCCGGAATGCGTTATCTGTTGACGCGCACCGGACCGTTGTCGATGAGCGTCAATCAGGGCGGAGGGTTCGTGCGCAGCAGCCCCGAGCTTCGCGCGCCGGACATGCAGCTGTATTTCAATCCCGCCAGCTACAGCGGCACGCGCGAGCGCACGCGCCGGCTGATGAACCCGGACCCGTTCCCGGCATTCATCACCTCGTTTAATTCCTGCCGTCCCAGCAGCCGCGGGCACCTCGCGATCCGATCGGCCGACCCGCAGGTGGCCCCGGCCATCTACCCCAATTACCTCTCCACGGATCAGGACTTGCGCGATGTGTGCATCGGCGCGCGCTTGCTCCGTCGTCTCGCGGCGGCACCGCCGCTGGCCGCACTGATCGAATCGGAACTGCTGCCTGGAGCGGAAAAGACCACCGAGGAGGAACTGCTGCGGGATTTTCGCGCGCGCGCCGGCACGGTGTTCCACCCGGTGGGCACCTGCATGATGGGGACTGACCCCGCAAGCGCGGTGGTGGACGTCCGATTGCGCGTACACGGGCTCGAGGGCCTGCGCATAATGGACGCATCGATCTTTCCGACCATTACCTCGGGCAACACGAACGCGCCCACGGCGATGGTCGCGGACAAGGGCGCCGCCATGCTGCTGGCGGACGAGGGTCACTGACAAAGACGGTTCAAGGAAAATGCGCACACACGAACGACACCGATACGGGTCCCTGCCCAGCCTGTGGGCGCTGGCCTGCTTGGGCCTTTGGACGGCGGCCGCACCGAACACAGGGGCTCAGGAGCCCCCGAGCCGGCCCGTCGTGGATTCGCCCGAGCTGGCCTCCTTGGGCCGCTACGCCATCGGCGTCCGCACGCTGACGCTGGTGGAACACGATGCGCCCGATGTCCTCGCCTCCGGTAAGGATCGAACGATCACGGTCGATCTTTGGTATCCGGCCGTTCCCGCCTCGGGCTCGAAACCTGAGCTCTACAGTGCGAGCCTCCAGACCGAATCGCCCGGACCGCCGGTGCGTTTTACGGTCCCGGGCCTGGCGGTGCGCGATGCGCCGAGGGCCAGCGGACGCTTTCCGCTGGTCGTTGTCTCCCACGGCCGCAGCAATCCGACCATCGGCCTGAGCTGGCTGACCGAGAATCTGGCGTCGAAGGGCTACGTGATCGCGGCCATCCGCCATGAGGACCTGCCGCGCAGCAACCCGGCCGAGATCCCGGAAATGCTGCTGCGGCGGCCCCTCGACCTCGCCTTCGTCACGCGTACGCTGCAGGCCACGCTGGCTCGTGAGGGGCTCATCGATCCGGCGCGGACCGCGTTGATCGGTTACTCCATGGGCGGCTATGCCGTCCTGACCGGCGCGGGCGCAGCGCTCGATCCGCAGGGCCCGGCCTGCAAACTGATACCGGGAGGGCAGCTGACCCCCTTTGCCGCGGGCGGTGCCCGGCAAAACCAGCTGCGCGTCGCGGATCTGAAGGCCGTGGTCGCCATTGCGCCGGCCGGCGAATCGCAGGCGGTGTGGGGATCGGCCGGGCTGAGTGCGATCAACGCACCGCTCCTGCTGATCGCGGGCGATCACGATCGCACTGTCGATTATGCCACCGGCGCGCGCGCCATTTTTGAGGCCAGCCACGGGCGCTCGCCGTTACCTGCTGACTTACAGGCAAGGAGGCCACGCACTGGGCTTGGATCCCGCCCCGCCGGAGATGCGCCACAGCGTGTGGGACATCAGCTGGTTCGAGGATCCGGTGTGGCGCAAGGAGCGCATCATCGGCATCAACCTGCACATGATCACCGCGTTTCTCGATCGGTTCGTCAAGGACGATGAGACTCGCGCCGCCTACCTGGATGGCCTGGTGCCCGATTCGAGTACGGGACATTGGCAGGCGCCCGCCGGGCACGGCTTACGACGCGATCAGCCCCGGGACGGCCGGCATCACGCTGTGGAAAGGCTTTCAGCGCGACTATGCCGAGGGGCTGGAACTGCTCCAGCGCGCGCCCAGTGCGCCCGGACATCCTTAAATTACGCGCCTATGAACCAAGTCTGCTTGCTGGATGGGGGCACGGGACGTGAGCTGCTTCGGATCGGTGCGCCCTTCGCGCAGCCCGAGTGGTCGGCTCTTGCGCTCATCCAAGCGCCTGAGTTTGTCTCCCGCGTGCATGAATCGTTCGTCAGGGCAGGGGCAGAGGTCATCACGACCAACAGCTACGCCGTGGTGCCCTTCCATTTGGGCAAGGCCCGATTCGCGGCGCAGGGACAGGCCCTCGCGGCGTTGTCGGGGCAACTGGCGCGGCGGGTGGCCGACGCGGCCGCCCGCCCGGTCGCGGTCGCCGCCAGCCTGCCGCCGCTGTGCGGTTCCTACAGAGCCGATCGCTTCGATGCCGCCGCGGCCCGTCCCATTCTTTCGACGTTGATTCGCGCGCTTGCTCCATCAGCGGACTACTGGCTGGCCGAGACCTTAAGTTCGCAGGTGGAAGCCGAGTTGGTCCGGGAGATGCTGGGGAATGACACGAAACCCCTGTGGCTGTCATTCACGCTGGCGGACGGCAAAGACACCGCCGCGGATCCGCGGCTGCGTTCGGGCGAGCCTGTGGCCGAGGCGGTGGCGAGCGCACTGCGACTCAAGGCCGGAGCGATACTGTTCAACTGCAGTCGCCCCGAGGTGATGGGAGCGGCCGTCAGTGAGGCGGTGCGTGTGCGAGCGCCGCGCAAGTCGACGCCGCTACGATGCGCATCGGGGTCTACGCGAACGCCTTCGTGCCGCTCGAACCGCTGATCGAAGCCAACGCCGGGTTGAGTGATTTGCGGGGCGATGTCACGGCGCAGGCCTACTTGCAGTGGGCACGTGACTGGGTCGCGCGTGGCGCACGGATTGTGGGCGGCTGTTGCGGCGTCGGCCCAGAACATATCGCCGCACTCAGGAGTCTCAATGCCGGCTAATTTTCTGATTCTGATGGCGGACCAGCTGACCGCCGGCGCGCTCGAGCGCCTACGGCGGTGCGGCGCTGACGCCGAATATCGATTCGCTCGCGCAGCGGGGAGTCACGTTCGACTCTTTTTATTGCAACAGCCCGCTGTGCGCCCCCTCGCGGTTCTCATTTCTGGCCGGGCAATTGCCCTCCCAAATCGGCGCCTATGACAACGCGGCCGAGTTTCCGGCGCAGACACCCACCTTCGCCCACTACCTTCGGCGGGCCGGATACCAGACGGCGCTCAGCGGCAAGATGCATTTTTGCGGTCCCGACCAGCTGCACGGCTTTGAAGAACGGCTGACCACGGACATCTATCCGGCCGATTTTGGCTGGACACCGGACTGGACGCGCTTTGAGGAACGGCCCGCCTGGTATCACACGATGGATTCGGTCACCCAGGCGGGGCCCTGCGTGCGCACCAATCAAATCGACTATGACGATGAAGTCGTTTATGCGGCCCGCCAGAAGCTCTTTGATATTGCGCGCGCCAGGGACCCTCGACCGTTTTGCCTGGTGGTGTCGATGACCCACCCCCACGATCCGTACGCGATTGCCCAGCCCTACTGGGATCGCTACCAGGACCGCAAGATCGCCATGCCCACGCTCACCGCCTCCGCGGTGCCCGAGGATCCGCACTCGCGCCGCCTGCGCCACGTGATCGGCCTTGGCCAGCACACCCCGACCGACGGGCAGGTTCTCGCCGCGCGACGCGCTTACCTGGGCGCGGTTTCGTACGTGGATGATCAGGTCGGTACGCTGCTCGATGTGCTGAAGAGCGCGCGCCTGGACAACAACACGATCGTGATGCTGCTGGCCGATCACGGCGACATGCTGGGCGAGAGGGGACTGTGGTACAAGATGAACTTCTTCGAGCCGGCCTGCCGGATTCCATTGATCGTGTGCGCCCCGGGCCGGTTCGCGGCGCGCCGCGTGCCACATCACGCCTCGCTCCTGGATGTGCTGCCGACGCTGGTCGAACTCGGCAGCGAGGGGCGCGGTACCGATTATGCGGCTCCGCCCGATGGCCATAGCCTGGCAGGCGCACCTTACCGGCGCCGCCGCGCCCACCGGCGAGCGGCCGCCCGAGGTCATCGGTGAATACCTGGCGGAAGGGGCGATTGCGCCGATCGTGATGATCCGGCGGGGCCGTTACAAGTTTGTGCACTGTCCGGTGGATCCGGATCAACTGTACGACCTTGAAGCCGACCCGCTCGAGCGCAGCAATCTGGCCGGCTCGGTCGAGCAGGCCGACACGGTGGCTGCGTTTCGAGAGCGAAGTCGGCCGGCGCTGGTCGTTATCTGCCGTGCACGAGCAGGTTCTGGCCAGCCAGCGCCGCCGCCGCCTGGTGGATGGCGCGTTGCGCATCGGCCGTCACGTGTCGTGGGACTTTCAGCCCATGCGCGATGCCAGCCGCATGTACGTGCGCAACGACCAGGAACTCAACGACATCGAAGCCCTGGCGCGCTTCCCACCGGCCCCGGGCCGCCCGATCAGTTGACCGGAGGCGAGGCACCGCTCGGCCTCGGGGCCCGAACCGATCGGGGGGGTTAGGACGCGGAGCGGCCCAATGTGCTTCTCGTAGTTTCGCCACCGGGCGATCGAGGCCTTGCTGATCTTCTGTCGCACCTGCCACTTGCTCGCGGTGATGACCACGCGATCGGTCTGGTGAAAATCCAGGCAGCGCGGGTCCCACGGCAGGCCGACAAAAGCAAGCATCCGCCGGGTCCAGCTCTCCGGATCGGCCACCAGGCCTTCGTAGGGCACCTCGAGCAGCGCACTGTCCGGCAACAGGCGGCGCCAGTGACTCCATGACGCGCCGATACTCTCCGTAGAAATGCGCCAGGTCGGCCAGGTCGTGGGCGTAGGAGCCGATGTTGAAGAAGTTCTGAAAATAAATGGACAGGCAGGTGTCGAACGGATGACGCTGCATGTGAATGATGCGGGCCTTCGGAAAGGCGGCGTGCAGGAGGCCGGCGTACCAGAAGTTGGCCGGCATCTTATCGACCACCCGGCCGGCACTGCGCATCGAGCTTGTCCAGACGCTCCAGGTATTGATTCGCCAGATCCGGAATGAGCTCCGAGGCGGCCTTGAGGTCCGGTTCCGCGCGCCTGAAGGCTTCGTAGGCTCCGTGCCAGTACATCAATTCGCCCGCGCCGTGGACCGCAGGGTGCGAGGCCAGGATCTGTTCAGCCAGTGAGGTGCCCGAGCGCGGCATGCCCAGGATGAACACCGGCCGTTCGCTCGGGCTTGAAAAGGCTTCCGCCTGGCTCATGAACTGCGCATCGAAACTTTGAATGATCCGGTCCACGCGTGTGCGTCAACTGGCCGCGATCGTAAGGGGAGGCAAAGCGCTTGCTTGACTGGTTCGCCTGGGTGAAATGTTCAAACGCCGGCTCGTACTGCTTCGTGTCGTCGTAGTATTTGCCCAGCGCGTAATGCAGGCCGATGGCCTGCGTGAGGGGCAGGCGCCTGCCCGCCAGTGACAAGGCTCCTTTCAGCCACGGCTCGTCCTCGAGCGTCATGCGCCGATGCGTGGCCATGCTGGAGTAGGCGGGGGCGTAGTCCGGCTTGAGCTCAATCGCTCGTTGAAACTGAGCTTCCGCTTCCGCAAATCGGCCTCGGTCGGCCATCAGCTCGCCCAGCAGCGCCACCGCCTCGACGTTGCCAGGATCGGCGGCGAGCGCCGCCGCGCAGCTCGCCTCGGCGTCCTCGGGCCTGCGCTGCTGGCGGAATGCGAGCGCGAGCCCCAGGTGGGCCGGGGCGTAGTCGGGATTGATCTTCAGCGCTTCATCAAAGCTGCGCCACGGCCTCATCGACGCGACGGATCTCGAAGAGTACCGCTCCGAGGTTGGCGTGGTATTCGGCGCGCTTAGGATCAATCTCGATGGCCTGGCGGAAAAGCGCAGCGGCTTGATGTCGGTCTCCCAGGTCACGAAGCACATTGCCCAATCCATTGATGGCATCCACGAGCTGAGGGTTGTGCGCCAGCGCCTGGCGGTAGCTGTCCACCGCCTCCTCGCGCCTGTCCAGCGCAGTCAGCGCAAAGCCGATGTTGCACAGGATCTGCGCATCGCCGGGCTGAACCTTGAGGGCCTGCCGGTAACTGCGTTCGGCCTCGGAATACCGCTGCAATTCCAGATAGGCGTTGCCGAGGTTGTTGTGCGCCTCGGCTTCGTTGGGACTGATGGCCAGCGCCCTCTGGTACAGGAGGATCGCTTCGGCCGGCTGTCTCGAGCTTGCGCATCGTGTTGGCGGCATCGATGAGCGTCTGCACGTCCTCGGGCTGCAACTCCAAGGCGCGCTGCAGGCTCGCCAGGGCAGGGGCCCACTGACCCCGATCGTAGAGCGCGGCGCCCAGGTTGCGGTGGGCCTCTCCATCCAGGGGCATCAGCGCGGCGGTGCGCTGCAGCGCCTGCAGCGCGTCCTTACCCTGCCGGACGAGCGCGACGCTCAAAACCTTCCAGAGCATTCCCGTAGTCGAGTGATGTTTGAGAAGGGCGCGACTTTGGAACTCCGCCTCGCTCAGGCGACCGGAATTGATCAGCGCAACCAGCGCTCCTATCTCAAGCGGCGTGAGGGCGCTGCTGCTAGGCATCGCGATAGCGGGTCAGTGCATCGCCCAGAGCGTCTTTGAGTTCGCCGAGCCACGGCTCGAAATTTTTCCACTGATCGAGGCCTTCTTTATAGATCGGCTTTCGGACCTGCTCGGAACTGGCCGTGCGCACGCTCCGTTGCGTCTTGTAGTACTCAACGCATTGGGGTTCGAATTTCAGGCCGCAGAACTCTAGCATGCGCCGCACGCTGCCTTCCAGATCCGAGACCACATCCTCGTGCTGCCATCAGCAGGACCTTGCCCGGCAATCACGCGATTCCAGTGCCGCATGAGTTCCAGGTAGGTGCGGTAGTAGCGGGCGATGTCCTCGAATGCTGTAGGTGAATTCCTGTCCCTTGGCGAAGAGCTGCTTGAAATTGCTGAAACAGCAGGCCATCGGTTCACGCCTGGCATCGATGATCTTGGCGTTAGGCAGCATGAGATGAATGAGCCCCAGGTGCCTGAAATTATTGGGCATTTTGTCGATAAAATAGGGCTTTCCGTGGCGAAAGGCCTGCGGCGTCGGCGAGGTACTGTCTGGCCGAGCTTCTCAAACTCTTCGGCTCGCATCTCAGTTCAGCACGCTGCGGGTAACGCGGATTGTCCAGGTCCGGTTCGCGTCCCCGAAGCTTGGCGACAATCTGCTGGATAAAGGCCAATTCCTGGGTGCCCTCGACCTGCGAGTGCGAGGCCAGAATCTGCTCCAGCAGCGTGGAGCCCGAACGCGGCAGGCCGATGATGAAAATCGGATCCGGATCCTGGCGCACCGACGCCGCGATGCCGCGCAAAAAATTCGCTCGTGCACACCTCAATCTGCAATCGAGTGTTGTTCTCGATGATCCTGGATCGATAGCGACTCTCCGCGCGCTTGAGCGCATTGCCGAGTTCGTAGTAGTGGAACGACTGCGCGTAATCACCTTGGTCCTCCAGTGCCTTGCCAAGCGCAAAGGAGAGGTGATATCGATCGACATTCCCCACCGCCGGATCCGCTTGCAGCGCCTTGAGGCGAGCGAACTCTTCAGGAGATAAAGCGGTAGGTCTTCAGATTGGCAATGCTCCAGTAGGCATCGCCGAAATCCGGCCGGGAAGCGGCGGCGTTGCGGTAGGACTCAATCGCCTCTTCCTGTCGCCCGACGGTCTTGAGCGCGTGGCGCAATCGATAAATGAATGTCGGCATCCGCGCTGGTGCCCTGCAGCAGCTCCCGGTAGAGTGCCACCGCTCGTTCGTGCTCTCCGAGACCCACGGCCGCGGTGGCCTGCAGGCCCTGGTACTGCAGCCGGTGCTCCGGATCCTCACGCATTAGACGATCTATCTCGCGATTGGCCTGCGCGTGCTTTTGCATTTCGATCAGAACCTCGGCGTATTCGGCACGAGCTGCACGATAGTCGGGGGCCAGCTCGAGCACGGCTTCGAGCAGCAACTCCGCGTCGTCGAACACCTTGCGGGCCATGCCGATGCGCGCCAGCAATCGCATGGCTTCGACATCATTCCCGTGCTCGAGCAGGAAAGCGCGCACCATCGGCTCGGCCAGTTCCAGATCTCCATCCAGAAACAACGCCGTGGCGGCCACTACCGGAGCAGGCAATTTCCGCAAGCGTCGCCACTTGATTCGCCGCAGCCTGCGCGCCGGCGTGTCTGCCCTGCCATGCGGTGCAGGCCCTCGAGCATGCTCCAGCTGGCGGGTAGCGCGTATTAAGAGTTACGGCCTGCTCGAAGGCTGCGATGGCCTGGGGGGCTTGGCGAAGTGCCACATAGCAATGGCCGCGCTCCTCGTGGAGGCGGCTAAATCGGGGCTGATGGCGCTCGAGAACCGCCAGGGTCTGCAATGCGTCGGGAACCTGACCCAGATTGCGCTGCGCGATGGCCAGCAGCAGCAGCGCGTCGCGCTGCTCGGGGACTCGCGCCAGCAGCGCGCTAGCGCCCGCCAGGACCTCGGTAAACTGCTTTTGCCGGAGCAGTCCCACGGAGCTCGCGCGATCTCGGCAGCCATCGTGGAGCTCGAATCTGTGGGTTCGGTCGGAGACATGCACTTCCATAAAAAAAGGGCGGACACGAAGTCCGCCCTTGATTTTACTGCAAGCGAACCGCGCTTAGAACTTATAGCCGAATTGCAGCGTCATCACGCGCGGCCGCAGCGGGACCTCGGACTTGATGAACTGACCCGAGCTCGTGTGCAGGCTCGCGTCTTCGTTGGACAGGTTATTGCCCGTCAACTGCAGCGTCCAGGCGTCCTTCGCCAGGCCCAGCGCGGCGTCATAGGTCGTGTAACTGGCCATCGTGTACCGGAGCAAGGTCGTGGTCGGCGGGTTGTAGGCCGGATCGTTCCCATCCGGGTAGCTGGCCGGCTGGTTGCGCATCGAGCCCATAAAGCTCATGCCCGCCATGGCAAAGTACTTGATGTCTCCTGAACTCCAGTCGTAATGCAACCGGGCGTTGTACTGCTGCGCCGGTGAGAACGCCGGCGATGTGCCCAGGACGCCGTACGGATTGGTGTAAGGCAGACCATTGACCTGCGTGATGCAACTGCCGACCGCGGCGCCGGTGGCCGTGGCAAGGTTAGCCATCAGGCAGGGCGCGTCGGTCTGTTCGGAATGGTTCCAGACGCCCGAGCCCTGCAGGGTCAGCCCCTCGGTCAGGCGGGCGTTGACCTGCAGCTCCAGACCCTTGACGCGATAGCTCGGGCCATTGACCACGAAGGTCGTGTTGCCCAAGTGGACCGGGTCGAACAGCACCAGCTGGGCGTTTTCCCAGTCCATCTGGTACACGGACCCGTTGATCTGGATTCGATGGTCGAACCATTCGGTCTTCAGTCCCAGCTCATAGTTGGTCAGGTTGTCCGAATCGTAGCCCGCCGGCTTGTAGAACTGCTTGTCCGACCCCGCCGGCGCCCGCAGGCGCCACGGCCGCGAGCACGACGGTGCCATCGAGCTGCGTCTTGGTTCGGTTGAAGCCACCGGGACGGAAGCCCTGTGACCAGGTGAAGTAGGACAGGATGTCCGGCGTGATGTGCCAGGTCAGATTCGCGCGGCTCTTAAATCCGCTCTCGCTCTTGCTGAGGTTGATGCCAAAACCCTTGACCGGCTGAGTCCCGTTCGGCACGTTCAGAATGCTCGAGGTGGCGCTGTAGTACTCCGAGCCCTGCTCGAATTCGTCGTAATGGTAATGGCGCGTACCGGCGGTCAAGGTCAACACCTTGGGGATAAGATCAAAATCGACCGAGGCAAAGAACGCCACCTGATTGAAGCCGCGCCGGACGTCTTCGCCGAACGCCGTGTTCGTGCCCACCCGCAGACCATGGTCACGCGCGTAGAACTCAGCCTGAGGACCGGTGGCCGCGACGCAATCCGGCCCGCCCGCCAGCGATATCGCCAGATTGGTCGGGTCGCACTGCGGGATGGCCAGGTAATTAAAGTTCATGTTGTCTTTAATGACATTGTTCTCGTAGAACGCGCCCAGCAGTGCCCGCAGGCGATAGTCATCCGAGGTGCTTACCCGCAGTTCGTGGCTCTGATGGGTGATGTCCACCTGGTCGCGCCAGCTGCCCGTCGGCTTGTAGCAGGTGGTGGGTTTGGAGGAGCGGAAGTAGGCGTATCCCGCGCCGCGAGCCACTGCACGCGTAGTAGGAGCCGTGTCGCGAGGTCTGGTAATTGGAGTAATCCGACTGCTGGTCAATGCTGCGATTCAGATAGCTGCCGGTGTAGATCGCCTTCAGGTTGGCGGGCAAATGGCCGTTAAGGGTCCAGGCCGTGCTGTTGTATTTGTCCTTGTCCCAGTTCGGCTGAAAAGACATGGTTTGATAGGGCGCCAAGCGGCTGGCCATTCGGGCCCATCGGTTCGGAGGCGAAGTAGCCATCGGCCGAGAAGTTCTGAAAATTCTGCTGCACGCAGCAAATCCCAGTCGTCGTTGAACTTATAGGCCAAGCGAGACACGGCCGCCCTGGTAAGTGACCGGGTTGGTGTTTTTTCCGGTGATGCCCGCGTTATTGGCTACCGGGCCTGCGGCGCGCGGTAGCGGAACGGTGGCGGCCGGAACCTGGATCGTGCCGACCTCGTTGTCGATATAACCGCCGCGCGTGTCGGTAAAGAACGTCAGGCGCAGCGGCCATCTTGCCATCGATGATCGGCAGGTTGATGGTCGCGTTCGCGCTGGAGTTGGGGTCTCCGCCCGAGGTCGTGCCGTAGGTGGCATTTACGTTGCCTTCGGTCCGGTTCAGGTTGGGCTTGTTGGTGATGTAGCGCACCAGGCCGGCCTGCGAGCCTCCGCCGAAGAGGGTCCCTTGCGGGCCTTCGAGGATTTCGACGCGTTCCATGTCCACCAGGTAGACGTCGTTGTTGTGGCCGGGGAAGGCCATCGACTGGTCATCAAGGTAGAGCGCCACGTTCGGCATCGGGGCGATCGTCGCCTGGGACTGGCCGGGGGCGCCGCCGTAACTCAGGCCGCGCATGAAGATGTTGCCCATGCCCGGACCGTTGGAGCTGAAGGTCACATTGGGCGTGTACTTGAGCAGTTCGTTGACCGTGGTGATGTTCAGCTGCTGCAGCTGGGCGGCGGAAGTCGCCTGCACCGTAATGGGGACGTCCTGCAGGTTTTCAGACTTGCGCTGCGCGGTAACAACAACTTCTTCCAGACCTATGCTCGTCGTCCCGGCGGCGGTCGCATCGGCGGCCATGGCGCGCGGGCCGAGTGTTGCGGCGGCGCCCGCGGTGCCCAAAATGGCAAAAATCGCGCGCTGTATCGATTGGTTTGAGTTCAAGTGACATCCCCTGTTGATGAATGGCCCGATCCCGTGTAGACACACCGACACAACCCCGGTGCGATGCCGGGGCCGACTCTACGCGCCCTTGTGCGTTGAATCCAGCCCGGGTTGATCTTAATTCTCGATCCGTGCATACCAATTTTAGATTTCTGAGGCTCAGAAACAACACCATAGCTCTGGATTGTTGCACCCAGATTTCAGGATCGGGGAGGCGGGGCGGTGCTTGATCAGAGCCCGTTGCGCGTGGTGTCCAAAGCCGACACGCGGTGTCCGCCAGTTGCGCAGGGCCGCATCAAGGCCTCAGTATCGCGGACGTGACGCGCCCCGATCCGCCCCCGCATTCTCCGGAACCGCTCAATCCTGACGTACCGATAGTCTCCAGGAGACGCGATAGGGGGCGCGCGCCCCGCTCAACCGGACCCTCACTGGCGCCGATCGCCCGGCTGAGCAACCCGTGGCCCCCGCTGGAGATCCTGACCGCCGAGCAGGTCGAGCGAATCGTGGACGGCGCCTTCCGGATCCTCGAGGAAGTTGGACTGGAGATTCGCAGCGAGAGCGCCCGGGACTATTACCGGCGCGCGGGGGCCCTGGTCGATGAGCCCACTCAAATGGTCCGCATGGGGCGCGATCTCGTCGAGGCCCAACTGGCCCACGCGCCGGAGCGATTCGTTCTGCATTCCCGAGACCCAAACCGCCACCTGCACGTGGGCGGGAATATCGTCAATTTCGGGCCGGTCAGCGGCGCGCCGAACATCAGCGACATGGAAGGCGGGCGCAGGTACGGTGACTTGGAGGGATTCCGGAACATCCTGCGCCTGACGCACACGCTCGGTGTCCTGCACTGGCAGGGGGGCATCGTGGTCGAACCGGTCGATATTCCAGTCCCGGTGCGGCACCTGGCGATCTTCAAGGCGCACATCGAGTACGCCGACATCGTCTGGGCGGCGCGCGGCGTGGGCGGCGTGCAGGCGGAGGATGCGATCGCCATGTCGGCGATCGAACACGGCTGCTCGATCGAGGATCTGATCGAACGGCCGACTCTGCTTACGGTCACCAACGTCAATTCGCCCCGGCGGGTCGATGCCGAGATCCTCGAGTGCATCATGGTGCTGGCCCAGCACGGCCAGTGCGTGGTCATCACGCCTTTCACGCTGATGGGCGCCATGGCGCCGGTGACCCTGGCCGGCGCGCTCGTGCAGCAAACGGCCGAGGCCCTCGGTGTGATCACGCTGTGCCAGCTGGTGCGACCCGGCGCACCTTGTGTGATGGGGGCGTTCACTTCCAATGTCGACATGCGCACCGGTTCGCCGGCCTTCGGCACACCCGAGTACGTGCACGCGGTCATTGCCAGCGCCCAGATCGGACGGCGCCTGAAGATCCCGGTGCGAAGCAGCGGCGTCAACGCCTCGCCCACGGTGGATGCCCAGTCGACCTACGAGACCGCGTTCTCACTGCAGGCGGCGATTCTCAGTCACAGTCACCTGATCAATCACGCCTGCGGCTGGCTGGAGGGGGGACTGACCGCCTCGCTCGAGAAGATTGTGGTGGACGCCGAGCTGCTGCGGAACTGGGCGGCGATTCTCAAGCCGATCCAGTTCAGCGACGATGATCTGGCGATCGAAGCGATCAAGGAGGTCCCGGTCGGCGGACACTTCTTCGGCTCGGCCCACACCTTGGCGCGCTACGAGTCCGCGTTCTACCGGCCCTTGCTGTCGGACTGGTCGAATTTCGAGAACTGGACCGATGCGGGATCGCGCAATGCGACCCAAAGGGCGACCGGATTGTGGAAGAAACTGCTGGCCGAGTACGTGGCCCCACCGCTCGATGCGGCGGTCAGGGAGGCGATCGACGCCTTCGTCGCGAGGCGCACGGCCGAGATCGGTCGCACCGGCTGACCTCCGGGCCGCTTGCCATGGACTCGTTGATCATGAACGCGCGCATGTACGCGGTGACTCCCGATGTCGAGCGGGCCTGGGAGCACTTGCTCGGTCACGTGGCGCAGGACGCGGGCGTGGACCTGCGCTACGTGGCCTATCCGGCACCGCAGCCTCTGGAGCGGCTCTGGGCACGCGCGGACCTGGGGCTGGTGTTCATGTGCGGGTATCCGATCGCGCAGCGGCTTGCACCGGTCGTGCCGATCGCAGCGCCCATCCCGAGCGCGATGTGGGCTGAAGGTCGCGCAGTGTATCGCACGGACTTGATCGTCCGCGAGGATGCTCCGTACCAACGCCTTGAGGACACCTTCGGAGGGCGCGCAGGCTACACGGTCGCGCACTCGCATTCAGGATTCAACGCGTTCCGACATCACTTGCTGGGATTCCGCAGCCCCGAGCAGCCCACCTTGTATCGCCAGATGGTGGGCAATCTGATCACCGCGCGAAATATTCTCGACAGCGTCCGCGAAGGACGCATCGATGTCGGGCCGCTGGACGCCTATTGGCACGCATTGATTGCCCGTTACGCGCCGGAACTCACCAAGGGGGTGCGTGTGCTGGCCTCGACCGCGACCGCACCGATGCCGGCCTTCGTCGCCGCCTCGACCGCGCCTGAGGCAACGGTGGCGCGCCTGCGTGAGGCGCTGCTCGGCGCGGCCGCAAGGCCCTGGTTCGCCCGCTTTGGCCATTTGCTGGAAATTCGCGGTTTTGCCGAGGCATCGCAGCACACCTACGGGGTGCTGCTGGACTGGGAGCGGGAGGCCCGAGCGGCCGGGTACGATCAGCCGGCCTGATTGCCGCGAATGCGTCCTGTCGGGTGCTGGAGTTCATCGTGCGGCCGGAATAAAAAGCGGCGCGCCACATCGAAGTAGGTCACGTAGATGAGACCGCCGTTTTCGGCCGCGAGCCGCTTACGTATCCGCCGATAGCGCGCCGGATAGTGATACCAGGGAATGCTGGGCGCTTCGTGGTGGAGCGAGTGCAGGTTATTGAACAGGAACAGCGGACCGAGCACCCAGGAGCTCTCGACCACCGCGATGCGCTCGCGCACGCCTGGGCGCGCGCGATGCTCGGCGAAGGAGCGAATCAATAAGATCGCATTGGCGGGCAGAACCATCGTCAATAAGTAGATCCAAATCGGCATGCCGCAGACGAGCTTCAGCCAGAGCACCACGGGCACGCACCACAACACGTGTTCGAGCCACACCGAGCGCAGGTTCGCCTTGTTCTCGCGCAGCGATCGCCACTCGTGCCAAAAGAACCGGCCCATGATCCACGTCGAGCCAAGAATCATCCGTCCGGCCAGGGTCTGCTGCACCCGCAGCAGCACACGGGTCGGCGGGCTCAATTGCGAGAGCTGCTCAGAGGTCCAGTAGTAGGACTCCGGATCGTCGACCGGATCGGTCAATCGATCGTCACGGTGGTGCTGCAAATGACTTTGCCGATAGCGTATGTACGGCAGCCATAGGGACAGGGGCACGATTCCCATGAGGGTATTGACCGCCGGCCAGCGCGTTGGGTGACCGTGCACGATCTCGTGTTGCAACGATCCATGCAACGTAACGAGCAGTGCGCCTAGGGGCGCCACGAGGGCAATGGGCCAGTGGCCGTAGGCCAGAGTAACAGTGAGCCAGCCACCGTAGGTAAGAACGACCAGCAACAAAGTCGGCAATTCCACCGCAGTGGTTCTTATATATCCTTTGGCTATTGTTGCGCTCAACTTGAGTTATACGCCCTGAACCTGTTGTCATCCTAGTCCTACATTGTACTGATAGATCAGGCGTTTAACAGTGCTGTGCGTCAGGATCCGTAAAAAAATGTAGTTGTCTTAATCTGCCCGGGCGGCGCTGAAATACCGCCGTTCGACCGTGGCCATCGCGTCATAGAGCAAAATGGCCATCAGGCCGGTCACCAATCCGCCCTGAAGAATGAAGGCCGTGTTGTTGGACAGGAGCCCGGCGATGATGACCTCGCCCAAGCCCTTGGCGGCGACGGTCGAGCCGATCGTGGCCGTACCCACGTTGATCACCAGCGACAGACGCACCCCTTCCAGGATCATCGGCATAGCCAGCGGCAATTCCACCGAGCGCAGGCGCTGCCAGGCGCTCATGCCCATGCCGCTGGCCGCCTCCAGCAGCGCGGGTGGGCAGGACTTGATGCCGACGATCGTGTTTTCAAAAATCGGCAGCAACCCGTAGGCAAACAGGGCGATCAGTGTGGGCTTCTCCCCGAACCCGACCAGGGGAACGGCCACCGCCAGCACCGCCACGGGCGGGAAGGTCTGGCCGACGTTGACGAGGGTTCGGGACAGCGGCAGGAATTCCGCGCCACTGGCACGCGTGACCCCGATGCCCAGGGCGACGGCAACCACCGTGCTGGCCAGTGCCGCAGCGAGGACAGTGCCTAAGTGGGCAAGCGTCAGTGTCAGCAGGTTGCCCTGATCGTAGATTGGGGGCGCCCCGTACTGGGTGAGCGGTGCGAACACGGGAGCGAAGCGTTGCGGGGCGAGCAGGAAAGCCAGCAGCAGGAACAGCGCGGCGAATCGCAGGATCGTCGCGCCTTTGGGCATCAATGCGCGCGCCCGTGCGCCAGTATGGCCGCAACGCTCAGGCGCCCGCAGAGCTGGCCACTCTCATCCACGACGGGGGCCGCATCGGCGCCGCGCCAGACCAGTTCCGACAGCGCTTCGCGAAGCGAGACGTGGGCGGCAATCGGGGCGCCCTCGGCCGTGCCAGGCTCCGCGACTTCAGCGGCGGTGCTGAGCGACAGGAGCTTGAGCGCACGATCCGCGCTACCGGTCATGCGCGCGACGAACGGATCGGCCGGTTGGGTCAACAACAGGGCCGGCCTGTCGTACTGCAGTACGCGGCCCTGACTCATGACCGCGATCCGGTCTCCGAGGTGAAACGCCTCGTCCATGTCATGAGTGACCAGCACGATCGTGGTGCCGTAGCGTCGCTGTATGTCCAGCAGATCTTGCTGCGCCTTGGCGCGAATGATCGGATCGAGCGCCCCGAACGGCTCGTCCATCAGCAGCACATTCGGCTCGGCCGCCAGCGCCCGCGCGACGCCGACCCGCTGCTGCTGTCCTCCGGAGAGCTGGTACGGAAATTTGTGCGCGTACGTGTCTGGCTCGAGCTGGAAGACCTCGAGTAATTCGCGGACTCGGGCGTAAACACGTGCAGGTTCCCAACCCAGAAGCTGGGGCACGGTCGCAATGTTCTCCGCCACCGTGCGGTGCGGGAAGAGTCCGTGGCCCTGAATGGCATACCCAATGCGCCGACGCAGCAGATGAGCGGGTTCCGCGGTCGTCTCGTGGCCATCGATCAGCACCCGTCCGCTGGTCGGTTCGACCAGGCGGTTGATCATGCGCAGGAGCGTCGATTTTCCTGATCCCGAGGTGCCCACGATCACGGTGATCGTACGAGGCTCGATGGTCATCGATACCTCATCGACCACGCGCGCGTCGCCATAGTGCTTGCTGAGTTTCTCGATGCGAATCATGGCCGGGTGTGGTCCATGGTTTCGACCAGTGCGTCGAGCAACACCGCGGCCGAGAACGCCAGCGCCACCGTCGGCAGGGCGCCGAGCAGCACCAGATCGATGGCCGTCTGGCCGATACCCTGAAAGATAAAGGTGCCCAGGCCCCCGGCCCCGATCAGCGCTGCAATGGCCACCAGACCGATGTTTTGCACCAGAACGATGCGTATGCCGGTCACGATCACCGGCAAGGCCAGCGGCAATTCAATGGTGGCCAGAATCTGTCCGCGCGTCATGCCCATCCCTCGCGCCGCTTCCACGGCGGCAGGCGACACGCGCTGGAGCCCGAGTACCGTGTTGGCCACCACGGGCAAGAGCGAGTAGAGAAACAAGGCAATCAGTGCCGGCGCAGTGCCGATGCCCCGGATGCCGAGTGCGGCCGCCAGCGGCACCGCGGCGGCCAGGGCCGCCAGTGGCGCCATCAAGATGCCGAACAACGCGATGGCCGGGATGGTCTGGATCAGGTTCAAAGTCCCCAGAATCCCGCCACGCAATCGCGGGACGCGGTGGCAAAGGATGCCCAGGGGCAAGGCCACGATCACGGCCGCGCCCAAAGAGCCCAGCGCCAGCCACAGGTGTTGGCCGAGTTCGTGGCTGAACCGCACCGCATTGACCGCGTATTCGCGCATGATCGAAAGGTGATCGAAGGTTCCGTGCGCGAGGCTGAGCGTCGTTCCTCCCACGAAGGCCAGCAGCAACAGCACCCGCATCAGCGGGCCGGGTCGCAGGCGAGTGATCGCGTCCGTGGTCATCAGCGCCAGAGCGCACAGGAGGAGCCAAAATCCTGAGCCCGGAGCCACCCGCACCACTTTGTTTCCCGGAGGCGTGAGGACGTTGCCCGCCGCGGCCACGGCCAGGCACACGGCGATGACGGCCAGCAACGCGGTAGCCAGCCGCACAAAAGGATTCGAAACGAAAATCGCAACGATCGAGGCCATGGCGACCGACCCGATGGCCATAAGCGCGATGTTCGAAGGCAGGGCATCCAGCAGCGTGCGCGGATTACCGGGGACGATTCGATTGGCCTTGAAGATCACAAATGGCAGCAGGATGAGCGCGATGGCCGCGAAGCATGCCAGCAGCGCGCCTAGGCGATCGAACCGGCCGGATACCCGCACGCTCACTGCACCAGGCCCTTGGCTTTCAAATAGTCGGCCGCCACCGATTCCGCCGACTCCCCGTCGACCTGCACCCGTGCGTTCAATCGCTGCAGCGTCGCGGTGTCAAAACTGGCCATCAGCGGCCGCAGCAGTGCTGCGATCTGCGGCTGCGCTTTGAGGGCCGATTCGCGAATCGTGGGAACCGGTGCGTACACGGGCTGATCATGCCGGTCATCCTGCAAGATCCGAAGATTGGCCGCAACGATGCCCCCATCGGTCCCGTAGACCATCGCGGTGTTCACACCGTTGGTGCGCGCGGCCGCCGCACCGATCGTGGCCGAGGTTTCCCCGCCCGCCAGCACGATAAGCTGCTCGGGTCGCAATTTGAATCCGTAGGTCGCCTGCAGCGATCGCAACGTGCCGGCGTTGGCGAATTCCGCCGAACAAGCCAGCATGACCTGGCCCCCCGAGCCCACCCAGCGGGCAAAATCGCTCATGGTGTGCAAGTGATTGGCCGCCGCCACATCCTCGCGCACGGCCAGAGCCCACGAGTTGCTGGCGTTGGCCGGTGTCAGCCAGACAATCCGATTGGCGTCGTAGTCGAGTCTTGCGCCCAGCTCAAAACCGCGCCGCAAATCCTTCCACGCCGGATCGGAGGGGCGGTTGAAAAAGAAACCCGCGTTACCCGTGTACTCCACATAGATGTCGATTTCACCGGCGAGCAGCGCCTTTCGCACGACAGGGGTGGCCCCGAGCGTGGTTCGGTCGATCGTGGCCAGGCCATGGGCATTGAGCAGGAGCCGAATCATCTGACCGATCATGACCGACTCGCTCGACAGCTTGGAGGACACCACGACCGCAGCACGCAGAGGCGTCGCCATCAGCAACGCCAACATCGCGCAAGCGCACAGTGGCCTCAGATTCTTCGGCACTTGTCCTCCCTGGGGCGCAAGTTGTCGCTATTGAACGGGTGAGTCAAGCCCCGCGCCTCGGCCCGCTTGCGTTACTATGCGCAGCACCGATGAAGGCCTCGCCAGAAATCCACCCGCAGTCCGCTTCGGGCACGCGGCGCGGCGGCGGGCGCTATTCCGGACTGCGGTTGTTGATCGAAGGGCTCAGGGGCCAACGCGGTTGGTCACGCGCTTGGACCAAGGCGGCCCCGCGCCCGCGCTACCGGGTGGTGATCGTGGGTGGCGGTGGGCATGGCCTGTCCACCGCGTTCTGTCTGGCGAGCGAATTTGGCATCGCCGATGTGGTGGTGTTGGAAAAGGGTCCGATCGGACTGGGCAATGTCGGGCGAAACACGACGCTCATCCGTTCGAACTATTTCCAGCCGGACAACATCCGCTTTTACGACTACTCGCTCAAGTTGTGGGAACGCATGGAGCGGATGCTCAACTTCAATGCCATGGTCAGTCAGCGTGGCACTCTCAATCTGTTTCATACCGAGGCGCAGCGCGATTTATTCACTCGCCGCGCCAACGCCATGCGGGTGCTGGGCGTGGACGCCGAGTCACTAAGCCGTGAGTCGGTGAAGAGGTTGGTGCCCCTCATCGATCTGGACAATGGACGCTTCCCCGTGCTCGGTGGTTTTCTGCAACGCCGAGGCGGCACGGTGCGCCACGACGCGGTCGCGTGGGGATATGCGCGAGCGGCCTCGCGCGCGGGCGTGGACATCGTTGAACACTGCGAGGTGACTGGAATCCGTCGCGATGGCGGGCGCGTGACGGGCGTGGATACGACCCGCGGTTTTGTGGCCGCCGACATCGTGTGCCTGGCGGTCGCCGGCCATTCCTCGCGTCTGGCGGCGATGGTGGACTTGCGCCTGCCGATCGAGACCCATGTGTTGCAGGCGTTCGTAACCGAGAGCATCAAACCCATTCTTGATGTCGTGGTCACCTACGGCGCGGGGCATTTCTACGTGAGTCAATCCGACAAGGGCGGGCTGGTATTCGGCGGTGGCATCGACGGCTACAACAGCTACGGTCAACGCGGATCCTTATACATGGCCGAGGAAGTTGCCGCCGCGGGCGTGACGGTGATGCCGGGCCTGGCGCGGCTTCGAGTGCTGAGGCAATGGGGTGGGGTGATGGACATGTCTATGGATGGCTCGCCCATCATCTCGAAGACTCCGCTCGAGGGCCTGCTCATCAATGGCGGCTGGTGTTACGGAGGCTTTAAGGCCATTCCGGCCGGTGGCATGTGCACCGCGCACCTCATCGCGCACGGCTCGGCCCACCCCTTGGCGGCCCACCTGGCTCTGGACCGCTTTGCGGCGGGCCGCACCGTCGATGAGCGCGGGATTGGTCCTTACCCCTATGCCCACTGACGGGCATCACTGAACCGTGTTGCGCATCTGCTGTCCATGGTGTGGCCTGCGGGACGAAGTCGAATTTCGTTACCGCGGTGATGCTTCTGTCGCACGACCTACCGATGAGGCCCCGCTGAGCGATTTCACGGCCTACGTGTACGAACGCAGAACAAGTGCGACTGGCACCTCGAGTGGTGGTTGCACGTGAGCGGTTGCCGCAAGCTCCTTAAAGTCTCCCGCCATACGCTCACCCATGAGATTCGCTCGGTGACGGGCTGATGCGGGGACCGGCGCGCATCACACAGGGGCTGCTGACCGATTCCCAGAAGCCCTTGACCTTTCGCTTTGACGGGCGCCGCATGCGAGGGCTGTCGGGCGACACGCTGGCCTCGGCGCTGCTCGCCAACGGCCAGCGCGTGGTGGGGCGAAGCCTGAAGTATCACCGTCCGACGTGGAATTGTGACGCTGCGGACCGGAGGAGCCTTGCGCACTGGTCGAAGTGTGCAACGGTAAGAACCGCGAACCCAATCGCCCGGCCACCACGCTCGAGTTAACCGAGGGTCTTGAGGTCGAAAGTCAGAATCGCTGGCCTTCGCTCCAGTTCGATGTGCTCGCGGTCAACGACCTGTTCGCGAGATTTTTGCCGGCCGGCTTTTATTACAAGACTTTCATGGCGCCGGGGCCGGCCTGGGAACGGGTGTATGAACCGCTCCTGCGACGCGCCGCAGGGCTCGGGCGATTGAGGGCGGGCAAGGACGCCCCGCACGTGCCGGCCGAGACGGTCCACGATCACATCGATGTACTGGTCGTCGGCGGCGGTGCTGCGGGTCTTGCCGCGGCGCGACGCCTGGGATCGCGTGGACTGCGTGTGCTGCTGGCCGAGGAGGATGCGGTGCTCGGCGGGGGCCTGCTGCTCGATGAGCGCTGGACGCCGTGGCGGGAAGCGGCGTGCAAAGCGCTCGAGGCGATGACGCACGTGCGGTGCCTGACCCGCACGAGTGTGATCGGCGCCTACGGTCACGGCGTGTACGCGCTGCTCCAGACGCTGACGCCGGCGGAATCCGCCCGCTTCGGCGGATTGCGCGAGCGATTGCGCGTGGTGCGCGCCAAGGCCGCGGTCCTGGCCACGGGTGCGATCGAACGCCTTATCGCATTTCCGGGCAACGACGTGCCCGGAGTCATGCTCGCCGGTGCCGCACACAAATTTCTGAGGCGATACGGAGTGACGGTCGGTCGCCGCCCGGTTTTTTTCCTCAACTCGGACGAAGCCTACGAAAGCGTGTTTGCGTTTGCCGCGGCCGGAGTCCGCTGCGCCGCCGTTGTGGACGCCCGCAGCGCGAGCCCCGGGGCCGAACGAGCGCGCGCCATGGGCATTGAGGTCGTGGCCGGCGCATTGATCAATGGAGTGCGCGGGCGGAACGAAGTGCGCGCGGTTCACGTGGCGCACCGCGACGGCCGGGCCCGTCGCACGCTTGAAGCCGACTGCCTGTTGATCTCCGGCGGGTATACGCCCAACACGTCACTGGCGAGCCAACTGCGCGCCGAGCTGCAGTGGCGCGAGGAGATCGCCGCGCACGTCGCCGCACTGTCACCGGCCAGCGGCCAGATGGCCGGCGCGGCGCGCGGCGTATTCGGACTCGCCGCGGCGGCCCGCGACGGGGAGAGCGCCGCTCAAATGGTCGCGACAAGGCTCGGGCATGAGTTGGGCACCGCTCCCTCGGACAGCTCCCTGCCCGCGGATCCGGAGCACACCCTGATCAGCCCCGTGTGGGAGGTGGCCGGACGAGGCAAGGCGTTCGTTGATCTTCAGAACGATGTGACCTGCGAGGACGTGCGACTGGCCGCGCGCGAGGGGTATGAACACGTCGAACACATGAAGCGCTACACGACGCACGGCATGGCGACCGACCAGGGTCGCATCGGCGGTCTTTTAGGCAGCGCAATCCTGGCGCAGGCGCGCGGACTGAGCGTGGCCGAAGTGGGGCAGGCGAAACCGCGGCCGTTTGCGCAGCCGACTCCGTTCGCCGCTCTGGGCGGGGCGGAAGTGGGCGCGCACTTCAAGCTCATTCGGCGTCTGCCCCTGCATGACTGGCACGAGACGGCAGGCGCCACTTTTGCAAACATCGGCCTGTGGCGGCGACCGCTGGTCTATTCGCAGCAGTCCGGATGGGAGGCGGTGCTCAGGGAGGCGCGCGCCGTGCGCACGGCGGTGGGCATGACAGATGTGTCGACGCTGGGCAAGATCGACGTGCAAGGACCGGACGCGGCGAAGTTTCTCGACTTTGTCTATGCCAACACCTTTTCCACGCTGCGAATCGGCGGTGCGCGCTACGGGATCATGCTGCGCGAGGATGGAATGCTGCTCGACGACGGGACCACCTCAAGGCTCGGGGCGGAGCATTTCGTGATCACCACCACGACGGCGAACAGTTCCACGGTGCTCGAACACCTGGAATTTCACTTGCAGGCGGTGTGTTCGTCACTGGAAGTGGCATTGACCGACGTGGGCGATCAATGGTCGCAGTTTGCGATCGCAGGACCCCGTTCACGCGAAGTCCTCCGATCGGTGGTGACCGGACTGGAGCTGAGCAACGCGGCGTTTCCCTTCATGTCGGCGGCCGCAGCGCAGATCGCCGGGGTGGCCGGGCGCATCTTCCGTATTTCGTTTTCGGGAGAACTGGCCTACGAAGTGGCGGTCCCCGCGCTTCACGCCCGGGCCGTGTGGACGGCCATACTCGAGGCGGGAGCCCGCTACGGGATCGAGCCCTATGGCCTGGACGCCCTCAATACGCTGCGTATCGAAAAGGGTCACCTGACGGGGGCCGAACTGAACGGCAACACCAGTGCCGAGGATTTGGGCATGGCCCGTCTGCTGAAGAAGCAGGGCGACTTCATAGGCCGCGCACTCTCGCAACGCCCTGGACTGAGCGCCCCGGATCGACTCCAGCTTGTTGGTGTCCGCCCGCTCGATCCCGCCAAACAGTTGCGCAATGGCGCGCAACTGCTCCGATCCGGAACTCGCCAGCCGAGTCTCGGGTACCTGACTTCGGCAACTCCCTCCGCGGCCCTCGAGGGATGGGTGGGACTCGCGCTGCTCGCCACCGGTCGCTCGCGCCTCGGCCAGCGCCTGGTTGCCGCATCCCCCGTGCACGGGGAACAGACCGAAGTGGCCATCGTCAGTCCGCACATGTTCGATCCGGAGAATCATCGTGTCCGCGCATGACACCGATGCGCCGGTGGCGATCGAGGCCGGTATCCAGCTGAGCGAGTATCGATCCGATGTGATCGAGATCAGCGCACGGCCCGGACGGACCCGCGAACTCGAGGGCATCGCCGCAGCGCGCGGGCTCACGTTGCCCGGATTTACTCGTGTCGTATCCACCGTACGATGGTTGACGATGAGCGTGCGGCCGGAACGGTGGCTGGTCCTGCAGGCGTCCACGCCCGCCGGCGCACGCGCGGCACAATGGCACACCGCCTGCGCAGGGGTCGGCACCGCCGTGGATTTTTCCTCCGCCCTGGCACTCTTGCACCTCGCAGGACCCATGGCTCGAGAATTGTTGGCACGATCCTGCCGCGTCGACCTGCATGAGAGCGCCTTACCCACCGGCAGAGCGGTTGCTACAATCATGGCTCAGACGGCGGTGGTGATTGCCGCCATCCCCAGCGGATTGCTGGTGCTGACACCCTCGACCACGGCTCGTCATTTCCGCGAATGGCTGTTCGACAGTGCGCGAGCGTGCGCACTGGTGCCTCAATGGGCGGGTGCAACGATCGAAATGTTCGGTGGGAGTGCTTAATGAAGAGTTCCGCCCGGGCGGTGGTCATCGGCGGCGGGGTGGTAGGGGCAAGCACGCTCTTTCATCTGGCCAAGATCGGTTGGACCGACGTGCTGCTGCTCGAAAAGAGTGAATTGACCTCCGGCTCCACCTGGCATGCCGCGGGCGGCATGCACACATTCAACGGCGAGGCCAACATCTCGCGGTTGCAGAAGTACACGATCGACCTGTATCGGGAGATCGAAGCGATGTCCGGACAGTCGTGTGGATTGCACGCCAATGGCGGCCTGATGCTGGCGGCCACACAAGGGGAACTCGATAGTCTCAAGCTGATCTGCTCGCGCGCCAGGTACCTGGGCATGGAAACCTCCATGATCTCTCTGGAGGAAGCGCTGCAACTCAATCCCTTGATCGACACGCAATACTTTATCGGCGCGCTCTGGCGCGCCGACGGCGGGCACTGCGATCCGTCCGGGAACCACGCACGCCTACGTGAAGGCGGCCCGGACGCTGGGCGCGTCGGTCGAACGCCACACGCGCGTGCTCTCGTTGCAGGCGCGCCCGGACGGCTCGTGGAATGTGCTGACCGATAAGGGCACGGTGCACGCCGAGCACGTGGTCAATTGCGCGGGCCTGTGGGCGCGGGAGGTCGGCCACATGGTGGGCATCGAACTGCCCGTGCTGGCGATGGAGCACCATTACCTGCTGACCGAGGACATCCCAGAGCTCAGAGGCCGGGAACGCGAGATCGTCAACACAACCGATTACGCGGGCGAGCTCTACATGCGCCAGGAACGCGGCGGTGCGCTGATCGGCACCTACGAGCCAAACGGCATCGTCTGGTCGCCCCTTAAGACGCCGGATGATTTCTCGATGCAGCTGCTGGCGGATGACTTTGAGCGCCTGGCGCCGCAGTTCGAGGTGGGATTCCGCCACTTTCCCGCGCTCGGGCGCGCCGGCATCCGCAAAGCCATCAACGGGCCGTTCACGTTTGCGCCGGACGGCAATCCGCTGGTCGGGCCCGTGCGGGGACTGCGCAATTACTGGGTGGCTTGCGCCGTCATGGCCGGCTTTAGCCAAGGCGGCGGCATCGGCCTGGTGTTGTCGCGATGGATGGCCGAAAACGATCCGGGGCAGGACATCCTGTCCATGGACGTGGCGCGATTCGGCGCCTTTGCGACGCCGAAGTACACCTCGCTGAAAGTGCCCGAAAATTACTCTCGGCGCTTCCGTCTGGCCTATCCCAACGAGGAATTGCCGGCCGCACGTCCCGTGCGGCGCTCGCCGATCTACGATCGACTCCTCGCGGCCGGAGCGGTCATGGGCGCGAACTTTGGACTGGAGCATGCGCTGTGGTTCGCGCCCCCCGGGGTGCCCCCGGCCGAAACCCCCACGTACCGGCGCTCGGAGGCGTTCGACTTTGTCAAAGCCGAATGCCGGGCCGTCCGCGCCGGCGTCGGACTGTATGAGACCAGCAACTACGGCAAGTACGAGGTCACTGGAAAAGGCGCGAGAGCCTGGCTCGATCAGGTCTTTGCGTCGCGCATTCCGCCGCCAGGCCGGCTCGCGCTCGCACCGATGTTGAATGCGGCCGGAAGGATCATGGGCGATTTGTCCATTGCCTGCCTGGATGAGAGGCGTTTCATGATCGTGGGATCCGGGTTTGCGGAGGAATTTCACATGCGCTGGTGGCAGGACAGCATGCCGCCGGACGATGTTTCACTGCGATCGGCGGCGTCGACCTGGGTCGGCATGTCGATCGCCGGGCCGCGCTCCAGAGAACTCCTGCAACGATTGGTGCGCGATGATCTATCGGCGGCGAATTTTAAATTGTTCCACGTCATGCAGACGGCCGTGGGCCTGTCTCCTGTCATCCTGACGCGCGCCGGATTTACCGGCGAGCTCGGTTACGAGCTGTGGACCACTCCCGACTATTTCCTCACGCTGTACGAGGAGCTGTGCGCAGCGGGGGATGATCTTGAGCTGGTGCATTTCGGAGGACGTGCGCTTTCCTCGCTCCGGCTGGAGAAGGCCTACGGCTCGTTCAATAAGGACTTCCGCCCCGATTACACCGCGGGCGAAACCGGTCTGGATCGTTTCATTGATTTTCACAAAGCCGAATTTGTCGGTCGCTCCGCGGCGCTGGCGGAGAAATCCTCCGGTCCACGGCGCCGATTCGTGGTCATGGAGGTCGATGCGGGCGAGGCGGATGTGGTGGGGTACGAATCGATCATCAAGGACGGGCGCGCCGTCGGTTACGTCACTTCGGGCGCCTACGGGCATTGCATCGACAAGAGCCTTGCGGCCGGATACGTGCCCAGTGAACTCGCGCGCGAGGCGGAGGAACTGAGCATCGACATTCTGGGCGAATCGCGGGCGGCGCGAATCAGGCTGGAACCTCTGTACGACCCGAAGGGGTTGAGGCTCCGTGCCTAGGGGTGTGGCGACAGGCGGCAAGACGCTGCAGTGGATCGATAGAAAAGCGTTTTAACATATTGAATACTCATTATATATCTGCCGAAATCGGGCCGACTCGCGCCCCGTAGGCGCTCGCCGGAGTCTCGATGTGCCCACCTATACTGACTGGAATGACACGGCGCTTAGCTGCCGGGCTGCGGACTGAACCGACCCATGATTGAAGTGCATTCCATTGACTACGTCCCACACGCGGAACGTCACGGCAAGGTGAGGGACCTGTGGCCGGTCTGGTTCTCGGGCGATGCGAATCTGGCGACACTGGCCGTCGGGGTGATAGGCATTTCCCTGGGCGGCACCATGCTTTGGACCGCGCTCGCGGTCATTGGTGGTTGTGCGCTGGGTACTTTTTTCATGGCGTTTCACTCCACGCAGGGCCCCCAGCTCGGATTGCCGCAGCTGATCCAGTCGCGCCCGCAATTTGGCTACATGGGTGCACTGCTGGTCTGGGTCGTCGCGCTGATCGCCTACATCGGCTACAACGCCTTCAACGGAGTGCTCGCCGCGCAAGCGGTGCATCACCTGATCGGCAAACGCACGGCGAATAACACCGTGATCATTCTTTGCTTTAGCTTCTTTGCGTTGTGGATAGCGGCGGTGGGCTATGACTGGATCCATCGGCTGCAGCGGGTGTTCGCCTACCTGATGCTCGCGCTGTTGGGTGTGTTCACGATCGGCGCGCTGCTGGTGATTCCGATTCCGCCCACGCTGCTGAACCTTGGCCAATTCAAGGCGATCCCATTTCTGGTGACGTTTTTCGCCGCCGCCGCCTATCAGCTGAGCTGGTCCATCTATGTGAGCGATTATTCGCGCTACCTGCCTGCGAATGTTGGCGTGGCGGACTCGTTCATCTGGACCTACGTGGGTGCCTTTATTGGCGGCGTATGGATGATGCTGGTCGGAACCTTTGCCGCCGCCCTGAATCCGCACGCCGATGTGGCCGGCGCCATGCAACAGGCCGCCGATGCCGTGGTGCCAGGTTTCGGCTGGTTTCTGCTGGCCGGTGCATTACTGGGACTGGTCTCCATTTCGGCCCTGAACTTTTACGGCGCCTCTTTGACGCTCCTTAGCGTTGCCGATTGCTTCAAGCCGCAACGGGCGAGCGTGCGCGGGCGACTGGTGGCGCTTTCTATCGCCGCGGTCGTATCGATCTGCCTGGCGCTCGTGGCGTCCAAGGACTTTGTCAACCGTTTTGCCGATCTGCTCAACGTCTTGCTTTACCTCTTTACTCCGTGGACCGCGATCAACCTGGTCGATTTTTACTGGGTCCGCAAGTGCCACTATTCGGTGCGCGAGATCTTCAATCCTCATGGCATCTACGGACGCTGGAGCTGGCGAGGGCTGCTGGCGTACGGATGCGGGTTTGCGGCCATGGTGCCTTTCTTCAATACCGGCCTCTACGTCGGGCCCGTGGCCAAGGCGCTGGGAGGCGCAGATCTGGCCATGCTGGTAGGACTGCCCGTGTCCTCCATCGTTTATCTGCTGTGTTGCCGCTCGCTGGACATCGAGGCGGAATGGGCGGCCGCCAAACGCGCGGATCGGGGACTCGAACTGGAGGACCTCGCTGCCGACGCTACCCGATCCTAGTGTCCTTGAGCCGGGCCGGATCGGGCTCATAGCCCAAGCCCGGTGCCTCGCTGAGATTGATCCAGCCCTGCGCGTCCACGCGCAGCGGCTCTCGCAACATGAAATCGCGTCGCTGCAGATCCCACTCGGGAGGATCGAATGGAAACTCCAGATAAGGCGAGTCCGCCAGTCCAGCACTCAAATGGGCGTTCGCGGTCACGCCCATACCGTTGGTCCAAGTGTGCGGCGTGAACACGACGCCGTGCTCCTGGGCCATGAGGGCTACGCGACGCAAACCGGTAATACCGCCCACCAGCGCCACATCGGGCTGCAGCACATCGACGCAGCGATCGGCGATCAGGTCGCGAAACTCGTGCAACTGCCGGGTCATCTCACCGGCGGCAATCCGCACCGAAGTGCGCCTGGCGCAGATCCCGCATGCCCGCATCGATCGGCACGATGGAGGGGTTCTTCCATCCAGTAGACCCCGAGGCGCTCGAGCTCCCTGGCCACCGCGAGCGCATCCTTGACGGTCCAGGGCGCCTCGGTGTCCCAGGGCAATCGCCAGCCCTGGTTGCAATCGACCATCAGCTCGAGCTTGGATCCCACCCGCGCGCGCACGGCTTCGAGGGCGCGAATGTCATCGCGCCAGTCGCCGCGGTGAAAGCGCAATTTCATCGCCGGAAATCCCAGAGCGAGGTAGCGTTCGGCCACCTCAGCCATCGCGTTCGCGTCGCGCAGGGTCCCTGAGGAGGCGTAGGCGCGAACCCGTCGGGACAAGCCGCCCAGCAGCTTCCAGCACGGCTGAGCGGTGATTTTTCCGATCAAGTCCCAAAGGGCCAGATCCAAAGGCCAGCACCGACCGTAGTGAAAATCCAGATGCGACAGGACCCGATAGTGGCGCTCGATCTGGAGTGGATCCCAGCCGATGAACAAGGATTCATGACCCGAAAAGCCCAGCATCAGATCGCCGGATCCAAAACCGGTAAGTCCACTGTCCGTCGTGACCGCACGAGGGTGGCATCGAAATGCTCGCGAGGCTTCGTGTCCCAGCTGGCATGAAAGGGCGGCGTGCAGGGTATGCGGTGGTGGCTCACCTCGATGGAGCGAATCCGGTGGACCGGCGATGGAGCGACAGCCCGGCAGGAGCTGGGCATTCACCGGTAGGTCGTCCAGATGGTCTTCAGGTCGGTGTATTTGTCGATCGCGTGGGGCGAGCGGTCACGCCCAAAGCCGGACTGCTTAAATCCTCCAAAGGGCGTGGCCATGCTGCTGCGAAAATAGGTATTGACCCAGACGGTGCCCGCCCGCAGGCCGTGCGAGAGCCGGTGGGCCTTGTCGATATCGCGGGTCCACACGGCCGCCGCCAGGCCAAAGACGGAATCATTGGCGATTCGTAAGGCTTCGGTCTCATCTTCGACGGCCGTGACCGTCAGCACCGGCCCGAATATCTCCTCGCGCGCCACGCGCATGTCCGGGCGCACCGCATCCAGTATGGTCGCCTCGACGTAGTACCCGCCGCTTTCCTTAAGGCGCTGTTGCCCGCCGAGGGCGAGCTGCGCGCCATCGGCCAGCCCACCATCGATATACCCGAGCACGCGTTGCATGTGCCCCTGATCGATGAGCGCGCCCATGCAGGTGGAGGCCTCCAGTGGATGGCCCAGGGTAATGGTCGCCGCGACGCGCTTGATTTCGGCGAGCAACTCGGCCTTCACGCCGGCCTCACAGATCAGGCGCGAACCGGCATTACAAGTCTCGCCCTGGTTGTAAAAAATGCCCCAGGCGATATCGCTGGCGGCCGCCCCAAGATCGGCATCGCGCAGGACAATCTGCGGGCTCTTGCCCCCCAGTTCCAGCGCGACGCGCTTGAGGTTGGATTCGCCCGCGTAGCGCAACATCAGTTTGCCGACTTCCGTGGAACCGGTAAAAGTCACCATGTCCACATCCGGATGGAGGGCCAGGGCCTTGCCGGCCTCCTCGCCGAAGCCCGGGACCACGTTCAGAACGCCCGGGGGGATTCCGGCCTGCAATGCCAGTTCACCCAGTCGCAATGCCGTCAGAGGCGATTGTTCCGCGGGCTTGAGCACCACCGAATTGCCGCTCAGCAGGGCCGGTCCGATTTTCCATGCGGTAATAATGAGCGGGTAATTCCAGGGCACGATCGCCGCGACCACGCCGAGCGGTTCGCGGCGCACCATGGCCAAGTCGTTCCGTCCGGTGGGCGCGATCTCGTCATAGAGCTTGTCGGCAAACTCACCGTAATAGGCGATGCAATCGGCTGCCGAAGGCACATCGGCGCTGAGCGAATCGCGTATCGGTTTGCCCACATCGAGGGTCTCAAGCAGCGCAAGGTTGGCAAGGTCGTCCCGAACCAGCTCGCTCAGCCGCAGCAAAACCCGCTTACGCTGTTGCGGCTCGATGTGACGCCATACGCCCTGCTCGAAGGTGGCGCGCGCGGCCGACACCGCGGCATTGACGTCGGCCAGGTCACAGCGGGCAATGGTACCGAGATTGCGCCCGTCGATAGGGCTTATGGCATCAAAGGTCCGGCCACTGTTCGCCGTACGCCGTTGGCCATTGATGATGGCACGGCCATCCGGGCGAAGAGCTTCCCGCCAGCTTTTCCCATTCGGCGCGCGTGCGAGTTGAAAGATTCGGTAGCCATGGGAGGCGAGCGTTCCACAACTGGCGGGCGCCGGAAAGCCGATAATTGGCATGTTGGTATCGAAAAATGTCATGGAATCATTGGGCTAAGCGGTCATTACCAAGCCCGCCGAGCCGCGCTACTATGCGCAGCCATGAACAAACCCGCCATCGGCCGACGCTGGCTCCCTCTGAATGCGCTGCGCGCGTTTGAAGGTGTCGCCAAGCACGGAAGCTTCACAGTCGCGGCCAACACGCTGCTGATCTCCCAGAGCGCCTTGTCCAGGCACGTGATTGCGCTCGAGACTTTGATCGGCGCGCAGCTGTTCGAGCGCCGCCCGCATTCGCTGGTCCTGACCCAGGCCGGCCAGCACTTGCTGCCGGCCGTGGTGCGCTCCTTTGACCGGCTGGAGTACGCACTCGATGACATTCGCAACGAAGGCTCGCCGACGCAGCGCACACTGCGCGTGCAGATGCCGCCGAGTTTTGCGGTGCAGTTGGCGGTGCCGCTGCTGAGGGACTTCAGGCGCACCAGCACCGAAATAGAGATCGACCTGGTGAGCCCCTATGGCGTGGGCCCCCCGCAGAGCGATGTGGACGTGGCGGTCATTTACTCCAAGCCGACGGTCACGCACATGATTGCCGATTTGCTCTGGCCCGTGCGCCTGAGCCTGCTGTGCCATCCGAGTGTGGCTGCGAAGCACTCCGGAAAGGACCTGGCCGGATTTCTCGCCAGCAATGAACTGATTCACGTGCGCCTGGCCGAGCTTCCGCGCCACCACATCTGGTCACAGTTTCTGCGCCAGGCCGGCATCAGTTCGGTGAACTTTGAGCGCGGACTGGTCTTTGACACGGCCACGCTGGCCGTTCAGTACGCGCTCAGCGGCGAGGGGGTGGCGCTGGTGGACGAGAATCTGTTCGCCAATGAGATACGGAGCGGTCAGCTCGTCAGGCCGTACCCGGCCATGCTCGATGACGGCTACGGATACTATTTGACTACTCACCCGGAGGCGCTCAGTGACGCCGCCGTGGCCTTGTTTCGCTCTTGGCTGATCGAGCGGTTTGGCCGCGCCGCGCCAAGTGCGGAATCGGGAATTCGGCTGGCTGTATCGAATGAGTGATCTTGAAGCGCGCGCCGCGCGCCGCGGTCGCCGGCGGCCGGGCGCGCCCGAAGCGCTGGCACCAGCGCCGGACCGCTCGGCGGCCTACCGGCACCTGCAAAATCCGTTCGAACCGCTCCGCGTGTTCTCCGATGATCAGGTGAATGCGGTGCATCAGGCCGCGCTCGACATCCTCGAGACACAGGGCATGAAGGTGCTTTCGGCGGACGGCCGCGCACGTTTTGCGGCGGGCGGTGCGCAAGTCGATGAGGATTCGATGCTGGTGCGCTTGGATCGCGGATTAGTGAGCGAGAGTCTCGCCCGCACGCCGCACGAACTGACCCTCCATGGACTCGAGGCGGCTCACGATGTGCCGCTGAGCGGGCGCAATGTGGCCATGGCGCCCACATCGGGGCCACCCAACATCATGGACATCGAAAACGGCCGCCGCGCCGGCACGTTGCAGGACTTCTGCAACCTGATGAAGCTCTGTCAGAGCTTCGAGGTGATTCAGGTTCTGGGCGGGGCGGTCGAGCCGCAGGACGTGCACGTTAACGTGCGGCACCTGGAAGTCATGCGGGCGCAGCTGCTCCTGACCGACAAGATTCCGTTCATTTTTTCCCGTGGTCGGGGGCAGATCGCTGATAATTTTGCCTTGCTGCAGATCGCACTGGGCCTTAGCCCGGAGGAGTTTGCGCAGCGCCCGTGCACCTACACGGTCATTAACACCAACTCACCGCTCCAGCTCGATATCCCGATGTCCGAGGGCATCGTGGAATTCGCCCTGGCGGGACAGCCCACGATCATCACGCCCTTTACGCTGGCCGGCGCCATGGCACCGGTGACCGTCGCCGGAGCCTTGACGCTGGCGCATGCCGAAGCGCTCGCAGGGCTCACGCTCGCGCAGATCACACGTCCGGGAGCCCCGGTGATTTACGGGAGCTTTACCTCCAACGTCGACATGAAGTCCGGCTCGCCCGCGTTTGGAACACCCGAGTATGTCAAGGCGGCGATCGGCGCCGGCCAACTGGCAAGGCACATCGGCCTGCCATGGCGCTCCTCGAACGCGACCGCCTCCAATGTGCCCGACGCACAGGCCGCCTACGAATCCCAAATGAGCCTTTGGGGCGCACTGATGGGCGGATGCAACTTTATTTTGCATGCCGCGGGTTGGATGGAAAGCGGGCTGGCCACTTCTTATGAGAAATTCATCCTCGATATCGAGATGTTGCAGATGTTTGCGGAAATTTTTCAGCCGGTCGGCGCGGACATTGAGGACCTGGCGCTCGAGGCCGTCGCGGAGGTCGGGCCCGGGGGGCATTTCTTCGGGTGCGCGCACACGATGCAACGATATCGGACGGCCTTTTATGCACCGCTGGTATCCGATTGGCGCAATTACGGAACCTGGCACGATGACGGTGCGCGCACCGCCACGCAGCGGGCGAATACGCTTTGGCACTCCAAATTGGACAATTTCGAAGCGCCCGCGCGCGATCCGGCCAGGCGCGAAGCGCTTGATGCCTACGTGGAAAGGCGCAAGGCGGAGGGCGGGGCACCGCCGGTCACATGATCCGTGAGCCGCTAAACCAACTATGAAAACCAACGTCAGAGTCGCAGTCATCGGCGGCGGAGTGGTGGGTGCAAGCGTTCTTTACCACCTCACAAAACTGGGCTGGAAGGACGTGCAACTGCTTGAGCGTGCCGAGCTGACCTCGGGTTCGACCTGGCACGCGGCTGGCGGCATGCACACGGTCAACGGCGATCCGAATGTCGCGAAGCTGCAGCAATACACCATAAATCTCTATGAGGAGATCGAACGGATCTCGGGGCAGTCCTGCGGCATGCATGTGACCGGAGGACTCATGCTCGCCGGCTCGCGCGAGCGTATGGACTGGCTGAAGATGACCCAGGCCCGGGGCCGCTATTTAGGGATGGATCTCGAGCTGCTGAGTGCCAGCGAGATCGCCAAGATCTACCCGCTCATGGATCCGAAGCATTTCCTGGGCGGCATTCTTGACCCGATCGAGGGGCATATTGATCCGTCCGGTGTCACGCTCGCCTACGCAAAGTCGGCACAGCTCGGGGGCGCGGAGATCGTGAAGCAAACCCGCGTCATCGACACGCGCGCGCGTCCGGACGGCTCCTGGGACGTGATCACCAATCAGGGCACCGTGCACGCCGAGCACGTGGTCAACGCGGGTGGGCTGTGGGCCCGTGAAGTGGGCCGCATGGTGGGCCTGGAGCTGCCGGTGCTCGCCATGGAACACCAGTACCTGATTACCGAGGACCTGCCGGAATTCGCCGGGCAGCCCGAACAACTGCACTGCATCGATTTCGAGGGCGAGATTTACCTTCGGCAGGAACGCAACGGAGTGCTGCTGGGCACCTATGAGCGGGCCGGCGTCCCCTGGTCACCCAAAGTGACGCCCTGGGATTTTGGACAGGACCTGCTCCCGAACGATCTGGAACGCATTGCTCCAAGCCTTGAAGTCGCATTCCAACATTTCCCCCGCCTGGGTGAGGTCGGAATACGCAGAGTGGTCAATGGACCGTTCACTTTTGCGCCCGACGGCAATCCGCTGGTGGGACCGATTGCAGGATTGCCCAATTATTGGGTGGCCTGCGGCGTGATGGCCGGCTTCAGCCAGGGGGGCGGTGTGGGCCTGTCGCTCGCAAACTGGATGATCGAGGGGGATCCGGGCGCGGACATCTGGGCCATGGATGTCGCGCGGTACGGTGAATGGGCGACTCCCCGGTACACGAACGCCAAGGTCAGAGAAAATTACTCACGCCGATTCAGGATCCGTTTTCCGAACGAGGAATTGGAGGCGGCCCGGCCGTTGCGCACCTCCCCGGTGTACGAGCGGCTGCAGGCCGAGAACGCCGTATTCGGTGAATACTGCGGTCTGGAGCACGCGCTATGGTTTGCGCCCAAGGGAAGTGAAGCGCGCGAGGAGGTCACTTTCCGCCGCTCGAACGCGCACCAACACGTGGCCGCAGAGTGCAGAGCCGTGCGCGAAAGCGTCGGCATGATCGAGATCACCAACTACGGCAAGTTCGAGGTGACAGGGGAGGGCACCGTTGACTGGCTCTCGCGGGTCATGGCCAACAAGGTGCCCGAGGTGGGCCGCATCGCGCTTTCACCCATGTTGAATGATCGAGGCCGCCTGATCGGGGACTTCACGCTGTGTCGCGCGGCCGAGCAGCGCGTGCTTCTGGTGGGCACCTACGCCGCGGAAAAATATTACCTTCGATGGTTCGAGGGTACCCAGCCCGGTGCGAGCGTGAACATTCGGCCCTGCGCCCTGGAGTACGCGGGCCTCTCCATTGCGGGCCCGAACAGTCGCGCGCTGCTGCAGCAACTGGTCGATGAAGATCTGTCGAATGCCGCATTTCCATTCATGAGTTTTCGGCCCATGGACGTCGGAATGATTCCCGCATTGGTCGGACGGGTCTCCTTTACCGGAGATCTGGGATACGAGATCTGGGTGACATCAGATTACCAACGGGCGCTTTACGACCGGCTGACGGAAGCCGGGCGCCAGTACGCGCTGCGGCCCTTTGGCGGAAGGGCTCTCAATGCCATGCGCCTGGAAAAATCCTTCGGAACGTGGGCTCGCGAGTACCGGCCCATCTATGGTCCGTACGAGGCCGGGCTCGGCCGCTTTGTGGACTTGTCCAAGGGCGAGTTTGTAGGTCGCGATCCTGCCGAGCGCGAGAAGAAGGAGGGCGGCGCGCGCAAGCTCATCGTGTTGGAGGTGCAGGCGCAGGACGCCGATGCGATCGGTGATGAACCGATCTATCATGACGAGGAAGTGGTGGGCTGGGTGACATCGGGAGGGTACGGTCACAGTGTGGGGCGATCCATCGCGCTGGGCTACGTCCAGGCCGAGCGCGCCAAGGCGACCGAAGGATTCGCGGTGGAAATCATCGGCGAGCGCCGGAGCGCCGTGCGGCTGGCACAGGCCCCGTTCGATCCGGCCGGCACGCGCATGCGCAGCTGAATGCCTGTTCGCAGCGCGGCTGAGAAGGGCATGAGCCAGCGCACCCGGGCGAGGGCCGTATCGCTCCTGGCCATGATCGCGCTGCCCGTCGCCGCGGTACGATCGCAGCAACTGACACCCAACGCCTACGCCCCGACGCCGATTGGGGTCAACGTTGCTGTCCTTTCGGACAATTACAGCACGGGGGCCGTCTCGGTCGATCCGAGCTTGCCGGTCCAAGACCTGCACGCGACCATCAATTCCATCGGCGCGGGTTACGGGCGCACCCTCGGGTGGTTTGGGCGCTACACCAACATCGGATTCGTCATCCCGTACGTGCACGGCGATTTGCACGGTCAGTATCTTGGCGAATACCGATCGGTGCACCCGACCGGCTTCGGCGATCCGCAATTGCGTGTGGCGGTGAATTTGTACGGCGCGCCGGCGATGACGCCGCGCGAATTTGCAAACTACCGTCCGACAACGATTGTCGGAATCAGCCTCGTGGTGGTGACCCCGTACGGGGACTACGACGACACCAAGGTAATCAACATCGGTTCGAATCGCTGGTCGTTCAAGCCCGAGGTCGGTGTTAGCCGTACCCACGGACCCTGGACTTGGGAAGCTGATGCGGGCGGATGGTTGTTTCACCGACAACACCGATTTCGCCGGCGGCAAAGTGCGCTCGCAGGATCCGATCGGCGCGCTGCAACTCCACGCGACCTACACCTTCAGGCCCCAATTGTGGCTCGCGGTGGACGGCACGTATTACACGGGCGGGCGCACGACTATTAACGGCCAACAGAACATCGACTTGCAGAAAAACTCCAGAATAGGGGTTACGCTGGCATTACCGTTGGCCCGCTGGCATTCGATCAAGATCGCCTACAGCCGAGGTGCACGCACCACGATCGGTGGTGATTTCGATACGATCGGTATCAGCTACCAGTACGCATGGCTCGATCGCTAGACAACGATCAATGGATCTACGCGCGGCGCCCCACGGGCCGTGTGGGCAGCCGAGCATTACGAATCGCGCCGCAGCCAACTCGAATCAGGATCTGGCGGCCAATGAGGTGCTGGTCGCTGTGCGCTACATCAGCGTTGATCCGTACATGCGCATCCAGCAGGCGGTGCGCGACACCTACGACGCACCTCATCCTTTAGGAATCGTGCAGCGTGCCGGGACCGTGGGTCAGGTGATCGGCTCGGCCAGCGCGCGCTTTGCCAATGGCGATTGGGTGTTGGGTTACGGGGGCTGGCAGCGATATCACAAGTCGCATGCCGATGAACTGCAGAAACTCGACCCCGCCGCGGCGCCTGTCACAACGGCACTCGGCGTACTGGGGATGCCGGGTCGAACCGCCTGGTTCGGGCTGATGGAAGCGGGCCGGCCGAAACCCGGAGAGACCCTGGTGGTCTCCGGCGCCGCCGGAGCGGTCGGATCACTCGTTGCTCAATTTGGCAAGCGCGCCGGCTGCCGGGTGGTGGGATTGCCGGTGGGGCGGACAAATGCGCCTTTGTGCTGGAGCGGCTACAGGCTCGATGCCGCGATTGATTATCGGGTCCACTCCGAGGTTACGAACGATGGCTGCCGAGATCCAGCGCCTTGTCGGCGGGGTGGACGTGTATTTTGACAACGTCGGTGGCTGGATCACCGATGCGGTGATTCCGCTCATCAAACGCCGAGCGCGCGTGATCATTTGCGGCGCGATCAGCCAGTATGACGGTGGACTGGACCGCCCCGATCTGGGCCCCAGATTCCTGCAACACCTGTTGTTTCAACGCGCGACTATTCAGGGCATTCTGGCCCGCGACTACACGCACCGGATGGATGAAATGAAGGCCATCGTCGGCCCGTGGGTGAAGAACGGCGAGATCGTCTTCGAGGAAACCATCATCGACGGGTTCGAGCATCTTCCGGAGGCGCTCAACCGCCTATTCACGGGTCAGAACCTGGGCAAGCTCCTGGTCAAGATTTAGCGCGCCTGGCCTTCGGCTAGCGCAATAGCGCATTCAGAGCGTCAACGATGCGCTCGACTTCGCTCAACGTGTTGTAGTGAGCAAGCCCGATGCGCAGCACTCCCTCGCGTTCGTCCAATTTCAGGGCTCGCGCCACTTCCAAAGCGTAATTGTGTCCCGACCAGACATTGATTCCTTGATCGGCGAGTGCACGCGCCAGGGCGGTATTGGCATGGCGCGGGTGCGTAATGGAAACGGTCGGCACACGCTCTGATTGCCTGGAAGCCTGGGTAATGCCGTGGACTTGCAAGCCAGGTATCCGCAACAAGCTCATCAATCAGTTGTTGCGCGAGCGGCATCTCATAGTGCGCTCGCGGCCCGGTAGGCTCCGCTGATTTGCTCGCGCCGCGTACCGTTGCTGCCGGTACGCGCGCCCAGCCAAGCGAGGTAATCGGCCGCGGCGGCCAGCCCGGCGAAGCATTTCCGTTTGCGGAGTGCCCGTGTCATGACGTCCGGGCGGGGACTGCGGCGCGCAGCGCACCGCATAGGGGTAGATCTCGGCAAGCAGTGCCTCGCGTCCCCACAAGACACCCAAGATGCGGCCCAAAAAACTTATAAGAGGAGCAGGCGAGAAAATCGCAGCCGAACGCGGCGACTTCTGCCTTGCCATGCGGGCACGAACTGCACCGCATCGACGTACACCAGAGCACCGGCCTGCTTCGCCATTTGGGTCAGCGCGGCGACCGGATTGATGGAACCGGTCAGATTGCTGGCGTAATTGAGCGCCAGCAATCGCGTGCGGTCGGTCAACAGCGCCTTCAGGTCCTCCGGCTCGATGCGCCAGGTGTCGCGGTTGAAGGTCAGCCACCGAATCTTCAAGCCGCGCTCCTCGGCAACTCTGAGCCACGGCGAGACATTGCCTTCGTGATCCATGTGAGTGACGATGACCTCATCGCCCGCGCGCCAGCTGCGCCCCAGTGAGCGCGACATCTGGAAGGTCAACATGGTCATCGATTGACCGACCACTATTTCCCGGGCTGATTCGGCTCCAAGCAGGTCCGCCATGGCGGTAGAGCGCGCTCTCGTAGATGGCATCCGCGGCCTTCGAATCGGCAAAATACCCACCCAGATTGCTCGCGGCGTCGGTCATGGCCGCGGCAACCGCCTCAATCACCGAACGCGGCACTTGGGTGCCTGCCGGGTTGTCCAGGTATGCGCAGGCTTTGGCCAGGGCCGGAAATTGCCGCCGGACCTCATCGATGGGGAATACCATCGTTGTCGCCTTAGAGTCAGACATTTGAGCGCCTTTGATTGCCGCTCGTCCTACGGAGAGCGGGCTTGATTCGGTATCCATCAAGGGCCAGAATCCTTTTGCTGAGAACGAACGGCGCAGAGTGTCCCATGCGCCCATTGAATTGCAACCAAACCGATCGACTAGAAGCCGGTGGGGCTTACAGTTAACCGGCAACGAGGTACTTTATGAGCGAAGCCACCGTCGAGAAGCTTATGGAGGATCTCAAGCTGGTCGCCACCGACGCCGAGGCCCTGTTGGCCGCGACAGCCCACGATGCAAGTGAGCGCGTACGCGAGGCTCGCCGGCGCGCCAGTGAGTCACTCGGCAAAGCCCGCGTACGTTTGGAAGGCTTCGAGCAGGACGTGAAGGAGCGCGCGACGGCAGCGGCCCGCGAGGTCGATCGCTACGTGCACGAGAATCCATGGCCTGCCATCGCGGCGGCCGCCGGGATCGGTGCCCTGATTGGGCTGCTGCTCGGGCCGCCGTTAGAAATCATCATGGCCGGATCTGATACGGACGAACGCGCGGGTTCAGGGCTCTTTGGCTCGCTGCGCCGCGCAGTGGGCCATCTGGCCGAACTCGCACACACGCGCCTGGAGTTGCTCAGCGTCGAGATGGAGGCGCGGCTGCTCAATTCTCGGCACGTGATGCTGTGGTCGGTGGTCGCCCTGTTCAGTGCCTCGCTCGCGATGCTGATGCTCGCCGTGACCGTGCTGATTGTGTTCTGGGACACGCACCGGCTTCTGGCCGCCGGAACCATTACCGCGTGCTTCACGCTGATGGCGATAGGGGCGGCGCTCGTGGTACGTCATCGCGTACGCGAGAGACCGCGGCTTTTGGCGGCAACGATCAACGAAATCAGGCGCGATGCCGAGTCCCTCGGGGAGGCGGGCTGATGAGCATTGATGAAAAGAAATTGGCCATGCGCCGCGAAGGATTGCTACGACGGAGCGCTGAGTTGCGATCCAGGATCACCGAAGATGCCGAGACCATTTCAAGGCACCTGCGCGTTGTCGATGCGGCCGCGGCATTCGTCCGTTCAGGCGGTGGGCGCGCCATTGTTTGGGGTGGCCTGTTGCTGTTGCTCGCCTCCGGGCCGGGCCGCGTGGTGAAAATCGCCAGTCGCTCGGCTCTCATGTGGTCGTTGGCGCGCCGCTTGGTGCCGCTTGCGTTGGCTTACAAGCGGGGACATCGTCGAGCCTAGACCGTGAAGTTTAAGGACTACTACGCCAGCCTCGGGCTCGAACGGGGCGCGAGTGATGCGGATATAAAGAAAGCCTACCGAAAGTTGGCTCATAAATATCATCCCGACGTATCCAAGGAAGCGGGCGCAGAAACAAAGTTCAAGGAAGTGGCTGAGGCTTACCAGACCCTCAAGGATCCGGAAAAGCGCGCCGCTTACGACCAACTCGGTGCGCACGCCCCCGGGGAGGAAATCAGGCCGCCCCCCAATTGGGGTCCTGAGCCGGCGGGTGCGGAGGAATCGTTCGAAGGGGTCGATCTGGCGGATCTGCTCGCCAGTCTGGCTGGGGGTCGCGCGCGAGGTGCCGGCGCAAGTGGCCGCAGGTCGTATCGGGGCGAGGACTACGAGTTACGCACGGACATCACGATCGAACAGGCGTACCACGGCACGCTGCTGGAGCTGAACATAGGCGTGCCGGAAGCCGATCGCGAAGGTCGGGTAAGGCGCGTATCCAAATCTATCAAGGTACGGGTGCCCAAAGGCGCCACCGACGGCCAGCGGATGCGGCTCGCCGGCAAGGGCGGGCGGGGAATCAACGGCGGGCCCGACGGGGATCTGTACCTGACGATCAGTTTGCTCGCCCATAAGCTCTACCGCCCCAGTGGCCACGATCTGTACCTGGACTTGCCCCTAGCCCCCTGGGAAACGGCACTAGGCACAACGGTTGAAGTGCCCACTCCCGGTGGATCGGTCCAGATGAAGATACCGGCGGGCACCGCGGCCGCTCAGACGCTGCGCCTTACCGGGCGAGGACTACCGCGTCCCAAGGGTGGGAACGGTGATCTGTACGTCGTCGCAAAAATCGTCATGCCCAAATCTACGAACGAGCGCGAGGCCGCATTACTCAAAGAACTCGCCGCGGCCTCGAGTTTCTCCCCTCGGTCAGGAATGATGCCGGAGGCGACCCATGAAGATTGAGGTGACTGAGGTGACCTGGCTGGACGAGCAATTCGAGTACAGCCTTGAGGAACTGGCAGAGCGCTCACATCTTTCTCGCGAAGATCTTCAGTGGTTGATCGATAGTGGCGCGATTTCTTCCCTCGATGCCCGTGCCCTGGCCGCGGCTCGAACTGCGGCGCGATTGCGCGCCGACTTCGAAACCGACCTGCACGGGGTGGCGCTGGCGATGACGCTTCTGCGACGCATTTCGGATCTGGAACTTGAGTTGTCCGGCCTGCGCGCACGCGTGCCAGGCGCTTAGTTTCGATCCTTTTAGAGCGCACATTGAGTCGCCGTCGGCCGGCGCAATAATGTTACGATTTAACGCCATGCGGGCTTATCGACCCGCAGCGGATAATTTGCATTTGGGGTTCTCCGAGAACGACGTATGCCGCGAATTAGTACACGGGTCGCGACTCTTTCGGCGTTGCTGGGCTGTTCAGGACTCCTGGGCACGCGTTTTCTCCTCGCGCAGCAACAACCGGCATCGCCAGCGGTGGCCACGGAAGTTGCCGAACCGATGGAAGAGATCATCATCACGGGCTCGCTGATCCCGCGGGTTCGCTCCGCTACCGTCGTGGCGACCACAACCATTAGCGCGACCGACATGAAGGATCGCGGCTTCACCACGGTGGCCGATGCCTTGCAGCAGAGCGCCTTTTCGAGCGGCAGCGTGCAGGGCGCGCAATTTACCGGAAACTTCACTCCAGGCGCGCAAACCCTGAGCATGTTCGGGTTGTCGCCGAGCTATGTGAAGTACCTTGTGGACGGCCGCCCGATGTCCGATTACCCGGGCTTGTACAACGGAAGCGATACCATCACGGACATCGGCGGTGTCCCGGAAGCCTTTCTGGACCACATCGACATTTTGCCAGGCGGTCAATCCTCACTGTACGGTTCGGACGCCATTGCCGGTGTAGTCAATGCCGTACTGATCAAGAAACTCGATGCTCCATTGATTGAGGCGCGCTATGGGTTCTACGGGGCAGGCGGTGGTAGTAATCGACGCATCGCCATTGCTGACACCTTCGGCACCGGCCCGGTTCAAATCCTGGCAGGTATCCAGTACGACAGTGTCAGTCCGATATGGGGTTACCAGCGAGACCTGACGAACAGTTACTTTACCGGTGGCGCCAGTCCCGTGGTTGCTGAGCGCGATTACGCGCTCGCTGATTCGAGCGGTAACTACTATTTTGTCGACCCCAGTCACTGCGCCAACGTCGCCAGCCAGTACTGGGGCAGCGTCGCCGAGCACACGCGTGAAGGGCAGGGCAACTATTGCGGCACGACCAGGGCCGGATTCAACACGATCGCCAATAGCACCGAAAGCGTCCAAGGCTACGCGCATGTCACCGCCGATATCGCCCCCGCCCTTCAGCTCTACGGGGATGTTCTACTCAATCACCAAGACCTCCACTACAGCCAGGGCTTACTCTACTGGCTCACAGCGGTGGATTACGGGTATTACTACGATCCCAATGTCGTGACCACGGACGTGGTCAATTTTCAGCGTGGCTTTTCCCCTGAGGAAACCGGCGGCCTAGACAACACGCTCAATACCGACACCACCAACGCGTATCGCATTACCGTCGGTGGCCAGGGAGCGCTGAGAGAATCAAACTGGAGCTACGATCTGGGATTCACTCGTTCCCAGCAGAAGCTTACCGAGAAAACGCACGTCTTGTGGGATGACCTGGTCGGGAATTTCTTCTCCTCGATTTTGGGGCCGAACCTGGGACCGGACCCCCTGTACGACTACTATCCAACGTTCGAACCGAATTATCCGCAGTTCTATAAACCAGTCAGCCAGAGCCAATTCGCAAGCTTCAGTGGGATCGCCACTTCGCACTCACAGACCTCTGACAACATGCTGCGCGGGCAACTCACGAACTCTGCGCTGTTTGCACTTCCTGGAGGAAATGCGGGCCTGGCCATCGTGGCCGAGGGGGGCGATCAGGAGTGGTCCTATGTACCTGATCCGCGCTTTTTGACCGGCGAGACTTACAGCTACACGGCGGTGACGGGCGATGGCCATCGCTCGCGGTACGCGCTGACCACCGAGATACGGCTGCCGGTGCTCAAAGCGCTCGCTCTCACCGGGTCCGGACGTTACGACTCCTATCGCGTTGCGGGCGATACGATCAGCCAATTCACCTACAACCTGGGAGTGGAATACCGACCCTGGGACAAATTATTAGCTGCGCGGCCGTTACGGCACCGCTTTTAAGGCGCCGACCCTGTCGGATGAGTTTCAGGGACAGAGCGGCTACTACACGGTCGTTACCGACTACTACTCCTGCGCGAACCAAGGGTACACCGGTGCAGACATCGGCAACTGCCCGGACAGTGGCATCGAGGTCCCGGGTACGACCTCCGGAAACACCAGTCTAAAACCCATCACCGCCAAGGTATGGGACGTGGGCTTGGTTTTCTCACCCCTGCGGCAATTGTCCTTGAATCTCGATTACCTGCATTGGGATATTCGCAATGAGGTGAATCAGCAAAGCTCGGACCAGTTGCTGCGCACGGAAAATGAATGCCGTAACGGGCCGCTCGATGTCAATTCACCCACCTGCGTGGCCGCGCTCTCCCAGGTCTCGCGAGATTCAAGCGGTCTGCTGCTGAGCATTTCCACGCCGAAAATCAATGTCTCCAACGAGACCGTGGATGCCTTTGTCGCCGAAGGCCGTTACCTGACAAGCCTGGGTCGCTACGGCAAGCTGGAGTTCCAGTTCGCCTGGAACGACATGCTCAAGCACACGAATCAAATCTATCCGGGCGATCCGACGCTCGATGCGCTGCGCGATCCGACCTGGAGCACGGATTTCAAGTCCAAGGTCAATGCCACGGTCACCTGGAGCGCCGGCGGCTGGGCCGCCACCCTTTACGTCAACCGCAATGGCGGCACGCCCAATTATCTGGCGACCATATACGGTTACGGTTCGCCGGGCGCCGGCACGCTCTCTCCGTGGACCACGGCAAATATCGGTGCGCGATATCAGTGGACACCGCAACTGGAATTGTCCGCGAATCTCATCAATGCCTTTGATGCGATGCCTCCTGTGGACCGGAGTTACCCGGGTACGGAGGCCATTCCCTACAATGAGTTCAACTACAACGTGTATGGCCGCGCCTTTTTCCTGGGTGCGCAGTACCGCATCCGCAAGTAGGCCGGCCAGTGCTGCGAGGCCCGTGTGGCGGACACCTGACTAAAACGCTGCTGAGCTTGCTTCTGTGGCCAGCGGCCTTTCTCAGTGCGCACAGTGCCTCATCTGCGGAATCATGGGTATCGGAATACCCGCGTCTGGCTGCGCTCGCCGAGCAAGATTGCGCAGGCCCCCAACTGAATGACTGCCGGCGCGAACTGCTGCGCATCGCCTCGCTTTTGGACAACCGCACGGACATCGTTTACCGCCTGGCCAAGATCGAAGCCAAACTGGGCCATCGCGAAGCGAGTCTGCGCTATTTGAGTTCGTACGCGCACTCACAGCTTGACTTCGGTGATCCTGCGACACAGGCCGAATTCAAAAAGATGCGCACCAGGCAAGGGCTTTCAGCAGCTCGAAGGCATCTACCGCGCGGGTTTGACCCCGACCGGCGTACACCTCCAAGTCGCAGTCGCGCCGGCGACCGACCTTATCGCCGAGGATCTGGCCGTCGATGACCGGAGCGGCGCGCGATTCCTCAGCAGCGTTCACCTTAATAAGGTGCTCACACTCGACAGCGCCGGACAGTGGAGCGATTTTCTGAGTGCGAATGAGCTTTCCGCCTGGGGAATATATGCACTTTCACTCGATGCGGTACGCAACCGATTGTGGCTCAGTTCGGTGGCGGGCGAAGTGTCTCCGCCGTTCCGAGCGGACGATAAGGGCGGTTCGGCGGTCCTGCGCTTCAATCTGAGCGCCCGCACCGAGGAACGCCGATACGCGCTGCACGACGGGCGTGCTCATGCCTTCGGTGATATGGCCTTGGGTGCCCACGGCCAGCTTTACGTCTCCGACGGGATTGGCGGGGGCGTGTACAGTATCGGCGCAGCCCCGGATGCGACCCTGGCGACGCTCGTATCGCCCGGTGCACTGCGCTCCCCGCAAAATCCGGTTCCTTTGCCGGATGGAAAACGACTCTTGGTCGCCGACTACAGTCGCGGCATCGCGGTGATCAATCTGGAGCAACCCCACAGCGTGACTTGGCTCCGACATGGCCCTGAACTGGCCGTGTACGGCATCGATGGGCTGTACCTCACCGGACAGACCCTGATCGCGGTCCAAAATGGGACTGTGCCTGAACGTCTGTTGTTCATGCAGCTGGACCGCTCGCTCACCCGGGTCCTGAACTGGCGCGTCGCCCTCGCGCGCATTCCGGGGCTGGGCGATCCCACCCACGGTGTAGTGCGCAATGACCGGTTCGAATTCATCAGCAACAGCGGCTGGGACCGCGTCGATGATCAGGGTCGACTCAATCAAAACGCCCCGGCAACCCCTCCGGCGCTCTGGAGTATTGCGCTTCCGAATCCGTAAGGGCGCAGAATTACTTTCCCGCCGCGCCCTTCTTGAATACCAACACGAATCGATCGGTCTTGCCGAGCATGGGCTCTTTGTAGGAAACCTGCTCGCGCGGATCATCCTTTCGACGCAGCAGATCGCTGCTGGCCACGACATGCATGCCACGCTTGGTGAAATCCTGTCGGGCAAAGGCCTCATCGATGCGGTGCAACGTGGACGCATCGGCGCTGCCGTGACCGGCCTTGGCCGAGTGGTCCACCAGCAGCAGCACGCCGCCGGGCTTGAGCGCCTGCACCAGCTGGTCCAGGACGGCGCTGGTGTTGATCTTGGGCCACAGGCCCTGGGATTCGTTACTTCGTGTCGACCCAATACAGATCGTGATACACCTTGCTCAACACGACCGCATCCAGCGTGCCGCTGCCGAGGTTCATCTGCTCCAGGTCCACGACCTTGTACTCGACGTTCGGCAGTCGATTGGCCGCCAGGCGCGGCTGGCGGTCGCCGTCCGACCAGTGATCGAACGCCTTGTTATTGAGCATCAGGACATGGCCGTTCGGCCCAACCACATTCGAAAGCAATTCGCTGTAGTAGCCATCGCCTGCCAAGAAGTCGGCGACGTGCATTCCGGCCTTGATGCCGGACAGGCGCAGGATCTCGGCCGGATGGTCCAGCGCGTCGCGCTTGAGGTCCGCGGCGCTCCTCCCTGTGTGGCCTACGGCCGCATCGTAGCTATCGGCCGCATTGGCCAGGCCAAATCCGGCCAGCGAGACCGCAGCGACGAGGATCGAGGTACGTACGAGTCTGGAGGCTATATTCATGGGGAATCTCCCGTGGAACGCGCACCGACTCTATCATAGTGCAAGCTTGAATCCAGAAGGGGAGCGTGCTGTCATGTCGGTGCGGATTGCCCGAGCACTGCGCGGGTACATCAGCCTTGTGTTGCTCTGGCTGCTGCTTCCGATATCGACGTGCGCGCCGGCGACGGCCGGGAAGTTGCTCACCGATGTGGTGTTCACTCACTACGGGAGCGCATCGAGCAATTCCGAACTGGCCCGGCGCCTGTTGAGCCCGGCCACCTTCGCAAGGATCGAGCACGAACTTGGCATCTGCCGGCAGAACGCTTTCCGGTCAGGCCATCGATCTTGCCGCTGAAAGATTCATCGTCTACGTGCCATCTCAGCCACCGCCCCGGGGCTACGCGCTGCTGGTGTTCGTGCCGCCCTGGCAGCAGGCGGGTCTGCCTCAAGGATGGGCGCCGGTTCTGGAAAAGTACGGTGTCATCTTCGTCAGCGCGGCGCGGTCGGGGAACGATGAAAATACGATGGGCCGGCGCGAGCCGCTGGCGTTGCTCGCGGCCTTGAACATTCTGGCCGATTACCCGGTCAACCCGGCGCAGGTCTATATCGGCGGGTTCTCCGGAGGCTCGCGCATCGCCGAGCGACTTGCGATCGGATACGCCGATCTGTTCCATGGAGCGGTCCTGAACGCGGGCAGCAATGCGCTGGGTGATCTGAGCGCTGAGCCTCCAATCCCGCTGCCGCCCCGGGAGCTGTTCTACCAATTCCAGAGCGACACCCACCTGGTCTTCGTCACCGGAGCGCGCGACACCTCCAGGGTGGATGAAGACCGGTTGAGCGTGCGCTCGATGCAGGAGTGGTGTGTATTTAACCTCGACAGCTTTGTCGAGCCGTTCCTGGATCATACGGTGGCGCAACCCGCAAGCGCTCGCGCGCGCGCTCGGCTACCTGGCGGTCGGCCTACGCCCGGATCCTGGGCGATTGGCCGCTTGCCGGGCGGGCATCGATGCACAGATTGCACAGCAATTGGACAAGGTGAACGCCCTGATCTCAAGTGGCAAGCGTGCCGCCGCGGATAAACTCCTCGAAAAGATCGATCAGCGTTATGGCGGTCTGGCCGCGCCGCGCAGCTTGGAATTAGCCCACAAATAGCGTCGGACCCGCGGCGGCCCTGCGCAAAGGGCGCGTGTCCGCCAATTGCATTGCCTGCATCCATGCGCAGGCGCTATAGTTCTTTCGGAGCGCAGAGGCAGTCCCCAGGCCACAGCACTTTTAAGGTAAATCGCATGAGCACCTTTGACGCCGGCAAGACGCCCGCCCGCAACAGCTACGATTCGGAGGTCCCCCCGAACCTGCTGGAGTTCATGCTCAAGAGCTGGAATCCGAAAGGACGCAAGCCTCCGAAGGCGTTGGCCAATGCGGACACGTTCAAGAAGCGGCGCGAGCGGCTGTCGAAGAATTTTCCGAATGAGCTTCTGGTGATCCCCACCGGTCACCGCAAGGTGCAGATCGAACGATTCCTTTTACGTGTTCCGGCCCGGCACGGACTTCTTCTACCTGACCGGCGTCATGGAACCCGACTGCGTGCTGTTGATGATTCCGAGCCCCCAGCGGTCACGAACACGTGCTGTTCGTCGAACCGAACCCCGGCAAATCAGATACGACCTTTTTCACTGATCGGAATAAGGGCGAGCTTTGGGAAGGCCCTCGACTGGGCGTACCGGAGACCGCCGCACGATTCGGCATTGGATGTCAGCCGTTACCCGACCTGGAGAGCGCGCTTGAGAAGGCGGCCCAAGCCGGCACCAAGACGCGGGTTCTGCGTGGTCACTCCGCCGCTACTGAATTCATGTTGCGCACGGTTCGCCCGGATCAGGGGCGCCATGACCAGGAACTGGCCGTGTTCCTATCGGAGATGCGCCTGCTCAAGGACGCAGGCGAAGTAAAGGCGTTGCAGAGCGCCGTCACCGCCACCAAGCTTGGTTTCGAGGACGTCATCGCGCGCCTCAAGACGGCGCGCAACGAACGCGAGCTCGAAGGAGTGTTCTGGACTCGGGCACGCATGGAAGGGAACGATGTGGGCTACACCTCGATCGTCGCCTCCGGCGCGCATGCCTGTACCTTGCATTGGAAGCAGAACGACGGCGCAATCCGGAAAGGGGACCTGTTGCTGCTGGACGCGGGGATCGAAGGCCACTCGCTGTACACATCGGACATCACGCGCACGTTGCCCATCTCGGGCACCTTCAGCCGCGAACAGCGGGCCGTGTACGAGATCGTGCTGGAGGCCCAGCTCGCCGCCTTGGCGCTGGTCAAACCCGGGAACGACTTCATGGCTCCGAACCAGGCCGCCATGGTCGTGCTGGCGCGAGGGACTGGAGCGCCTTAAGATCCTGAACGTGTCCGCCGCCGAAGCGCTGCGTGAGGAGAACCAGTTCTACAGACGCTATTCGCTGCACAACGTGAGCCACATGCTGGGATTGGACGTGCATGACTGCGCCCAGGCCCGTGCCCAGAACTACAAATACGGAAAGCTGGAAGCCGGGATGGTGCTGACGGTCGAGCCCGGCCTCTACTTCCAGGTGGACGACCTGACGGTGCCTGCCAAATACCGCGGTATCGGCGTGCGTATCGAGGACGATGTGCTCGTGACGGCGAAGGGTCACCGCGTACTCTCCTCGAGTCTGCCCCGTGATCCCGACGAGGTCGAGAAATGGATGAAGCAGGTATGGAAGCGTCGGTGAACAAGACCTAATGGCCGGCAGCCAGGACTTCAGTCCGGATCCGCGCAACGCCAAAGCCCTGATCTACCTCAACGGCCGTTTGGTGCCGCGCTCCGAGGCCAAGGTGTCGCTGTTCGACGCGGGGTTTCTGGTGGGCGATGGCATCTGGGAGGGCATCAGGCTCCACAAGGGCGCATTGCTCTTCGCCGAGGAACACCTGGATCGCCTGTACTGGGGCGCTCGCCAGATCAGCCTGGATATCGGTCTTGATCGGGACGAGCTGCTGGCGAGCTTAAGCGCACGGTGACGACTAACCAGATGCGCGATGGAGTCCATATCCGGTTGATGGTCACGCGAGGGGAGAAATCGGCCCCGAATCAGGATCCACGCAATGCGCTGGGCAAGCCGACGGTGGCGATCGTCGCGGAATACAAGCTGCCCAATCCAAATCTGATGACCCAGGGTCTGACCCTGGCGACCTCAACGGTTCTGTGCACACCGGCCGAGATGTTCGACATGCGCCTTAATTCGCACAGCCGGCTGAACCTAATTCAGGCCCTGTTGCAGGCCATCGAGGCCGGCGCGGATGAAGCGCTGATGCTCGATCCGCGCGGCTTCGTTTCAAGCTGCAACGCTACGAATTTCTTCTTCGTGCGCGATGGGGTGGTGACGCACCTCCGAAGGGGCCTACTGCTTTAACGGGGTGACGCGCGGCCACGTGATCCGCCTGTGCCGCGAGGCCGGCGTGCCGGTCGAACTTCGCGATTTTGCGCTGCCGGAAGTGCACGCGGCCGATGAGGCTTTCGTGACCGGGACCTTCGGTGGTATCACGCCGGTCCGCGTGATCGATGGAAAGACCCTGCCGGCCGCTCTGCCGGGCCTGATGACAAAGCGCGTGCATCAGCTGTACGTGGGCTTGCAGGATGCGCAGGCGGCTGCCGGTAAATGAGCGGCGCGGAGCCGGTCCGGGTGGCGATGTGGTCCGGACCTCGTAACATCTCAACCGCCCTGATGCGCTCGTTCGGGGCGCGGCCGGACGCCGCCGTGGTCGATGAGCCGTTCTACGCGGCGTACTTGGCCGGTACCGGCTTGATCCACCCAATGCGCGAGGAAGTGCTGGCGTCCCAGCCCAAGGACTGGCGACGGGTCGTTGCCGGTTTGCTCGGGCCAGTGCCCGGGGGCAAGCCAATTTTCTATCAGAAGCTCATGACCCATCACATGCTGGATGACTTCGGGCGCGAATGGATGAGTGCGGTGCGCAATGCTTTTCTGATTCGCGACCCCGCAGCCGTGCTCGCCTCGTATGCACTCAAGCGCAACGCGATATCGCTTGACGGACATCGGCATCGTGCAGCAAAGAGAGCTGTTTGAGCGCGAGGCCGATCGACTGGGTACAGCGCCGCCCGTGATTGAAGGGGTGGATGTGCTGGCCAGCCCGGGCCCAACGCTGCAACGCCTGTGCGGGGCACTGAGGATAGGCTATTCGGACGCGATGCTGAGCTGGCCGCCCGGGCGTCGGGACACCGACGGGGTCTGGGCACCGGCTTGGTATGAGTCCGTCGAGCGCTCGACCGGCTTTACGATGCCGGCGCCCCAGGCCGCGATTGATCTGCCCGGAAACCTAAGGAAAATTGCGGATCTCGCCCAGCCCCATTACCAGGCCCTGGCGGCGCACCGGCTGCACTGAGCCGGTGTATCCCGCCAGCCGCCCCATGGACTATTTCTTTTTGCTCGGGTCGTCCGCAGCGTTCACGTAGGTGATGGCAAAGGGTCCCATCAGATCGACCTGTACGATCGCCCCGGACTTGGTCCAGGCAAAATGATGCATGTTGGCCGGCGCCACGGCGTAACCGCCTTGCTTGAGCACTTTCGATTTCTTTTTATCCAGCGTATCGCCCATGCCCAGCCCCAACTGGCCGGAAATGACCGTGACCCGCTCGTCCGTCGGGTGCCAGTGCGGCGCAATCACATAGCCCGCCGGTAACTTGAGTCGCACGGTGACCGGCCCACTCGCGGCGGGGTCACCGGCCAGCACGGCAAACTGGGCCCCGGCGGCAAGAACCGGCGGTGGCGGCCCCCACTTGATTTCTTCCGGCTGCATCGGACCTGGCGGATCGGCCGCCAGCAGCAGCGGAGCTGGCGGTCAAGGCCACGATGCTCAAAGCAATCACATGAAGACGAGGTGTCATCATCGCAATCTCCTAACACAAGCGTCCGTGGACGATGATGAACCTACGCCCACCAACTGTGCAACTCGGGACATTTGAGTCCGAATTTGCAAATCCTGCTGGTTACTCACTAATCATTGCTGACGAGGAACTGGATGCGGACATTCACCTTGCCCGCATCCGGCGGCGAGATCGCCAGCCACAACTGCACGGTGCCATCGTCTGCCGGGGCGACATTTCGGATCCCGATCGAAGCCTCGCCAATGGTGGGGTAGTCCGCAATCCCATTTCGCGGCGCGCCCAGCTTCGCTCACCGATACAAAAACACCGCTGTGGCGGTCGACGCCGCCTGCCGGATCAATATCGCGGGTCGGAAATTGAAACGTCAGGATGTCATTGGCCGATTCCGCAGAGACCTCGGAAAACCAGCGCGTCACCGTGCTCATGCAGGCTTGCGAAGATCCGTCAATCATTCGGTTCGGAGTAACGGCGGCTGGGACGAGCGTCCGGGCGTTCGGTCTCATCTTCGACCACGCTGCCCAACCGAACGCGACGCATAAATCTAAGCTCTTCGTCCATTGACGACTTTCCTGGATCAGCGACGGCCGAGGACTGCGTGTCCGCAGACCAGGTGCCGCGTTGTCCGGTCAGCTTGCTGCCTCTTGCGACCCGGAATATTTCTTTGCGGCGATTCGGGGCGCCGAACGCTCGGCGGATCTTTGGATTCGCTCATTTCAGTCTCACTGCAACCGTCTTCGGAGGGATGCTAAGCCTGGCCCGCGCGGGCGCGATGCTTGTTGCCTTGCGCGTACAGGATGACGCCGGTCACAAGTATAAGCACGCAGCCACCGACGCCCTTCAATATGAACAGATTCGGATGCGGGCTGTCGGCAGGGGGAATCAGGCACACGATACCTGCAAAAACTGCCGCCGCCGTGCCCAGCGCAGCGACCAGCCAGCATACCACCGGTCCGCCCGGAATCAGCGTGACGGGCTTGCCGCCACTGGTGGCGCGCCGGCGCAGCACCGGGAGCGAGACAAAGATGTACACCCAGACGATGCTCACCAACGCCACCGTCATGTCGATCAGCAACAGATAGGCTTCGTGTATCGCAGAGCCGGATATGGCCGCGAGCAGGACCACTGTGGTGGCGGCCGCCTGCGCCAACAGCGCCACGTGCGGCGTGCCGTATTTTGGATGAATGGCCGCGAATCGCTTCGGCAGGTAATTGCCCAGACCCACAACAAACGGCAAGCGCGCACTTCCGGTGATCCATCCGCCCAAGGCCCCAATGCTGCCTAACGTGAGCAGAGCGGCCGTCAGTACGCCGAAGAACGGCATGCCCGCCCGAGTCCCGATCGCCTGCAGGGCCTCGGGAATGCCGGTGATGGCGTTGATCTGGGCCGGTGGCAGCGCCAGCAGCAGCGTCAGGGTCCCCACCACGTAGGCAACGGCGATCACGACGCCCGCCAGAAATACCGCGCGAGGGATGACGCGCGCCGGGTTGCGGATCTCTTCGGCCATGATGGGTCCGAGTTCCAGACCGTCGTAGGCCAGAATCAATATCGACAGTGCCCCCAGAGTAGGCAGTGCCGTGAAGTCCGGGATCAAACTTGCCGCGGTGATGGGCGTGCCTGACGCCATGTCCGCGCCAGGCCATAATTCCACCCACCAGCAGCAACGCCGCAACCGCCACGGTCGCCATGCCCCCCAGATTCTGCAGCCACTTGGCCCGGGTAAGACCCACCAAATTCAGAATCGTCGCCGCCCACAGCAAGGCAATTGTGGCGATTCCGTTGTACAGGGGACTGTCCGCAAGGCGCATCCAGGAAGGCCCACCCATGTGCAGGAAGACGCCCGAGGCATACAGCAGCAGCGAGGGGAAAAACACCAGGTTCGAAAGCCAGAAGACCCATCCGGCCACAAACCCGTGCATGTCGCCCAGCGCCACCGTGGTCCATTGGTAGAGACCGCCTTCGTCGCGGGATTCGCGAGCTCAGTTCGAGCACCGCCAACGCCGAGGGGACGAAAAACGTCAGCAACGCCACCCCCCACAAAGTCAGACTCGAGGGGCCGATCTGCGCGGCCGTGGACAGCCACCGCAGGCCTATGATCGTAACGATGTTGAGCAGCACGAGGTCAAACGTGCCCAGTGCCCGGCGCAAAGTGCCGCCGGAGCCCACCTTAATTTGCATATGATCCACACCCCTGCGAAATTACTTCGGACACGGCGCGGGCGTGTTGCGCGCCGCTCGTATCCCCAGAACTATTATATTATAGCCGTTACATTATAAAGATGGCATGTACGGGACGCGCATCACACGTTCAGTAACGTTCCCTACATGAGGTATGCGTCGTGAAGGAAATTAAGACCCTCGGCCTGCTCGGAACCGGAGTCATCGGCGGGGGCTGGGCCGCGCGGGCATTGCATTTCGGCATCAATGTGATCGCCGCGGACGTCAAGCCGGAGATGGAGAAATGGATTCGCGAAGCGGTGGCAAACGCGGAACCGGCGCTGGCGCGCCTCACTCTGGCACCGCTCCCGGCCAAGGGAAAGTTGACCTTTCACGACCGACCTGCATGCGATGGCGCGGCAGGCGGATTTCATCCAGGAAAATATTCCCGAGCAGCTCGAACTCAAGCAGCGCGTGCTGGCGGATGTGAGCCGCACGGCCGGGCGCGATGTCATCATCGCCTCGAGCACGTCGGGCTTGATGCCCTCGGACCTGCAGTTGCACATGACCGCCCCCGAGCGCTTCCTCGTGGCGCATCCGTTCAACCCCGTCTACCTGCTGCCGCTGGTGGAACTGGTCGGTGGCAAGTTGACCGCGCCATCGACGATCGAGTCATCACGCCAATTTTTCACCTATATCGGCATGCACGCCCTGCACGTGCGCCGTGAGGTTCCCGGCCATCTCACCGACCGATTGCAGGAAGCGATGTGGCGCGAGATTTTGCACATGGTCAACGACGGCGTGGCGACCACCGGCGAACTGGACGAGTCCATCATTTATGGCCCCGGGTTGCGCTGGGCGGCGATGGGCATGAACCTGATCTATCATCTTGCCGGCGGCGAAAGCGGCATGCGCCACATGCTCGAGCAGTTCGGGCCCTGCCTGAAATGGCCGTGGACCAAGCTGGAGGCGCCAGAACTCACCGATACTCTGATCGACCGGATGGTGGAGGGCACCCAGGCGCAGGCGCAAGGCCGCTCGATCCGCGAGCTCGAGCGCCTGCGCGATGACTACCTGGTCGCGATACAACAGGTCCTGCGGCAATCCAACATCGGTGCCGGGGCGACCTTGCGCGCGCTCGAACAGCGGCTGTACGCCGACCATGCCGGGCCCAGAGCGATTCCGAGCGCCGCCGGTGGCGGACTCGAACCCATTCAGGGTCAGGTCCGCCCTGAGTGGATCGACTACAACGGCCACATGACCGACTCGCGCTACCATCAGGTCTTTGGCGATGCGATGGATGCGCTTTGCCGACGCGTCGGGATCGATGAGAGTTATCGCCAGCGTGTCGGCATGTACTACACGGTCGAAACTCACACCATGCACCACGCCGAACTGAAGGTGGGCGAGTCCTATTACATCACCACGCGTCTGGTGGCGCTCGATCCCAAGCGCTTGCGCGTTTTCCACAGCCTGCATCGGAGCAGCAACCACGATCTGATCGCCACTGGCGAGCAAATGCATCTTCACGTGGGCGTGGCCAGTGGCAGGACCGAGGCCGCACCAGCGAAGATCCTCGAGCTGCTCGAAGGGATACGCTCGGCGCAGGCCGCCGATCCGGCGCCAGCGCAACTGGGCCGCTCAGTAGGTCAACCGCGCAACCGGGATTAGAACTTGCCCAAACTCGTCGATCATGCCCGACGCCGCGACGAGATCGCCCTGGTCGCCTGTCAGGCGATTGCGCGCCGTGGATTCGCGCATGCGACGGTCGCCCACATCGCTCAGGCGGCCGGCTACACCACGGGCATGGTGGCGCATTACTTCGATTCCAAGCAGCAGATCATCCTCGCGGCTCTGCGGCTGATTCTGCGACGCATCGAATTGAGACTCACCCAACGAGCCGATGCCGCCTCCACCGATCTGCTCGGCGTTCTGAGCGAGGCCTTGCCCATCGATGCGCAGCGCCGGACTGAATGTGCGTTCTGGATCGCCTTCTGGGGCCAGCTGCCGGCGGACCCCGAATTAAAGCGCCTCAATGCCTGGATACATCGCGAGTACCGGCGACTGTTCGAGCGCTGCCTGCGCGAGCACTGGCCCGAGTCGGCCCGCTGGCCCGTCCGGCAGCGCGCTGATGTTTCCCGCTCGATCATCACTTTTGTCAACGGCATAACCGCCAGTGCCGTCTCAAGCCCCAGGGACTGGCCCGCCAGCGAGCAGGTGGGTCAGCTGCGGATGCATCTGGCACGGCTGCGGGCGTGGGCGAATGCGTCAACCGCCAGCGAATTACGGAGAAGAAAGCATGGACTTCGCGCTGACCGAAGAACAGGAACTGATCATCGAGACGACCCGCAACTTTGTGGTGCAGGAGCTCTATCCCCATGAGAAGGAGGTCGAGGACACCGGCATCCTGCGCCCGGAACTCATCGCCGAACTGAAGAAAAAGGCAATCGCGGCGGGACTGTACGCCGCCAACATGCCTACCGAAGTGGGCGGCGGCGGACTCGATACGCTCACCTGGGTCCTGTACGAGAAGGAACTCGGCAAGGCCAACTACGCCTTGCATTACAACTGCGTGGTGCGTCCCTCCCATATCCTGATGGCCTGCCAGGGCGAGCAGCGCACTCGCTACCTGCTGCCGGCGGTGCGCGGCGATCGCATCGATTGCCTGGCGATGAGCGAGCCCGGGGCCGGATCGGACCTGCGCGGGATGAAGACCACGGCCACGCGCGATGGCAAGGATTTCATCATCAACGGCACGAAGCACTTTATCAGCCACGCCGATCATGCGGACTTTGTGATCCTGATCGCGGCGACGGCCGTGGAGGAGTCGGCCACGCGCGGGCCGCGCAAGAAGATGACCGCATTCCTGGTGGACATGGGTCAGCCGGGCTTTGAGGTATTGCCTGGCTACCGCAACGTCTCCAATCGCGGCTACAACAATTGCATACTCAAATTCAATGATTGCCGCGTGGGCCCCGAAGCGGTGCTCGGTGAGGTCGATAAGGGGTTCGAGGTGGCCAACACCTGGCTGGGCGCCACCCGCCTGCAGGTGGCGGCCTGTTGCCTCGGACGCGCCGAACGGGCTCTGGATCTGGCCAAGCAGTGGTCGGTGGATCGGGTGCAGTTCGGTCAGTCGATCGGTAAATTTCAGGGCGTCAGCTTCAAGCTCGCCGATATGGCGGTGGAGCTGCGGGCCGCCGAGCTGCTGGTGCTCGAGGCGGCCTGGAAAAACGATCGGGGCACTGCCACCGATTCGGACTTTGCCATCGCCAAGCTCAAGGCCACGGAGATGCTGGCCATGGTGGCCGATGAGGCCTTACAGATTCACGGCGGCATGGGTCTGATGGCCGACCTGCCGCTGGAGCGGATCTGGCGTGACGCGCGCATCGATCGCATCTGGGACGGGACCAGCGAGATCCAGCGCCATATCATTTCGCGCGCGTTGCTTCGGCCGCTGGGCGGTTAACGTCCGGTCCAACGGGGCGTGCGCTTCTCGGAGAACGCGCGCGCCCCTTCAAGGAGATCCTCGGAGCGCAATACGCGTTGCACCGCGTCCAGCGAGTCATGCAGCTCGAAGGCCTCGTGCTCGGCCACCATTTCGCTGTGCCGGAGCAGTTGCTTGATCGCCGGAAACAGCAGGGGAGGGCCGGCGGCCAGCTGGCGCGCCAGCTCGCGCGCCCGGTTCAGTGCTCCGCCCTTGGGCACGACGTAATTGACCAGTCCCCAGTGTTTGGCCTCGGCCACGTCCATCCAACGGCCGGTCATCAGAAACTCGACGGCGACGTGGTAAGGAATCCGGCGGCGCAGCTTGATGGTTCCGGCATCCGCCAGCACCGCGACGTTGATTTCTGGCAGCGCGAAGGTTGCATGCTCCTCGGCGACAATGATGTCGGTGCCGAGCATCAGCTCAAATCCGCCGCCGCAGGCAATGCCGTTTACGGCGGCGATCAAGGGTTTGTTCAGATTGCGCGGGTGATTCAAGCCGGCAAATCCACCCACACCCCAGTCCGAGTCGGACTTTTCGCCACCCGCCGCGGATTTCAAGTCCCAGCCCGCGGAGAAAAAACGCTCGCCGGTGCCGGTGACGATCGCGACCTTCAGTTCCGGGTCGTCGCGGAATGAACTAAAAGTGTCGTTCAGCATTCGACTGGCGGCCAGGTCGATCGCGTTGGCCTTGGGTCGGTCCAGACGGACCTCAAGCACGGCGCCATCGCGGGAAACTTCAATTCCATGAGGCATGACTAACTCCCCTTACCTAGACGAATCAACGCGTCGACAGCCACTACGCCTGCGCCGACGGGTCGGACAATGATCGGATTCACATCCAGCTCGACCAACACGGCCAGCTGATCCTGCGCATAGCGGGCGACCGCCAGGATCGCATCGAGCAATGCGGGTACATCCCCGGCCGGCTTACCCCGGTAGCCGCCCAGCAAACGATACACGCGCAGCCGCTGCAGCGCCTTGAGTACGGTCTGGTGCGTGTAGGGAGGCAGCAGGCTGACGCTGTCGGTGAGCAATTCCGTCAGCACGCCGCCGGCTCCGAGCACCAGTGTCAGCCCAAAGTGCGCATCGACAATCACTCCCACGAGGATCTCGGCCACACCATCCACAATCATCTGATCAACGAGGAGCGTACGCGAAAGCTTCCCAAGGCGTGCGGCGGCGGCGGTGGCTTCCTCGGGCGTTCGTATATTGAGCAGCACGCCGCCCACCTCGGATTTGTGGGCCAGACCCTCATCAGCCGCCTTCATGACCACCGGATAGCCGATCGCATCGGCGGTGGCCACCGCCTCAATCACGTTCACGCGGCGCGACCGGGGCACCGGCACGCCGTAGGCGGCCAGAGCCGCCTTGGCCTCGAATTCGGTCAGGGTTGCACTGGGCACTGGCGCGACACGCGGCCGGCGTAATTGCACCTGCGCGCCCTCGCGCCAGCTCTCACCCACCGCGCCCGCCTGATCGAGCGCTTCCAGGCCTTCCCTCTGGCCCTGGAGCGGAACGACGCCTGATTGCAAGCACAGGGTGCGCACGCGCTCTGGAATCGTTTCCGGAAGCGAGGCGAGCAGGGCGGCCCGCGCGCCGGGCCGGGCCGAGCCGGCGGCGACAAATTGTTCGATGGAGTTGGTAAAGGCGGTGAGATCGGAAGTCTCGGGCGGACAATCGAGCATCAGGGCAACGGCGTCGAATCCGCAGTTCATGAGGTAATCGTAGACTTGACGCTGGCGCGCCAGGTCAAACCAGATATAGGTGTGCAGGTCAAAGGGGTTGGCGATGGTCACGCGCTCACCCAGCAGTGCCCGCAAATCTTGAGCCTGATTCTCTTCGAACGAGGGAAACGTCAGTCCCAGGTCGCGTGATACATCGGCCGTCATGGCCATGTCCCCGCCCGAGTAGCCCATTACGAGGACCTTCCGGCCCCTCAGGGGACCGCCGGAGTGCAATACCTTGAGCGTCTCGCACAGACTGCTCAACGTGTCGCAGCGAGCGATGCCGGCCTGGCGGCAGAAGGCGTCGAATACGGCATCACTTCCCGTGAGCGCGCCGGTGTGGCTCTGGGCGGTACGCACGGCCACTTCCGTGCGCCCGGCTTTTACCAAGGCGATAGGTTTGCCGGCCGCTCGGGCCACGGCCGCGGCCCGCGCAAAGCGCTCATGGTCCTTGATGCCCTCGACGTACAACCCGAAGGCGCTCACGCGATCGTCGGTGCACAGAATCTCGATCAGATCCTCGAGCGCCAGGCGAGTCTGGTTGCCGACCGTGTAGATATATCCGATCGGGACCGAGCGGTGATTGGACATCAAGGTCATGGCCAGGGTACCGCTCTGGCAAATCAGGGCCACACCGCGAGCAGGCGAATCTCCGACCAACTGATCGGGCCACAACGCGCAGCGATCAAAGAAATTGATGATGCCGTAGCAGTTGGGTCCAAAGAAAGGCACCGTGCCGGCGCTCTTTAACAGATCGGCGCTCAGCGCATCGCCGGCGGGCGTGCCCAGTTCGGAGAACCCGGAAGCGAAACACACGAAACCGCCGGCCTCGCGCCGGGCCAACGCGGCGGCGACACCGGGCACATCGCGCGCCGGAACGGCGACAAAGGCCTGATCGGGTGATCCGGGCAATTCATCGACCGACCGGTAGTAGCGACATTGCGCACTTGAGGTGCGATTGGGATTGACGCGCCACACCTCACCCCGATAGCCGATGACATCAATTCCGGCAGCCACGGCATCGGTCCAGGAACCGCCGATCAGCGCCACCGACTGCGGCCGCAGGAGGCGGCGGATGGCCGCATCGGTGGGCCCGGAAGGGTCACTCACTTAGCGAACCCGCAGCTCAATGCGCCGGGAGGGCGGTCCGGGCGCCTCGGCTCCGGAAGTTGAGGCGACCAGCGCCTCGAGAGATTGGACGATCGACGCCGGGAACGGCACCGAGGCGGGGGACGGATCCTGACGCACGTGCAGGAGCATCATTTCCCCGATGTAGACCGGATCCTCGTAACGGTCACAATAGAAGTCGAAGGCGGCATGGATCCGCTTGCGATCGGCCGCCAGGACCCTCACCCGAACGTCGAGCCGGTCCGAGTGCTTGATCTCGTGCAGGAAATGCATGTGCTGCTCGAGCGTGTACAGCGTACAACCGCTCGTGCGCCGATAGTCAGCATCCAGCCCGATTTGGTCCATGAGCGCATCGGAGGCATAGCTCAGGATCAGCCCGTAGTAGGCATCGCGGAGATGGCCGTTGTAATCAATCCACTCAGGAGCAATCGCCGTCGAGTAGATTTTCGGAGCCTTCACATCGACCGCTCAGTTCAGCTTGAGCCGGTCTCGGGCCTGTGCCGGGGTGATGATCTGGGCGCCCATGGCCTCAATGATGGAGCGCGCCTTCTCAACCAGTTGCGCATTGCTGGCATAGACGCCGCGCTTCAGATACAGGTTGTCCTCCAGTCCCACACGCACGTTGCCGCCGAGCAGGATGGATTGCGCCACCCATGGCATCTGCATGCGGCTGATACCGAAGGAGGTCCATATGGCGTCGGCCGGGAGCGCGTTGACCATGGCCAGCAGGTGTCCGGCGTCGGCCGGCACGCCGTAGGGAATTCCGCAGCACAGCTGCACCAGGGGAGGGGACGGGATCAGTCCCTCCTTGATCATCTGCTGGACGAACCACAGGTTGCCCGTATCAAAGATTTCCAGCTCCGCCTTGACCTTCAGCTCGCGCAGGATGCCGGCGCCCTTGCGCAGGTAATTGGGCGTGGAGATGTAGGCGCGGTTGGTGTCGCCAAAATTAAGGCTCCCGCAGTCGAGCGTAGCGACGTCCGGTCGGTATTTCCCCTCATTGCACAGGTCAATGATGTGGCGCATTCGGTCTTCCTGCGACACAAAATCAGTGCCCGGCGCGGGCGTGTCGGCCATGCCGTTGTCGCCGACATAGATGTAACCGCCCATGCCGCAGGTCAGATTGACCAGCACATCGACCTTGCTCTCCCGGATCCGCTTGACGACTTCCCGATAGTGGCGCGTCTCCATGCTGAAGGCGCCGGTCTCGGGCTCGCGGACGTGGATGTGGACCATGGCGGCGCCCGCGCGTGCAGCTTCGATGGCGGAGGCCGCGATCTGCTCCGGGGTCACCGGACAGTGCGGACTCTTGGTGACCTTGGTGTCATCACCCGTGATGGCACAGGTGATCATGACCTCGTGATTCATAGGCATTTATATTATCGGGTTGATAATAATTAAGCCAATGCCGCTCAGGCGAAACGTGCCGGAGCCACCGGCAGCTTGACCTCAGGAATGCGCTCGCGCAGCAGCTCGTGAAACTCGAGCATCCAGCGTTCCAGGGCCGAAAGCCTGCCGGGGACATAGCTGCTGGACTGCAGTCCACGTTGCACACGCTCGCACAGCCAGGTGTCCTCGCGATTGGTCTGCCGATTGATGCGATCGCTCAAATACCGGGCGATGCGCATTTCGCGGCGCTGGTCCGGCAGCCCAAACAAGGCACCGCGAATGATCGATTTGCCCGGTCCGTTGGGCAGGATCTGGAAGAAATCCATCTGGTCGGGCATGACGTCGATGCCCAGGTTGGGCAGCATGCTGTAGAAACGCCAGCAACGGCGATTGGGTTCCGGCAGGTGCTGCGTGACACCGCCAATCATGGTCTGGTACATGCGCTCGGGCCAGCGCGGGGAATGCTTCTCGCGGAACCAGCTCGCGCCGCGTGCCACTCCAGGCACGCCCAGCTGATCCTCGTAGTCCGGGGTAAACATGCGATTGAGGCCCGGATGACCGATCGGCACGTGATAGGACTCCAGATAATTGTCCATCACGATCTTCCAATCGACGTTCCAATGCTCCTCGTACACCGGCCCCAGGGGCTCCATCTCTTCGAACCGGTACGGAGCCAGCTCCTCGCCCAACACGCCCCAGATTTCGCCCACCGGTCGCGGATTGCCGCTCAAGGCGACAAATACGAAACCAAAAGCAGTATCGACCTTGATCGGCCGGAGCGATTGCTGGGCACGGTCAAGGCCAGGAAAACTCTCGCGAACCGGCAGCCCCATCAACGCACCGTCATGGCGATAGGACCAGCCGTGATACGGGCAAGTGATCGATGTGGGGCAGGTGCCGTTGCCATCGACCAGGCGCGCACCACGATGCCGGCAGACATTGTGAAATCCGCGGATGGTTCCTTCGCGGTCACGGATCACGAACACGCTTTCCGGCCCAATATCCAAGGTGGCGAAGTCGCCCGCCTTCTTCAAGGCGCTGACATGGGTGACGATTTGCCAGCTGGGCAGCAGGATGCGCTCGATCTCCAGGCGCGTCATTTCAGGGTGCGAGTACACCCAGGCAGGCAGGGCGTGCGGAGGAAGCTTTGTCTCAGATGATTCAGCGGCGGCTAGGGTAGGCCTCATGGCTGCGCCCTCCAGTGTTCTTTATACAATCATGCAATTTACGCGGCCGATTACGCAGTTGGCAAGTCGTGGGTGGCGCACAATCTGTTAAATACCAATACACAATACAAACAATATACTTATGTCGCATTTCATCCCTCGATAGTTGATGCCGCAGGGTGATTTTACGTTCGAAAAATTCGCCGCCTTAGGGCTTTCTAAAGGCCGAAAGTATATGATCATATAGTTGCCCTACGCCTGCGACGGGGCGGCGTCGTAATAACACTTAAAGGTTCAGGGAGGCTGCCATGGCCAGAAAACTGACCAACAGCAACGCGCATTTCAAAAAAGCCCTCACGCGACTGCCCCTGGGCGTCGCCTCCAACTTCCGCTACTGGGGCGAGGATCGCACGATCTACATCAAATACGGGCGCGGAGCCCGCGTCGTCGACATCGATGACAATGAGTACGTCGATTACCGGCTCGGGTATGGGCCGGCCATTCTCGGTTATGCGGAGCCGCGCGTGGACGCCGCCGCCCGCCAGGGCATGGAAGTTGGCGGGGTATTTGCGCTGTCCACCGAGCGTGAGTACAAGGTCGCGCAGCGCATATCGAAGATGGTGCCGGCCGCCGAACTGGTGCGGTTTTCGAACTCAGGCACCGAAGCGGTGATGGCGGGCCTGCGCCTGGCGCGCGCCTATACGGGACGCGACGACTACATCATTCTCGAGGGCGGTTACCACGGCTTGTTTGACGCGGCCATGTGGTACACCCCGATGGAAAAATGGAGCCAGGTTGGCGACCCGCAGGTCCACCCCTACAGCGAGGGTATTCCGCTCGGGCTCAAGGGCTTTGCCCATTTCGTGCAGGCCAACGACGCCAATCAACTCGAGGACGTATTCAAGCGTACCGCGGGCCGCATCGCGTGCATGCTGATCGAACCGATCATGGGCAATTGCCTCGGCATTTCGGCCGAGCCGGAATACCTGCGCGCCGCGCGCAGCCTTTGCGATAAATACGGGACGGTGCTGCTCATTGACGAAGTGAAGACCGGATTCCGTGTGGCGCGCGGCGGTGTGCAGGAACTCTACGGAATACGCGCTGACCTGTGCACCTTTGCCAAGGCCGTGGCCAACGGTTATCCGATTTCGGTGCTGGCGGGGCGCGAGGACATCATGCGCAAGTTTGGCAAGGGCGTGGCCCACGGCGGCACTTACACCGCCCATTCCGTGTCGATGGCGGCGGCCGAGAAGTGCCTGGAAATACTCGATGAGACCGACGCGCTCGAGCGCATCGCCGATTATGGCACGCGGTTGCGCAACGGCATGCATTCGTTACTCAGCGCGCGCGGCATCCCGCACAGTTTCGTCGGCCACCCGTCGATGAGCGGCCTGTACTTCGCTCAGGAACCACCACGCAACTACCGCGACTGGAAGGGGAGCGACTACACCTTCTACGACGCCATGGCAAAGGTCCTGCACGACGAACTGATTCTGTGTGAACCGGATTCGCGCGAGCCGTGGTTTATCAGCGCGGCTCACGACGAATCCTGCCTGACCGACACCTTGAGCGCCTTCGAGCGCGCGGTCGACGCGACGCTGCGCGATACGCGCTCCGCATCGCAGGCGGCGCGCGGCGCGCAGCACGTCTAGACCGCGCCGCCCGCAATTATGGTGCGCGGCCACGAGCAGCTGGATGCCCTGATAGTGGGCGCCGGGCACAACGGGTTGGTCGCGGCCTGTTACCTGGCGCGTGCCGGACTCAGGGTCCAGGTCCTGGAACGCAACCCCTATATCGGCGGGGCCGCCGTCAGCCGCAAGCTGTACGAGAATTTCACCTATTCGAACTGCTCGTACGTGTGCAGCCTGTTGCGTCCTGAAATCATGCGTGAGCTCGAGCTGCCGCGCTTTGGCCTGCAGATAATTCCCTACGATGGCGGGTGCACGATGATGCGCGACGGCGGCCACCTGGCCGTCTACGACAATCACGACGCCATGCGTCGTGAACTCGCACGGCATTCAAAGCGAGACGCCGAAGCCTACGACCGCTACGCGCGGGACGTGATCCGGCAGTGCAAATTCATCAAGCCTCTGCTACTGCGCGAACCGCCGGACCCCACCTCATTCAAACCGCGCGATATCCAGGAACTCCTGTATCTGGGCAAGCACTTCCATCGCCTGGGCGAGCGGCGGATGTATGAGACGTTGCGCTTTTGGACTATGAGTGCCGCGGACTTTCTGGATGAGTACTTCGAGAGCGAAATCGTCAAGGCTCACATGGCCGGCAGTTCCATCATCGGCACCGCATTGGGCCCGCGCTCTGCGGGCACGGCCTACGTGCTGCTGCACCACTATATGGGCGATATCGACGACACCGTCGGTGCCTGGGGATTCGCCCGAGGCGGGATGGGTGCAGTCACCACGGCGCTAGCGGCATCGTTACAGGCGAGCGGTGGGACAATTCGCACGGATGCTAAGGTTGAGAAGATCCTGGTGCGCGCCGGGCGCAGTACAGGCGTGGTGCTCGCCGACGGCGAAGAGATATACGCCAAACAAATACTCTCCAACATGGATGTGCGGCGCACCTTCCTTGAAACGATCGACAGTCACGAGCTGCCGCCGGAATTTGTGCGCCAGGTGGAAAATTTTAAGATCCGCGGCTCTTCCGGAAAACTCAATATTGCGCTGGGCGGACTGCCCGAGTTCCCGGCAATTCCAGCTGGCGCGCCCTGCACGCGCGGAGACATGCACGTTACTGACACCATCGAAATGATGGAACGCGCCTATGACGATTGGAAGGACGGCCGGTGGTCTCGGGCACCTTACATCGACATGCTGATTCCGACTCAGATCGATCCGACTATGGCTCCCGACGGAAAGCACTACATGTCGGTGTTCGTGCAATATTGCCCCTATCAGCTTGCCAGCGGCCCATGGGACGCCGCCAAGCGCAAGGCCTTCGGCGATACGGTCATTGACACCATCGCGCGCCACAGCCCGAACTTCAAGCAACTGATCCTGCACGCCGAAGTAAGGACGCCGCTGGACATAGAAAACGAGGTCGGCCTGACCGAAGGGAATATCTTTCAGGGCGAGTTGACGTTCGATCAGTTGCTTTTCAACCGCCCGATCCCCGGTTACGCGCAATACCGGACCCCGGTGCGGAGTCTGTATCTGTGCGGCTCCAGCACCCATCCGGGTGGAGGAGTGATGGGCGCGCCTGGGGCCAATGCGGCGCGCGCCGTATTGCGTGATCTGAACTCGCGTGGCCAGGCATGAGTAACAAGCCGGTCAGCCGCGAACGTTATGACTGCCTCATCATTGGTGGTGGGCACAATGGGCTGATCTGCGCCACCTACCTGGCGCGATCCGGACGCAGCGTGCTGGTACTGGAGGCCAACCACGAGCTCGGCGGCATGGCGGTCACGCGAGAATTTGCGCCCGGGTTCCGAGCATCCGCGGGCGCCCACCTTCTCAATCAGATGCCCGAGCGCATCATCGCGGAGCTTGAGCTCGAAAAGCACGGTTTGCGTTGGGCGGCACAGGGACTTTCGACGGTTGCGATGAACCAAACCTCAGCGCCCTTGCTGATCAGTCGGGCGGCGGATGGGCACACGCGCATCGATCCTACCGGGGAATCGGAGGCCTACGCGGATTTTGATCACCGGATGGAGCGGTTTGCCGGCGCGCTCAACAATCTATTGACCCAAACGCCACCGCGACTGGGCACCGATCGCTGGGCCGATCGAATGAGCCTGTTCAAGACCGCCTGGCACATCCGCCGGCTCGGGCGACGCGACATGCGGGAATTGCTGCGTATCGGCGGAATGAATGTTTACGACCTACTCCACGAACACTTTCAGGGCCCGCTGCTGCAAGGGGCGCTTGGCCTCGATGCCGTGCTCGGCACCAATCTCGGGCCGCGCTCTCCGGGCACGGTAATGACGCTGCTTTACCGCCGGGCTGCCCAGTTTGGCGCGGGATCCCGCGGCCCGGCCCTGCCACTGGGCGGACTTGGCGCTTTGACTGCCGCGCTTGCCGCCGCCGCCCGTCACGCCGGGGCCGAGATTTGCACGGGCACTTCGGTCGAACGGGTGCTGGTGCATACTGATCGGGCCTGTGGCGTGCGGCTGGCCGGCGGAGCGGAGGTGGCGGCTGGAAAAGTTATCTCCAGTGCGGATCCCAAGGCTTCATTCATTCAGATGGTGGGCGCCGAACATCTGGATGCAGGTTTCGTGAGGCAAGTCAGCCACCTTCGCACCCAGGGCTCGGCAGCCAAACTTCATCTGGCTCTTTCCGGAATGCCTGCATTCAATGATCTGCCCACAAATGCCCACGGCTCGCGACTGCTCATCTGCCCTTCGCTCGAGTATCTCGAGCACGCGTACAACCACAGCAAGTACGCCGAATATTCACAGGCTCCGGCATTGGAGATCACGTTGCCAAGCGTGCACGATGCCACTTTGGCCCCCCAGGGAAAGCATGTGCTCTCGGCGGTGGTGCAATTTGCGCCCTACCGCATTACTGGCGGATGGGCGTCACATCGTGAACAATTCACAGAGTTGCTAATCGACACCATTGCCCGATACGCACCGGACGTGCGCAGCATGCTCCTCGCAAGCGAGTTGCTCACGCCGGAGGACATCGAGCGTGATTTTCACGTCACCGGCGGTCACTGGCATCACGGGGATCTGGCGCTGGATCAGTTCTACATGGTGCGGCCCGTTCCCGGGGCAGCCCAATATTCAACGCCGCTGTCAGGTTTCTACCTTTGCGGCGCCGGGTGTCATCCGGGCGGTGGCGTCATGGGCCTTGCAGGGCGCAACGCTGCTCGACAAGTGCTGTCAGAGGCCGCATAGCCATGAATGAACCTCTGCCGCTGCCGCCTCATTTCCAGCAACCGTTGTTGCCCACGCCGTTTCATCAGCGCGCGCGCAAGCTCAGCCAACTCGACGCCTTCATTCCGTGGGCGGGCTACACCACGGTGGATGTGTTCACGACCATGGAGCAAGAGTACTTCGCTATCCGCAACGCGACAACTCTGTATGACCTGACACCGATGGTCAAATACCGGATTGCCGGCGCCGATGCCGCACGCTACCTGAACCGGCTTGTCACCCGCGACATCAGCCGGCTCAAGATCAACCGCGTAAGTTACTGCGTATGGTGCAATGACGACGGCCAGATCATCGACGACGGTACGCTGTTTCGTCTCGCCGAGAACGAATATCGCCTGTGCACGGCCGAGTGGCAGCTCGACTGGCTCCTCGGATCGGCCATCGGTTTTGACGTGCAAATCGAGGAAGTGACTGCCCAGATCGCCGCCCTTGCCATGCAGGGGCCGACCTCGTGCGCGGTGCTCAAGAGCATGGGACTCGCAGATATTGAACGCCTCAGGCCTTTTGAGATCGGCTTCTACGCGAGCGCTGGCATCAAGCTCATGGTATCGCGCACCGGCTTCACGGGAGATCTGGGTTACGAACTATGGGTCGATCCGGAACAAGCAGGCGCCCTCTGGGACGCACTGTTGATCGCCGGCCGCAGTCGTGGAATTCGTCCCATTGGTTCGCGAGCGCTCAATGTGGCGCGCATCGAAGCGGGTTTCCTCAGTCCGAAGGTGGATTTTGTGTCGGCCGAGAGCAGCGTACGCGTTGGCACGGATCGCTCGCCTCTGGAACTGGGCCTCGAATGGCTGGTGGATTTCGAAAAGGGACACTTTACCGGCCGACGCGCGTTGCTTGAGCAGAAGCGGCGGGGATTGAGCAGACTCCTGGTCGGTCTTGATATCGCCGGCAACAAGCCCGCAATCAACGCGTTGCTGTATGCCGACGAGGGAGGGCGCAAGGAGATCGGTAGCATAAGCTCAGCCATCTGGTCCCCAACTTGCAAACGCAATATTGCACTTGCTATGGTCAACGCGCCGTACTTCAAGGGCGGCGCCGATATCTGGGCGGAAATTTATCTGTGTCGTGAATTGGTCTGGGAACGCCGCATGCGCAGGGCACAGGTGGTCTCAAAGCCGTTTTTTGCGCCGGAGCGGCGCAGAGCCACTCCCCCCGGAGATTTCTGAGTGAGCCAACCCGATCCCAAGCACATTGCAGATCGACCGTGGCTCGACGCCAATGCCAAGCCCCAAGTCGTGATCAATGGTGTCTCCAAGACCTATCCGGGAGTGACGGCGGTCGATGCAGTCAATCTGCGAATCTTCAAGGGCGAGATGTTTGCGTTGGTCGGCTCTTCGGGCTGTGGCAAGACGACTCTATTGCGCATGCTTGCCGGCTTTGTTGAGCCCAGCGCGGGGGAAATCTCCATTGACGGTGTGCGCATGAACGAAGTGCCACCGCACGAGCGCCCGGTAAACATGATGTTCCAGTCCTACGCGTTGTTCCCTCACATGAGCGTCGAAGCCAACGTGGGATATGGATTGCGCCGGCTGCCGCTGGAGGACTCCGTGAAAAAGCAGCGGGTCAAAGAGGCGCTCGAAATGGTGCAGCTGGACTCGCTAGGGCAACGGCGCCCACACCAGCTTTCTGGAGGCCAGCGTCAGCGGGTGGCCTTGGCGCGCGCCTTGATACGCAGGCCTAAGGTACTGCTCCTGGATGAACCCTTAAGTGCGTTGGATAAGAAACTGCGAGAGCAGACGCAGTTTGAACTGATCAACATTCAATACCAGGTGGGCACCACGTTCGTCGTCGTGACGCATGATCAGGATGAAGCCATGGCGCTCGCGACCCGCATTGCGGTTATGGATCGTGGCAAGGTCGTCCAAGTGGGCACACCTTCTGAAATTTACGAGTTTCCACAGACCCGATTCATTGCAGATTTTATAGGCACCACCAATCTGTTCGAGGGAACGGTGGCGGGGATTGAGTCGGGAAGGATTCGGGTGGGCTGCCCTGAGGCTGGCTGCGAGTTACTTGTCGATGATCTTGGACGCGTCACGGCAGGTCAGCGTGTCTGGATAGCGCTGCGTCCCGAGAAGATCCGCCTCAGCAAGACGCCACCTCCGGGCGATGGGGTCAATCAGTTGCAGGGCGTCGTCTGGGAACTTGGTTACCTCGGAAATCGATCCACCTATCGGATAAAGATGGCCTCCGGTAAAGTTCTGACGGTACTGGCACAAAATGATCAGCGAACCGCGCAATGGTCGATCGATTGGAGCGATGAGGTCTACGTAAGTTGGAACGCGAACGCGGCGATCGTGCTGCAGTCCTGATATCGAGGAGTTCACCATGCATACGAACAGATTCGCCGCAATACAATCCGGCACCGGCGCGCTTATGGCGGCGCTGATGATGGGTATCTACCCCGGCAGTTTCGCCCAGGCACAAACGGCAACGCCTGCCGGGGGCGCGGAGGGCATCGAGGAAATCGTAGTAACTGCCACTCGACGCTCCGAGGTGCTCAGCAAGGTGCCCATCAGCGTCACAGCGTTAAATCAGGAGGCACTCGATGAACGCGGCGTCAAGGATTTCCAGGATCTGGTGCGCTACACCCCGGGCGTCAATATCGATAGTTCGATAACCAACGCGATCTCGATTCGCGGTATCTCTTCCTCGGGTGGTGCGGGCACCACCGGCATTTACCTGGACGATACCCCGATCCAAATGCGATCGGTCGGCTTCAACCCCGACGACAGCTTGCCGAGAACGTTTGACCTTGATCGGGTCGAAGTGCTGCGCGGGCCGCAGGGCACATTGTTCGGTGCAGGATCGGAGGGCGGCACCGTGCGCTACATCCTCGCGGCGCCAAAGCTTCACGGCTCGAGCACCTACGTGCGCAGCGAATTGGCATACACCGAGGGCGGGGACCCCAATTATGAACTGGGCATAGCCCATGGCATGACTCTGATTGATGGAACGCTCGGCATCCGCGCGAGCGCTTGGTACCGCGAAGAAGGGGGGTGGATTGATCGCGTCGATCCAACCACCGGCGCCGTCACGGAAAAGAATGCCAACCACGATGAGGCCTACATGCTGCGGCTGGCGGCCATTTGGGAGCCGATATCCACGTTGGATCTCACGCCTAGCATCATCTATCAAAACAGCAAGACGCACGATGACGGAACTTATTGGCCAGCCTATTCGGACTCGGGGGCGGGGCATTTCAACAACGCCACTCCAGAGCGGCTTCCAGGGTCGGATAAATTTTACCTGCCGGCTCTCAAGATCGAATTTAACCTGGAGCGCAGCCAGATCATCTCCAACACGTCTTATTACTCCCGGGATGAGGACACGGCCTATCAGGGCACGGTCTATGACCTTTCGTATTATCAGTCCCTGGGATGGCCGACCAATCCAATCAATGACCCCAACTACGTGGGCGTAGGTGGCGCCGCGATTACCGGGTGTGGCCCCACTTCGGTCGCCACGACTGCGCCGTGTGATTGGTATCCGCTCATCGACGGTCACGGCATCCACTTGCCAGCGGGCTTTACTGATTATCAGACCCCGAACACCGTAAAGAATACGCAGCACAGCTGGACGCAGGAAGTGCGATGGCAATCCACGGACGACAAGTCCAAGTGGAGATGGACAGTAGGAGCCTTTTATCAGCAGGCAAAGCAGGAAAGCATCGAGACACTGACGGATACGCGAATCAATGAATTCTTCCAGTACCTCTACGGCGTCAGCCCGGTCGATGTTTACTTCGGCGACTTCTACTCGTGCCCGGGGCAAACGGGTACTTACACGGCAATTCCGGCCTGCGCGGTTTACTACAACGACAATAAGACCACTGACCGGCAGTTAGCCGGATTCGGCGAACTTACTTATGCGATTACGGACGCTCTGCGCGTCACAGTGGGCGATCGCTACGCTCATCTTTCGTTTTCGTTGGATCACTACGCTGACGGCTACGAGAATTACGGGCCCGGCACGGCCCACGCTTCAAGCAGTGAAAATGCCAATACCCCAAAAGTCGGGATTGCCTACCAGCATGACCCTAACAACCTGTACTACGCCACCTATGCGAAGGGTTTCCGCGCTGGTGGTGGCAACGCCCCGCTGCCAGATTACTGCCTCGCGGATCTAGACAATACCGGCTATCCCAACGGCGCACCGCTCACTTACAAATCGGACTCCACCCAAAGCTACGAAATCGGATCCAAAAACAATTTTGGCTCCGCCTTCCGAATTGCCACCAGCGTGTATTACATCCGCTGGCAGGACATCCAGCAGAACGTCTACGTGCCGGGGGCGTGCGGGTTGCAATTCACAGACAATCTGGGCACGGCCGTCGCCAAGGGCTTTGATCTGCAGGCGGACATCGCGCTCGGGCACATGAAATTCGATGTGGCCGCTGGCTACACGGACGCGCGCTATACGGCATCTTCCGCGCTGCGTTCGCCATTCTGTCCTTCAGCCTCCACCACGCCCTGCCTGCCTCTGGCCAGGGACGGAGATGCCATTTCCGGACAGGCGTCAATCAATCTGGCGCCCTCGCTCAATCCGCCCTGGACCTTCGCGCTCGGGGCTCAGTATGACTTCCGGGCGGCGGACCATCCCGCGTTTGTGCGATTTGATTACCAATACCAGAGCCGGAATCATTGGCTTTCGAACCTCCAGGATCCGGCCACCTCGCAATTCAATCCGGACACCTACACTCTGTCAGCGACGGAGTTTGCGCAGCTGCGCGGCGGCGTGACTCTGGGCAACTGGGGTCTGTCGGCCTTTGTGGACAACCTCTTTGACACGCACACGGTGACCAACTATCAGCTCGGTCAGGCAGATTCGTTCAACCCGGCGGGCTCGCCCACCGAGCAGCAGAATCAGTACACCTACCGGCCGCGTACCTTTGGATTGAACGCGACGCTGCGCCTTTAGACCGGGTCAGAATCGTGGCTTCGACGGGTAGCCCAGGCGCCAAGCCAGGACACGCGCTGCCGCGCGCCTATTACACCGATCCTGCGATCTTCGAGCAGGACATGGAGCGCATGCTGCTGCGTCACTGGTTCTGCGCGGGCCATATCAGCAGTCTGCCCCACTCGGGCAGTTACTTCCTCGCCGAGCTGGGCGGCGAGTCCATGATTCTGAGCCGGGCGGTCGACGGAGCGATTCACGCTTTGCTCAACGTCTGTCGCCATCGCGGATCCCGGCTCTGCTCGGTCCGCTCCGGAACGGTGCTCGGCGGAGGATTCATCTGTCCGTACCACGCCTGGTCCTATGCGTTGGACGGAACATTGCGTGCGGCGCGCGAAATGCCTTCCTCGTTTCGTCGTCAGGACTTTGGCCTGAAGTCACTCCCGGTACGAGTCCTGGAAGGCTTGATCTTCGTTAGTTTTTCAGCGCAACCCCCGGCACTGGATGAGGCGGCCCGGGCGCTCGCCGATGCCGCCGGTACCCACGGATGGGGCGAAGCCAAAGTGGCTCACCGGGAGAGCTTTGAGATCCAGGCCAATTGGAAGCTCGCTATAGAGAATTATATGGAGTGCTACCACTGCCAGCCTTCGCATCCTGAATTCGCAAGGCGGCACGTCTTTGCCCGTCCCGCCGCGCAGGCGGCCTCAATCGAGCAGGCGGCGCGAGAACGCAGTCGCGCTCTAGGGATCCAGATCGCCGACCTTGACGCCTACGGGCTTCATGCACGTCCAGGCCAGGAATCGGTTGCGGTGATGCGCAGTGCGCTTCTCGAAGGACACGCGACCGCATCGCCGGACGGCGCGCTGCTGGCACCGCTGATGGGAAGATTTCACGAAAGTGACGGCGGTTCAACTTACTTTGACGTGGGCCCCCTCAGTGATTTTCTGGCGTATCCGGATTACGGAGTCGTGTATCGCTTCATCCCTCGAACCGTGAATCGCACGGAAATGGAAGTGCTCTGGTTGGTGGATGCCAAGGCGGTGCCCGGCCGTGACTACGACATCGCGCGCCTAAGCTGGCTCTGGCAGATCACCAGCGTTGAAGACAAGCAAATCATCGAACGTAATCAGCTGGGCGTGAACTCGCGCTACTACGAACCGGGCCCGTATTCGCTGCAGGAATCGTACGCGAACCGCTTCGTCGAATGGTACCTGGAAGAGCTGGGCTAGTCCGCCAGTCCGATGTCCAGATCCACGGTGCCCCCGCGGCTATCGACCGTGTAATCAATGAGGCGGCGTGCGCGTGCAAAGGTCGCCAGGTACTGCGAGTGCTCGTCATCGCCGAGCCGGTCACGCGCTACCAGTGCCAGGGACTGCAAATCTCCCACCTCATCGAACTGACTTCGGTAGGAGGTGGCGTTGCTGGGCTGAAAACCCCCGCGCACGTGCGGCAGATCCGAGGCGTTCAGTATGCCAGCACGCGCCCGTTGCAGGAGCTGCTCCAGTGCGAGCCGCCGCTGCGGTTCGGTGTCGTTGATCGGCTTGGGATCTGGCGTGCGCAGGTTGTCACGCAGCACGCCGGCGACACGCCGGGCGATGCGCTCGGGATCGGCCTCTTCGAGATTGGTCAGAACGATCAGGCTCAGGTCCTCGCCCAGGTAGCGCACGATGTAGGTGGCAAAACCCGGAACGCCCCCGCTGTGGGCGTGAACTTCCTGGCCGTTGCTCGTGTACACATCCCACGCAAAGCCGTACGGGTAGCTGTTGCCGCTTAGGAGTGTGACCGGTGTGTAGACCTTGCGCCAAGACGCTGCACTGAGGATGCTTCCGGCGCGCAGCCCCCGGTCCCAGGCGATCATGTCGTTGATCGACAGGTACAAGGAACCGTCCGCCGTGGTGTTCTGCTCGGGAGCGACCCACTGCTGGTTGGCCACGTGCCCGTCCCGGAGCCGATAGCCTGCGGCGCGGTGCGGAACGATGTCGGCTTCGTCGATCAGGCGTGCGCTCGTCATGCCCAGAGGCCCGAAAATTCGTTCGCGCATCACCTCGCTGTAGTGGCGACCCCCGATGCGATCCATGATCGCGCCGAGTAGCAGATAGCCGGTGTTGCTGTAGCTGTAGCGCTCGTCGGGTCGGAACTCAAGGGGCTGCGCACACGCCATGCGCACCAGGTCGGATTCGCTCATCGCGCGGCGCGTGTCGTAACTGGCCTCGTACCCATAGTCACGGATCCCAGACGTGTGGGTCAGCAGATGGTGGATGCGGATATCGGCCCACTCGGGCGGGGCTTCCGGAAGGTATCGAGTGACCGGATCGTCCAGTGACAACCGGCCTTCCTCGACGAATAACATTACGGCGGCCGAGGCAAATTGCTTACCCACTGAACCGGACTGGAAGACCGTGTCCGTGATCACCGGGACACTGTGCTCAACATTTGCAAACCCGTAACCCCGGGCGAGTATCACCTTGCCATGATCGACGGCGGCGAAGGCCAGCCCCGGTATCTGCTGGGAGGCCATCTCTTCGCGGATGACGGCCTCTGCCCGCGGCAACCGCCGCAAGTCCACTCCGGCTTTCTCAGCATCGGCAACGGCAGAGCGCACCGTGACGCCTGAGCACAGGAGCGATGCCAATAGCAGGGGGATCAGGCCCCGGTTAAGGGGGCGGAAATTCATGACTTCTCCTTGACGGGCGCGCGGTAGACGCGAGCGCCTCGGAACCAGGTCTCGAGCACGCGCGTGTCGGCGATCTTATCCGCCTTGCCATTATCGGCGAGCGCCAGAATGTCGCGATCCAGGATCACGAAATCCGCCGACTTGCCGACCTCCAGTGAGCCAAATTCCCCGGCCCGCCCCAGAAAACGCGCGCCGTCAATGGTGTAGGCATTGAGCGCTTCGCGAACGGTGATCGCCTGATGCGCATTGAGCACCTTATCGCCGCGTGCATGCCGCAGGACACCGGTGGAGATATTGACGAACGGTTGCGGATCGCGCGTACCCACCGGGGCATCCGAGCCCCCGACCACAGTACCGCCGGCCTCCTTGGTGGCACGGACCAGATAGCTATGCTCCACGTAGTAGCTTCCGGGCGCCATGCGGCTGGCGTAGCTGTTACCGGACACGTGTTGCAGAAACGGAATTACCGTCATGTCGTAATCGAAGTTCGAGCTGGCCCACCACATCGTGAAGGCCACGTAAAGATGATCACGCCCGATGCGAGCGATGTCTTCGGCCTGCGCAAACTGAAGATGAGCGAGGCTGTCATGCGTGCTGCTGACGCCGTCGGCGGCACGTGCCGCTTCGATCGCATCTACCGCGGTACGCGTCGCGCGGTCGCCGATCACATGGATATGCAGATTAAAGCCGGCCAGGTGCATGCGCTTGGCATACTCCATGATGACTTCTCGCTCATCCTTGAGCTGGCCGCTGGATTTTTGGCATTGGCCGGGATGAAAGCCGTGCGCTTTGATGAACATCGCCACATCCGGGAACTGATCGCCCCGGGCACGCACGTCCTTGCAGAGCTCTGAGTCCGTGTCCACGTAGCCGACAACGGTTGGACGCCCGTCAGCATCCCGGCCGAATCTGGGCTGTAAATAAGGGGAGAGCATCGCCGCATTGCCCAGCGTTGGCGGCGTGGCAAAAGGGTTACCTTCCGCCACCCCGTCGGCGAATATCTTGACGAAGTCCGCGCGCACCAGGGGATTGTTAGCATATTTGGCGCGCACGGCAACGGCGTGCGCCAGCATGCCTGCGTAGTCAATCTCTCCCTTGGCGTCGCGGTTGAGGTTCGGATTGAAATACTGAGCCAGGCTCACGTGCGCCGTGAGGTGTCCGCTACTCAGCAGCTTTTCGTAGACCGGAAGGCCTTCCGGGCTCAGCGCCGCGTCCAGCACCGCGGTGATTCCGGCGCGATTGAGCAGATACGGGACACGTTCCGGATTGGCGAGTGCGGCCTGGAGCCCGATGTAGTTGCCGTACCCCGTGTCCATCAGACCCTGCGCCTCCTCATTCACCTGCCCGTCGGGTTCACCACGGCCATCCAAGCCGATAAGCAGCCGATATTTCTTGAAATCGCTCGCCAGCGTTTTCTTACTGATGCCGACCACCTGGCCCGAATCGTTGCGCGCCAATGCCAGGCCGGCGCTGTTAAAGGCCGCCCGATGACCGTCATCGCCCATGAGATAAACCGGGTTCGCTGGCGCGCCTCGATCGAGCGCCGCACGAAGGGTTGGAAACTCAGTGTCGGGGCGATTGTCGTTGGTGGAACTCCACTGATGGACGGCCAGCCACGCACCGGGCGCCAAGTGGAAGTGTTTGACGCACTCCTGAACAAACCCGGCGAGCTCTCGCAGCGACTTGCCCGCGCTGTTAAGGTCGCACTGATCGGCATCCACGATATCGATAGGGTGGATGTGCGAGTCGACCAAACCCGGCACCACCAGACGTCCGCCCGCATCGACTCGCTGCGTGAGCTTCCCCAGGTATCGCTTGACACCCTTCTCATCGCCGACGTAAACAAGCTTGCCCTGTCGGAAAGCCAGCGCCTCGGCCAGCTGCGGGTCAGCCGCCGTGTAGATCCTGGCATGCGTCAATACCACATCGGCTGCAGGTATCAGGGGGTCAGGGACCGCTCGCGCAAGGCCGACCGCGAGTGAAAATGATCCAGCGAACGCCAAGACATTGAGTCGATTTCGCACCGTAAAGCCTCCCATAGCCGCTAACAGCCCCCCATCCCCGCAACACTTTATACTAGCGCTGGCGCAATCCGCAGCCGAGTTGGTTGATAGCGATGACCACGAGCAAGGCCGTGCGCGCATGTTTCCTCGGGGTGTTGCTTTGCGCGGGCGTGGCGCGGGCGCCGGCCGAGGACAACCGGCTGTTCCTTTATAACTGGGCCGATTTCATCGGCACCCGGACCCTGCAGCGCTTCGAGCAACTGACCGGCATCACGGTCGTGTACGACACCTACGATTCCGAGGAAACCATGGAAGCGCGGCTTTTTGCCGGCGAATCCGGATATGACGTAGTGAGCGCGTCGTCGAATTTCTTCAGTCGTGAGATCAAGGCCGGGGTATTTGAGCCGCTGAACAAGGCGCTGCTCCCCAACTGGAGGAACCTCGATCCGCGGATGCTGGCCATCCAGGACAAGTCCGACCCCGGAAATCGCCACGCCGTGCCGTACTTGGCGGCGGTCAGCGGCTTTTCCTACAACGTGGACATGATCCGCGCGCGCATGCCGAACGCGCCTGTGGACAGTCTGGACATGATCTTCAACCCCAAGATCGTGGCGCGCTTTGCCGACTGCGGCGTATCGCTTCTGGATTCGCCCGAGGACACGATCGGGATGGCCTTAAGCTACCTGCACCTGGATCCCAACAGCACACGGCGTGAGGACTTCGCCGCCGCCGAAAAACTCCTGATGTCGGTGCGTCCCTATGTCCGCACCTTCGATTCGATCGAATACATGAACGCACTCGCCAACAAGGAGGTGTGTATCGCCATGTCTTGGTCGGCCGATTACGCCACCGTCATGGCGCGGGCGCGCTCGGCGGGAGCCCCGGTGCATCTGGCCTTCACGATACCCAAGGAGGGCGGCAACCGGACTTTCTCTTCTCTCCTGATTCCGGTGGGCGCCACCCACCCGATCGCAGCGCATCGATTCCTCAATTTCATTTTGGATCCGCAGGTCATCGGCGAAATCACCAACGAGATCTACTACGAAAATCCCAACCTCGCAGCCAATGCCTACGTGCGTCCCGAGATTCTGCGCGACAAAGTGCTCTATCCGACCCCGGACATCGAAGCGCGCCTGTACCCGAGCGCCGAGGTCAGCATCGCGACCGAGCGTATCCGCACCCGAGTGTGGACGCGAATCAAGACCGGGAAATAGCAGCCTACTGGGCGGCGAGCTGCACGTCGCGCACGCGCTGGCGCTCCGCCCGCCGCATCAGCACGCCAGCGATCAGGACTCCGGTGCCGACCAGTGCAATGATCAGCGTCGCCAGGGCGTTGACGTCCGGACTTACGCCGAGCTTCACTTTCGAATAGATGACCATGGGCAGCGTGCTTGCGCCGGGGCCGGACACGAAGCTCGAGATGACCAGATCATCCAGCGAGAGGGTGAAACTGAGCAACCAGCTGCTGGCCAGTGCGGGCGCAATGATGGGTAGTGTGGTGTCGAAGAAAGCGCGCACCGGCCCGGCCCCCAGGTCCATCGCGGCTTCCTCCAGCGACCGATCGGCCGTGCCCAGCCGCGATTGCACGGTGACGGTGACGTAAGCTGTGCAAAAGGCGACGTGCGCCAGCACGATCGTGACGAATCCGCGGTGCGGCCAGCCCAGCAGATGCAGCATGGAAATGAGCAGCAGGAGCTGCGTGATTCCGGTAATGATTTCCGGCATCACCAAGGGAGCATTGACCATACCGGTGAGGGCAAGTCGCCCGTGAAAGGACTTGAATCTCACCAAGGCAACCGCCGCCATGGTCCCCAGCACCATCGCCGCGGTCGCGGCGACGAAGCCGACGCGCAAGGACAGCCAGGCGGCGGACATGAGCTGATCGTTACCGGCCAGCGCGGAATACCAGCGCGTTGAGAAACCACCCCAGACGCCGATCAGGGACGAGGAATTGAACGAATAGCCGATCATGACCAGCATCGGTATGTACAAAAGCGCGATGCCGATGGCCAGCACGGTCATGAGCAACGGCGATTGACGCTCGCTCACGCGTGGCCCTCGAGATCTTTGCGGTGATAGTGCTGGTAAATGGCGATTGGCGCGACCAGCAGTACCAAGAACGCGACGGCGACCGCCGAGGCCACCGGCCAGTCGCGATTGCCAAAAAACTCATCCCAAAGCACGCGTCCAATCATCAGATTTCCGGCGCCGCCCAGCAGGGACGGTATTACGAACTCGCCGATGGCCGGAATGAACACCAGCATGGAGCCGGCGATAATTCCCGGCATCGACAGCGGCAGGGTCACATCCAGGAACGCGCGCCACGGAGGGCTGCCTAGATCGCCGGAGGCTTCGAGCAGCGTCCGGTCGAGCTTCTCGAGCGTCGCAAACAGGGGCAGGACCATGAAAGGAAGGTAGGAGTACACGATCCCCAGGTACACCGCGGTGGTGGTATGCATGAGCTTGAGCGGTTCGTGAATGATACCCAGCCACAACAACATCTGGTTCAAAAGACCGTGTTCACGGATGATTCCCTCGAGCGCATATACCCGCAGCAGAAAGGAAGTCCAAAACGGCAGGATGATGATCAGTAGCAGGATGCTCTGCATGTTCTTGGAAGTGCGCGCGATGGCGTAGGCCATCGGGTAGCCGATCAGCAGGCATATCAGTGTGGAGAAGAATGCGGTCTTCAGCGAATACAGGTAGGACAGCGCATACACTTCATCGGTGAACAGGTACCGGTAATTGCTTAGCTTCAGGACCAGGTGCAGATGGTGGTGCTGATCCATGGTCAGCACGTCGGTGAACGGAGGCACGCGGATTGCCGTCTCGGCAAAGCTGATCGCGAGCGCAAAGCCGAACGGGATCAGAAAAAAGACCAGCAAAAACACCAGTGGAGGTGCAATGATCAGCCAGCGCCGGTGCTTGCTGGTTAGGATCTTTTTTAGGAAACTGGAGCTCATCTGATGCGCGACTATGCCAAAGGATCGAGGTGTTTACCCGGGGAAATGGCGCCAGGCGCGCTCAGGGGCAGCGCCCGGGCAGGGGCCCGACCCGAAGAATGAAACGTCGCCGTAGCAAACCGGCAACGCCCCCGGCCGCCGGATCGCGCCAGCGCCTGTCCGCCAGCCGCCAGCGGCAACGTCTGATCGACGCGTGCATCTCCGCACTGCACCTGTACGGTCCGTCGCGGACCACCGTTGAAAAAGTCGTCGCCATCGCCAAGTTGTCCCCGGGCATCGTGCGATTCTACTTTAAGTCCAAGGGCGCAATGCTGGTCGCCTCGCTACGTTTCCTTTCGACGGAATTTGAAACGCAGGTGCTCGAGCCCGTCGGCCGGTTGCGCAGCACACCGGTTCAGGCGTTGCAGAAACTGGTTGGACTGTACCTGGATCCGGCCATCGCCAGCACCCGCAAAGTCTCGGTTTGGTATGCGTTTTGGGGCGAGGCGACCGCACGGCAGGAATATCAAGAGATATGCGGCCAAAAGGATGATCGCTTCGCGGTGCTGGTGCTCGATCTTACCCACCGCATGATCGAGGAGAGCGGGCAGCACCACCTGGACGCCGACGCGGTGGCTTTGGGATTGATTGGCGCCCTGGAAATACTGTGGCAGGGAATCGCATTTCAGACCGAAGGCGACGTCGATCGGGAGGGCGCACGGCGACGTTGCATGGCCTATCTGGCCTCGGTATTTCCGGGCTACTTCCCTAACCTGGCGACCAGCTCCGGTTGGACCAAGCTACCGGCCGAGGCCCGTCTAGCGCTCGAGCGCGAGCGTTGTTTCGCGCGGGCCTGGCAGTTGATCGGGCACGTGCGCGAGATTCCAAGGACAGGGGACTTTCTCACGCTCGAGCTCGCGACCACGCGCACCGTAGTGGTACACGATGGCGCGCAACTGCGCGCCTTCCAGAATAACTGTCCCCACCAGCCGCACGCTCTTGCCACGGAACGGCGCGGTCATCGGGATGGTCACTTGTCCTGTTCACTGCACCAGCTGGATTTTGATCTCAGCGGCCGGAGCCGCACACCCAAAGACGATTCGCGGCTGGTAAACATGAACGTGAGTGCCCGCACCGGTTTGATTTTCGTGTCCAGCGGCGCGCTCACCCCCGCCAGTTCGCCCCTCGACGATGTGGCAGATACCGAACCGAACGAAACGCTCGGAGACACCTCTCGCTTTGCCGAGTACGAAATTCCGGCCGACTGGAAAGTGACGGTCGAGCAACTTCTGGCTCACCGACTGCCGGACCATGAGTCCATCGGCGGGGTGCAACACTTTTCCACGCCTGCCGTACGCCTCGAGCCAGAGCGCGGCCGGGTAAAGTGGCTCGCCACACCGCTGGCCGCCCAGCGCTGGTCGTCTCAGCGACTTGCGAGTTTGACGCGCTCACGCGTTGATTCCAGTTGGGAGCGGAGGTTCCAGTGGCCTAATGTCTTGTTTGAAGTGCGCAGCGACGGGCTGAGCGCCCTGCAAGTCATACCGGCGGCCAATGGCTCATGCCGGCTGCAGTGTTTCGACTTTTGGCGGCAGGGATCTGCGCCACCCGCGCAGGCGATCCGGTACCTCATCGGGCGCCTCTCGGCGCAGGCGCTGCGGGTGGATCGGGAACTGGCCGCCTCAACTCAGCGGGGTCTGAACGCGACGGGCTATTTAAGCAGCCCCGACGCACGGGTGGCCCGATCCGTGGCCGCGTTCCGAGACATGCTCAATACCGCACTGAGCGCCTAGAGGTTCTTCTCGACCTTGGCCACGCTCACCAGGCCATCCCCGTAAGCTTTGAATTTCTTGGCTTCCACGATCTGGACCAAGCGGTCCTTGACGGTATCAAAGGCGGGTGGGGTGGTCTCGCGCGTGTCGTCGAGGCGAATGACATGCCAGCCAAATTCCGTTTGCACCGGCGATGGCGTGGTTTCGCCTTTCTTAAGTCCCGCCACCGCATCGGCGAAGGGCTTGACCATGTTCGCCGGGCTAAACCATCCCAGGTCTCCGCCGTTGGTCTTGGAGCCGTCCAGAGAATGTTCGGCGGCAAGCTTTTCGAACTTGGCGCCCTTCTTGAGCTCGGCGGTGATCTGATCGGCTTCTTCCTTGGTCTTCACCAGGATATGACGCGCCTTGTATTGCGTCTTCGGCATGGCCGCCACCTGCGTGTCGTACTCGGCCTTGAGCTCCGCGTCGGTGGCCTTGTGGTCCTTGAGGAAATTCGTCATGGCGGCTTGCTCGAGAATCTGCAGGCGTGCCAACGCCAGCGAGGGAGGCGCGTCGCCTTGCTTATCCAGGCCTTCTTTTTCAGCCTGCTGCGCCACCGCTTCCGCACGCACCAGCGTATCGAGCGCCTGTGCGCGCTGCGCCGCATTGAGCTCCGCGGAGGTCTTTCCGGAGACCGCCTTGCTGAACAGTTCGAACTGCGCGCTCGTGAGCGCCGTACCATTCACGGTCGCTATCGGCTTTGGCGCAGCAGCCGTGCCGGTGGACTGCGCGCCTTTCTGGGCACAACCGGCCAATAGCACCACGGCCATCACTGCGGAAAATCTGACAATATTCATTTTGATTCTCATGAGGTTACACAACTAATTTAAAGTATTTCATCGGGGGCCTTGGTACTCAACGCCAAAGCGTGAATGTCGGTCTCCAACAAGACAGCGAGCGCATCGTGCACCAGACGGTGCCGCTCTACCAGTGATTTGCCGGAAAACACCTCAGACACGATACGCACGTAAAAGTGCCCCTTGCCGCCTCCGCCTACGTGGCCAGCGTGTGCGGCGCTGTCATCACGAATCTCGAGCCGAACGGGATGAAGGCTATCCTGCACTACCGTGCGGATTCGTTCAACCCGGGACGCAGCGTCCTTGGGATCAATCGTTGCGGTGGGTCCGTGTCGCATTATGCTCGTCGGCGCTGCAGCCACAGCGCCTGACCCACGAACAGCGTGGCCACGGCAATAGTCAGCCCGAAGACTTTGAAATACACCCAGGTCTTTTCGCTCTCGGCGTGCGCCACATAGAGGTTTAGCGCACCCAGCAGCAGGTAGACACCGACCCAGATCATGTTGATGCGCATCCATTGCGGACGCGAGACCGTCGCACCGGGCGCGAGCGCGGGCTCCAGCAGCCTCTGGGAAAGGGGCATCGCACCGATCCATTGACTGCCCAGAAAAGTCAGGGCCGTGATCCACAGCAAAAGGGTGGGCTTGACCTTAAGAAAGCGCGGATCGTGGAACACCAGCGTGGCTGTGCCGAAGATCAGGACCAGCAGCGTGCTGAGCATGTGCATGGGCGAGACGCGGCGCAGCCGCACATAGTCGACGACCGCCAGTACCAGCATCGCCACCATCAGCACCGCCGTGGCCACGTAGATACCGCCAAACCTGTAGGCAAGCAAGAACGCCGCCAGCGGCAGGAAATTCAATGTGGCTTGCATGGATTCATCGGCGATTGTCCTCGGCTGGAATCGGTCCTGCGCGTGGCGCGGCCGCGTATATTAGCCTCTTGAGCCAGTATTTCGAATTGCACCCGCAAAACCCGCAGCCTCGGCTGATCCGTCAGGCCGCGCAGATCCTGCGCGATGGCGGCCTGATAGCCTACCCGACCGACAGTTGCTATGCGCTCGGCTGCCACATTGGCGACGCCGCTGCCCTGGAACGCATCCGCCGGCTCCGGGGCGCGGACCGCCATCACCACTACACCCTGGTATGCGCCGACCTGGCCGAAATAGGACGCTACGCGCGGGTGGATACGTGGCAATTCCGTCTGCTCAAGGCCTCAACCCCAGGCCCCTTCACCTTCCTGCTGCCCGCCACGCGCGAAACCCCGCGCCGCCTACAGCACGCGCAGCGGCGCACAATTGGTATCCGAATTCCCGACCATCCCGTGCCGCACCTGCTGCTGGCAGAGCTGGGCGAGCCGATCATGAGCTCCACACTGCTATTGCCTGGCGAATCCACGCCTCTGACCAGCGGCCGGGAAATCCGCGCCCGTCTCGAGCATCAGATCGATGCCGTGCTCGATTCGGGCAATTGCGGTCTGGAGCCCACGACCGTAGTCGATTTGGCCGTCTCTCCGCCGGTCATCGTGCGTCAAGGCCGCGGCCGCCTGCCTGGATTCGTGGCCGGGGCAAGCTGAGGCGGGTGGCCGTATAATGGCGGCGAATGAGTTCTGTTCCGCAAGCTAGGCGTGTTCTGTCCGGTATGCGCCCCACCGGGCAGGTGCATCTGGGCAACTACCACGGCGCGCTTCGCAATTGGGTGGACCTGCAGTACCAGTACGAATGTTATTTTTTCGTCGCGGACTGGCACGCGCTGACCACCGGCTATGACAGCACCGCCGAATTACCTGAGCTGATCCACGAAATGGTGGTCGACTGGCTCGCCGCAGGATTAAACCCAAGCGTCGCCACGCTGTTCGTGCAGTCCCACGTACCTGAACACGCCGAGCTGCACCTGCTGCTGTCGATGATCACCCCGCTGAGCTGGCTTGAACGCGTGCCCAGTTACAAGGACCAGCAGGAACAGTTGCGCGAAAAGGACCTGGCCACTTACGGATTCCTCGGCTACCCGCTGCTGCAGAGCGCCGATGTGCTCATTTACCGTCCGGCGTTCGTCCCTGTCGGCGAAGACCAGGTCGCACATGTCGAGTTTTCGCGCGAGGTCGCGCGGCGTTTCAATCATCTCTACGGGCAGGAGCCTGATTTCGAGGCCAAGGCCGAGCGCGCCGTCAAGGAGCTCGGTGGTCGCAATATCACTTCGTACCGTCAGCTGCGTAAACAATTTCAGGAGAAGGGCGACACCGCAGCGCTCGAGCGCGCGCGCAATCTGGTGACCGGCAACACCCGAATCACGGTGGCCGACCGCGAACGGCTGTTGGGCTACTTGGAGGGCACCACGGTAAGTATTCTGCCCGAGCCTCACGCCCTGCTGACGGCAACTCCCAAGGTGCCCGGACTGGACGGGCGCAAGATGTCGAAATCTTACGGGAACACCATCGGCCTGCGCGAGGATCCGGACAGTGTCACTCGCAAACTCAAAAGCATGCAGACCGATCCGGCGCGCGTACGTCGCACTGACCCCGGCGATCCGGACAAGTGCCCGGTCTTCGACTTGCACCGGATCTATTCGGACGAGAGCACCCGTGAATGGGCGGCGGCAGGGTGCCGCAGCGCCGGAATCGGCTGCTTGGAATGCAAACAGCCTCTGATCGAAAAGGTCGTAGCCGAAATTACCGTGATGCGCGAGCGGGCACGCGACTTCGAGGGCAACCCGGAGCTGATCAAGAACCTGCTCGCCGAGGGCGCGGAGAAGGCCCGCGAATCGGCGCGCCACACATTGGATGACGTGCGCCGCTCGATGCACCTGCGCACCGAATAAACTCACCTGATGCGAGACGGCATGAAACCAGACCTGAAAATTGTCATCGCCACACCACCGCCACCCGTCGAAGCGGTGATACCCCCGCAACAGGCGGAGATGCCCTTTGCCATGGTCAACGGCGAGCCGATCACGCACATGCCACGTGATCTGTACATTCCTCCACAGGCGCTCGAGGTGTTCCTGGAGGCGTTCGAGGGCCCTCTGGATCTGCTGCTGTACCTGATACGTCGACAAAATCTGGACGTTCTCGACATCCCGATCGCAGAGATCACTCTCCAGTACATGCGCTACATCGATCTGATGCAGGAGCTGCAGCTCGAGCTCGCGGGCGAATACATGGTCATGGCCGCCACGCTCGCCGAGATTAAGTCCCGGATGCTGCTGCCGCGGCCGGCGGGCGCGACCGAGGGTGAGGAAGACCCGCGCGCCGAACTGGTACGCCGCCTGCAGGAATACGAACGCTACAAGCGCGCGGCCAGCGATGTGGACCAATTGGTGCGCCTGGAGCGCGACGTGTTTCAGGCCAGCGCGGAGCTTCGCGACCGACCGGTGTCGCGCGCGTTGCCCCAGATCACGCTACGCGAGATGCTGCTCGCGTTTCGCGAAGTGGCCACGCGTTCGCAGATGTTCGCTCACCTGCACGTGCAACGCGAACCGCTCTCCGTCAGAGAACGGATGAGCAGTGTGCTGGCGGCGCTTGAGACCGGTGAATTCGTCGAGTTTGTCCATTTGTTTGCCCCCGAAGAGGGCCGCATGGGCGTGGCCGTTACCTTCGTGGCAATCCTCGAATTGCTGCGTGAGGGCCTGATCGACATCGTGCAGACCGAACCGATGGCGCCACTGCACGTGCGCCGCGCCGCGCCAGTGCGTACACTTCAACTCGTGCCCGGCCCGGACCGGGACCAGCCCCCGGTCTAGTGTCAGCCTGGAGCAGGCCATGAACGAGCAATACGTCAAGAACATAGTCGAGGCGGGCCTTCTGGCCGCAGGTCGCGCGTTGGGCATGGACGAACTTGCGGCCTTGTTTGGCGAGACCGATCGTCCCGGCACCGCGGAGATCCGCGCCAGTCTGGCATCGCTCGAGCGCGAGTATGCCGCGCGCGCGCTGGAACTGAAGGAAACGGCCAGCGGGGTGCGCATCCAGGTTCGACGCGAATTCGCCACTGAGGTGTCGCGTCTGTGGCCCGAACGGCCACAGCGCTATTCGCGCGCGCTGCTCGAGACCCTGGCGCTGATTGCCTATCGACAGCCACTCACGCGCGCGGAAATCGAAGCGGTGCGCGGCGTTGCGGTGAATCCGAACATCATTCGCACCCTGCAGGAGCGCAACTGGGTGCGCGTGGTCGGTCATCGCGAATTGCCCGGCCGGCCCGAACTGCTCGGGACCACGCGAGATTTCCTCGACTATTTCGGGCTGCGCAGCGTCGATGAGCTTCCACCGCTCGCAGAGCTGCGTGGGCTCGATGAAATCGATCCGCAACTGGCACTGCCGGTGGGCTTGGAATCGGAGCCGGCGGCCGGCCGGGAAGGGGCTCTTTCGGACGCTGACGAACCTGCCTCGGCGCCGCCGCCGTACTCATCGATGATGCTGGGGATCCTGACGAGGAAGCGGGCAACGCGCCGGAGCTTTCCGCCGCAATGCCCGGATTGGTCGCTGCCGGCGCCACGCGCGACGACTAGCCATGGCGAGCGCGCCGGAGGGGGAGCGCCTGCAGAAGGTCCTGTCGCGCCTAGGCCTGGCTTCACGCCGTGAAGCCGAACAGTGGATCCGGGCGGGGCGACTGTCCATCAATGGGCGTGCCGCCAGCCTGGGCGATCGGGTCGAAGAGGGCGATCAGTTACGACTCGATGGACGGCTGATCCGTCAGCCGCGTGCCCGAGGTCAACTTCCGGTGGTGCTATGCCACCGCTCACCCGCGCAACCGCTGCTGCCCGTCCAAGGGGAGAGCGAATCGATGGCGGCAAGCCTGCCGCGACGCACCGGCCACAGATTCATGAGCATCAGCCCCATGCCCCAGATCGATGGAGGCCTGGAGTTGCTGACCGGGGATGGCGAACTCGCAGGGCGGCTGCAGCGAGCAGTGCGGGCTCAAACGGTGGTGTTCAGCCTGCGCGTACGGGGTGAACTCACGGCGCCACAACAGGAAGGAATCCTGGAGGGCCAGCTCGACCGGGGCACTCGAGTGCAGGTTCTTTTACTTGCTGGGGCCGGTGGGACCGGCGCCAATCGCTGGTATCAGATCGATACGCTTGGCGCGAGCGGAAATGATCTTCGTCAACTCCTGGAACGCCAGGGGGTGACCGTGAGTCGTCTGCTGAGAATACGGCTGGGCAGTTTGCAGCTTGAACGCTCGCTGGCCCGCGGCCGGTGGCGCGAACTATCGGCCGATGAGATCAGTGGGTTGCTGAACCCTGCGCCGCCGCTCCCTGCGGCGGGCGCGGAGGTTGACAGTCCAGACTCTCCCCCGTGACGCCGCGACTTGCAGGACCCAGCAGCCAGAAATACGGATTCACCACAGACTCCGGCGGTGAAACCAGTTCGGCATTTTCGGCCGGATAGGCCTGCCGGCGCATCCGCGTGCGCGTAGGGCCCGGATTGATCGCGTTGACGCGTACGGCGGAATTGCCGGCCAATTCGTCGGCCAGCACCTGGCTCAGTCCTTCGATCCCGAATTTGGATACGGCGTAGGCGCCCCAATTGGCTCGGCCCCGCCGGCCCACGCTGCTCGAGGTGTAGATTACCGAGGCGTCGCTCGAAGCTCGCAACGCCGGGAGCAGGACCTGGGTGAGCGCGAAGGCCGCCGTGAGATTGACATGAAGCACGCGGCACCAGTTGCGCATATCCGCGTGCTCGATAGGAGCCAAGGCCCCGAGGGCTGCGGCGTTGTGCACCAGGCCATCGAGTCGACCGTAGCGCTCCGTGATGGCAGCGGCGATTCGGTCGTAATCGGCGGCCAGAGCCTTTTCCAGATCGATAGGCGCGATGCTCGCCTCGGACCCGTGTGCCACGGCGGAGGGCAGGCCGGCAATTTCCGCCTCGACCGCTTCGAGTCGCTTCACCGTGCGTCCCATCAGCACCACCTGTGCACCGAGCCGCGCGGCACCCACGGCGAGCGCGCGACCAATGCCATCGCCCGCCCCTGTAATTGCAATCACGCGCCCGCGCAGCAACTCCGCAGGAGGCACGTAGCCGCGAATCTCGGCGGCGTCGAGCATGGCCTACTGCCGCTCCGGTGGCGGGGCCGGCGGCCGATCATCGGCATGCAGGCGCGCGCTTCGCACCAGTCGATCGACCGGTTCAAGCGTTGGCAGGGCCTCGCCACTGACGGTGCCGAGTTCGGTAAACCGGCGGGCCTGAGGCAGAACCTGACGCTCGAGCGAGGCGATCGCGCTGTTGTACGAGTCGACCGCAGCCCCGAGCTTTTCTCCCGTCCTTTCCAGGTGACCCACGAAGCTGCCCATTCGACGGTGCAGTTCCTGGCCCAGATCGAGAATCTTCACGGCATGCTCGGCAACCGCCGCCTGTCGCCATCCGTACGCCACGGCCTTGAACAGAGCAATCAGTGTCGAAGGGGTGGCCAGGATTATGCCTTGACGCATCGCGTTCTCAAGCAACTCTGGGCGCTCGGTTAGCGCCGCGCTGAGAAACTGATCCCCGGGCAAGAACAGCACGGCGAATTCCGGACTCTTCTTGAACTGACTCCAGTAGGCCTTGCTGGCCAGCTCGCGAACCCGCGCCTCGACTTGCTGCGCGTGGCGCGCCAGCGCTGCGGCACGCAGCTCGTCGCTGGTCGCCTCGATCGCGTCCAGATAGGCATCGAGCGGTGTCTTCGCATCGACCACCAGGTCACGACCCTCGGGCAGGCGCACGATCAGGTCGGGGCGCATGGCCCCATCACTGGTTGAAATTGTGGATTGCTCAGTGAAATCGCAATGCTCGGACAGACCCGCGACTTCCACCACTCGTCGCAGTGTCAATTCGCCCCAGCGGCCGCGCACCTCAGGGCGTCGCAACGCGCCGACCAAGTTTCGGGTCTCGCGCTGCAGCGCATTCTGACCAAGCGTCAGCTGTTCGATCTGCGTGCGCAGGCTCGTAAAGGCATCGCGTCGGTCGCGCTCGAAACCCATCAATTGCTGCTCGGTCTTCTCCAGCGCCTTGCGGATGGGCTCGACCATCTGCCCCAGTGCGGCCTCGCGCTCTCTGAGCGCAGTTTGCGCGCCGGCCTGTTCACGAGCGAAGGACTCGCGTGCGAGCTTAAGGAACATGTCCGAATTGTCCCGGAGAGCGCCCCCGGCCAGTTCGGCAAATCGTCCCCCTAACCGCGCCTCGATTTCTGTCGTTGCTTGGCCCTGTCGGCGCGAGTACCACCACGCGATCAGCAACGTCACGATCGCTCCCAGGAGCGATCCGGCCACGAGCATGATGAGGGCGGTATCCATCAATGCACCGCCTGAGGGGGAAGTTCCAGCCAAGACAGCAGTTCGTGGGGATCGTCAAGCCATCCGGCCACGGGCCAGTTCACGGGATCATCGGCGGCATTGATGTACCCAAATCGTGCGCCCAGCGGCACCATGCCCGCCGCGCGTGCCGCCTGCACATCGCGCAAGGCGTCTCCGAGGTAGACGCAGTCTGCAGGTGCCACGGCAATCAAATCGGCGGCGTGCAGTAAAGGGCGAGGGTGCGGTTTTCGCTCTGGCAGGGTATCGCCACTGATCACGCAGGCGGCGCGTGCACTCAGACCGAGAGCCTCCAGGAGCGGGTCGGTGAGCCAGGCGGCCTTGTTAGTGATGATGCCCCAGGGCACTGCATGAGCTTCGAGAGTGGCAAGCACGGTCTCGAAGCCCGGAAACAATTGTGTGTGCACGCATAGGGCCGATCGGTAGTGCGCCAGAAACCGATCGCGGAGACTCTCAAATTCGATACTGCCCACCGCAAACTGGGGAAACGCCACACGAATCAGTCCCATCGCTCCATTGGAGACCAGCGGGCGCACCACTTCGAGCCTCAGTGCGGCCCGATCCTCCTCGGCGAGCAGTACGTTCAACGCAGCGGCCATGTCGCGCGCCGTATCGAGCAACGTGCCATCCAGATCGAACAATGCAGCGTGAGCGCGCGCCATTTGCTTCACGTGGTGGCCGAGGTCGCTGAGAAATGGGCGATGTAGTTGATATCCGGACGAGCGCTCAGCCGCGCGCGCCGTGACCATGGCTCATAGGCTACCCCCGCTATCTCTCGCAACGACAGACCCGCAGAGCGCGCCGCGCGGGCCAGTTCAGAGGGTCGCACCAGCCGAGCGTATTCGTGGGTACCTCGAGGAACCCAGCGAAACAGATATTCGGCCGCGACGATCGCCCCCAGGAAAGCTCGCGGCGTGCGGTTGATCGTGGCCACGAACAGTGATCCGCCCGGCTGCAGCAGGCGCGCGAGCGTTGCGATCAATGCGTCCGGGTCTGGCACGTGTTCGGCCAGTTCCATGCAACAGACCACCGAATAGCGTCCGGGCGATTCGGCGGCCAGCGCTTCCGCGGACTGCAGCCGATAGTCGATGGACAAGGGAATACCCCCGGCATGCAATTTGGCCACCTCGATCATCGTCGGGGAAAGATCGATGGCAGTGACCCGGGCACCCTCTCGCGTCAATGCTTCGGCGAGCAGACCACCGCCGCAGCCCACATCCGCCACGAGCGAGCCGGCGAGCGGCACACGCGAGGAGACAAACGCGGCGCGCAGCGGATTGAGCGAATGCAAGGTGTGCAGGGGCCCCGCCGCGTCCCAGTACTGGTGCGCGAGGGCCTCGAATTTGCCCACCTCGGACTCGTCCGTGTTGATGGCCACGCTCATGTTTTCAGCTCGATTGACTTGCAGCGCCGCGCTCAATCGGGGCGGCCGTGGCGCAGTATACCGGGCTGCGCTAAAGGGCTCGCGCCACGTCTTGATCCCGCCTCGGCACACACCCAATGTGGTAAACTTTTGCGGCTAAAAACACGGATTTCTGAGCATGGAAATAGCGCGCGAAATACTCCCGGTCAACCTCGAAGACGAGATGCGTAAATCGTATCTCGACTACGCCATGAGCGTGATCGTGGGCCGCGCGCTACCCGATGTGCGCGATGGTCTCAAGCCCGTGCACCGGCGTGTATTGCATGCCATGCGGGAGCTGGGCAACGACTACAACAAGGCCTATAAGAAGTCCGCGCGCGTGGTCGGTGACGTGATTGGTAAGTACCACCCTCACGGTGACACCGCGGTGTACGACACCATCGTGCGCATGGCGCAGCACTTTTCGATGCGCTATGTCCTGGTTGATGGCCAGGGCAATTTCGGCTCCGTCGATGGCGACGCGCCCGCGGCGATGCGCTACACCGAAGTGCGCATGGCGAGGCTGGCCCATGAACTGCTGGCCGACATCGACAAGGAAACCGTTGATTTCGTCGCGAACTACGACGAGTCCGAGACCGAGCCGTCGGTCATGCCGACCCGCGTGCCCAATCTGCTGGTCAATGGCTCATCCGGAATTGCGGTGGGCATGGCGACCAACATCCCGCCCCATAACCTGACGGAGATCGTTACGGCGTGCCTGAGCCTGCTCGACGATCCGGCAATCACGCTGGCCGGGCTCATGCAGATTGTCCCGGGGCCCGACTTTCCCACGGGCGGCATCATCAATGGTGCGCAGGAGATTGCGACCGCCTACAAGAGCGGGCGCGGACGACTGTCGATACGTGCTCGGGCCACCATCGAGGAGATCGATGCCAAGAGCGGCCGGCAAGCCATTATCGTCACGGAGTTGCCCTATCAGGTCAACAAGGCCCGTCTGATCGAGCGGATTGCGGACCTGGTGCGGGAAAAACTGCTGGATGGCATCGCTAACGACGGATTGCGCGATGAGTCGGACAAGGACGGCATGCGCATCGTGGTCGAGCTCAAGCGCGGTGAGATCGCCGAAATCGTGCTCAACAAGCTGTACGCGCAGACACCCATGGAAACGGTGTTTGGCATCAATATGGTGGCGCTCCAGGACGGCCAGCCGCGCCTCATGGGCCTTCGCGAACTGCTCGATGCCTTCCTGCGCCATCGCCGCGAGGTCGTCACGCGGCGCACGGTATTTGACTTGCGCAAGGCGCGCGAACGCGCGCATGTTCTCGAGGGCCTGGCCGTCGCGCTGGCCAACATTGATGAAATCATCGCCTTGATCAAGGCGTCTCCGGCACCGGCGGAGGCGCGTGTCGCACTGATGAGCCGGAATTGGCGACCCGGTGCGGTCGCAGAAATGCTCGAGCGAGCCGGACCCACGGCCACGCGTCCGGAGGATCTCGCTCCCGAGTTCGGCCTGGCTTCGGGCGGGTATCGGCTGAGCGAAGTACAGGCCCAGGCGATCCTGGATATGCGCCTGCACCGGCTGACGGGCCTTGAGCAGGACAAGATCGTCACCGAGTATCGCGATTTGCTGTCCCGAATCATCGAGCTCGCGGAAATTCTGGCATTGCCGGCTCGACTCACGGCGGTGGTTCGTGCCGAGCTGGTTGAGATCCGAGAAAACTACGGCGATGAGCGGCGCACGGAAATAAGCCGCGACCACCTTAATCTTTCGACCGAGGACCTGATCGAACCCCAGGACGTCGTGGTCACGCTCTCACACGCCGGCTACGCTAAGGCCCAGCCGGTTTCTGACTACCAGGCGCAACGTCGCGGGGGGCGCGGCAAGTCGGCGACCGCGGTCAAGGATGAGGACTTCATCGAGAAGTTCTTCATCGCGCACACCCACGATACGCTGTTGTGCTTTTCCAACCGCGGCAAGATTTACTGGCTGCGCGTATTTGAACTGCCTCAGGCAGGACGGGGCTCACGCGGCAAGCCCATCGTCAACTTGCTTCCGCTTGAGGATGGCGAAAAAATTAACGCCTTGCTGCCGGTCAAGCAGTTCGATGAGCAGCATTTTGTGTTTATGGCGACCAGCTTGGGCACTGTAAAGAAAACCCCGCTGGCCGCCTTTTCGCGCCCGCGCGCGTCCGGGATCATCGCCGTCGATTTGCGCGACGACGATCGACTGGTGGGCGTAGCCCTTACCGATGGCACCCGGGAGATTCTGCTGTGCACCAGCGGCGGCAAGGCCATCCGCTTCCACGAGGATGAAGTGCGTCCGATGGGCCGCGATGCGGCTGGCGTGCGCGGCGTGCGGCTGTCCGACGATCAGCGATTGATTGCACTGATCGCCCTGGGCGAGGGATACATCCTGACCGCCTCGGAGACCGGTTACGGGAAACTGACCCCCCTTGATGATTTTCCGTCCCACAATCGGGGCGGCCAGGGTGTGATCGCATTGCAGACCACCGAGCGCAATGGCCGCACGGTAGCGGCACTCCAGGTCACCGTGGCCCAGGAACTGATGCTCGTGAGCTCGACGGGGACTCTGGTACGAACGCCGGTTCGCGATATTTCGATCGTTGGACGCAATACCCAAGGGGTACGGCTGATCCGTCTTGCCGAAGGCGAGCGCCTCACGGGAATTGAGCGCGTGGAGGGTCTTGAGAACGGTGATGGCGACCTGATCGAGGGCGCGGAAGCCAATCCGGCGGAATCTGCAGCACCGAATGAGGAAAGCGCACCGCCGGGAACCGCTGAATAGTCACGCGGTTACCGACGTGGATGTCGGCCCGTCCGCCGTTTGAGGAGTTTCGTGCGCGCGTTTAATTTCTCCCCGGGTCCCGCCGCATTGCCGACCGAGGTACTCGAGCAGGCCCGCGATGAGCTGCTCAACTGGCGTGGCCAGGGCACCTCCGTGATGGAAATCAGCCACCGCAGCAAGGCGTTTCTCGAATGCGCTGCCGAGGCCGAAGCGGACCTGCGTGAACTTCTGGCCATTCCGCCGCACTACCGCGTGCTGTTTATGCAGGGCGGGGCGACGGCGCAGTTCGCCATCGTGCCGATGAATCTTGCGAAGCCGGATGGGATCACCGACTACGTCAATACCGGGCACTGGTCCCGCAAAGCCATCGCCGAAGCGAAGCGTTATGGACCGGTCAATGTGGCCGCCGATGCCGCGGCCAGCAACTACTGTGACGTGCCACCGCAATCGCAATGGCGAGTTACCCCAGGCGCTGCCTACTTGCACTACACACCCAATGAAACCATCGGAGGGGTGGAATTCCCGTTCGTTCCCGATGTTGAGGCGCCCCTGGTGGCCGATATGTCATCGACTCTGCTGTCCCGTCCGCTCGATGTGAGCCGCTACGCGCTGATCTACGCCGGTGCTCAGAAGAACCTGGGCCCGGCGGGGCTTTGCGTGGTCATAGTGCGAGAGGACCTGCTGGATCGGGCATGCTCGGTAACGCCGGCAGTGTTCAATTACGGGCTGGTGGCCAACGATCATTCGATGCTTAACACGCCTCCAACTTTTGCCTGGTATCTGTGCGGCCTGGTGTTCAAATGGCTGAAACGCCAGGGCGGCCTGGCGGTCATGGGCAATCGCAATCGCGCCAAGGCCGAGCGCCTTTATCACGCGATCGACGGCTCCGGCTTTTACCGCAACGCCATCAACCCGCCGTGCCGATCCTGGATGAACGTACCCTTCACCTTGCCCAGGCCCGAACTCGACCCGCTCTTTATCGATGAAGCAGGGCGGCACGGACTGCTCCATTTGAAGGGACACCGCCTCGTCGGGGGCATGCGCGCTAGTCTCTATAACGCCATGCCGCCCGAAGGGGTAGAGGCACTGGTGGCGTTTATGGGCGACTTTGCCCGGCGCCATGGTTAAAGGCTAAGGTGCTGGTGAAGACTTAGGATGGACTGACCCCAAGGGGCCGAGGCGATTAATGGCGGACCGAAAAAAGGGAACGCGGGCTCAGAGTCCCGCTCACCGGGAGAGCAGGGCGGCGCTGACGGGCATTCGCGAGCAGATCGATGCCCTTGATATCCAGCTCCAGGAACTGATCAACCGCCGTGCGGTGCTCGCCCAGCAGGTCGGCATCTCCAAGCACGAGGACGGCCACACGGTGGATTTCTATAGGCCGGAGCGCGAAGCTCAAGTGCTGCGCGCCGCCCTGGAGAGAAACCGCGGTCCGCTGCGCAATGAGGAAATCGCGCGCCTGTTCCGCGAGATCATGTCCGCCTGCCTGGCGCAGCAGGAGCCTCTCAAAGTGGCGTTTCTCGGGCCCGAGGGCACCTACACTCAGGCCGCCGTGTACAAGCAATTCGGTCACTCGGTGCGGGCCCTGGCGCTCACTACCAGTGACGAGGTGTTCCAGGAGGTTGAGGCCGGAAATGCCGACTTTGGCGTCGCCGCGGTCGAAAACTCCGCGGAAGGGACAATCACCCATACCCTGGACCGACTGATTACCAGTCCGCTGCACATCTGCGGTGAGGTGGAACTGCGAATACATCATTGCCTGATGGGTCGCCTGGAATCGCTCGAAAGTGTGGCGCGCGTCTGTGCGCATGCACAGGCGCTGGCGCAGTGCCGTGGCTGGCTGGACGAACATCTGCCCGGCATCGAGCGCATTGCGGTCAGCAGCAACGCCGAAGGTGCGCGACGGGCTCGCGATGAGCGGGGCACCGCCGCGATCGCCGGTGAAACCGCCGCTGAGGTCTACAGCCTGCGATTGCTTTGCAGCAAGATCGAGGATCGTGCCGACAACACGACCCGGTTCCTGGTCATCGGCCGCAAGATTCTCCAACCCAGCGGCGCGGATAAGACCACATTGCTGGTGTCAACGAGCAGCACCGCTGCCCCCGGGGCTTTGCATCGCCTGCTCAAGCCGTTGGCCACGAACAAGATCAGCATGACGCGCATCGAGTCGCGGCCCTCGCGGCGCGGCAAATGGAACTATGTGTTCTTTATCGACGTGGAAGGTCACGCCAGCGATGCGCCCGTGGCGCGTGCGCTGAAGGGCTTAAAGCAGCAAGCCTCGCTGTTTCGGGTGATCGGTTCCTATCCCCGCGCCGTGCTGTAGCCATGGGCAGCCAAGACACGGAACGCGAGGCGCATCCGGGCACCCTGGCGACCGCCGCGGTGCTCTCGCTCTCGCCCTACGTGCCGGGCAAACCGATCAGTGAGCTGGAGCGCGAATACGGTATCAGCGACATCGTCAAGCTGGCCTCGAACGAAAACCCCTACGGTCCGAGCCCGCGCGCGCTGGCCGCGATGCGCTCCGCACTGGCTGAGGCTTGGCTCTATCCGGACGGCAGCGCCCATGAGCTCAAGCAGGCGCTGGCCGCGCATCTGGGCGTGGCAAGCGATTGCGTGACCGTGGGAAACGGGTCCAACGAGTTGCTGCTGATGCTGGCAGAGTCCTTCATGAGCGCGCAGAACAGCGCCGTGTACTCCCAGTACGGCTTTGCGATTTACCCGCTGGTGATCGGCGCCACCGGCGGGCGCGGCATCGAAGTGCCGGCGCTCGGTGCCTCCAGCGCAATGTGCTACGGACATGACCTGGATGGGATGGCGAGCGCCATCGTTTCCGACACGAAACTCGTCTTCATCGCCAATCCCAACAATCCCACCGGTACCTGGGTCGCCCGCGAACGACTGCGCACTTTCATCGCGGCCGCGCCTAAGCACACGCTGGTGGTGCTCGATGAGGCCTACGTTGAGTATGCGCGGCTGAGCGGTTGCGAGAGCGGCCTGAGTTGGCTTGGTGAATTCCCAAACCTCGTGCTGGTGCGCACCTTCTCGAAGGCCTACGGCCTGGCCGGCGTGCGCGTGGGCTACTCGGTATCGCACCCGGAGGTGGCCGACGCGCTGAACCGCATCCGCCCGGCCTTCAATGTCAGCAACGTGGCGCAGGCCGGAGCCGCCGCAGGCTTGGCCGATCAGGAGCACGTCCAACACGCCGCGCGCCTCGCAGTCGCCGAGCGCGAGCGCATGGCGGAAGCCTTTCGCCGCATGCGCATCCCGGTGGCGCCCTCGGCGGGCAACTTCCTGCTGATCGAAGTCGGAGCGGCCGCGCAGGTCTACGAACAATTGCTCCGGGGCGGGGTGATCGTGCGACCGGTGGCCGGTTACGGGTTGCCCAGGCATCTGAGAGTCTCGGTCGGCCTTCCGGAACAAAATGACCGGTTGCTGAAATTGCTCGCTTCGATCCCGCGCCCGGCATGAGCACAACGGTCCGACGCGGTTACCGTGCCGAACCGGCAACTGGCGTCGGTGGGTCTCTTAGCGTGCCCGGCGACAAATCCATTTCTCACCGAGCACTGCTCCTGGGGGCCATCGCCGAGGGCCGCACGCGTATCACGGGATTTCTGGAAAGCGAAGATTGCCACGCCACCCTGAACGCACTGCGCGCACTGGGCGTCACTATCGAGCAACCGGAAGCCCACCTGGTCCTCGTGACCGGAGCGGGCATGCAAGGATTGCGCCCCAGCGCGACGCCGCTGGATATGGGAAATGCCGGTACCGCGATGCGCCTGTTCATGGGCCTGCTGTGCGGCCAGAATTTTTCCAGCCGGCTGGTCGGTGACGGCTCGCTCATGCGCCGTCCGATGGAGCGTGTCGCCCAGCCGCTGCGGCTGATGGGTGCGCGCATCGATACTCAGGACGGCCACCCCCCGGTCGAAGTACACGGCCACAGTCCTCTCAACGCAATCGACTACACGCTTCCTATGGCCAGCGCCCAGGTCAAATCGGCGATACTTCTCGCGGCGCTCATGGCGCGCGGCCGCACGCGTATTACCGAGCCTGCCACAACCCGCGATCACACCGAACGGATGCTCGCGGACTTCGGTGCGGCCATTTCCCGGAGCGGTGCTACGGTGGAGTTGAACGGCGGCCAACCACTTCATTCGACTCCGGTCGAAGTGCCGGGTGATTTTTCCTCGGCGGCGTTTTTTATCGTCGCCGGGTGTCTTGCGGCAAACGAGGGTATGACGCTGCGCCGCGTGGGCGTCAATCCGACCCGCACCGGACTTCTGACCATGTTGCGCTTGATGGGCGCTCAAATTTCAGTCACGCCCCTGGAGGACTCCGGCGCCGAACCGCTCGCCGACATCAGCGTTCGCACCAGTGCCTTGCGCGGCGCGGTGATTCCCGCGGAATTGGTGCCGCTCGCCATCGATGAGCTGCCGATCCTGTTCATCGCCGCGGCCTGCGCCGATGGGGAGACGGTGGTCAGCGGGGCGGCGGAATTGCGCGTCAAGGAGAGCGACCGCCTCGCGGTGATGGCCGAGGGGCTCAGCGCCCTGGGGATTTCCTGCGAGGTGCTGGCCGACGGGATCCGCATACGAGGGGGGCAGTTGCGGGGCGGGCGCGTGGACAGCCACGGTGATCATCGCATTGCGATGGCCTTTGCCATCGCCAGCGTTCGCGCCAGCGGGCCCATCGAGATTGACGATGTGGCCAACGTCGCCACCTCGTTCCCTGGTTTTCCGGACGCCGCTCGCCGGGTGGGACTGTCCCTGGCTGAGGTCAATGCCCCGTGACCCGCGCTGTACCGAAGACGATGCCTGACGCCGCGGCGCCGGTCGTGACCATTGATGGGCCGAGTGGCGCTGGCAAGGGCACGGTCAGCCGGCGTCTGGCCGGTCGACTGGGCTGGCATCTGCTCGACAGCGGAGCGTTGTATCGCCTGGTGGCCCTCGCGGGGGTCAAGTCGGGCCTGGCCGCGGAGGATCGCGACGGCCACGCGCGGCTGGCCAAGGCATTGGACAGCCATTTCGGCGCGCGAGAGGACGGCTCGGAGCTGATCCAATTGCGCGGGGAGGATGTGACCTCGGCCCTGCGCTCCGAAGAAGGGGGAAGGGGCGCATCGCGCGTGGCGGCCTGGGCGGAAGTGCGAAAATCGCTCCTGGCAAGACAACACGCCTTTGCCATCCCCCCGGGCCTGGTGGCCGACGGGCGCGACATGGGCACGCGTCGTTTTCCCCAAGGCAGCCCTCAAGATCTTCCTGGTCGCCACCCCCGAAGAGCGGGCCCAGAGGCGATATAAGCAGTTGAAAGGAAAGGAATCTGGTGTTAGCCTTGCCGCCCTTTCGCGCGAGATAGCGGAGCGGGACCGGCAGGATTCGTCCCGCCCGGTCTCACCGCTCGTTCCCGCCGAAGACGCGGTCGTAATCGATTCCACGCGGCTCAGTGTCGCGGCGGTGGTCGATTGCGTCTGGCGCCTGGGCAAACAGCGCGGTTTGTGGACCTGAGGACAGTTTAGGGCGGGTAGGGCAGGAAGCCCAAGACCCATTCGTTAACCAACCCGCGTGGCGTCGGATGCGCCTGCGGCCAACAGAGCGTGCCCCGTTAAAACGGCGCGCGAGAGAATACATGAGCGAAAGTTTCAGCGAGATGTTCGAACAGAGCCTGGCGAATCAGCGCATTCGTCCCGGCATGATCCTGATGGGCCTGGTGGTGGAAGTGACCCCCGACGTGGTCATCATCAACGTAGGCCTGAAATCCGAAGCCGTGGTGCCTCTCGATCAGTTCAAGAACGAACTGGGCGAGATCGAAGTCAAGGCGGGCGATCAGATCGAAGTGGCGCTCGATGCCGTCGAGGATGGCACCGGCGAGACGCGCCTGTCGCGCGAGAAGGCCAAGCGCGCGCGCACCTGGACCCGCCTCGAGCAGGCCTTCAATGAAGGCGAGATCGTCACCGGAATTATCTCCGGACGCGTCAAGGGCGGCTTCACGGTCGACATCGAGACCGTGCGCGCATTCCTGCCCGGCTCCCTGGTGGACGTCCGCCCGGTGCGCGACACCGCGTACCTGGAAAACAAGCCGCTGGAATTTAAGGTCATCAAACTGGACCAGAAGCGCAACAACGTCGTGGTCTCGCGCCGCGCCGTGGTCGAGCAGGAATTCTCCGCCGAGCGCAATGCGCTGATGGACAACCTGCAGGAAGGCGCCGTGGTCAAGGGCACGGTCAAGAACCTCACCGACTACGGGGCCTTTGTGGACCTGGGTGGGATCGACGGACTGCTGCATATCACCGACATGGCCTGGAAGCGCGTCAAGCATCCCTCCGAAGTCGTCAAGGTCGGCGATGAAGTCGACGTGCGGATTCTCAAGTTCGACCGCGAGCGCTCACGCGTCTCGCTGGGCCTCAAGCAGCTCGGTGCCGACCCGTGGGAGAACATTGCGCGGCGCTACCCGCCCAACACGCGGGTGTTCGGCAAGATCACCAACATCGCCGACTACGGCGCGTTCGTCGAGATCGAGGACGGCGTCGAAGGCCTGGTGCACGTATCGGAGATGGACTGGACCAACAAGAACGTCAACCCCGCCAAGGTCGTGCATACCGGGCAGGAGGTCGAGGTCATGGTGCTGGACGTCGATCAGGAACGACGCCGCATATCTCTGGGCCTGAAGCAGTGCGCCGCCAATCCGTGGAAGGAATTCGCGGAGAACAACAATCGCGGCGACAAGGTGGCCGGCCAGATCAAGTCGATCACCGATTTCGGCATCTTTATCGGCCTGGCCGGAAACATCGACGGCCTGGTGCACCTGTCCGATATTTCATGGGACGTTCCCGGCGAAGAAGCGGTGCGCAACTATCAAAAGGGTCAGCAGGTCGAGGCCATGGTCCTGGCCATCGACCCGGAGCGGGAGCGCATATCGCTGGGCATCAAGCAACTCGCCAAGGATCCGTTCTCGGGCTACATCACCGACAACCCCAAGGGCAGCGTAGTGCGCGGCACGGTGCGGGAAGTTGACGCACGCGGCGCCATCATCGATCTGGGCAATGGCATCGAAGGACAGCTCCGTGCCTCCGAACTGGGGCGCGATCGCATCGAGGATGCGCGCCAGGTTCTGAAGGTGGGCGATGAGGTCGAGGCCAAGTTCGTCGGAGTCGATCGCAAGACACGCTCGATTTCGCTGTCGATCAAGGCCAAGGAAGTGCACGAAGAAGCCGAAGCGGTACAGAACTATCGCTCCGAGCAACCCTCCTCGGGCACGAGCTTCGGAGACCTGCTGAAGGATCAGATGAACACCGCAGAGCGTGACTGATCTTAAGGCTTGCCAACTAAGGGCAGGGGCGCGGCATGACCAAGTCTGAACTGATCGAAATCATAACGACCAAGCAGAAGCACCTGCCCGCTAAGGACGTGGAGCTCGCGCTTAAGCAGATGCTCGAGATCATGAGCGACGCGTTGGCGCAGGGTGATCGCATCGAGATCCGCGGCTTCGGGAGTTTTTCGCTCCACTTCCGCCCGCCCCGGCAGGGCCGCAATCCGAAGACCGGTGAGGCCGTGGCGCTCGATGGCAAGTACGTGCCGCACTTCAAGCCCGGCAAGGACTTGCGCGAACGCGTCAACGAGGGCACCGACCGGCCGATCCGCGACTAGGATCGGCCTGAGGCCTAACGGGGCCAGGCCCGAGAACGTGCAGGCGGGCCGCGCCTTCCAGCACCACAGACGTCACATAAATAGAAAAAGGCCAGTCCGCGGACACATTGCGGGACACCGCCGCCTGCCTCCTGGCCCGCCGGGCGTGTGCTAGCGCACAAAGCGAAGTCCTGACACGCCTTTATAATGGCGGCCTCACCACATTGCGATAGAGACTCTCCATGAAGCCCGAAATCAGGACAGCCGTGTTTCCAGTGGCCGGTCGCGGTACGCGATTTCTGCCTGCGACCAAAGCCAGCCCGAAGGAGATGCTTCCGGTCGTCGACAAACCGCTGATCCAATATGCGGTGGAAGAAGCACTGGCCGCCGGCGCCCAAAGACTGGTGTTCGTGACCGGCGCATCCAAGCGTGCCATCGAGGACCACTTTGATTCGGATCCCGAGCTGGAAAAGCTCCTCGAGTCTCAGGGAAAGACGGATCTGGCTCGACAGATACGCAGCGTCCTTCCCAGCTACGCCACCTGCATCTACATTCGCCAGCCGGCGCCGCTGGGGTTGGGGCATGCCGTGCTGTGCGCCGAGGCCGCGGTCGGCCAGGAGCCGTTTTTCGTGCACCTCGCCGATGACCTCATCGACGCCGAGATCCCGTGCCTCAAGCAGATGGCGGAGACCTTTGCATTTCACGGCGGAAGCGTTTTGGGTGTCGAGGAAGTCCCGCGCCGGGACACCGACAAGTACGGCATCGTTGAGGTCGACGCGACACGCGTTACCGTCAGCCGGATCCGCAGCATCGTTGAAAAGCCCAAGCCGGCCGTGGCGCCTTCCACCCTGGCGGTGGTCGGACGTTACGTGCTGACCGCCGGCATATTCGAGCAGCTTCGGCAGGTCGGCCGTGGCGCGGGTGGGGAGATTCAACTCACCGATGGCATTGCCCGGCTGCTCAGTCGCGAAGCCGTGTATGCACACCGTTTTGTCGGCAAGCGATTTGATTGCGGCAGCAAGCTCGGATACCTGCAGGCCACGGTCGAGTATGCGCTCGCGCACCCGGGCCTGAGCCGCGCGTTTCATGCCTATTTGCTGCGGCTCACCGATGAATTGGCTCGCACGGCCGCCGCGGTGCGCAAGACCGGCGCCAAGGGCAAATCGAAAGGCGCGAGCAAGCGCCGGAACGGCTCGTCGCGTCGGAAGAAGAGCTGAATTCGAGCGGCAGTGGCCGCGCTCTGAGCAGGTTTTAGCTGCTCTGCCGGACGCCCCGCCGCCGCACGCGTCAGCCGACTGGATTTTGTGCCAAAATGTCTGGCATGGGGTTCAAACTCACTTACGCGACAATGCACGATCCGCCCGAATCGCTCCACCAGGCGTTCGAGGCGGCCTTGGGTCGAATTCGCGGCAAGGCGCCGCAAACTCACTCTCTTTATATAGACGGCCGGGACCATCGCGACGGCGGTAACTCGCGAGAAGTTCACGCCGATCGACCGCGGCCAGTTGCTGGGCCGCTTCTCGGAGGCCAGCGCGGCCGATGTGGGCCTGGCCGTGGCGGCTGCCAAGCGGGCTTTTCCGGTCTGGCAGCGGCTACCTGATTCCAGAGCGCATCCGGTTGCTGCGGCGGGTGGGCGAAGTCATCGCCGAGCGCGTGTACGACATCGCCGCCGCGTTGAGTCTGGAGGTCGGCAAGAACCGACTCGAAGCCCTGGGAGAGGCGCAGGAGACGGCCGATTTTTTCGAGATCTATTGTGACGATTATCCTGAAGGGCAATTTTGATCACACGCTGCCCGATGATCCTGTGCAGGGTTTTCGAAGCCGCAATCGTTCGGTGATGAAGCCGTACGGCGTCTGGGCGGTCATATCTCCCTTCAATTTTCCGTTTGCGCTTTCGGGTGGCCCGGTGGCCGCGGCGCTGGTGACCGGCAACACCGTCGTGCTCAAGTGCGCCACCGACACGCCCTGGTCCGGGCGGATGCTGGCCGAATGCATGCACGCCGCCGGCGTGCCGCCCGGAGTGTTCAACTACCTCAATGGGAGTGGCTCGGAGGCGGGCGAGGCGCTGGTGGGCCATCCTGACGTGGCCGGAATCACCTTTCACCGGATCCCATCAGGTGGGGATGAGCATCGCACGACGCATGGTCGCAGGCGCCGTGCCCAAGCCGTGTATCGCAGAGATGGGGGGCAAGAATGCCGCCATCGTCACGGCGGGCGCCGACCTCAAGCGGGCCACCGCCGGGAATCGTGCGCTCCTCCTTCGGCATGGGTGGCCAGAAGTGTTCCGCGCTCTCGCGCATTTTCGTCGAGGAACGCGTCGCCGATGAGCTCATCGCATCGGTCGTGAAGGAAACCGAGGCGATCAAGGTTGGAGACCCAACCGTGCGTCAAAACTGGCTCGGTCCAGTCATCAACAGTACCGCGTACGAGCACTACCAAGGGCTACTGCGCGAAGCTACGAAGCGACGGCGCGCGCATCGCGATCGGCGGTCGCACACTGAATGAAGGTGCCCTGGCCGTCCGGATATTTCTGCCTTCCCACGCTGGCCGAAGCGCCGCTCAAGCATCCGCTGTGGCAACAGGAGATGTTTCTGCCGATCGTGATGGTCGCGCGCGTGCCCAACCGCGAAGCGGCCATGGCCCAGGTCAATGACAGCGAACTTGGGCTGACCGCCGGATTTTTCGGCGCTCCCGACGAAGTGGATTGGTTTTTCGACAATGTCGAAGCCGGCGTGACCTACGCCAACCGGCCACAAGGGGCGACGACCGGAGCCTGGCCAGGCTTTCAGCCCTTCGGCGGCTGGAAGGGCTCCGGAACCACCGGCAAGGGAATCGCATCGGCCTATTACCTGGCGCTCTATCAGCGAGAACAATCACAAACACGGGTGGAATAAGTATGAACAGCCTTCCCCAGCCCAAGGTCTCGCGCCCGGCACTGCCCGGCGCCAAAGCGCGGGCGCTCATCGAGCGCGACCGCGCAGTGGTCTCTCCGAGTTACGTCCGCGATTACCCGTTCGTCATGGGACGCGGGCGCGGCGCTGAAGTGTGGGACGTCGATGGGAACCGCTTCATCGATTTCGCTTCAGGTATCGCGGTGTGTTCGACCGGCCACAGCCATCCGGACGTGGTCTCCGCCATCAAGTCCGCGGCGGATCGGTTTCTGCACATTTCCTCCGATTATTGGCACGAGGGCCAGATCGAGCTGGCCGAGGCGATTGCCGCACTGGACCCGGTCAGCGGCCCGGCGATGAGCTTCTTTGCCAACTCCGGCACCGAAGCGGTGGAAGCGGCGCTGAAGCTGGCGCGCCAGGTGAGCGGCCGCTCGCGCTTTATTGGATTTCTCGGCGCCTTTCACGGGCGGACCATGGGGTCGCTGGCCTTTACCGCATCGAAACACACGCAGCAGCGCGGCTACTTTCCGACGATGCCGGGCGTCGTGCACGTGCCGTACCCGAATGCCGTATCGGCCTCTGTTTGCGGGCGATGATCAGGGCCAGGCCGTCATCTCGTACATCGAACAGCTGATGGAGCGCAATGTCCCCGCCAGTGAAGTCGCGGCGATTCTCGTCGAGCCGATTCAGGGCGAGGGCGGCTATGTGGTACCTCCGGCAGGGTTTCTGGCCAAGCTTCGCGCGCTGTGCGACAAGCACGGCATCTACCTGATCTTCGATGAGGTGCAGTCCGGAATCGGACGCACCGGCAAGATGTTTGCCTGGCAGCATTCGGGCGTGCGCCCGGACATCCTGACTCTGGCCAAGGGGCTGGGCTCGGGGATGCCCATCGGGCTCATGGTCGGGGCACGCAAGATCATGGAGAAATGGCCGCCTGGATCTCACGCCAACACCTACGGCGGGAACCCCGTGTGCTGCGCGGCGGCTCTGGCCACGCTCAAGCTGGTGAGCGGCGGCTACACGGAGAACGCGCGAGCCATGGGCGAGAGAGCTGTGCAGCGCCTGAAGAAATTTGCGAGGAATTTCCGGTGATCGGCGAGGTGCGCGGCGCCGGACTGATGATTGGAATGGAGTTCGTCAAGGATCGCATCAGCAAGGCGCCCGCCAAGGAATTTGCCACCCGCCTGGTCACCCGTGCCTACGAAAACGGGTTGTTGCTGCTCGAATGCGGCGCGAGCGGCCTGCGGATCATCCCGCCGCTAATGATCGAGCGCGAAAGTGCTCGATGAAGGGCTGGACATGCTTCACCGGTCTTTCCAGGAAGTGCTCGCGGAGCAAGACTAAGTTGCGTCGCATCGGCGGGTACGCCTGCGCAGGCTTGCTGCTGTGCATGGCGATCGGGCGCAATGGCGCAGCGCCGCGCGGTGCTCGACCAGATCGCCGTACCGCATGATTATTATTTCCGCGAGATGTATCTGCCGCAGCTGACAAGCGGGCCGAGCAGCGTGGCCTTTACCCCAGACGGTCGCTCGCTGATCTACTCCATGCAGGGGAGCTTGTGGCAGCAGCGGCTCGATTCGGGCACGGCCGTGCAGCTGACTGCGGGCCCAGGCTACGACTACCAGCCTGATGTGGCACCGGACGGCACGCACGTCGTGTTCGCGCGCTACCTCTCCGATGCCCTCGAGCTGCAGGTCCTGGATCTGGCCACGGGCGCCGTCCAGCAAATCACCAGCGGCGGCGCGGTCAACTGCGAGCCGCGCTGGTCGCCCGACGGCAAGCGCATCGCCTGGGTGTCCACCTCCGGCACCGGTCATTTTCATGTGTTCGTGGGCACCTTGAATGGCAGCCATCTCGAAGGAGGTGCGCCTTGGCCGGAACGAAAGAGCACCACGGCGCGCTACTACTACAGCGCCTACGATCATGAGCTCTCGCCCAGCTGGTCGCCGGATGGGAATGAACTTGCCTATGTCGGCAATCCCGAAATCATCTACGGCACCGGTTCGATCTGGCGGCGGGCATTGACCAAGGATGCGCAGCCGCGCCTCGTCAGGCAGGAAGAGACGACGTGGCGCGCGCGCCCGGATTGGTCGCCCGACGGAAAGCGAATCATCTACGCTTCCTACGCCGGCCGCAATTGGCACCAGATCTGGAGCACCACGGCGAGCGGCAACGGCGATCCGTTGGCGCTGACTTACGGTGTCGGAGATGCCACGAATGCGCGCTGGTCGGCGGACGGCCAGCGATATCGCGTATGTCAGCAACAGCACCGGTGACACGCAAATCCACGTGATGCAGATTCCGGGCGCGCGCTCGCAAGTGCTCGAAATTCGCGAGCGTCGTTACCTCAAGCCCATGGGCCAGCTTCAGGTGCACATCACCGGGGCCACCGCGCATGGTCCCGAGTTGCCGGCCCGGGTGGCCGTGGTGGCCGCCGATGGCGCGCGCCTACGCGCCCGACGATGCCTGGATGCACGCCGAAGACGGTTACGATCGAGCTCTGGCCCCCTTCGAGACGCACTACTTTCACAGCCAGGGCCGCTCAATGCTCACCCTGCCTCCCGGGCTGGCAAAAATTACCGTGTACCGTGGCCTGGCCACGCAGATTGCACGCAGCGAAATACTGGTTCGCGCCGGTGAGACCGTCTCGGTCGACATTGCGCTCAAACCCTTGCCGGTCCCGCCGGCGTGGCGCGCAACCTGGCACAGTGCCGACGTGCACGTGCACATGGATTACGCCGGAGCGTATCGCAACACGCCCGAGCATCTGGTGCGCCAGGCGAGCGCCGAGGACTTGGATGTGGTCTTTGATCTGGTCGTCAACAAGGAACAGCGCATTCCGGACTACGATTATTTTTCACCCGAACCCGATCCCGCCTCGACCGCCTCGGTGCTGCTGTCACACGGCCAGGAATACCACACCAGCTATTGGGGACACCTGGGGCTCTTGGGCCTGGACGATCATTTTCTGCTGCCCGGCTATGCGGCCTACGCCAATACGGCCGCCGCCAGCCTGTATCCCACCAATGCCGCCGTGGCCGACCTTGCCCACGCACAATCGGCACTGGTCGGGTACGTGCATCCCTACGATCACGTGCCCGACCCGGCGCGCGATGCGACGCTGACCAGCGAATTGCCCGTCGATGTGGCGCTCGGCAAGGTGGATTACTACGAGGTCGTCGGCTTCTCGGACAATCACCGCGCCACGGCCGAAGTCTGGCATCGATTGCTGAACTGCGGATTTCAGAGTTTCGGCGGCCGGGGGCACCGATGCCATGGCCAATTTCGCCTCACTGCACGGTCCGGTGGGCCTGTATCGGACCTTCGTGCAGGATGGCACGCATGATCTGAGCAACACCGGGCCCGCCGAACTGCACACGCGACTGAAGAACTGGCTGCAGGCGCTGAAGGCCGGCCGCAGCATGGCCACCAACAGCGCGTTGGTCGGTCTTGAGGTCGAAGGCAAAGGACCCGGCAGTGAAGTCGAATTGCCCGCCAGCGGCGCCAAGCTCCAGCTCAAGGGATTTATGCGCTCCATCGTGCCCATCGACCATCTGCAACTGGTGCAAAACGGCAAGGTGGTCCGCGACATCCCGCTTCGAGGCGATCGGCGCAGCGCCGATGTCGATCTGCAGCTGCAGGTCAGCGGCCCCGGCTGGGTATTGCTGCGCGCCTGGAATGAACACGACGATCCCGATATCTTCGACATCTATCCGTACGCCACGACCAGCCCGGTGTATCTGACTCGGGCCGGCACGGACCTGCATTGCGGGAAGGATGCCGACTACTTCATTGCCTGGGTGGATCGACTGGGCGCAGCGGCCAAGGTCCATCCGGATTACAACACCGCCGCCGAACGCGATCTGACGCTGGCGCAGATTGCCGCCGCCCGAAAGGTCTACGAGGCGCGACGCTAGATTCGACTCGCCAGTTCGTGCTGGTATTCGGTCAGGCACCGGCCCAAGCCCGGCGACGATTTCATCGACGTCGGCGTGCGTGGCGATCAGGGGCGGTGAGACCATGATCCAATCGCCAAAGCGCCCTGCGTGCGTGCGTCGACCGTAGATCAGCAATCCCTGCTCGCGCGCCAGCGCCTGTATGCGGCCGATGACATCCAACTCCCGCGGCAGCATGCGCTTGCTGGCGCGGTCGGCCACGATCTCCACGGCATTGAGCATGCCGAGCCCGCGAACGTCGCCGACGATCGTGCTTTTTTGCTGCAGGCGCTTCCAGTTGCGCACGCAGATACAGCGCCCGTATCGCGCGCTCTCTCGATCAGATTTTGGCCCACGGTTTCAGACAGTACCGCCAGTCCCACGGCGCAGGCGAGCGGATGGGCCTTGTGCGTGTGCCCGACGTGGAACCCGCCGGCTCCCGCCACCGCATCGACCAGCCGCGAGGGCGCAAGGAAGGCCGAGAGCGGGACGTAGCCGCCCCCCAATCCCTTGGCGAGAATCGACCAGGTCCGGTCGCGCCCCGGGCCAATGTTCGGCCGCCAGGAACGTGCCCGCCCGGCCGGCCCCGCTCACGATTTCATCGTAGATCAGCAGCACGCCGAACTCATCGCAAATCTCGCGCACGCGTCGGTAATACTCGGGCGGAGCGCTGCTCGCGCCCCCGCAGAAGCCCATCACCGGCTCCATGATAAAGGCCAGTACAAGACCGGGATCCTCCGCGACGATGCGTGCGCGCAATTCCTCGGCACACTGCTGCGCATGCTCGACTGTGGCTCATGCCCTCGGGGGGCCGGTAACTCAAGGGTGCGCTGACCTGCAGTCCCGCCGGCCATCCGGTCAGGTAGGGCGCATACGCCGGGTCGGCCGAGAGCGCCATCGTTGCGCGGGTGCTGCCGTGATAGGAAGGATTGCGGCTGATGACCTTGTAGCGCCCGGGCTTGCCTGCGGCGATCGCCGCCCGGCGCGCGAACTGCAGGCATTTCTCGACGGCTTCCGATCCGCTCGAAACGAAGAACGCGCAGTCCAGCCCCGGCCCGGCCAGCTTCGCGAGCCGTGCGCTCAGCTCGGTGCTGTCGGCGCTCTCAAAATTGCTGGGGTAGGCAAAGCACACGCGCGCGGCCTGCTCGCGCATCGCCTCGAGCACGCGCGCGTTGCCGTGCCCGATGTTGACGGCGATCGGACCGGAGGTGACATCGATGTAGCGCTTTCCGGTCTTGTCCCAGATGTGCATGCCCTGGGCATGATCGATGAGCGGCGGTCCCTTGCCGGTCTCGCCCGTCCAGTACCGTTGTATGCCCTGAGACATGCGCTGGGCCGCCGGGCCTACAGATCGGGCGCCGGTGTCAGGCGTCGACGCGCTGGATCGTAGAAGGCGCCATCAACGACCCGGCAACGCGCCATGAACCGGTTCCACTTCAGTTCCTTCTGGTAGAAGATCTCGGCAAACAGTTCCTCGCCGGACTTGCCCCAGGGCATGCGAACGGAAGCCAGGGCGATGCTCGCCTTGGCGGCCGGGGACCACATGGAGGAAGTGACCACTCCGATGTTCTTGCGCTGCGGGTCGTAGATGTAGGCGTCTTTCGCGGGCTTGTTGCCCTCCACATCCAATCGCACCAGGCGAAAGCGCGAACCGCGTTGCTGTTCGGCCCAGAGCGCGCGACGGCCCGTGAAGTTGGGCTTGCTGAAATCCACCAGCCGGCCCAGATCCAGTTCGAACGGCGAGCGGGTGCGATCGGCGCGTACGGCACGGTCCGCGGGCAGGAAATCGACGCCCGGCCTGAATGAACCCGGCCTCGACGCGGCTCATTTCCAGCGCCAGTGTCCCGATGGCACGTATTCCGTAGATTGCTGGCCGGCGGCAAACAGGCGGTCCCACAGCGCCAGGGCTCGATCCGGATCGATCCACAGCTCGTACCCCAGATCGCCGGTGTAGCCGGTGCGGGAGACCATCAGTTCGCGTCTCCTCGAATGGATAAGTGCGAAGCCCAAAGGGCGTCATGGTCTCGATGCCCGTGAGGCCCAGCTGCTTGAGGACCGCGCAACTGGTCGGACCTTGCAACGCAAGGCCGGCCACCTCGTTGGTTTCCTCGACGATTTTTACATCGAAGCCGAGCGCCGAACACAGGAGCCAGTCCAGCTGCCGCTCCTGCGAACACAACCGGTACACGCCTTCGCTCAGGTGGAATATGGTGCCATCGTCAACCACCTGTCCGGCATCGTCGCACCACAGGCAGTAACCGACGCGTCCTGGTTTGATCTTGGCCACATCCCGGGTGACCAGCCGGTTCATGTACGCGAGCGCGTCCGGGCCGGTGATCAGATGCTTGGTCATCGGCGAGAGGTCAAACACGGCGCAGGAATTGCGGATCGCGTTGTATTCCATGCCGACGTCGAAGTAGGCATCCGCCACGGTGTGATCGCGCCAGCGATGCCAAAGGTTCAGCTGGTTCAGCGCCGAGGTGCGCGCGTGGAATGGAGTCTCCAGCACCGCCTGATGGAAATGATCACGCGCAAGCATAGTTCACCGTTTTCCCGAGACCACGCGCGCCGCATTGCGGCCCGCGCTGCCCATGACACCGCCGCCGGGATGGCAGCCGGCACCGCACAGATACAGCCCTCGACCGGCATGGCGTACTGCGCCGCGCCCGGCACCGGACGCAGCATCATGAATTGATCGAGCGCCAGCTCGCCGTGGTGCCAATGACCACCGGCCATGTGGAATTGCCGTTCCAGGTCCTCAGGCGTCAGCAGCTCGGTGTGCCGCACCAGCTTGCCGATACCCGGCGCATACTGCTCAAGCACCGCCATGACGCGCCGCCAGGAAACTCGCCTTGCCGACGTTCCCATCCGCCCTTGAGCTCATAGGGCGCGTACTGCACGATGGCCGAGAGCACGTGCTGTCCGGCCGGCGCAAGGCTCGGGTCATGGAGCGAGGGCAGGGTGATTTCGAACACCGGGTGCGGTGAGAATTCGCCGTACTTTGCCGGATTGAAGGCGCGCTCGATGTACTCGAGATCCGGAGCGATCAGCAATCGCTCGCCCAGCCGCGATGCCTCGAGGCCGCGAAACTCGGGCGGGCCGCTGAGTGCCAGGTGAAGTTTGGCGGCGTTGCCTGCGGTCCGAAGGTGCTGCACGCGCCGCGCAAACTCCGCTTCCAGATGCCGGGCGCCCAGCAATTGCAGCAATGTGGTGCGCGGGTCGGCGTTGGAGATCACGCATTCGGCCGATATTTCCGAGCCCTGGGCAACGCGCACGCCCCTGACCCGGCCCTCCTTGACGATGAGTTCGCTGACGGCGATCCGCAGCGGATCTCGGCGCCGGCCGCGCGCGCGGCTGCGGCCAAGGCATCGGTCACCGCGCCCATGCCGCCGCGCGGGAGCAGCGAGAGCGCCCGCCATGCCCTCCGCGCTGCCGCTGTTGCGGTACAACGCCCCGTAGACGCTGTTGCCTGAACGAGGACCAAGCTTTGCGCCGAGCACCCCATCGAGCGCCAATGCGCCTTTGAGCAACGGGTTTTCGAAAGTGTCCTCGAGGACATCGTAGATATTCATGGTCGCAACGCGCAGGAACTCGCGCATGTCGCGCTTGCCCAGCCGGCGCATGTCCAGCCCGAGGGCCGCGGCGGGCAGAGCCTCGCGCCAGGAGCTGAATGCCAGGCGGGGCGGCACGCGTCCGTGCTGGCGCGCAATAAACCTCGAGAATTTCTGCATGCGCGCGTGATAGAGACCAAAGGCGCTGCGATCGGCCGCCGAGATGCCCTCGCCGAGCAGTTCATTCCCTTCGATGATCAGCGGGGCGCCCTGCATCGAAAGGGCCACCGTGCTCAACGCGGTTTTCGAATAGCTGAGGCCGTGGCGGGACAACTCGAGTTCCTTGCCGATCGCAGGATCAAGCAAGTGCAACAGGTGCGCGACCGCCGAGACTTTGTAGCCGGGCGCGAACTCGCGCGTTACCGCGGCGCCGCCGACCGTATCATTCGCTTCCAGCACCAGCACTTTGCGACCGGCGCGCGCCAGATAGGCGGCGCACACCAGGCCATTGTGCCCGGCGCCCATGATGACTATGGGCAGTCGCTCAGTCATCACTCCACCCCTCGGGCACGGTGGATTCCCGGCGCAGATCGTGCAGGATCTCGCGCGCGGCGTTGGCACCCGGTGCCGCCATGACACCGCCCCCTGGATGGGTGGCGGAGCCACACATGTACAGGCCGCGTACCGGAGCCGCGGTACTGGGCGTAGCCGGGGAAAGGACGATTGAAGAACAACTGATCGAAGGTCAGTTCGCCCTGGAAGATGTTGCCTTCGGTCAGACCCACCTCGGCCTCGAGCTCGCGCGGCGTGCGCACCTCGGCGTGCAATACCAGGCTGCGGAAATTCGGACTGTAGCGCGCGATCTGGTCGAACACCGTCTGCTTGAAGGCTTCGCGGTCCGCATCCGTCCATTCACGGCCGTGGACGAGCGGCGGCACGTATTGCACGAACACCGACATCATGTGCTTGCCGGGGGGCGCCATGGTCGGGTCGGTGACGGAGGGAATCAGCAGATCAAGGTACGGGTCCTTCGACCAGGTGCCGCTCTTCCAGTCGTCGTAGGCGCGCTCGTAGCGCTCGAGCGAATCGAGGAAATGCATGTCGCCGCTGATCAGCGGATTGCCGGCCCCGAGCGCCGGGAAATCGGGCAGGCCATCGAGTGCGATGTTCAGTTTCCCCGAGGAGCCGCGAATCTTGAAATTGCGCGCCAGGCGCAGCACTTCGGGCTGCAGGTCCTTGGGGTCGAAGAGCTTCAGAAAGGTGCGCTTCGGATCGACGTTGGAAACAATGATGTCCGCATGGTGCTCATCGCCATTGACCAGCGCCACGCCGCAGGCCCGCCCGCCACGCACCAGAATGCGCTCCACGCCCGCGCCCACCTTGATCTCGCCACCGTAGCGACTGGAATGCGGCGGCCAGCGCCTTGCTCACGGCCCCCATGCCACCGCGCGCAAATCCCCAGGCGCCCATCTGCCCGTCGACATCGCCCATGTAATGGTGCAGGAGCACGTAGGCGGTTCCGGGCGATTGCACGCCCAGCGCGGTGCCGATGATGCCGCTTCCGGCAAAGGTCGCCTTGACCAGGTCGGACTCGAAATATTCGTTCAGGTAATCGGCGATCGAGAGCATGTAGAAGCGGATGGTGTCGTGTATCCCGGCCTCGCCGAGCTTGGCGAATTCCCCGCCAAGATGAATCATTTCGCGGATATCGCGCCACTTCAGCGAACTCGGGTCCGGGGGGCGTGCGCATCAGCAGGGTGCGGATCAGCCGGCACTGGCGCATCACATCGCGCGAATAGCGCATATAGGCGTCCGCATCACGCGGACTGTGGCGCGCGATTTCACGGCGCTTGATGTCCTTGTCCAGATAGCCGCCGAGGATGTCGCCGTTGCGCGTAAAGGTCACGCCGCCCCCGTACGGGACGATTTGCAGACCATGCCGGGACAATTCCAGCGAGCGGTAGATCTCCGGGCGCAGCAGGCCACAGACGTAAGAACAGTTGGAGTACGTCCAATGCGGATACAGCTCGCGGCTGACCGTGGCGCCCCCGATGTACGGATTGGCCTCAAGCACCAGCACGCTCAGCCCGGACTTGGCCAGGAACGCGGCGTTGGCCAGGCCGTTGTGACCGGCGCCTATGACGATGACATCGTGGCGTTTCATGAACGGATCGGCGCCTTCTTGCTCAGTGCGGCGCGAGGCGATTGTATTTTTTCAACAGCGCCACGAGACGATCGTGGGGCAGGGCGATCGCGCGCCGGTCGTTCACGCCGGTCATGGTCTCGGCGGCCACCAGCGCATTGATGATGGCCTCTTCGGTCGCCTCGGCCGTGGCCTGAAAGAAAGGCGTGAGCCGATCGTTGGGGATCATCTTCAGCGCAGGCACGCCGGTGGGCGAACCTGCGCCGGAATTGGCGGTGGAAAAGGCCACAAAGATCTCTCCGGAAGAATTGCTCGCGCTGCCCCCGGTGCGCGCAATGCCCATCGAGGCGCGCCGCGCAATGCGCTTGAGTTGGTGGGGAAGGAGCGGGGCGTTGGTCGCCAGCACCACGATAATCGAGCCGACGTCGTTCCCATGGTGCGGGCGCACCATCACGCCGTAGGCCTTATCGTCCGGGAATCTCCTGCCCCACGGGCACGCCGGCGACAGTCAGTTGCTCGCGTCGCCCGAAATTCGATTGCACCAGCGCGCCGACGACATATTCCCCGGAGCTGTCCTTGACCTTGCGGGAAGCGGTTCCGGTGCCGCCCTTGAATTCGTAGCAGATCATCCCGGTGCCGCCGCCCACGTTGCCCTCGCCAACCGGGCCGGATTTGGCCTGATCCAGTGCCGCAAAGGCGTGCTCGGGCTTGACGTGAAAGCCATCCATGTCGTTGAGCCAGTCATCCGAGGTCTCGGCCACGACCGGCAATTGCCAGGTATCGGTCAGGTCAACGTTCTGGTAACGAGCCAAAGACCAGGCGATTACCGCGTCACGCACCACTCCCACGCTTTCAGTGTTGGTGATCATGACCGGCCCGAACATCAATCCCGATTCCTCGACCCAGGTGGTTCCGGTCATCTCACCGTTCCCATTGAGCGCGAACCATCCCGCGAACACCCCATCGGTCGGCGCCGTCTTGCCGCGCGGCAGGACGGCGGTCACTCCGGTGCGCACGGGCCCGACGCCTCGCTTGAGCGCGCCGGAGCCCGAGTTCAAGGTGACTTCGCCCACCTCGACCCCGGGAACATCCGTAATGGCGTTCCAGGGTCCGGGCGTTCCCATGAAAGGGCACGCCCAGATCACGAGCCCGGGGCTTGGCCGGCGCCGCCTGCAGATGCGGCGGCCATAGCCAACAGTGATAGGCCCAGGAAAAGCCGGGCCCGCCTCGAATCGCGCATGTTCATTTTATTGTCGCCGCCAAACCCGCAGCTTAGGTTTGCTTATCGGGTCGGTCAATACCGAGGGGGAAGCGCAATCCCCGGCTGCGAGGTGCGCTGGACTAGCGCTCGACGCGGCTGGCCAGGTCGATTTCCGCCAGGTCAAATCCGCGCCGATAATCTCGGATGTGCTTTTCGCTCCAGGACCGGGCCGCCGCCGCATCCGAGCGGCGGATCGCATCCAGAATCTTGGCTTGTGCCGTGGCGATGCGCGCGCGCGCGGCCGCGACCTCATCAATGATGGTCCGGAGCGAGGGCGCAAGCAGCTGCAACAAAGGCTCATGGGCCAGCATCAGCACCCGGTTGTGGGTGGCTTCGCCGACGTGGCGAAAGAAATCGGCGGCCTGAGCGGCGGCCGCTTCCGGGTCCTTCTGCATGGACTTTTCGACCGTGGCCTCAATCCGGGCGAGGTCCGCCGCGCGCCGGCTGCGCGCCGCCGCCTCGGCAATGGGCGGCTCGAGGATTGTCAGTCCTTCCCAGACATCGCGAATGGTCACATCGTGCAGCGCCAGAGCGCGGCTGACGCCATCGGCGATCGCCGCCGGCTCGGGCCGGCTGACCATCATCAGCTTTGAGCCGCGCTGGCGGCGCAATATGCCGCTGGACTCGAGTTCGCGCATGGCCTCGCGCACCGTCGAGCGATTGACGCCGAATTGCCGCGCCAGTTCCAGTTCGGAGGGCAGGCGATCCCCGGCACTGAGGCTCCGGTCGCTGATGCGCTCGAGCAGCGCGCTGGCGACCTTGCGGTAGGCGGGCTCGAAGGCCACGGGCGCAAATTCGATCATCACGCGCTCCGCTGGTAGAGCTCGCGCCCGATCAGGAGGCGGCGCACTTCCTGCGTGCCGGCGCCGATTTCGTAGAGTTTTGCATCGCGCAGCAGGCGCCCTGCGGGGTAGTCGTTGATATACCCGTTGCCGCCGAGAATCTGCACCGCATCGAGCGCACCCTGGGTCGCTTTCTCGGCCGCAAACAGGATCGCGCCGGCCGCATCCTGCCGGGTGCATTTGCCCGCATCGCAGGCCCGACCGACGGCGTAGACAAACGCGCGCGCGGCATTGAGATTGGTGTATAGATCGGCGATCTTCGCCTGCATCAGCTGAAAAGTGCCAATGGGTTCCCCGAACTGGCGACGCTCGTGCACGTAGGGGAGGACCACGTCCAGCACCGCGGCCAAAATCCCCAAGGGTCCCGCGGCGAGCACAGCCCTCTCATAGTCCAGCCCGCTCATCAGTACTTTTACGCCGCGATCGAGCTGGCCCAGCACGTTTTCGGCCGGCACTTCGCATTCTTCGAACACCAGCTCAGAGGTGTTTGAGCCGCGCATGCCGAGCTTGTCGAGCTTCTGGGCACTGCGGAAGCCCCGAAAGCCGCGCTCGACAATGAATGCCGTGATTCCCTTGGATCCGGCCGCGGGAGTGGTCTTGGCATAGACCACGACCACATCGGCATCGGGCCCGTTGGTAATCCACATCTTGCTGCCGTTCAGCACATAGGCGCTGCCGCGCTTTTCGGCCCGCAGCTGCATGGACACCACGTCCGAGCCGGCTCCGGGCTCCGACATCGCCAGCGCCCCGACGTGCTCGCCGCTGACCAGCTTGGGCAGATAGCGATCGCGCTGCGCATCGCTCCCATTCAGTCGCAGTTGATTGACGCACAGATTCGAATGCGCCCCATAGGACAGGCCGATCGAGGCCGACGCCCGCGAGATTTCCTCCATCGCAACGATGTGAGCCAGATAACCCAGGTCGGCACCTCCCCAGCGCTCCGGAACGGTGAGTCCGTGCAGGCCCTGGCCACCCAATTTGGGCCAGAGCTGACGCGGAAATTGGTTGCTCCGATCGATTTCCTCGGCCAGAGGGGCGATTTCGGCCCGCGCAAAACGGCGCACCTGGGCGCGCACCTCATCGAGCGTCTCGCCCAGTCCGAAATCGAAATCGCAGGCATCTAGCGTAGACATTGGCTTGCCCCTGACATAAGCACGGTGCTATTATCGGACAATCGGACTATTAAGGCAAGACCGCCATGGCGATTCTCGAGTCGGCGCTCGACCCCCGCAGCGCGGAATTTCAGGCCAACCGCCAAGCAATGCAGACTCTGGTCTCGGACCTGGGCGCCAAGCTCAACGGTGCCCGAATGGGCGGCGGGGAAACGGCCCGCGCGCGGCACGTCGCGCGCGGCAAGCTCCTGCCGCGCGACCGGGTGGAAATGCTGCTCGATCCGGGCACGCCGTTCCTGGAACTCTCGCCGCTGGCCGCACATGGGCTCTATCACGGAGAAGCTCCAGGGGCCGGGCTGATCACAGGAATCGGCCGCGTCTCCGGCCGCGAGTGCCTGATTGTCTGCAACGATGCGACCGTCAAGGGCGGAACCTATTACCCGATGACGGTCAAGAAGCATCTGCGCGCTCAGGAAATCGCCCGCGAGAATCATCTGCCGTGCGTGTACCTGATCGATTCGGGCGGCGCGCACCTGCCCAGCCAGGACGAGGTATTTCCCGACCGCGATCATTTCGGGCGGATCTTCTTCAACCAGGCGACCATGTCGGCCGCCGACATCCCACAGATCGCGGTGGTCATGGGAAGTTGCACCGCTGGCGGCGCGTATGTTCCGGCGATGAGCGATGAGTCCATCATCGTGCGCAATCAGGGAACCATATTCCTGGGCGGGCCCCCGCTGGTCAAAGCCGCCACCGGAGAGGAAGTGAGTACGGAGGATCTGGGGGGCGGTGATGTGCACACGCGCCTTTCGGGCGTTGCCGATCATCTGGCGGAAAACGACGCGCACGCCCTAGGAATCGCACGCCGGATCGTGGCCGGGTTAAACCGAGTCTCCACGGCCGAAATCCAGCGCCGAGCTCCCCTCGAACCTCGGCTCGCGGCCGAAGGATTGTACGGGGTCGTGTCGGCCGATCCGCGCCGACCCTTCGACGTGCACGAAATCATCGCGCGCATCGTCGATGACAGCGACTTTGACGAATGGAAGAGCCGCTACGGCACCACGCTGGTCACGGGTTTTGCGCACCTGTGGGGGATGCCGGTGGGTATCGTGGCCAACAACGGCATACTGTTTTCCGAATCCGCCCTCAAGGGCACCCATTTCATCGAGCTGTGCTGCCAGCGGCGGATCCCCCTGGTGTTTCTGCAAAACATCACCGGCTTTATGGTCGGGCGCAAGTACGAGAACGAAGGCATCGCCAAGCACGGCGCGAAGATGGTCACCGCCGTCGCCTGCGCGCAGGTGCCCAAACTGACGGTCATCATCGGTGGGAGCTTCGGGGCGGGCAACTACGGCATGTGCGGGCGCGCCTATTCGCCCCGTTTTCTGTGGATGTGGCCCAACGCCCGCATCAGCGTGATGGGCGGTGAGCAGGCCGCCAACGTGCTGGCGCGCGTGCGGCGCGATGCCCTCGAATCCAAGGGGCAAAGCTGGAGCGCCGAGGACGAGGCGACATTCACGGCGCCCATCCGCGCACAATACGACCGTCAGGGTCATCCGTATTACGCCACCGCCCGTTTGTGGGACGATGGTGTTATCGACCCGCTCGATACGCGCCGAGTGCTGGGGCTGGGTCTGTCGGCCTCGCTCAACGCACCGATTCTCTCCACGCGCTTTGGCATCTTCCGGATGTGAGTATCCATTGATGGCGCCGATCGAACGATTACTGATTGCCAATCGCGGTGAGATCGCCTGCCGGGTTGCCCGCACCGCGAAGCGGCTGGGGATCCACACGATCGCGGTCTATTCGGATGCCGACGCACGGGCGCGCCACGTCGCCGCGTGCGATGAAGCCATCGGCATTGGCGGGCGAACGCCCGCGGAAAGTTATCTTCGCGGGGATGCCATCCTTGAGGCCGCGCGCCGGAGCGGCGCGCAAGCCATACATCCAGGGTATGGGTTCCTGTCCGAGAACGCCGCCTTTGCGGAACACTGCGCACAGGCAGGTATTATTTTTGTCGGCCCCCCACCGGCGGCCATCCGGGCCATGGGCTCGAAATCCGCGGCCAAGGCGCTCATGGAAAAGGCCGGCGTGCCGCTCACTCCCGGTTACCACGGCGACAATCAGGAAGAGCGCTTCCTGCACGAGGCCGCCGATCGTCTCGGCTACCCGGTGCTCATCAAGGCCAGCGCCGGTGGCGGCGGTCGTGGCATGCGCCGCGTCGACAACGGCAGTGAATTTGCGGCCGCGCTGAGCAGTTGCAAGCGGGAGGCGAGTTCGAGTTTCGGCGATGATCGGGTGCTGGTGGAAAAATACCTGCTGCAGCCGCGGCACATCGAAGTCCAGGTGTTTGCGGACAGTCACGGGCATTGCCTGCACCTGTTCGAACGCGATTGTTCGGTGCAGCGACGACACCAGAAGGTGCTCGAGGAAGCGCCCGCGCCCCATCTGACCAGCGCACGCCGGACAGCGATGGGGGAGGCGGCCGTAAATGCCGCCACCGCGGTCGGTTACGTGGGCGCCGGAACCGTGGAATTCATCGTCGCGCCGGGCGGTGATTTTTACTTCATGGAAATGAACACCCGCCTGCAGGTCGAACACCCGGTCACTGAGATGATCACCGGACTGGACCTGGTGGAATGGCAGTTGGAAGTCGCGGCCGGCAAGGCCTTGCCGCTCACGCAAAAGCAGATCCCATTATCCGGGCACGCCCTGGAGGCCCGCGTATACGCGGAAGATCCCGCACGAGGGTTTCTGCCCTCCATTGGCCGCATCGAGTATTTCTCGGCGCCCCCGCCCTCAAGGCATGTGCGCCTGGATGCCGGTGTCGGCCAGGGGGATGAGATCACTCCCTATTACGACTCAATGATCGCCAAGCTCATCGTCTGGGACGAAAGCCGGGAGCTGGCTTTGGCGCGCATGCACGAAGCGCTGGGCCAGCTGCACATCGTGGGCGTGGCCAACAACGTCGAGTTCCTCAATCGGCTCGTCGGCTCGCCCTCATTCACGAACGCTGAGCTTGATACGGCGCTGATCGAGCGGGAACACGATTACTTGTTTCCCGAGCCCGCCGTTCCGAAACGCGAAGTATGGCTGGCAGCGGCGGCAGCGACTCTCGCGCGAAGGGACGATGCCCCGGCTCGCGATCCCTGGCACGCACAGGATGGCTGGCGGTTGGGTGAACGTGCGCGCCGGCCGCTGACCTTTCGGATCGGTGAGTACGAGAAAACCCTCGAAGTGGGCTATCTTGCCGACGGCTGGGAGCTGCGCTTGGATAAGGAAAACTCCATCGTCCGCGCCCGGCTGGATGCAGGCACGCAGCTGATGCTGGTGCTGGATGCCGGGCGCCGGTACGCCACCGTATTCCGTTGGGCGGACACGGAGCATGTTTTCATGGACGGGCGCCACGATGCGCTCGTCCAGCTCGATCCCTTGACGATCACACCGACGGTGGCGGCCGGTCCCGCCGGCCTTCGTTCCCCGATGCCCGGCCGTGTCATCGAGTTGATCGCCGAGCCCGGCACCGCAGTCGTTAAGGGTCAGGCGCTCCTGGTGCTCGAGGCGATGAAGATTGAGCACACCATCGTGGCCCCGGGCCCGGGCACCCTGCGCTCGTTCAAGGTGGCCTCCGGTGAGCAGGTGGGCGAGGGCGCCGAGCTTGTGGACTTCGTCCCGGCATCGGGAGCCTAAAAACCGCGATGCCGATCTCAGGGGAAGTGTACAGGCAGCTTGGCCGAGCGGCGGCCGGAGCCATCGCGGTGGTGGCGGCCAACGATCCGGAGCGATCGACGATTGTTGCACTGACCGTTTCCTCCTTCGTCACCTTATCCTTCGATCCTCCGCTGGTCATGTTTGCGATCCAGCACAATACGGCCAGCTACGCATCGATGGTGACCAGCAAATCCTTCGGCGTCAGTCTGCTCAGCGACGGGCAGGCGGACGTGGCGCGCCGCTTCGCCCACCAGGGCCGAGAACGCGCCGGTCCGGAATGGTTTGACGGCGGGCCCAAGCTTCAATCGCCCCTGATCCGCGGCGCGCTCGCGCAAATTGAGTGTCTGACCCACGAGCTGTTCATCAGCGGCGATCACGCCATCGTGGTGGGCATGGTGGAGGGTGTGCGTACCCGCGACGGCCAGCCATTGCTTTACTTTTCGCGCCAGTACGGCGGATTTACCCCGCTTACGGGCGCCTGATCGCGGCCGTACCGATAAGTGCCGTGCGCATAACCATCGATCTGAGTGCGCTTGCCGCCAACTATGCCCAGCTCGTGGGCCGCGCGGCCGGTGCCGAAGTCGCCGCCGTCGTCAAGGCCAACGCCTATGGCTTAGGTATAGAGCCCGTGGCCGCACGTCTGCTGACCGAGGGATGTCGCACGTTCTTTGTCAGTACGCTCGCCGAGGGGATCGAACTGCGCACTTTGCACAGCGCGCCGCGGATCTACGTACTCAATGAAATGCCTTCAAATTCGATTCCGCATTTCGCCCGCCACAATCTGCTCCCCGTGCTCAATACGCTTTCAGACGTTAGGGCCTGGGCGCAGCAGGCTCCAGGCGCACCCGCCGCGCTCCAAGTCGACACCGGCATGACGCGTGCCGGCCTTTCGGCCGCGGAATTCCAGGTCGTGACCGAGGACGGCGCGTTGCGGTCCAGCCTCAACCTGCAGCTGTTGCTGAGCCATCTGGCCTGTGCCGATGAACCCGCCCGTTCAATGAACGATGCGCAACTGGAGCGTTTCGAGCGACTGCGGCGGGGATGGAGCGGCACGGCCTGGAGCCTGGCCAACTCGGCCGGGATTTTCCTCGGTACGCGCTTTCATGGCGACTTGGTGCGGCCGGGCATCGCGCTCTACGGCGGCCGAGCGTTCGCCTCAGGGCCCAACCCCATGGCTGAAGTCGTGCGCATGGAGGGGCAAGTCCTGCAAATCCGTGAATTACGCGACCAAGTCAGTGTCGGCTATGGAGCGACTCGACAGGCATCCCCGCCTGTGCGGTTGGCCACCGTCGATGTGGGCTACGCCGACGGCTACCCGCGCGCACTGGGGAACTGCGGTTTTGCCGTGCGGGCGGGCCATCGCGCGCCAGTCATCGGCCGTGTGTCCATGGATCTTTTGACTGTGGAGCTCAGCGGAGCTCCACATGCCGATCTGGTCGTCGGAGATTATCTCGAACTGATCGGCGGTGGTGCGCCGCTCGAGGAAGTCGCCGCTTTGGCCGGCACGGTCAATTACGAGCTGCTTACGAGCCTTTCGAGGCGCGCCCACAGAATCTACCTCTGATCTCAACGACGGCGACACAGTAAGATCGACCCGCATACCACCGGAGAATGAAACGATGTCCGAAACGCGATCGGCCTGGATGGACGATGACCTGCAGATTTTCCGCGACGCCGTAGCAAAGTTTGCCGAAGCCGAAATGATGCCGCAGGACGCGCAATGGCGCGCGCAGCAGAATGTCGGAACGCAGATCTGGCGCCGAGCGGGTGAGTTAGGATTTCTGTGCACCGACATTCCGGCCGAGTACGGCGGCGCGGGTGCCGATTTTCGTTATGAGGCCGTAGTTTACGAGGAACTGAACCGCCGCGGCTTGAGCGGCTTTGGCCAGGGCGTGCACAGCATCGCGGCGCATTACCTGCTAAATCACGGCAGCGAGGAGCAGAAGCGGCGCCTGCTGCCGGCCATGGCCTCCGGGGAACTGATTGGCGCCATTGGCATCACCGAGCCGGGCGCCGGGTCCGACATGAAGGGCATTCGCACGCGCGCGGTCCGCGACGGTGATCACTACATCGTCAACGGCTCGAAGATTTTTATAAGCAACGGTTTGCTGGCAGGCCTGATTGCGCTCGTGGTCAAGACCGATCCGAGCCCCGGTTCAAAGAGCATCTCGCTCCTTATGGTCGAGACTAAGGATCTGCCCGGCTTTCGGGTCGGTCGCGTTCTGGACAAGATGGGCCTGCATGCGCAGGACACGGCCGAATTGTTTTTCGATGGCGCACGCGTGTCCGCCGCTAATCTGCTCGGGGGCGTGGAGGGCAAAGGTATGTATCAGCTGATGAGCGATCTGCCTTATGAGCGCATTCTCATCGGCGTGAGTGGAGTCGCGGTGATGGAAGGGGCGCTGGCCGCAACGCTCAGCTACACGCGCGAGCGCAAGGCGTTTGGTCAATCGGTATTTGAGTTTCAGAACACCAAATTCAAACTGGCGGAAATCGCCACCATCGTGCGCATCGCGCGCACCTTCATCGATGATTGCATCAGGCGGGTGAGCACCGGCCAGCTCGACACGGTCACCGCCTCAATGGCCAAGTGGTGGATTACCGACATGCAGCAGAAGGTGCTGGATGAGTGTGTGCAGCTGCACGGCGGTTACGGCTACATGGAGGAGTATCTCGTCTGTCGCATGTTCGCGGACAGCCGTGTGCAGCGCATCTATGGCGGCACCAACGAAATCATGAAAGAAGTGATATCGCGGGCGCTCTAGCGCCGGTGCAGCAAATCGCTCGCCCGCGTACTGTGCGGTATGGTAATTTGCGTCATCTGACCGGGGGCGGTCGTGCGTCAATAATCGCCAGGGAGCCATCATGCGTAGAATTTTCGGCATCGCAACCGCGCTGCTTGCGCTGACCTACGGGTCGAGCGCGCTGGCGGGCAAGACCCGCAATGTGGTGCTGATCATCAGCGATGGGCTGCGACCCGAGGAGATGTTCCGAGGCGCAGAATTGGAGTTGATCAATAAGTCCGATGTCGGGGGCTGGTACTCGGCCGCCGAGTTGCGCAAGCGCTTCTACGATCCGGACCCGAAGAAGAGCCGCAAAATGCTGTTCCCATTCATTTGGGGCACTTTGGCTACTCAGGGTCAGCTGCTCGGGAATTCTGAGCTCGGAAGCCGGGCCCAGGTCACCAACGGCTATGACTTTTCGTATCCGGGCTACAACGAGATGTCCACCGGAGTGCCGGATAAACGCATCAATACGAACGAGTACGGCCCGAATCCGAACGTCACCGTGTTCGAGTGGCTGGCGGGCCGTCCCGGGTTTAAGGACCAGGTGGACATATTCGGCACCTGGGAAAATTTCCACGATATCTTCAACGAGAAGCGCAGCCATCTGCCGGTATACGCCGGTTCCAATCTGGTGAACTCCAAGGATCAAAGTCCGCGCGGCCTGCTGCTGCGCAGTCTGTACGAGAACACGACGCGCCTGGAGGGCACGGACCCGTTCGACTCGTTCCTGAATGTCAGCGTGCTCGATTACCTGCAGTCGCACCATCCACGCGTGATGTTTATCGGCTACGGCGACACCGACAGCTGGGCGCACAGTGGGCGCTATGACCTCGTGCTCCAGACGGCACACAGTTTTGACAGCTACGTGGCGGCCCTGTGGCAAAAGATGCAGTCCATGCCCGAATATAAGGATCAGACCACCTTCATCATCTCCGCGGACCATGGCCGCGGGCACGGCATGGAGGAATGGAAAGAGCACGGGGTCGATCAGAAGGGATCGGAGAACATCTGGATGGCCGTAATAGGCCCGGATACCCCCCCGCTCGGGGAGCGGCATAACGTCCCGAATGTCACCCAGTCACAGATCGCTGCGACGATCGCGGCGCTGCTGGGCGAAGACTACGGAGCGGCAGTACCGAAGGCGGCCAAACCACTGCTTGAAGTGCTTAACACCCACTAAGCTGCCAGCTGCCACCTCGCGTTCTGCCGGTCGGAAACTCCTTGCCCGCTGCAAGTTCGGTGCGCGCCCCTACCAGCCCCGTCCGGGTCGTGCTGCTGCTCGCCGCAGCGGTAGGCATCAATTACATCGACCGTGGGAACCTGGCCACCGCGGCGCCTCTGATCCAGGACGAACTGCACTTAAGCGCGACGCAGCTCGGATTTCTGCTCTCGGCGTTCTTCTGGACCTATGTCACGGCGATGGTGCCCGCCGGGTGGCTCGCTGAACGCTACGGGGCTCGCCGGGTACTGGCCGGCGGGGTCGTCATCTGGTCAATCGCCACGCTGCTGACCGGCCTTGCCAATGGGCTGATCATGCTGCTGCTCCTGCGGTTGCTGCTGGGACTGGGCGAAAGCACCGCATTTCCCAGTGCCTCCAAGGCCTTGGCGAGCGAGGTTCCGCAAAGCCAGCTGGGGCTGGCCAATGGCGTGTTGAGCTTTGGCTACCTGGTCGGTCCGGCGGTCGGCACGTTCCTGGGTGGAATGCTGATGGCCAAGCTCGGGTGGCGGCCCGTGTTCGTGCTCTTTGGAGTGCTCTCTTTGCTGTGGCTGTGGCCCTGGTTGCGCACGCCGCAAGGACCCACGGTCAAAGCCGCGGCCGTGAGCGCCGATACGCCATCGTTCGGGCGCATCCTGCGCCAACGTGGCCTCTGGGGCGCATCGCTCGGTCATTTTGCCAGCAACTACAATTTCTATTTCATTCTGGCCTGGCTCCCTATCTATCTGGTCAAGGCGCGCGGATTCTCGATGGAGTCCATGGCCGCCATCGCCGGGGCCGCTTACCTGATCAATGCGATCAGCGCGCTGCTGATGGGTTGGGCCACCGACAGCTGGTGTCGCGCGGGTCGCTCACCGGATGTGATCTACAAAGGGGTCATGGCCTTGACTCATCTGGCCACGATCGGGTGCATGGTGGGCATGGCCCTGTTGCCCATCAGCGGCTCGATCGCCTGCCTGTTTGGTTACGAAGTGGTCTGTGGCCTTTCCTCCCCGGGGGTCTATGCCATTCCGCAGATCCTGGCCGGACCCAAAGCCGCCGGTCGCTGGGTCGGGGTGCAAAACACCTGCGGTAATGTGGCCGGAATTGTCGCCCCGGCTTTGACCGGCCTGCTGGTGGATTGGTCGGGGAACTTCGTGAGCGCTTTTGTGCTGGCGGCCGCGGTCAACATCCTGGGTCTGGTGGGATGGCTGTTCATCCTGCCCAAGATCGCGCCCATGAACTGGCAACAGCAGGGCGCCTAATCGCCCGCTGGCGAGCCCGGATGGCATTGAACACCTTGCCCGAAGCGATTCCCCTCAAGCGCGTCGTCGGTGTCGGCAGCCTGGGGCTCAATGTCGTCAACCTGACAATCGCCGCCGGCATCTTCGGGTTGCCCGCCATCATTGCCGCCATCCTCGGCGCCCAGGCGATCCTGGCTTACCTGCTGTGCGCGGTGCTCTTTGGGCTGGTGGGCCTGTGTTTCGCCGAAGCCGGGAGTCGGATCGGCAGCGCCGGGGGTTTGTATGCCTATGCCAGCGCGCCCTTTGGGCCGATCGTGGGGGGCGTGGCCGGGACGGTCCTGTGGGTCACGACCGGTGCCGCTGCGGATGCGGCCATCGTAAACCTGCTGGTGGACACGCTCAGCGCGGTATTTCCGGTGATCGGCGCCCCGGCGGTGCGGGTCGCCATCATTCTGGCCCTGTTCCTTGCCGTGGCGGTGATCAATATTCGCGGGGTGACCTACGGCCTGAGACTCTCGACAATACTGACCGTGATCAAAATAACGCCCCTCGCGCTCTTGGTGATCGGCGGGGCCTTCGCCGTCGATCTGTCCAAGTTCGCCTGGCCCGATACGATGCCCTCGCTCCATGACATCGCCAAGGCATCCGTCATCCTGTTTTTCGCATTTATTGGCGTCGAATCGGCTCTCAGCATGAGCGGGGAGGTGATCCGCCCCTCGCGCACCATACCGCGCGGCATTCTGATGGGCCTGCTGATCATCGCCGGGCTGTATATGGGACTGCAGCTGGTCGCCCAGGGCACCCTCGGCGCCACGCTGGCCCAGCACAAGGCGCCGCTGGTCGATGCCGCAAAGATCGTCTTTGGGCCCTGGGGCAGTGGCCTGATCGTGGTCGGCGTGGCCATTTCGGCCTGCGGCTGCATCGCCGCCGACATGCTCTCGACCCCGCGTGTTTTGCACGCTTTCGCGCAGCAAGGGCAGCTCCCGCGGCGCGTGGCCGCCGTCCATCCGCGCTTTGGCACCCCGGCGGTGGCCATCGGGGTGTATGCCTTTGTTTGCGCAGCGCTGGCGCTGTCAGGCACGTTTCGGCAGCTGGGCACGCTGGCCAGTTCCGGTACCCTGATGGTGTATCTGGTCTGCTGCCTGGGGGTCTTAAAGCTCCGTGCGAACAACGTCGTCAGCGACGAACCGCCGTTCCGGGTGCCTTTCGGGCCGGTGGTCCCGCTTGCGGCCTGCGCAATCATTCTGTGGATGCTCTCGACACTGACACTGGTGGAGCTTGGCGCCGCGCTGATTTTCGTGGTGGCGGTCGGGGCGGCCTACACCGTACATCAGTCCAGGCGTCGCGCCCCGCGAGGACGCTGACCGCAAACCCGTCCAGGCGTGCTTGCCCTGCCGGGCCCACGCCCTGCAACAATTCGCGGCCGGTATTGTCATCGGCGAGACCCAACGGGCCACGCCGCAACGACTTAGGGCTCTGCGCCTGAGGTCACCGGTTCGTTACGTTCCTGCAATCTTGGTTCCGCCTCTGTCATCGCCGTGACATGTCGTTCGCGCACAATTTGCGAAGGACGATGAGAACGTGTCACTTCGAATGTCGCGCTCGGACGACACATTCACATTGAACTGCAGATCGATATGATGTGTCAGCTCAGTAGACATTCGATGGCGTGAAGTTACGACAGGTGCAACGATGAATGGTCCTCTTGAATCGGGAATGAACGAAGCGGCAATCCACGGGACGGTTTCCCGCCCGCGGGTGCCCGTACCCAATCTGGCCTCGTTTGCGCGCGCGCTGCGGCAGCGCGGATTGCTGGCGCGATTCGATGCGCTCCCTGCGATCAGCGAAGGTTGGAACGACACGCCGGACCTATGGATAACCGCCAATGCCATCTACGAGGCGCACCTGCGTCGCGTCGGCATGGAAGAGGTCATGGCCACGCTCCGTCGCGACGAGGCACAGGACGCCTAAGACTTTAGGCCTGTTTGGGCCCATCGCTTCGGCGCTCCCGTCGGCATCCTCCCGCAGAACGATTCGGGATATTTAATTCGGCTTCAGCCACCACCGCAGCAGCAGACTCGCTGCGGCCAGCGTGGCGACACTTGCCGACCAGATCGCGAACATCCAGAGCAATCGTTTCCAAATCGGCGCGGCTGCCGTCCTCATCAGTGATAACCGTGGCTGCCAACTTTGCCGCGGAACACCCAATAGGACCATCCCGTATAGACAAGGATCACGGGCATGATCACCGCGACACCCACGAGCAGGAATGCCTGGCTTTGCGGCGGTGCGGCCGCCTCCCAGAGGCTGATCGTTCGGGGTACCAGATACGGATACATGCTGATTCCCAGACCGATAAAATTCAGCAGGAAAAGAGCCAGCACCATCAGAAAAGGAAGCCGTTCCGCGCCGCGCCTCAAGCTCCTGAAGAAAATCACCGAGGTAATGATCACCAGCAGGGGCACCTGCGCGGTGATCGCGATGTTCGGGGTGGAAAACCACCGGCGCCAGTAATCGTACTGCAGATACGGCGTGGCGGCGCTTACGGCACTCATCGCCACCAAGGTCGCGATTGCGAGCTTGCGCGCCAATCTCCGGGCGTGCGCCTGGCCACTGCCTTCGGTTTTCCACACCAGCCAGGTCGAGCCCAGCAGCGCGTAGCCGAGCACCAGGGAAACCCCGGTCAACAATGTAAAGGGGCTCAGCCAGTCCAGCCACCCGCCGCCGTAGCTTTCATCCGTGACACGGATGCCCTGCAGTATCGCGCCCAGGATGATTCCCTGCGCCAGTGCGGCGATGAACGAACCAAACATGAAGGCGGCATCCCAGTAACGCCGGTGGCCCGGGTCGCGCCACCTGAATTCAAACGCCACGCCGCGAAATACCAGGCCCAGCAGCATCGCGATGACCGGCGGATAGGTCGCGGGCAGAATAATGGAATACGCCAGCGGGAACGCCGCAAGCAACCCGCCGCCTCCGAGAACCAGCCAGGTCTCGTTGCCGTCCCAGATGGGTGCCACCGCATTCATGGCCTGATCGCGCTCCGCGCCCACAGCCAGGGACGAAAATATGATGCCGATGCCCAGATCAAAGCCGTCCATCACCACGTAGGCAAAAATCGCAAAGGCGATCACGGCGAGCCAGATCAGATCAAGAACGACGCTGTGGTCCATGCTCGCTCTCCGTCGGCGCTGGCATCGATCCGATCGCGGATGCCGGCGTGATACCGGCCGCACGCTGCGGAATGTGGGGTGGTTCGAGTTCGCGCGCGGAGGGGAGCCGTTGCATCATCCGCAGCAGGTAGGCGATGCCCGAGCCAAACACACCAAAGTAGACGACGGCAAAGACCGCAAGGGAAGTGGCTACGGCCGGCGCCGCGAGCGGCGAGACCGACTCGGAGGTAAGCAGGTGACCGTATACGGTATACGGCTGACGTCCCACCTCGGTAGTCACCCAGCCGGCGATCACGGCCACGAGCCCGGCGGGGCTCATCAGCACGCCGGCCCGTAGCAACCACTTGGATTCGTAGAGCCGTTGGCGGACGCGAGCGATCAGGCTCCACATCCCGAGCATGGCCATGGCCAATCCAAGGGCGACCATAATGCGAAACGACCAGAACACGATGGGGACCGGGGGCCACTGGTCGGTCGGGTAATCCTTCAGTCCGGCGAGCGATTTATTCGCGTCGTGCTCCAGGATCAAAGAGCCCAGCCTTGGAATCTCAATTCGATCGCGGACGATTTGATCCTTGTTGCTCGGCAGGCCAAACAATATCAAAGGCGCGCCGCGAGGACTGGGATTGAAATCCCCCTCCATGGCGAGCACTTTGACGGGCTGATACTTGAGCGTGTTAAGCCCGTGCGCGTCGCCGGCAAGAATTTGTATCGGCGCCACGACGGTGGCCATCCACATGGCCATCGAAAACATGATTCGCGCGTGTCGATTGGTCCGCTCCCTGAGCAGGTGCCAGGCACCGACCCCGCCCACGATCAGTGCGGTGGTCAGGTAGGAGGCGATGACTGTGTGCACCAGCCGGTAGGGAAAGCTGGGATTGAAAATGATCGGCCACCAGGAGCCGGAAGGCACGAACTGGCCCTTCGCATTTATCGCAAAGCCGGCGGGCGTCTGCATCCAGCTGTTGACGCTGATGATCCAGGTTGCCGACACCAGCGTGCCTAAGGCCACCATGCAGGTGGCAAAAAAATGCAGACCCTTGCCCACTTTCTGCGCGCCAAACAGCATCACTCCGAGAAATCCCGCTTCCAGGAAAAAGGCGGTCAGCACTTCGTAGGCCATCAGCGGTCCGATGATGGGCCCGGCCTTATTCGAATAGGCCGACCAATTGGTTCCGAACTGGTAGGACATGACGATGCCGGACACCACCCCCATGCCAAAGACGACCGCGAAGATCTTCAGCCAGTACTTGAACACATCGAGATAGTCGGCATTGCCCGTCCTGAGCCACAGCGCTTCGAGGACCATCAGGTAGCTTGCCAGGCCTATGGAAAAGGCCGGGAAGATGAAATGGAAGGACATGGTGAATGCAAATTGCGCCCGAGCCAGGTGTAGCGCGTCAATCCACATGCTCTCTCCTCAGCGCCCCGCCAAGGGTGCGCCCGGACGATTCCTCGAGTGCCCAGCGCAATCCAGGCGGTCCGTGGGGCTCGATGTCCTTCGGCGGCGGTGCACGTGGCAGGGTGCGGCGGTCGAAGATCAAGGTGCAGGCAAGTCGGCCGCGACGGCGCGCCCGCCGATGGTCCCCTGAACCTGGGCGCGCGCGAGTGGCTCGCCCTCCTGCCAACGCGCCTGCAAAATTCCGTCCATCCCCTGGCCGCCTTGCAGTTGCAGGCTGGCACGCGCCGGACCTCGGTGTCGCGGGAAGTCCACGGTTCCCGACACGGCCAAGTCCTCGGTCCAGCGCAACGCACGCAGCGTCAACTGATAGCCGCCCTTCGATTCGCGCACGCTGAAGGTGCCCCCGCGCAGGCCCACCCCTGAGCCCGGAGACACCTCGGAGGCGCGAATCATCGCATCGCCTGCGGTCAGCATCGCCGCGCTTATGGCGCGCAGCTGTTCGTCAGTCGCCTTGTTGCCGGTGCCGGCCGTGGCCGGATCCAGCTCGCTCAGATGGCGCGCGAAGCGCGATACCAATCGAATCTCGGCCACTGTTTGGGTGCACGACACATCGCCGGGCTCCAGCGTATCCAGAAAGTGACGGACGATGGACACACCACACTCGGAACGCGCCCCGGGCAGGGCATTGACGTGCAGGCTGTTCCGAAGCACGACCTGGCGCCCGTGCGGGAAGTTGGCGGCCGCAGCGGCCCCGTCGGCCACCGGCGTCATGTTGTCCAGATCCCCTGAGACGACCAGCGTCGGAGCCGTCGGGTACACCATCGGGCCCGTCGTAAGTCGCCCGGCGGGATACTCTGGAGCCGGCTTGGGCCATTGCACGCACTCATCGATGAACGCGTAATCGAGTGGCATACCGCGATACTCATCGATGCTGAAGGGGGCGTAAGTCTGGGGAGACTGTGCCCGGCGCTTATCCAGCGCTCGCACGCGATCGGCCATTCGCGCATCCACCTCCAGACCCATGTCGTAGATCTGCGGGGCATCCTGGCACATCACGGCGGCGGCGAGCCCGGCGCTGTACGCGGCGGGTGATTGCTGTTCGTCCCGCGAATCAATGCTCGTCTGTGATTCGGCCATGAGTCGGAGCAGGGGCTTTTGATCTCCGGCCACGAACGCGCGCGCCGCCGCGTCTGCTTCCCTGACCGAAGCTCGAGCGGGTGCTCCGGCGAACATGACCAGCGCCAATTGCGAGGCGTTGGCCGTGAACCGTTGTGGCTTGCCAGAGGCGTCCGGGGCCTGGGCTGCAAATGGGTGCGCGCGCAGCTGCTTGAGTGCCGGCTCGAAGTGACTGACCGAATCGCCCGGGTACTGGCTGCAGCCTGCCGAGCGCTGGCAGGCGAAATTGAACTTGTCGCGCATCGCCGGAGCGTAGGCGGGGTACCAGGCATATTCCCCGCCGCCGAGCGGATAGGCCCCGTCCAGAACCACCGAGCGGAGCCTTTCTCCGTGGCGGACCGCAAAGACCTGCGCAAAAAAAGTACCGTACGAATCTCCGTACAGGTCAATGCGCCCGATCTTAAGCGCATCGAGCACCGCCGCCAGGTCATCGCTCGCCAGGGTCGTGCTGTAAAGCGGAGCGCGGGGGCCGAGCAAGCGGCCGCAAGCGGCCACATTGGCCAGGGTCAGTGAGGCCGCGCGCTGCAGCTCGGGACAATCCACGGCGCCCGATCGCCCGGTGCCACGATTGTCCATCAGCAGCACATCGCGCTTGTCCCGAAGAGGCTTGTAGAGTGCAAGGTAACTGTCGCGAGATTCCGTCGCCGGATAACCCGGGCCGCCTTCGGTGGCGACCAACGTCCCCATGGAGGCCCCCGGCGCACTGTGCGGGTAATACTCAAAATAGACTGCCACGTTGCCGGCCACAATGCCTCGAGGATCGAGCGCTCGATCCAGCCTGCCGCACCACGCCTGCAGCGGGGCACACCGCTTCAACACCAGCGTGCCTACTTGTAGGGTCTGCGCCGCCGGGCTCGCAGGCGAAGACGCCCCCGCCGCACCGGTCTGCAGGGGCCATGACACCAGCGCCAAAACCACCGCGTTAAGAAGCGTTGCGTGTCTCATCGTGCCGCCCCGATCATGGTTGTCTCAATGACCTTTCGGATCGGCGCTCGCCTGGACACCCGGCGCTCGCTTGAGGATCGCTTGCCAGTTCAGCAAGGCGTTCCACAGCATGCGCTGGTCGCCGCGGTTCAAGTCGCGGTGCATGGGGTTGAAGTTGAAGGCCACGACGTGGCCGCGTCCTTCGGTCAGGTCGAATATGGCCGGCCGGCCGATCAGTCCGCTCTCTCCCCAGACCTGGCCGCTCACCAGCAAGGGCGCACCCTCATGGTCTCCCCACTCGAGCACCACAGAGTTCGGGTCATAGGGCCCATCGAGGCAAGTCTGGCAGTAGGCCATCTGCAGCGAACGGCGCGGCAGGGCGTACAAGGGGTAGTTCTGCCGGAACACATAAGTGCGCGCCGGATAGCCATAGCTGATGGGATGATCGGGCTGGACAAATGACACGCGCACGTGCGCGCCCGGCGTGCGCGTCTCTGCCTGCGTGGAGGCCTCGGCCGCTGCCGAGCCAGTCCCCGCGGCACTGCGTGGCGGTCCGCCCTCATCGCGACGGACACCCCGCGCGATTCCTCCTTCGAGGGCGAGCACCGAGCCGCTGCCGAGTGTGACCAGGAGTCCGCCGGTCTCCACAAATTTCTGGATTTCTTCAAGGCCCGCCCAACCCACGCCTCCGGTGATGTCGTCCGACTCCGCCGGAGTCCCAAAGCTCGGGGTTTGGGCCGTCTTCTTGAATGGCATCGGGCCCCACGATTTCGGGATGCCGTGAATTTGTTCGGCCAGTTCCAGATCCACATGCCCGTACAGCAACACATCGTAGCGCTCGTGCAGGTGGCCGGCGCGGATGTCCTCATCGCGCACGTAACTGTAGGGGATGTGGCGCTGATCCAGCGAGAAGCGGATCCATCCGATCGAATCGGTGTCCGCCCACGGCACCCACACACCCAGCCGGGGAGCTTTGGCGTCGTGCCGCGCCACTTCGGGTACGGTGGCCACCGAGACGAAGTCGAGCGCCAGTTTGTCCGCCGTGGCGTGCAGGGCCTCACCCAGTCCCGCGCGCGCGGGCAGAATCCATGAGCCCGCGGGGTATTGCGCGCCGCCGGCACTGAAGGCATGTTCGGCGATCATGATCGGAAATCCCGCCAGTCGGTAGCGCGCCTCGAGCAGGGACTCCTGGCCTGTGTCCTTGAGCAGAAATACCGGCCCCGTCCCGGACACCGATCCGGTGGGCTGCGGTGCCTGTGTCAGCAAGGTCAGATTGGCCTTTTGCACCGACGGGTCGGCGGTCGCGACGACCGCGAGGTGGTAGTTGGCCGGCAGTTCCCAGGAGACATCGTCGTAAGGCTCGCCCTTGTCCTTGGGATAGTGCTGAGGCTGGAGCAGATCGATGGCGTAGTTGCGATAGGGTTGATCCATCCGCACCACGTAGGTCCCGGCCGGGAAGGTGCCCTCCTTGACAGTTAAGGGGGCGAGGGCGCGACTCACTTCAATGTGTTGGCTCTGCAGGCGTGCGACGAGCTGCGCCGCGCGCAACCGGTCACCCTGGTCCTCTGGAATCAGGATCGCGTAGGGCGCCTGCTCCAGGCCCTTGCGCCAGGCGTGGTAACCCTTGCGATAAAAATTCGTGAGCAGCGTCTTGCTTTGCGTGGCCACCGCGTCAAGGGCCGCGAGCGCGCCGGTCTCGTTGTAGTTGACGTTGTCGCGTGCCGACCATTTGAACGGCTCTGAGGGCGGAGGCAGAGTGCGATACCACTCCGAGCCCGTATACGAGCTGAGCGAGGAATTGCCAAGATCGGCGCTCTGTATCAGGGTCTCGGCCGTACCGTTGCCAAAGGTCTCGTAGCCGCGACCAATCGAATTGTGATTCATGGCCAGCGAGTCCAGATAGAGTTCGGAGAAGGACTCGCCAAAATCCCAGGTCCAAACCCCGGGCATGCCAAAGCCGGTCATGGTCTGCACTTCGTGAAAACTCAACTCCAGCATCTCATCGAAGGTGATCGGATCGATGGCGGGGTTGTACGGTCCGGTGCCGTTCCAGGTCATCAGCAGCGCGATGCTCTCGTGCAGGTCATGGATCACGGTCGGATGCCAGTCAAAGAACATCCGGGCCACGGCCTTGGTGGATTCCAGTGTGAGCTGATGGGCATCGCGGTTGCTGTCCACGAAGGTGTACTTCGACCAGTAGGGGGGTGAGCCGCGGGGCAGGGTGGCGGGGTCCGTCTTGCCCTTCAGATAGCGGTAATACCACTCGACAACCTTATCGCGGCCGTCCGCGTTGAGGACCGGATTGATGAGAACCACTGTGTTTTCGCGTATCCGGCGAATCATCGGCTGCTCGGAAACGGCCAGGCGATAGGCGAGTTCCAGCATCGATTCTGTCGATCCCGTTTCGTCCGAGTGCATTCCCGCATTGAAGTAATAGATCGGGCGTGCAGTGGCTATCAAACGATCGGCAGCGGCAGGATCGGTAAGCCTGGGATCGGCCAGCGCCGCCGTGGCGGCGCGAAGCCGCTCGAGATCGGCAATGCCGTGCTCATCGGCGATCGCGAGCATAACGATGTCTCGGCCTTCCTCGGTGCGACCGATCGTGAACATGCGCACGCGAGGCGAGGAGGCCGCGAGCGCCTTGCAGTAGGCATCGGCCGTTGCGACATTGACCAGCTCACCGGGTGCACCGGCGATGCGATGCAAGAACACCCGCGGTGACGGGACGGTCGCCGACGCGGGCAGGTAATTGACCCAGGGCGATATGAATCTCGGGTCGGTCGTGGCCTTGGCGATCTCCTCGATCGAACCGGCTTCAGCCACATCAGCTCCGGTATCGACCTGCGCGAGGAGCGGCCCAGGAACAGCAATGGCCATAGCAAAGAGCCCTGCAAGAAGATTCAGCTTGCCCACGCCCACCCCCTGAATTGGAATCATCGCCTATCATACGGTACCAAAATGTCCACGACGACCGAACCAAGCCGGCGTAGCCCTCCGGCGCAGCAGACCAGTACAGGCGGCGAAGCCTCTGATCGACCTCGACAGCGCTCAGAGAATACCGCTATGCGCGCGTCCAGGCGCAATTACGCGCCAACGATTGCGCGGCGGCTCTGCTGTACAACCCCATCAACATCCGATACGCCACCGACTCCCGGAACATGACCGTATGGATGCTCCACAACATGGGCCGCTATTGCGTGGTGCCCGCGGAGGGTCGCGCGGTGCTGTTCGAATACGCCAATCAAGGCTGCATGGCTTTGGCGAAGGGACTGCCGGCAATCGGGGCGATACGGCCCGCCCTTATCCACGCATTTTTTGACGTCGCCGAACATGCAGTTCCGGTGAGCCGGCGATGGGCGGCGGAAATACACCAACTGGTCAACTCCCTGATGGGGCCTGGCCGGCATCGGATTGCCGTGGACCGGACGGATGTGAACGGAGTTGAGGCACTGCGCGGCGAAGGCTTCGATTTGGTGGAGGGGCAACGTCTCCTCGAGCTCGCCCGATCGATCAAGTGCCCGGAGGAGATCCGCTGCATCCGCGAATCGGTGGCGGTGGCGGATATCGGCATGTCTCGCATGCGAGACGCATTGCGTCCCGGGCTCACGGAAAATGAACTGTGGGCCGAGCTGCACCATGCCAACATTACACACGGCGGAGAGTGGATCGAGACGCGTCTCCTCAGTTCCGGACCTCGAACCAACCCGTGGTTTCAGGAGGCCTCAGACCGGCCTATTCAGGCCGGCGAACTGGTCAGTTTTGATACCGACATGATCGGACCGTACGGTTATTGCGCCGATATCAGCCGCACGTTCTTCTGTGAGCCGGGCACACCTTCACCGCTTCAGCGGCGACTCTATGGTGCGGCCGCAGAACAAGTGGCGTACAACTGCGACTTGCTGAAACCCGGACGGAGTTTTCGCGAATTCGGTGAGCTGGCATGGAAGATCCCGGACCGCTATTACGAGCAGAACTATGGATGCCTGATGCACGGGGTCGGCATGGTGGATGAATGGCCGGCCATCGGCTGCGATTCCCAGGATCCTCTGGCGCAGGACGGTGTGTTTGTTCCCGGAATGACCGTGTGCATTGAAAGTTATATTGGCGAGACTGGAGGCCCGGAAGGGGTCAAACTCGAGCAGCAGGTTTTGATTACGGACACGGGTTACGAAATATTGAGTCGCTTTCCGCTGGAGCCTGCTCTCCTGTGACCGGCTGTCAATTCGGCGTGGCCACCCCAATCAGGTAGGGTCCGTCGTTGGCCTTTCGTATCCTGACTCCGGAATTGCCGGACAGCTTGATAATGCGATCCAGCACCGAATTGGCCACGGCGGGTCCGGCGCGGCGCGGAATACCACTGCGGGTCAGTTTTTCCCCGTACCCCAGATCAATAGGGTACAGACGGATCTCCCGCACGCGCTGAGTCTTATCGTCGTAGACGGTGCGCGTCAGTACACTTTGAAAGGTCCGGTTCAGCGATTTCGCACCCGCGGTAGCAAAGCCGCTGTTGGCATTCATCACAAGACTAAGGTCCCCGTCGGTAGCGCGCTCGGGGTGCTCAAAGCTGCGGGCCAGATAATCCCGATTCGCGTTGGCGTCGTACAGATCCGCGCTCAAGGGCAATTGGATGTCACTCCAGAAGAAATTTCCCAAACCGTAAAAGATCGGCTTGCCTCGATATATTTCAATGCCGCCCACATGGTGAATGCCGGTCGTGACGAATGCGTCGGCGCCGTTGTCGATGAGCCGGTGAGCCAAGGTTCTCAGGAACGCCGCCGGCTCCTCCCAGGTGGCCGGCGGGTCTTCATCCCCGTTCGGTTCATGCGCGTGGATGGATGCGATCAGATAACGAGCGGCGGGCTTGGCCGATCTCACGCCGTCCGTGATTCGCGCGAGGTCCTCCGGGGCCATTTGATAATCGCGGCTGTACGGCTTCTCCCCTGGACCTGCGATGCGCACGTGCGCGCCGAACAGGTCAATCGCGGCGGGCAGGGGCGAGGTGGGGCAGGGAGAGGAATGCGCGAACTGGCACGCCAAGCGGGCAACCTGTGCGAATGCGGTCTTGTCCAGGAGCAAGGTTTCAGTCAAGTGCAGCCCGTTCACGCCGGGTCGGCCGCGGGGTGCCTCGGCGCTGACCTCCAAGGCATTCGTCGTTGGCCTGAATGTAGATACCATCGACACAAGCGCCACCTTACCCCGAGGGCTGGAGTAATAGGCCGGTGCTGCGGCCTCAAGCGCGTTCTCGCCTACGCCGGCCTGCGCAATGCCCGCGTCCGCGACCCGCTGCCCGGATTCGCGCATCCCCTCCAGACCCCAATCGAGTGCATGATTGTTGGCGCGCGAGACCAGATTGACGTGCATCAACGCCAGATCATGGGCGACCTCGGGCACACTGGACAGTGGCCAATCCCCGTCCCATGAGTAGGGAGCGCCTGGAAACTGGCGAATGTCGATAATGACCGTTTCCAAATTCCCGTACGTCGCATCACTTTGCTTCATTAGCAATACGGCGTCCGCAAACGGGGCGTGGTCATTCAAGGCCCCGGGGCCCTGCAACATCGAAAGGGGGCGCGATATCACCATGTCGCCAACGGCGACCAGGGCAAAATCGGCCGGTTGGCCCGAGGCCTGCGCCATTGCAGGAACACCGATGACCAAATACAGCCGTAGTCGTCGCAATCCGCGCCAAACCATAGACTTATTCATGTGCCCGCGTCCGCACAGGGTTTATTCCCGCGTCGGTGACAATATATCCACGAACCGTGGTGCCGAAGGTTTCGGTGCGTATTTGGGTGCCATACGGACTCGAAAGGCGGTTCAAACGTTCCAGAATTGCCAGGGCCCGCGTGGTATCGGCAAGCCGGGGCATTCCCGCTCCGCCGTCCTTGCCAGTCTCATCCACCGGATAGATATCCACCCTTAGCCGATTGCCGTCGATGCCGGTGCGCACAATGATGGAATCGTGCTCGTCCGACGGATCGGAACTCGACGCAATGTTCGCGCTGCCGTAGAAGCGGCCCATTCCATACAGAATTGGCCGCGGCATCCCCTCACTCGGCCGGTAGATCTCAATTGCGCCCAGTGATGTGCGGCCCGTGACGATGACCAGATCGGCGCCGGCATCCACGGCCGCATGAGTCAGGCGCTTCAGCACGGCGGGTGACGCGGACCCCGGTTCGGTGAAATCCATTCGCCCATTGCTCACGGAGAACACCACGAAATCGGCATTCTGCTTGGCCTCACGAACCGAGCGCAGCTCTGCAGCGACGTGGGCAAGGTTCATTTCATAGTCGGTGGTGTAATCGGTTTTGGGGTCGCTGCCGGACTCAAATCGACTGCCGAACAGGGACACGGTGGCGGGCGGTGCGGGCAGTTGCTCGCAATGCTCCGGATCGTCGGGATGCTGGAAGCGGCAGGCCATCCGTTGCAGCTGAACGCGATCCTGCAGGGGTACGAACCGCCGAGGGATCAGTTCGATGCCACTGACGCCAGGTCGACCGGGGGCCGCGCCGTGCGATGACAAAGCGTTGGTCGTGGCACGGTAACTTGTCGCCGTTGAAAGCATCGCCACCCGACCCTTGCCTGCGGGCTCATCCAGATAGCTTGCCATGCGCGCCAGGCCCTCCTGCTCGCCGGTGCCCGCGTGCTTCAGGCCTGCCGCATCGAGCGCCGCGCCTGTGGCCCTCATGCCATCGATCCCCCAGTCGAGGGCATGGTCATTGGCTCGTGCCAGCATCGCTAGGCCGCGTTTCTTCAGCTCAAGCGCGATTCCGGCCGGTGCCGCGTAGGCCCCTGAAGCATTCCAGGCGTAGGGGTAACCGGTAAAAGTCGCCGCATCCACGAGCGTGGCTTGCAGATCTGCAATCGCCACCGTGGTCGCGGCAGGGAATGACTTTCCGTTGAGCAGCTCGATGATTTTTGGATCCCACGCGGGCAGGGATGCATCGGCTGAATCTATGACGATACTCCCGGTGGCCGCGATAATCAGATCGGGCGCTGCGCTGCTGATGAGTTCCTGACCATAGGGCCGGTTGGCATCACTGGGCGCATCAGTGCGAACGCCGGGAGCGGCCGGAGCCAGTGACTGCGCCCCACTGATCGCGCCAGACTTGCAACGCGCAAAGCGCTGCGATCAGTGTTCTGCCTTGCAGGGATTGAACTCGGGCGCACTATCCGGCGCCGTACAGCGGGGGAGGCGTGCGCAGCAGCCAATTTTCGGCCCAGCTCTGCAGGCTCAAAAGTGTCCATAACGTTCGGCCGCGATCCTTGTGTCCGCCCACATGCTCCTCGAGCACCCGAGTGGTCGCCGCCACATCCAGTACCCCGGCATGGCGGATGCGTGCGGGCGAGAGAGCATCGCATACTGTCTCGCGCAACGCACCCCGCGCCCAGGCGGAGAATGGCGGCGAGAACCCTTGTTTGCGGCGAGCCAACAGATCCGCAGGCAACAGCGAAGCGGCCGCCTGCTTTAAGGCATGCTTGCCGCTCGCGCCGTGGATCTTGGCAGTCTCCGGCAGTGAGAGCGCGAAATCGATGAGCGCAGTTCGCAAAAATGGCGCACGTGACTCCACGCCGTGCGCCATGGTGCAGCGGTCGACCTTCGTCAGCAAATCTCCCGACAGATAAGTCTCGAAATCGAGCAATTGGTAGGCCACCAGCGGCGCTGCGCCATTCTTGCCGATCAAGTGCAGTTCATCGAGTGCCCGCTCCAGCTCGCGCGCGTGCGCAAGCGGTGCGTCCGCACTCACCTGAGAACGCAACTCAGGCGCGAGCAGCGCCAGCGCTTCGGGCGCACGTGCCGTGCCAAACCACGCCAGGTGTCGTTCAAAGGCCGACAGCCCGCGCACACCGAGGAAGCGCTCCAGCAGGTGGGCCACGGTCACGTGATGATGTTTAGGCCGGAAACGCCGGGCGAGGGCAATCGCTGCGGCGGAGATGGGACCGGGTATGCGATTGGCGATCCCCGCGTAGCGATGTCCCAGGTAAGTCGGATAGCCACCGAAGAGTTCATCGCCTCCTTCACCCGTGAGAACCACGGGCACATGCCGAGACGCGTATCGCGCCAGAGCCCAGGTGGGGAGAACGCTGGGATCGCCCAGAGGCTGATCCATATACACCGCCCAGTCCTGCAAGGCTTCGGCACCCTCGGAGGCCGTCATGACCACTTCATGATGCTGCGATCCGATCGATTGCGCAACGCGCTTTGCAAATCCGGATTCGTCATAGCCACGGTGTTCAATTCGCATGCTGAAGGTCGGGAAGGCGTGGCCCAGACCGCGCGCCGCGAGGGTCGCCACCATTCCGGAGTCCACGCCGCCGGACAGAAACACGCCGAACGGGACCTCTCCGGGAACACGAGAGAGGACCGCGGAGGCGAGTTCAGTTTCTGTACGCAGCGCCGCCTCTCCATCCCGAGCGGAACTCTGGTTCAGTCGCAAGTTGTCCCACGGACGCCAATACCGGCGGAGCCGTTCCACACCCTCTCCTAGAGTCAAAGTGTGCGCCGGCGGAAGTTGCCGTATAGCCGAGTACGCCGAATCGCCGCCGGCGAAATATCCATGAACCAGATAACGGGCGAGCGATGTTGGGGAAGGAGTGCGGGAAATCCACGGCAGCGCGACGAGCGCGCCAGGCTCGGAAGCAAACGCAAAGCGGCCTTGCGAATGCGCAATGAACAATGGCTTTTCGCCCGCACGATCGCGCGCCAAGGTGAGCGTGCGATTGCGGCGGTCCCACAGCGCCACTGCGAACATGCCGTCGAGCGCCTCGGGAAAATGCTCACCGCGCTCCTCGTACAGTTGCGGCAGCAGCGCGGTGTCCGGTCCATCAGGTATGACGTGCCCGCGCTTGCGTAAATCCAGCAGTAGGGAGTGGTGATTGTAGAGTTCGCCATTCACGACGCAGAGGATGTCGCCGCGCTCGTTATCGAACACCCGCGCGGGCTGATTCGGCGCCACGATGGCGAGTCGGGCGATTCCAAGGGCACAGTGACCATCGTCCCAGGACGCTTCTCCGGATGGCCCGCGATGCCGCAGACGCGCGACCATGCCGCGCACCAATTCGAGGCGTTCCTGCGCTGAGAGGTCCGGGGCCACCAGGCCCGCGATTCCGCACACGGCTACAGAGCCCCGGCCTGCGCATTGACTCCGGCGCCATCCGGCGTTACTCGCCAGGCGGTAAAGCGCGGATCCCGGAAGAATACCTTTCCGCCGAGGGGGGGCGGATCGGTGCGCGAGGTCGAGCGCACCACGATGTCAACCTGAGGAGCATCAGCCGCGGCCGCGTACAGGCTCCATTGCCCACGTTGGCGCAACAGATCGCGATACCGGAGTATGTAGTTGCTGGTGAGCGGAGCCCCGTTCTCTGAAACCACGACCGAAGTTCGATCGAGCAGGTAATCGGCTCCTGGCGCGTAACAACCTTCATACATCACGCTTCCGCCGCCGCTTTTGCGTATGGCGCTGGCAAGCGCGGCGCCGGAATGTATCCGGACATAGTCGCCAAGCCACGGCGAACCCAAAGTCAGCATCAACGGAGTGAGCAACAATGCGACCAAGAGCGGCGCTGGCAATCGCGGACCGCGCCGGCCCCATGATTCTGCCGCCACGTAGGCCAGGGCCGGAATCACCGGCAGCAGATAGGTCACCAGTTTCGAGTGCGACAAGGAAAAGAACACCCCGGCAAACAGCAAAAAGCCCGCCGCAACTTTACCGGTCGTCGAAAGGGGCCAACGCCAAGGAGTGGCCAGTGACCATGGCAGGGCTCCGCCTATCAGCACGGCGGGCACAAACCACCACGGTTGCTCGCGTTTGAATGAGCTGGTGGTCAGTCGCTCGAAAGACTCCTCGATGAATGCGTAGTGCGCATACTCGGGATGCCGCTCCAGAGCCACCATAAACCATCCGCCCGATACGGCCGCGACCAACAGCCAGCCGGGCCAAAACGCGAGCCACCGCAGCGGCGTGCGCGCACGAAGGGCCAACGCCGTGCCCAGGCTCCCTCCGATCGCCCATAGCAACATGATGGGCCCCTTAAACAGGATACCCAAGGCCACGGCCGCGAACATCAGCGCGCGCCTCCGATTCGAGACCCCCGCGACGAGCTCGCGAGCCAGTCCGAGCCAGACCACGGTGACACACAAGGCCAGCGGCATATCGAAAATCACGTAAGCCGACAACGCTGCAAAAAGCGGCGCGCTCGCGGTGAGCAGCGCCGCCCGAAGCGCCTGTTCATTACCTGCATTCTTGCGCGTCAGATGTGCGAGCAGCCACAACGTGCCGAAGCTCGCGAGTATCGCCGGGAGTCGTACAGCCAAAGGCACGGGCCCCAGTAAATGAACCCCCAGGGCGGCGACGGCAAATAACGCCGGTGGTTTGTCAAGATAGGGCACGCCGGCCAGATGTGGGATTACCACGTCACCGCTCTGTGCCATTTCGCGGGCAACTTCGGCGTTACGGCCTTCGTCGGGATCCAGCAGCGGGAAACGTAGCGCTGTCCAAAAGGACAGCAGGAGCGCGGCCGCCAGCACGAACAGAAGCGCCTTGGGCCAGGGGACAGGCAGCGCTACACCGCTCGAGTTCCGAGCATCGATTTCTGAGTGACCCACGATATTTCCCCGTGTGGCGTGAGACAAAATCTCTCCGCCGACTACGAACGACTTCCCTCATTGAAATGTAACATGCTGCGCACCCGGACAATTCCGTCGGCCGGCTTTGAGGATCGAGGTCTGATGCACGACCATCACAGCCGTCATTCAGGTGATCATGCCAAAGCAGTCAATACCGCACCTAAAAACTGCGATTGACTACATATCTTATTGTTTTTTAAATGTTTTCGCGGGCGGATTAACCGAATCGAAGTCAGACGCTACTGTGAGCTAGGCTCTCCAGCTATTTTTTCGCATCGGCCTTGGGGGGATCGTTCCAAATGTCCACAACGCAGTGCCACAGGCCGTCCGGTTCTTTCTTCCAAACGGTAATAGCGCGGCCAGGAATGGTCACCGGGACTCCATCGGCCCCAGAGACAGTGACTACATTGTCGCTCCTCATGTAGGCGAGTTTTCCGTCTGGGCTGAAACTTACTGATTTTGATACCCAGTGAATTTTGAATCCAGGCGTTTTCAGGCTTTCGATGACGAACGCTCGAATAGCCTCCTTGCCTTCGGCGATCGACTGACCTTGCGGGATAACAACGGCATCATCGCTCCAATAGGAAACAATTTTCTCGATATCCTTGCCTTGAGTTGCGGCATCTGCCCAATCAGCATCGCGCTGCAAAATCACGCGGCTCTCGGATGCAGCATCGAAATGCGGCGCAGTGCAGGCGCCCACGAATAATGCGAAGAGCAGCGGTGTAAACGCGCGATAGGTATTCCATGTTCTATGTCCTAATGAAGTCGATGCGAATAGCTCTGTTCGCAACGGACAAGCCAGCCACGGCTCAAGCCGACCGGCCGGATCAATCGCTTCTGCGGCTCTAGTTGGACACCGTATAACCGCGACCCTGCAAGCATGCTCCGAAGGCCTTTTTAAAGGTCGCCATGCGCTGATTGTAAGCCGTCTGATTGGCCGCGTCCGTCTGTTGCGCCTGTTGAGTCTGGGCCTGCTGCTGTTGCTGGGCCTTGCGCGCCTGATGTCCGCCGGCCAACAAGCCCGTTGTGGCGCCAATCGCAGCGCCTTTGCCCGCATCACCGGCTACGGCACCGATCGCAACCCCCGCGACTGCCCCTTTGGCTGCGCCGCGGCCCGCACTGGCTCCCGAGGCCGGTTGCGTTGCAGCTGATGCAGTTGGAGCAGGTGGGGCGCCCGGGGTAATCCCAGTCTGTCCCTGGGCCCAGTTGTAGCACTCGTGCTCATCGGAGGCCTGCTTGGAGGAGGCTTGGTTCTTGGCGGGATACACGATCACCCCAAGTCCTTGTGAGACTGGCTGAGCCTGGGGCAGAGCAGGGCCACAGGCCAGCAACGCCGATGTCACTAATACAATGCGTCTGTTCATTTCTTTACCCCGGTTTGCTTGCAAACGTGCGCTCCGCACCCAACATTACAAGTATGTCATGATACCGGTGGTCGTCAAGAAAGCGTCCGCTCGGCGACGCCAATAACCATGAAATCAGCATCGTTGGGTTGAGTCATGCCAGAAGTCGCCAACCGAATCATTTCGAACAAGTGCGTGAAAGTAGAGCCTGCCGTGCCCGAAGGGCAACCGGCGGCCATGACTCCCCCATTTCTGTCCGTGGTCGTGCCCGTTCACAACGAAGCCGAGAATGTTGCTCCATTGATCGAGGAAATCGTCGCTGCGGTGTCCCACATGGGGCCCTTTGAGATTGTTTACGTCGATGACGGTAGCTCCGATGACACCCCGAATGCGTTGGCGAGCGCGATTCTGAATGCCCCGATGCTTCGGGTACTGCGCCACGCCCAAAAGTCGGGACAAAGTACGGCCATACGGACCGGCGTGCTCGCCGCCCGCGGCCGCTGGATCGCAACTCTGGACGGTGATGGGCAGAACGATCCGGCCGATATACCCGCGCTGCTTGCTCGCGCCTGCGCGGTGGCGCACGAACGAGGTGACGATGCCGTGCTTATCGCTGGATGGCGTGAGCAGCGGCGCGACGGTTGGTATACGCGTTGGCAGTCCAAAGTAGCCAACGCGGTACGCTCCCGGCTCTTGCGGGACGGCACACCAGATACCGGGTGTGGCCTCAAAGTCTATGCGCGCGCGATGTTTGTTTCACTGCCGTACTTTGATCACATGCATCGGTTCATGCCGGCGCTGGTGCGTCGTGCGGGAGGAGAGGTGCATTCCATTCGGGTCAATCATAGACCGCGAACTCGTGGACATTCCCATTACGGTATGTTCGATCGCCTGTGGACTGGAATTCTCGACATGGCAGGTGTCATTTGGCTGGCGCGGCGTGCGCGAGTAACCGACTCCATGGAAATCGATTTCGACTTGCAGATGAGTTCGCGAAACAGGGCGGCCCCGATGTCCGAACCGCGAGCCTCCGCTCCGGAACGGCACCCCTTACCCCATTCTGCACCGGTCAGTGATTGGTCGGCGCGAAACGGGGATGCTGCCTAGGCTCGCCCGACGAATCCGTATCAACCGCTCAGGGAAGGGCTCTGACCAGGCTCCCAAGAATTATTACGTGGGAAACAGCAAAGTCACAACGGCTCTCCATCCCCAACCCTCGGGTCCATTAGTCGGCGAGGATGCCCAGTAGCGGGCGCCGACCGTGATCTGGAGCAATTGAGGCCCGACTTTTAATAACTGTGCCACTGTCACATTGACCGGCACGGACCACGCCGCAGCCTGCCAATCGTACGTCGACTCCAGGTTTATCCCCAGCGTGGTCTTGGTTTTGGTCACGTAGGCAAAGAAGGGCTGCAGGAAAGTCGAGCTGACATTGGCTCTATCGCCGTCACCTGCGACAGACCAGATATGGTTGGCGAGTAATCCATACGTCACCGGGCCCGTTTGCTTCAGCGTCACGAACGTCGGACCTAATCCCCACTTACCGGTCCCCAAGGCCTTGTTGGAGGCCGTAGGCAATAGCTCCACGGGACCGGCACCCCAGATCCAACCGCTCTTTGTGGGATTCTTCGGCGAAAAAAATTGGCTCGCCGTCACATCCCCCAGACCCGATTCGTTCGTTCCGGCCACCGGAAAGTCTCGAAGATCGATCAGGGGAACAATGGTGCGCGCTATCAAATTCCAGTCGGCATTCAGGGCCACAGGAATCACGGGTTGGATATTCAGATAACTCTTCGATCCCGCGTCGCCGGGGCCCAGATTCTCGTCTTGATTGTATTGAATGGGAACACTGATCAGAGACGACACCGGATTGGCGAGCTTTTTGGCCAGGTCTGCTGCGTCGTCCGCCTTGCCGTCGGCTCCCTGTGCCTGAGATACCGCAGATAGCCCGACAAGGATTGCAACCATGGCGTAGGTCGCGCAACTGTGCAGCGCATCAGGCCGGTGCAGTTCGTTCACATCGATTAACCGACCGTAGCGCATCGAAGCCTCCGTTATTATGGTGGATCGCAGATTCGCAACGCGCGAGCCCTAGCCACTGCAATATCTTCTTGCCCGATATCGGTGACCTGACATTAGAACTTGAACTGGAAGGGAGCGTCGGATACCTGGCTATGGAGCGCCCGCTTTACCGGTAACTATGTCCAGCCGTTCACGCAGTTCCCGTGCCCATGACTCCAGCATGTTGTCGGCCGCCACCTTATTGGTCACGCCATTCGAGCGCTGAGAATAGGATTCGTTGGAAGCGCGCGCATCCACAACTCGAGCAAGGATGGTCTTATTCGACGGGTCCCACAGTTCAAGATACAGCGTCATCTGACCCGACTGCTGCACATAGGTGAATCCACGCCCCGGTGCCATCAGATCAGGCGCGCTGACCTGTATGTTGACCAGCGCGGGCCGGAGCACGAGTACGTCCGGAGCCGCTTGGTCGGCAATCCGATAGCCGCCCTTGTTCGCGAGTTCGTCGGTGAAAATCTTCTTGAATTGCGCCGACAGGTACGTCTTGGCCCGATCGAGATCGCTGTCCTGGATCCTGCGCGAAAGGTCGCGCTGCGAGCTGTTGTACTCCTTGACCCAGGATTTCGAGAAATCGACGCCGCACTCGAGGATTGCTACGCGCTTGAACTGCGTGAAGGTGGTGCCGGGCCTCTTGTAGATGAGCCGCGTCTTGGTTTGCTTGACAAGCTGCAAGCCATCATCGCTCACCTGCGGCGTCGTCGACTTCTCCGCCATCGCAGGCAAAGCTGCGATCTGCAGGCCTATCCACAATCCCGCCATGGCAGCCACATGCCCTGTCCACATCGATCGCTTCATGATGTCCCCACTTTGTGGCCGTCCGGCCGCGCGGCTGTCGCGGGTACGCACCGCTTCCTGGCCGTACGTTGCTATTGTGCGCTGACTAGCGGCCGGGGGCTACTTTGGTGCTCGCGGTTCCCGAGGAAGACGCCACCACCACAAACCCTGGATCGAATTTCTACAACAGGATCGACAAAAGCTTCTTCAGCAATTCTTCCAGTGGCATCAGAGTCAGGAGCAGAGGTATAACCGGAGCAATCGTCAGAACTGAGAGCAGAACGACGGCTTCCTTCGTAACCAGGGAAATGCGCATGCTGGCCACCACCGCCACACTGTTGCCCAAGTCAGCTAAGGACTGGATATCGCTGCTACCCAGTAGCGGTTCCTCGCCGGCCTGTCCACGCAGCCACTTCGTATCAAACGCTCGCCCGTACTTTTCTGCGAGAGTGCCGTATTCGCGCAGCCCCGCGCGTTTCGCCCGTGCCAGTTGCGGCGTGAATACCATGAGTGGTAACAAAAATAAGCAAAGCATGAAAATTACCACCAAGAGGACCTCTGACTTGAACTGTGTCAGGTTAGCTCCGACGTAGAAGATCTGCATGGCAAGCCCTGCCGAAAGAACGGCCCCGTGAGCCACCAGCAGCGGGGCGAACGCCCGTGGGGTTAGGGTCAAGAAACCCAGTCCGCCGACTCGGTCCGGATGAGTTGGGATCAGGCTCAGATCGATTCTCGAGATCTTCCAGAGCAATCGCATCCAGATGAGGATGCGGTAATACCAGCGAAAAACCAAGAACTGAAGGATCGGAACGCTCACGTAGCCGTACCAGGCACCGGCGAGCGTGAGGTGAATCCCGTCGACCGCCGGTGTTGCGTACCACGTCGCGGTATTGAGCACGGCGTAATGACGCCAGATCACCGTGACGCCCACGAGATAGACGAGGGCAACAAGTATCAGCTCCGCGACCATTGAGTCGCGCAACCGGATTGCGGAGGAGAGGGCCGATTCGAACTTAGGGTGCTCGCTCTCAGCAATAATGTGTCGCTCCAGGAACATTCTTGCCACAGGGCGCAGGCGCTCGTGGACAATGAGTTCCGCGGCGATCAACAAGGGCATCGCCAGCAGAAACCTGACGTGCGAGCCAACATCCTCCAGGAAGGGCACGGCCACGTTTCCACTGAGCAGATGCCCATCCACGGCGGAAAGCACAAGCAGGGGCAACCAGGCGATCAGCACAAACACGAAAATACGGCGCCGCACCAATTGACAAGCGTCATTGGTTAGGTGCGCGCCGTATAGAAACCTAAAGAGCGGCCCGCCCACTGCGAGGGAAAAATCCCAAGGATCCTGACGCAGCCTGCCGATGGCGGTGGGCGAAGATTGTCGATCAGCGCTCATGAAACTACTCCTGATAGCGTACCTGGATAAACGCCCGGTACACCCTTGCTTTTGGCAGCCCGGGCCTTTCGGAAGAGACGCCTCAGGACACCCTCGATTCTACGACCAGCTCCCACATCAACCCCTCGTCTCGGAAATCTGGAGATCGCCCTTTGGCCGCCGCCGAGACGCCAGTTCTTCAACAACTCTCCATTAGATTCAAATGCAAGACGTTCCCAGAGCCACCCTCAGGACTCGGCACCGCTCGTCGCGATTTTCAGTCTACTGCGGCCGGCGTACGAATCTTTTGGGAGAAGTCCTCCGCTTTGTCCGCCGACTTAGCCCGGGAATTTACAATACTGCGCCGTTGCAGTTCCCCGAATGGTACGTCCATGTCCAGTTTTCCGGACTCGTAAAGGTACTCGGGAACGTGACCACTGATCAAGATCTTCCAGGAGAAGGGCAGGTGCTCGGGTATAACGCGCGACTGCAACCAGATATTGGTCGTGCAGTTGGTGGTGAGCGAGTTGTAGAACTGCGGATGATCTTTGAGATCGTTGATCTTTTGCAGGTAGGTGTCAAAGAGAAGACGGGCGTTTTCCGCGGAACCATGTATTCGGTACAGATGAACTTCCTCGGGTGGATCCTTTCGGTAGTTCGTACGCAATCGAATCACGTCACGCTCATCGGCAACCACATAGTAAAGTTCGTACTGGCGGAAAAAACCCTTCAATGTCGAGAACCCTTCGCCACGGGGTTTTCGCGCTTCTATGGAAATCGCCAAATAGTCTTGACCCTCGAAACCGAAGCTCAAAAAAATGTGCGCAACATGCGGGCCCATCCAGTAAACCGCTACCAAATCCACGGAATCCAGTTTCCGCAGATCGAAGGTCTTGTCGTAGTAGGCGGGGCTGAAATCGGTTTCGGTCCGGTAGTCGAAATTTCGAATGTTGTGCACCGTGACTAAGTCCCCGTCAATCGTGGCGTAGGGGAGTACCGCGACTTCGGTCTGCCAATCCCGTGCATTGGAGGGCGACTGAGCACTCCAGAAGATCAGCAGCAGCGCGAAGAGACCCAGAAAACCTGTGACTACCCGCCACCGCCATCGCGGGAGCGCGAGTGAAATCAACGCCATCAGCGCCGCCAGCCCAAACACCGCGGCTAGAATCGCGCGCATTGCCGAATTTGCATCGTCAAAATAACAAAGCGCTAACACCCCCCATGCGCCTGCGACGATCAGGCACACGCCGAGGAGAAGTAAACCGAAGCATCTCAGTATCTTCCCGGTCAAGATTTTCATGAAATCAACTCCAGCTGAGCCCCAGGGAAATCTCTCTTCCATGAGGTCTCGTGGACCGAGTGTGCCTTTATTCTTGAGCGCTGTGGCCTGAATCGGCGACTGCCGCCGCGCAGGGATCCTTCAGGTGCACAACGCGGTCCCATACGGTCGTGGCCACAATTGAAAGTCCCGCCGTGGCAAACGCGGCTCCGCCATTGACCAGAGCCCCGGTGGGGTCAAGGGCCACGCCAGGTTTCCCCAAGGTCCCGGTGACCTTAATGTAGGGGTTGATGAGCTGCGCGACGCCCAGGCCAAGACCTTTGCGCGCCGCAGTTTTAAAGCTGACGTCGATGCGCTCCGTGCGCAAATCCGCCGTGCCATTGCTGATGATGTCCACCTCTGCGGTTCGCATGACCAACGCGGGGTCGGTGGTCAGTATTCCATCCTTAGCTCTAATTAAATATGCGACGCAAACCACATCGGTCATCGCCTGACGTGTGGCTACAGGATTCAGGCTCACCAGGAGTTGTCTAAAAAAATCATTGGATCCCCCTATCAGCCCCGAATTGGCCACGCGCCCACTATTACCGATCAGACGAAGTCGGCCATTTAGGGTCGCTGCCAGCTCGCGGAGACTCCCACCGGCCGCGCTCAGATTGACCTGGGCCGAAAAGGAACTGGCATTGGCACCCCCGGCATTGGTAAGAAATGGGCTCAGCCGCAGGTTCTTGGCGGATCCGGCTATTTGTGCGGCAAAACCTTTAGCTCTCGAAGTAAGATCGACGTTCATTTCCACAGTCGCCCCAGCCACCGTCATCATCAGGGGATCGACTCGCAAGCGACCGTCACTGAGCGTCGCAGTGAGGTTTAAACCCTTAAAGTCCTGATCGCGAAAATAGAGGTGCTGAGCTTTGAGGGCCATCCTTCCCGTGTACCCATTGAGGTTGGGCAATTGCAAATCGTCGGCCGGAATGACCAATCGCTGTGCTGGCTCCGCGATCCTTTTGGGCCCACTGCCCACGACCGGTGCGGGACCTGCCTTTTTTATGAAAGGGTCAAGATCCAGCTTGCCAAAATCCAGTCGTATGTCGAAGGTGGGCTTTCTCCCCAAATCGTGCGCCGTGATGGCCCCCGAGAAGTCGCTGTTTCCTATTCGACCGGTGAGCTCGTGCAATTCAAGATCGGTGTCCGTGCGCGAAAGTTTTGCATTGAACGCAATCGGCTGATCGGGCCAGCGCCGCGCTTCAAAGGAATCGAGCTGGCTTAGGCTCGCCAGACGAAACTCAAGTACGACATCTTTAGCTCGAGTGCGGGGGGCTACATCGAGCTCGCCTTGGGTGTTGATCAAACCCGTGCCGCTCTCAAGCCGCAGGTGACTTAAGGTCCATCGATCCTTGAGTCGAGAACCCGAGGCGGTCACTCTCAAGTTCTTGCCGGTCCCCGCCGCGATCTTCATTTTTGGGAGCAAGCGTGCCAAGTCCGGCAGGTTTGCGTCGATGTCGAATTTCATCGAGGCTGCGTCAAGTGGCAGTGCAAGGTCCGCCGAAACAGTGCCCTGCGCGTCGGCCAGGCTCGCCTGTACATTTCGCAAATGGAGCGTGTCTGCGGCGACGGTAAGCTGACCCGTCGCACGAAATTTGCCGTGCGGCCAGGTCGACGCCGATATCAAACCGCTAAAGTCCTCCAGCGCAGGCCCACCAACGCTGAAAGCGAGATCCGTAGACTCCAAATTGCCTCGGTCGCCGAGTATTCCATCGAGCTCGAGATCCGCGCTCCCCACGGTCGCCTTTAGGCCACTGAGCATCGTGCGGCCTTTTTGACGCTGTACGCGTCCGCCGATGTGGTAGCGGGTGAGTGGAAGTCCACTCAAACCGAATCGCCGGGCCATGCGCGACGCGTCATTACCGCTCAGTTCCCAGCGCAGATCCGCGCCAGGCGCGAATAAGGGCCGGCCCAAGGACCCGTCGACTGCAAGTGTCTCGTCGGCAGCGCTCAGGCTCACCCCTCGCAAGGCGAATCCGCGCGGGTTCCATGCGATTTCTCCGGACCCCTTGTACGCACCCACTGGAGGGTCCGGCAGTTTCAGAGTCCTGCCAAGGCGGGAGAAATTCTTTCCGCCCACAGAAAAGGTCAGCCGGGCGCCGTACAAATTTGGCGACCGGCCCACGAAACCCTTGACGGCAAATATTCCCAGGGTGGTCGTGCCATTAATCTCGATTGCGCTTTCCATGGGCTTGGTGTGGAGCAACTTCCCGGTTACTTCAACTGGCCCAGTAAGGGACGGGTCGACCTTGAGCCGACGCAGGATTGTTGAAATGTTCGGCGTCGTTGCGCTGAAGGTAAGGTCACTTCCGGGCAATTTACTGCCAGGCCCCAGGGTGCCATTTATCCGGACACGGCCGTCGGCGAGCGCAAGATCCAGCTTTTCGAGGCTAGTGATGTTTCCGCTATGTCGCGCCTCCAGTTGCAAATGGAAGGGCTCGGCCGGCAGTCCGTCTATGCCAGTGATTCCGCCAATCCTCGAGAGGTCGATTCCGCTGATCTCGCTCTTAAAGGCAAGCGTCTTGATGCCGGCCTGATTGACCCAGCTGCCCTGCGCAGAGACCGCAAACTCACCGATTTGACCTGAGGCCGATCCTTGCAAACCGCTGATGGCTCCGGCGGGCGCAATTTTTATCTCAAGTGAAACAGCACCGCCACCGAAGTTCCTTAGGCCCAGGTGCGTCGCCAGGTACGCAGCGTCTGGCGCTCTGAAGCTTAGTTCAGCCTGCGTGTCCGCGGGCGCCTCCCACGAATCCACTCGGCCTCTGATGCCTAAAGCAATCTCGCCAAGCTGGCCCTGACCCTGCACCTCGAGGCCCCTGGCTGAAATCAGTCTGGGGAGCGGTCCCGCGCTCAATTGCAGGTCCAGCGGCGTGGCGTTTGCCAGACCGTGAACCTCAAGCGCCAGCATGCCGTCTGGCTGCAAGCGCTCCTCTACGGCGCCCAACTCCAGCTCCAACGGTCGCTGCAAGCGCGGTGCGGCTAAGCGGATTTTCGAGCCAGGAACCGCGGCCCTTTCGATCACAACCGGCAGGACAGAGGAGGGCTCACGAGGCGGCAGGTCGAAGGTCCAGTTGTTTTTTCCGGAGTCATCTCGTTGCAACTGAAGATCAAGCCCCTCCACGACTAAGTTCCGGATGATCGCCGTGTCTCGAAACAATGAGCGAGTGTCTACCTCGACAACTAGTTTCCGCGCCTGAAGCATGTCGGGGCGCGAGCCCCAAGGCACGTTCGCCAGTCTTACGCCAATGGCCGTGAGGCGTGTCACGCGACCAATCTCAATGCGCAAGCCGCCATCGACCTCGACAGTGCGACCAAGGCGCGCACTGAGCCAGTTCGTGAGGGGGTGAGCCAGGAAGCCGTTGGCAGCCGACCAATACAAAACCCCAAGGCTCAAAGCAATGAAGCCCAGAACTGAGAACACCACTGTGCGCCAGCGGACCTTCACGCCTCGGTGCCCAGCTTGAACGGGTGGTTTTTTCTAGAATTCAGGTTGACCGCCTGTCCGTTTGGCGGGAGGAGCCGCAATTGCCATCCAAGTCGACGCCCCGCATGGTGGGACGAGCGTTAAGGCGGTCATTTTAACCGGCGGAAATCGCAAAGCGCAGCGGGCTTTTCTTGGCAATGTATCCGGGGAACGCGCCGCCGGTCACCGGCCCTACCAATAGGCCGACTTAATTACATCGTTTTCTTAACCCATGCGACCGACATTACTCGTGATATAAAGTATTACCTTGAGTGGTCTCGAACGGACGGCACCCCGTGTACCAACTCGGGACGCCCCGTGCCGAGGCATGCGGGGTGACGTACGCCAAAACACCCACATCTTAGATCACAGCCACCCACCCGCGTGCGGATGCGAATCCGCAGCCGGCGGCTCGTGGCAGCTCTTTGCAGTTCCTTACTTCCGCTGCTGGTCGCTTACGCTCAAAACGCGCCAGCGCCAGCGCCAGCGCCAGTGCAGTCGCATTCGCGCCCACGTATTGGCCTGGTCTTGGCCGGTGGCGGCGCCAAGGGAGGCGCGCACATTGGCGTGCTCAAGGTGCTCGAGCAGATGCATATTCCGATCGATTGCATTGCCGGAACCAGCATGGGTGCGCTGGTGGGAGGCGGTTACGCATCCGGACTCCAGGCGGCCGATATTGAGCGTTTCGTCAGGGACGTCAATTGGAAGGAAGTGGTGGGCGGCGTGGGCCGGCGGCAGGTAGAGCCCACCGAGCAAAAGCGCAGCGGCGATGCGGCCGGCGCGTCCGTGGAACTCGGGATCGCTGACGGAGGCCTTGTTGCTCCCGCGGGTCTGATTGGTACCGGCAGCATTGAGACTCTGCTACGCGGTTACGTCGCGCGTGCACGGTTGGAGTCCGATTTCAATCGGCTGCCGATTCCGTATCGGGCGGTGGCCACCGACATGATTACGGGCAAGATGGTCGTGTTCGATCACGGCGATCTAGCCACCGTGATGCGCGCGAGCATGTCCATACCGGGCGCCTTTGCACCGGTACATATAGATCAGTACATTCTCTCGGACGGATTCGTTGTCCGGAACATTCCGGTGGACGTGGCCCGTCAGACCTGTGCCGACGTTGTGATCGTCGTCAAGCTCGAGGTACCGGCGATCAAGCCCGAGCAACTTCGTAGTGCAACGCAACTGCTCTCGCGCACGCTCGATGTGATGGTGGACGCCAATGAGGCGGCGCAACTGGACACACTGACCGATCGAGACGTGCGCATCAATGTACCCATGGGGGATATTGGGACCGCTGACTTTGAGCGGATACCCGAAACCATTCCCTTGGGGGAGGCCGCCGCGCGCGCCGTTTCTGAAAAACTGGCCGCCTATTCGATACCCGAAGCTGAATACCTCGCGTGGCGGCGATCAGTGACGACCCGCCAGGACATTGATATCAAGCTCGCCGATGTTCGTTTCGAAGGGCTCAAATTCGTCAGCGGCGACTACCTGAAGTCCTTAACCCAACTGCGCGCGGGAGACACTGCCACAACAAAGAAAATCAGCCAGGACGCCGAGCGCATGGGCGGTCTCGATGATCTGGACTCCGTGGCGTACCGGTTGGAAGGCGACCCAAACAATCCGGCGCTGGTTTGGAAGCCGATGGAGAAACCTGGGGGTCAAAATGTCCTGCGTCCGAGCGTGGGCCTCTACGCAGCAGGAGGCGGCGAACTCAATTTCATAATCGGCACCGAATATGTGCGGCGATGGTTGAACGAATTTGGCGGCCAATGGCGCAACAATGTGCAACTGGGCTATGTCACCGAATTGTCCACAGGCCTGTATCAGCCGCTTGATATCGCGCAAACTTACTTCGTAGAACCGCAAATTGCGCTACGCCGTAGCGTCGAGAATCTCTACGATGACGGTCATGAGGTAGCCACCTACAAATTTAGAGACTTCGGTGGTGAGTTCGACGTCGGCGCCAATGCACCCCGCAACACGCAGTTCCGGATGGGATACTGGCAATTCAAGCACCGCTCCGACGTCACCGTCGGAATTCCTCTCATGCCTGAGTTCGACGTCAAGGACGCCGGACTCACCGCGTCCGCGACTTACGACTCGCGTAACGCGTCGGCGTTCGCCGAACAGGGCATCTCCGCGGAAGTCGATTACCTGCGAGCGGCAACTTCCTTGGGCGGGGACCGCGATTACGAAACCATCGAGGGAGCACTGCGAACGATAGTGCCGGTCGGGAAAAACCTCATGTGGCTCACGCTGGCCGGCGGTACCGATCTGCAGGGGAACCTTCCGCCCGATCGAGATTTCTCCCTGGGCGGTATGAGCTTCCCCGGCTACCAGGATGATGAACTGCGCGTGGGAAGCTACTGGACGGCGAGCGGCACTTTCCTGTGGCGATTAAAAGACCTGCTGGCGATCAAGAACCAATCGCTATTCGCCGGCCTCGCATTGCAGACCGGAAGACTGTATCAGCGATTGGATTCGGTTCCCGATGGGCAGATCTACAGCATTTCAGGATATCTAGGCGGTCGAACCCCGGTGGGAACGCTGGCTCTCGGAACAGGCTTCGCGTCCAGCTCATGGAGTGTTTGGGTACGACTGGGCCGCCCGATAGGGAAGGGCTCAATCATGGACAAAGCTCTCTTCCGCTGAGGACTCAGCGTAGCAGTGGCACAGAGTTGGAAAAGCAACCTGGGGAAAACCCCAATCCGCGAACCGAGAGTATTCAACTACACTCGTTTAAGCGCTCGATTCCTCGGTGATTAAGGCATCAGCGAAGAGAAGTCATCGGACCGCTGGCGAGGAAAAAGCTCCTCGCAGCGGTCCGATGGATGGTTCAGATGGGTTTGTAGGAAAACTTCTGGCCGCCCAAGGCTGCTTCGTACATCAGGCCACCTTTGGCCACGGTGAAGACCACCATGCCTTTGTGGTAATGACCCGCGGTTTTTGCGTCGTTCTTGCCGCCGCTGGCCCCAGCATTTCCACCCGCTGAACCGGCACTCGCCGAAGCGCCTGCCGTGATGGCAATGGCACTGGCCTGGGCGCTGAATTCAAAGTCTCCGGTGATGAATTCTTTGAAGGATCGCTCGTCTTCAAAGAAGACGATCTCGCTGAACGCCTGGCCACCAAGCTGCAGACCAACCGTCAGCTGAGTCATGGTGGTGTCGCCTACATACTTGCCGTGGACATACACGCGGCCTGAGCCACGAGCCCCGCCAATGCCAATTCCGCCTTTACCGATGGTGGGAAATACTGCGTAAGCGTAACTATTTGAAAAAAACTTGGCGCTAGCGCCAGCGTTCTTGAAGAGCGCGACGGTGTCCGAGTAGTCATCGGCGCGCGCTGGGGCAGTGATCAGCGCAAACGCAGTGACCAGGGCCCCGATTATTGCAATTTTTCTCATGGGAAGAATCCTGTGGCTGTGGTGAGTCTTCTGCATTATATACGGGCCCGGCGAGGGGCACACCCCATGTAAAAAGGTAAAAGACCGTCTATTGGCCTTCCCACGTCACTGCTCTCCAACACTCGCGGCAAACCAAATTCGGGATTCTTGGATTAGAAATCCGCCCATGGTAGGTTTGTGTCTGCGGCCCTGGCAGGCAAGCTTTCCTGCGGCCCTTTTGCACTTCAGCCTACTTTCCCACCTCTGGGTGCCTTACATGAGAAAGCCATGAATCGATTCCTCCCCCTGGCCGGAGCGCTGGGCTTTGCTTTGGCGCCCCTCATTCCGGACCCGGCCACAGCCGATCCGCTCGCCATGGAAGCCACTGCGGACAACGTTGGTTGGCATTTTGGCGGCCTGATTTATTTCTATTATGCCGATATCGCCGGCAAGTCGACGTTGCCCAATGGTGCCGGCACGGACGTGACCATTGACGCCAAAGATCTGCTCAATAACCTGAAGTTTGCCTTTTTGGGGTCGTTCGAGGCACGCAAAGAGAGCTGGGGGCTGATGTCCGACGTCATTTATATGGACGTCGGCCAGTTCAAATCGCGGTTCCACGAACTCACCATCGGCAATACCGCATTGCCGGCAGACGTGTCGGCCAGCGCGAACTTTGACCTCAAGAGCATTATTTGGACGGTGGCGGGAACCTATAGGGCGCTGGATCAGGACGGTGTCGTTCTGGATCTGGTTGGAGGCGCCCGGCTGCTCGATACCAAGGTGAGACTCGATTACACACTCAATGGCAACGTGGGGCCGATTCCCGCCCCAGGCCGCGCAGGTACAGGCGAATCCAAGGAACATTTCATCGACGGCGTTGTTGGACTAAAAGGTCGAATGGCCTTTGGGACGGATGGAAGGTGGTTCGTTCCGTATTACGCCGATGTGGGGACCGGCGATTCGAAACTGACTTGGCAGGCGATGGCAGGCCTTGGGTATGGCTTTAAGTGGGGCGATCTCATTGGCGCCTGGCGCTACATGGACTACCAATTCAAGTCGGATTCTGAGATCGACTCGCAGAGCTTCAATGGGCCCATGATTGGGGCGGCCTTTCACTGGTAAGCCGGCTCCATTAGCAAGAAAGCGAAATCCCGCGCTCCACCTCCTCGGCGGGAGGCCGAGCCAGCCCCCGAGTTGCCCACTCGACCGGGCGCGCTGTCGCGCCGCGCCATTGTCCTGATGTTCCTGGCTCTGATGGCGATCGTGCTTTATGGAGCGTATCGATTCCGCCGAGCCGATACCCAATTGCCGACCGCCTCGGGCACTCCTGTTGCTGCGCGGCACTATGTCGGGGCGACAAGCTGCGCGAGTTGCCATTCAAAGGAGTACGCGTCGTGGATCGGCTCCCAACACCAACGGGCCATGCAGCACGCCACAGCAGACAGCGTGCTGGGTGATTTCAATAATACGAGCTTTCACTACGCCGGGATAACATCCACCTTCTTTAAGCGAGCGGGTCAATTTTTCGTCAATACGGATGGCCCCGACGGCCACCTCCGCGATTATCCGGTGGCCTTCACCTTCGGGTTGGCTCCCCTCCAACAGTACCTGATTCCATTTGCCGACGGACGCCTGCAGGCCCTGAGCATCGCCTGGGACACCCGCGCGAAAAATCAGGGCGGGCAGCGTTGGTTTCACCTCTACCCCGGACAGGCCATCAGGGCCGGTGATCGGTTGCACTGGACCGGCATCGACCAGAATTGGAATTACCAATGTGCCGATTGCCATTCCACCCACCTGCTGAAGAATTTTAACGCCGCCGACAATACCTTTAAGACCACATGGTCTGACATTAGTGTTTCCTGCGAATCGTGCCACGGGCCAGGATCACAGCACTTGGCGTGGTCCAAGAAGCAAAAGGGATGGCAGCAGATCGCGGATATGGGGCTGAGCGCACATTTCAATGAGCGCCGCGGCATAACCTGGACGCTTAAGAACTCCGATGCCACCGCCACGCGCAGCGCTGCACCGACATCAAACGTGGAAATCGATACTTGCGCTCGATGCCACGCGCGGCGCGGCCAACTGGGCGATGCCGAGCCAGCGGGTCATCCGCTCGGAAACTCATATCGAGCGGCGCTGCTGACCGAGGGTCTGTATTGGCCGGACGGCCAAATGCGCGATGAAGTGTACAACTACGGTTCATTCTTGCAGAGCAAGATGCACTCGAAAGGGGTGACCTGCAGCGACTGTCACGAGCCCCACGCACTGCAGCTGCGTGCGCCCGGCAATCTGGTCTGCGCCCAGTGCCACTCTCCAACCACATTCGACACGAGCTCGCACCACCATCACCCCCCGGGTACGGCCGGCGCGCAATGTGCCGCTTGCCACATGCCGACTCATACCTACATGCAGATCGACTCGCGTCACGATCACAGCTTTCGTATTCCGCGACCTGATCGCACCGTGGCGATGGGCGTGCCCAATGCCTGCAATCAGTGCCATAACGATCGCGATGCGCGCTGGGCGCTGGCGCGCGTACAGGAATGGGTAACACAGCCGGTACCGGGCTACCAAAGCTTTGCAGAGGCGCTGTATGCCGGCCAACAAGGCGGCGCTAGCGGGCGTCCGCTGCTGCTTTCAGTCGCCGAGAATCTACAACTCCCCGCCATTGCTCGCGCCAGTGCGGTGGGTTTGTTGGCGCGTTACCCAGGCCTAAGCACCACCGAGGCGCTGCACCGCTCACTTAGAGACGCCGACCCCTTGGTGCGCAGCGCCGCGGTAGGGGGACTGGCGGGAGAAACTCCAGAACAACGCTTGCGCTGGCTCCTGCCACTGGCCGCGGATCCGGTGCGCGTCGTGCGTATTGATGCTGCACAGTCGCTCGCTGGAGTTCCGATGGAGAATGCCAGCGCCGAGGAACGCGCGAGTTTGGGGCGAGCTACCGATGAATTTGTTGCGGCTCAGCAATTCAATGCCGATCGTCCCGAAGCCCATGCAAATCTCGGCGTGTTCTACGCCGTATTGGGACAGCACCAGCATGGCGAAGACGAGCTGCTTAAAGCCTTGGCGATTGATCCTGATTTTGTGCCGGCCTCGGTTAATCTTGCCGACATGTACCGTGCGGGCGGCAATGAGTCCCAGGCAGAGTCCGTGCTTCGTGCGGCCCTGAAGGAGAAACCCCAATAACGCCTCGCTCCACTACGCTCTCGGACTCTCGCTGGTCCGACAGCATCGCAGCAAGGATGCTTTTATCGAATTGCAATTGGCCACCCGGCTGGCGCCCGATCAGCCACGTTACGCATATGTATATGGGGTAGCGCTCAACAGTTCGGGCAAGGTGACGGAAGCTCTCAGGATTCTCTCCGAGGCGCACAAACGCTTTTCCGGAGACATGGAAATCCTGCTCGCTCTGGTTACCATGGAGCGTGACGTCGGTCATCGCGCGAAGGCCCAAAACTACGCGCAACAGTTGGTCGATCTGGCCCCCGACGACCCTCAGGCCCAGGCGCTTCTGCGGGAGATAGGATCCTAGAAGAAAAGCGGGCAGGGCTCGGATGGCTGTGCTTCAGTTAAAAACGAGCAGAAATCCCGACCAGGAGATCACCTTGTGATACGGCGCTCGCCGTCAATGAGGCAACACAACCCCCCGAACAGAACACCGATGTATGTCCGCCGACCGCCGTGAAGAATCCGCGCGCCTCAAATCGCACCCCGATATTTTTCGAAAGCGGCAATAAGTAGCCCACGCCAAGATTCATGGAAAGTTTTGTGGCGGGATTAAGGCCGGCCGCGTCCGGCGTCATGCGCGTGGCCCCGACTCCGCCTACTACATAGACGCCGTGGCCCAATTCATCCGGAAAATAAGTACCGCCAATGTGCAGATAATCCAGCCGCAGCTGGTCTGAGCTGTCCGGATAAGGCCAAGGGGTGAACCGTGTCGACTGATGGTTGTAAAAGATCTGAAGCTCGCTGGACCCATCAAGAGGAAAGTCTAGGGATGCCCCATAGTTCGCGCCCTCTCGCAAGTCGATCGACTCGCCGCTCGTCTGGTCGGTAAAGCCGCCGCCAAACTGATATCCCGCGAAAAGCGTGAATCCTTTACCCTCCAATACGAGTGGTTCCGACTCATCCGCCAAACACGGTGTCGCGAAAAGCAATGCCGCGAACAAAATCGCAGATAGTCGCCGCGCTGGCGCAGTTGGGCCGAACACCGGTGACTCCTAGGTCACCGGGTCGGACCGGTCCGCCGCCGCGGCTCAGCGTGCCTCACTAGTCTTACTTTGCCTTGGCCGGGGTCACGTCTACAGCTACGGCTTCCATGTACATGACGTCGACCACATCGCCCTTCTTCAGCGTACCCACAAACTTGCGCCCCTCATCGGTGCGGATCGGAAGAGTAGCCATCGCACCGTCGGCACGGCGGACCGTCACCTGGTTGCCCGGGAGGTCAATCGATTCGATAGTGACTGTGCTGGCGACTGAGTGTGCCGCAGCACCACCCGGGCGCTCCCCCGGGGCAGCGGCAACTGCACCCGCCGCCGTCTGGAAACCTTCGTTGGGCTTGTCGTGCATGCGCATTTGAGCGGTAAAGCTCTCGTAATAGCTGACCGTCACCTGGTCGCCCACCTTGACCTGGGCGAGGTTACGAGCCTCGGGCGCCACCTTGATCGTTTGTACTTTGCCGTCTTTGCCGCGCAGCGTGACTTCGCGCTTTTCCATGGACACAGCATCAACCGTGGCCGTCATTTGATGCAATGATTCCTTCACAAACGGAGCGGGTTTCGCGCTCATCGCGGCATCAGCTTTTGGAGCCGTAGTTTGGTCTGCCGCTGCCACCACGGTCGACAGGCTAAATATGGCCGCAAGTGCCAATCCCGCGGCCAATTGAGCCGATGCGCGCGGTGTTCCATTTTGGATTTCGTTCTTCTCGTTCACAGTCGCACTCCTTAAGAAGGTTTCAACCTAAATACATGGGCCAATCGCTGCATCCCGGCCGACGGCGCAGGTCAGCTAATAGGGCGCAAGTATCAGCGTCGGTCATGGTGAATTCAAGTAATTTCGGCTCTCTCGGTAGTCAGAAAGCCGCTCCAAAAACCAATCGAACGATGGAAAGATCGCTGCCGAAGCGGTACCCGACACCGATTCTAGGAATCGGGACTTTCCACAAATAACTCGGGTTTACCGTTCCTATCGTGACTCCTAACTCCCACTGCACCGTCGCCATGGGGGGCGCTGAGGAAGATACCGGCGCTGTGGGTCGCTTCAGATACCACTGGTTCAATAGGTAAGGTCCGAAGTCCACGGTCTCGCCTCGCATCGACATCCTCGTGTGACGCAGGGCGTCAATGCCATTGGACAGGCGCGTCATCGAGTCCTTAACTTGCTCGGGTACCTGGGAAGCGGCATACAGAAGTTCCGTCGCATATCGTGTGTGAAATTCTCCGATGCGGAAGTCGTACCGCGCCCTCACGCCCGTTGAATAAATCAGGCTGGTGCTCGAACTGGTGTGCACTGTTGCGATGCCCACCTCGCCGAATGTGGCCAGGCGCCATTGTTTGCCATACATGCGCGAGACTTCGAGGCCCGGAAGGAAACTGTAGGTGTCAACGCTTTCCGGGAGACCTTCGGTCACCACGTCCTCCACGTGGTACCCGTAAAAACCCAAGGTCACCGGCAATGTAATGTCCAGACCCACGCGCTCCTCCGTGGGGGGTCGAAGTTCCCAGTGAAACGGCAGCCGGTATATTTGCACCGCTCGACCATCAACGGAGTAAACGCCCGCGCCCAGCTGGCTGGCAAAGGCGAAGTTTGCGATGGGTTCCTGCGATTGCCTCAAGGATTCGGCGGCTGTTGCCGCTGGCGTTGCCCCGAGGGATAGGGCGACCATCGCCAGCAGGGGACTTGGGTTGCGGATCTCGAGCGGCTGCAGTGGTGCGATCCTCGGTACTCTCGTTGCTCGAGGCAATTGCGGTAGGGCTTACGATCAACGATACAATACTGCATTCGCCAAGGGCTGGCGATTCACGAGCGCTCGGCCCGAGCATCGGCATTCCACAGAATTTCCTGGGCCATGACGGCGTTGTGAACCGGCAGAAGCCGCCTGCGCCATAGACTGCTCGCCGCTAGAAGGCAGACAGCGGTTGTGGCAACATGATGCCAAGGGAGACTAACCCACCCTACGAAGGCCCTGCGATGCTAGCATTGGCGATCGCACGCGGTGCAGCAATGGCGCCGATTGAAGTCGGCCTGAATCAAAATACTAAACGTACCGAGGTCTGTATGTACAAGTTCCGATCGCTTTCACCGGTCGCAGTTCTAATCGTGACCCTAACGGGCATCGCAGTGCTTTCCGGCTGCGCCCCGCCGAAGCCAACGTTGCATTCGGATTACGACAAGGCCGTGAACTTCGCGAATTTCCACACGTACGATTACGTCAACCCGGTGGGCACCGACAAGGCGGGGTATTCCAGCCTTCTTACGCAGCATTTCAAAACAGCGATCGATACCGAGATGAGCGCGCGCGGCTATCGCAAGGTCGATGCCAACCCTGATCTATTGGTGAATTTCATGGCCAACGCGGCGGAAAAAACCGACGTCCGATCGACTCCGAGCTCATCAATGACGATGGGCATGGGCTACTACGGGTATCGTGGCGGAATGTACGCCGGCATGCCCATATACAGTTCTAATGATGTCGAGACGGTCCGTTACAAAGTCGGCACAGCCAACATCGATGTGGTGGACGCCCACCAAAAGAAGCTCATTTGGACGGGCGTAGCTGAAGGTCGGTTGAGCGATGAGGCGATGAAAAATCCACAACCCGCCATTGCCAATGTGGTCAACCAGATGTTCCAGGAATTCCCCGGACGTGCCGCCGCCCCGGCCAACTGAGAGCCCGAGCCAAGTACATGCGGATAGGCGGCCTGGGATACCTTCTTCCCGGGCCGCCTGCCGTTTCGAGGCCTCGGGCATCGAACCGTGGTGAGTGTCGTGGTGTCCTTCAGTTACTTCAGGGCTGATCGACCTTGAACCCCTGGTTTTCCAGCAATGCGACAAGCCCGTCGTTGCCCACCAGATGCAGGGCGCCGACGATCACAAGATAGTCCCGGTCCTCGCCCAGCATCGCCACAATCTTGGGCAACCATCTGCGGTTGCGATCAGTAGTAAGAATTCGAAACAGCACCGGATTTTCGGACGCCTCTCTACGCATGAGCCTTTCAAGTTCCGCGGAATCACCCTGCCGCCAGGCATTGACCATGACTGCCGCGTCGCTGGCCTCGGTGTCCAGGTCCTTAAGTGTCCCACGCAGGTACTGCCGCTGTTGCTCTTCAGTGAGCTTAGCGAAAAAGCCCAGCTGCTCCTCAACGGTTTCCAGCGCGATGATTGGCTTGCCGTCGGTGCGCGCAAGCTGAGCAAACTGCTCATCGACACCGGCACCGGACTCAAATCCTGACTTTCCGAGGGCCATCTGCTCTAGTACCAGCGCTGCGAACCAGGGCTGGAAGCGGTCCATGGTTTCGGGCTCGAGTCCCAGCGCCTGCGCATGGGCGGCCAGACTCGCATAGAGCTCACTGCCCAATATGTCACTAAGAGATTGTCCTTCGGGAAGCATGGACAATTCGAGACTCGAGCCCAACATTGCGTTTGCGTCGAGGTCGTTCAGGTCCAATTCCATGACCAAGGCTTTGGAGCGCTCATAGGCGCGCAGCATCACGGGGGGCAGGGTGCTCTCGTCGGGCTTGAGCATGTGTACGGATCCGAGCAGGTAAACTGTATTGCTGCGACCTTTGACCTCCCAGAAGGCGTGATGAGTGCTCGGCGCCTGCGCACGTGCAGCCGTTGCTACCATCCACAGCAGGGCGAGAGCGCCTGTCCGACGTAAAACGGCAGTGTTCATGGTCGTAGATCCCCTTCAGGTTCGGAGATTTCCTCCTTCATGCCCAATCGAGTCATCACGAACAAAAATAGACGCTGCGCCTGGTTCATCGCTGCGTAGTCGGCAACGACCTCTTTGCCTAGCCCTGGACGGTCGGTGATGAGCCCATCCACGCCCAATCCCATCAGTCGGATCATTCGCTGCGTGTCGTTCACCGTCCAGACATAGACCGGCTTCCCTGTCGCATGTGCCGAGCGAACGAGATCACGCGTGGCCATTCTTGATTCCACCGCCAGAAAATCTACCGGCAAACGACTCACGTTCCCTACCGCTTTTGCGATCAACAGGCCGGACGTCCATTTGGGACGAAGCATCTTAATCCGGGCAACCATGGCGCGGCTGAGCGACATCGTGACAATTTGATCCTGCATACCAGCGGCTTCGACCAGTTCGATGACTCGTTCCTCGAGTCGCTGATTATGCCCGTAGTCCTTCAATTCAATGTCCACGCGTGTTACGCCCTTGCAGACGGAAAGCGCCTCCGCGAGCGTCGGGACGCGCTGATCCGCAAAGCGGCTCGAGTAGTGGCTGCCGATATCGACCGAGCGCAACTGGGCCGCGGTGGAAGACCAGATCTTCAGTGGCACACGGGCAACCTTCATCAAGTCGCTGTCATGGGCGACCAGTACCACGCCATCAGCAGACTCTTGCACGTCGAGTTCTACGAAATCGGCGTGCACAGTGCCAGCTTGCCGAAATGCGGCCAAAGTGTTCTCGGGCGCCTCATCCGAGGCTCCGCGATGAGCAAATACCCGTACCGATCGATCAGCCCATACATTCTGAAGCATCAGGTACGCGACTCCAGCGGCTACGGGTACGGCAAGCGCAATCGCAGCAACCGCAATACTCCAGCGCACTCTAACGCGTCGCTCGCCCAATACCACCTGTCGTCGTAGTCGCGGGGGTATGGCGATATCGTCGGCAGGGGCGGTCGCTACGTACCAGTGCACGCAAAGCAGTGCAAACAGGCCGTTCAGCACGACACTCATTGCGAATCCCGCCATCAGCCACGTGACGGCAATGACGCCTACAAATGAGAGCAGCCCGACCATCGATTCCCCGAAGGCCGGCGCTACCAGTCGTCCCAAAACCTGCAAAGTCGGCGTCATCGCCATAGGCAAAACAATTGCCATTACGGCCCAGCAACCAAGCGAGCCAAGAGCCGCCGGCCCGTGGCCACGCATACGGTGCGTACTTTCCGAAAACGCCGATGTCGGCGAACTGCCTTCAAACACCACCAGCGGCAAAATGAGGACCCAGTGGATGGCTTTCCTCGCCAAAATCAGAGCGCAGCCCACTGATGAAATGCCCATGAGGGCCGCGGCCAGCCAGAACGCTGCTGGTCGGTAGCTCAGGTAATAATTAATGTCATAGCGACGCAGAAAGCCCCAATACGATGCGGCCGCGAGGACAGCGAACGGCATGACTAGTGCCAGCACCCGCAGAACAAGCACCAGAGTCAGTCCCAGAACCGGGGCGGCGCGCGCGGACGCGAGTGCAAAGGCGTCACGGACCCGAAGCTCTACTCCACGTGCCCGCCCGAGTCCCGCACCCATCAAACAGGCTAGTTCGAGTGCGGTAACCGCGGCGAAGAGTGCTGAAACTAGTACCAGCGCCACCGCGCCTGGCCACGAAGTGAAGAAAAAACGCGCAATGTCGATATCTGCTACGGCGGAGCTGTGGGTACGCGTGATTAGGAATTGGAACAGCATGCCGATCAGCGGCAGCAAGACGACCGTGGCCAGGGCTGTAAATAACAGCGCCGTTTGAGCCATGACCAGCCAGCAGGATTTCAATTCCGACCACGCCGCGGAAAGTACGCGAACCGCCCTAGGTCCGCGTGCGGACGCGGTCAACGGTGCAGTTCCTGGCGTAAATTAGCTTCCGACATATGATGCCGCCGGATTGTAGCGTCAAACCACAGAGCCGCCCCGTTTTCCGGGTAGCGGATCGCGGCGCGCCGACGGTACAATCAATTCCTTACAATCGGGGTCGCGATGCTCAAACTAACGCTTTCGCCGCTATCAGCCACAGCTTTGCAGATTCCTGGCGCCGACCGGTGGTACGCAAAGCCGACCGATCCGGCACTGTCGGTCATGACGGATTTTCGCGAACGGAGCTCCGTAACGGTGCCGGAAATGATCACCATCGACGCGGCTCTTGAGCACATGAAGCACACCGGCGTGCGTTGTGCATTCGCGGTCGACGAAGCGCAACGCCAGGTTGTTGGCCTAGTTACCGCCTACGACATCATGGGGGAAAAGCCCATGCGCCACATGCGCCTCACCTCAACCCTTCGCGCGCAAGTGCTGGTTAAGGACTTGATGCTCCGATTGCCCGAGTGGCAAGTCGCCCACATCAAGCAGATCGAGCACCACACGGTCGCGGCCGTCGCTCAGTTGTTCGATGAAACTCTGCTCACCCACATCGTCGTGGTCGAGACCGACGATCATGGAGTACAACGCCTGCGCGGAATTCTCTCCGCCGCCAAAGTCAGACGATTGTTGTCCACGTAAGCCCGCTGCGACTGCAGAGCAATTCGCCGGTTTGGTGTGCCACTAGCCACGATCATAAGCATTTGATGCGATTTCAAGAGCCTTCCGATCAGATATGTGCCAGCCCAGAGAACCGGGCAACGTCGTTAAATCTCATCCATGCCAGTTAAAATACCCGCCACTCTCCCGGCTCGCGCGACGCTTGAAAGCGAGAACGTCTTCGTTATGGGCGAGGAGCGCGCAGCGCACCAGGACATCCGGGCGATGCGCGTTGCAATCCTGAATCTAATGCCCACCAAGGTTGCTACCGAAACTCAAATACTCCGCCTTATCGGCAATTCCGCGTTACAAGTGGACGTGACATTGCTCCGTACCGCGAGCCATGAGCCAAGAAATGCCAGCGCCGATCACCTGGTTAGGCATTATTGCTCGTTCGAGGAAGTTCGCGCAGAGCGCTTTGATGGCCTGGTGATTACTGGGGCACCCATCGAGCACCTGGAATTTGAGGCGGTCGATTACTGGCCCGAACTCACCCGGATTCTGGATTGGGCCGCCACAAACGTGGTTTCAACGTTCCATATCTGCTGGGGGGCCCAGGCCGCTCTTTACCACTATTACGGAATCCGCAAATTTCCATTGCCCAGTAAACTATTCGGCGTGTTCGAACACCGAACAGTCTTGCCGACCGAACGGCTCTTGCGTGGCTTCGATGATCGTTTCTTTGCCCCCCACTCACGTCATACCGAGGTTCGGCGAACCGACCTCGAAAGAATCCCGGAATTACGAATCCTCGCTGATTCGACAGAGGCGGGCGTGTACCTCGTGAGTTCCACGGACGGGCGACGAGTATTTGTCACCGGGCATTCAGAATACGACCCAATGACGCTCAAGGCCGAATATGAGCGCGATCTGATCAAGGGTCAAAGGATCGAGACACCGAAAAATTACTATCCCGACGATGACCCCTCGCAATCACCGCGAGTGCAGTGGCGCAGTCATGCCAGTCTGCTGTACGCCAACTGGCTCAATTACTATGTCTATCAGGTGACGCCGTTCGATCTTAAGAACCTGCCCAAGGGGACGGTGCACAGCGATTTCTAGAGGTCACCGGCACAGAAACGCGGCTATTTGCCTACCGTCAATTCTATAAATTCCGGATCGTCGCGAAGCGAGTTTAGATCCGGGTCGTGCTTCATCCACTGGAAGTTCGTCACGCCTGCGTCAATCGCCTGTCGCAATGTATCCACAGCTCGTCGGGTTTCCTTAAGCTTAGCGTACAGGCAGGCGGCGTTATAAAGCATCACCGAATCGCCCGGCGCAGAGTCGATCGCGGCCTTTGCCTCAATCACGGCGACCTCGGCCTTACCTACGGAAATGAGCATGTGCGCATACACAATCCTGGCTCGCGAATCATCCGGATTCTGCAGTAGATAAGTCGGCATCATTTCGACCAGCCGTTGAGCGGCATTTTTCGCTTCCTGCGAGCGGCCAAGCCCCTCAAGTGTCTGACACAGATCACTGTGGGCGGTGATGAACGTCGGACGAATTTCGATAACGTGGCGGAAACTCTCTACAGCCTGCTCGGATCGACCCGTCGAGAACTGAATGCGCCCCAGCGTCCAGTGGGCAATGAAATCGTCCGGATCAAGCTCAATGGCCTTGCCGACCGATGCCGATGCCTCCTCGAATTTCCCCCAGATAAAATAGGACAGCCCCATCGCCGTATAGGCTTCGGGCAACGTGTTGTCGTACATCAGCGCCTTAAAACTGAACTCCTGGGCCTTATCCCGATACTGGTCCTCACGCGCGAACCAGCCAAACATTTGTCCGTATGCGCAAGAGCAGCCCGCGTACGCCGCGGCATAACGCGGGTCAAGTTCAATCGCTTTCTCAAACAGTTGAATGGCGTACTCGGTGCCACGCTTCGTGAGCTGGTAGAGGTAGGACTGACCACGCAAATACAGATCGTAGGCCTGAGCATTAACGGTTTGACGTTTGGTCAGCGATACTTTCTCGGAGAAACTGAGCTTGAGTTTCAAAGCCTCGACGATCTGTTGCGCCACCTGTTCCTGAATATCGAAGATGTCGTCCAGCTTCCCCTTGTAGGTGTTTCCCCAAAGTTGCCGATTGGTGCCTACATCCACGAGCTGCACTGTGATGCGGACTGAATCCTGAAACCGGCGCACGCTGCCGCCGATTATGTAGCGGGCACCCAATTCAGCGCCGATCGCGTGCACGTCCTGCTTGCGGCCCTTGTACTGCATTGAGGCCCAGCGCGAAATCAGTTCGATCTCGCTGACCAGGGACAGTCGCGCAATAAGTTCCTCAGTTAGTCCGTCACTGAAATAATCCGTCTCCTGGTCCGAGCTGATGTTATCGAACGGCAGTACGGCCAGCGCCCCACGTTCCATGACTTGGTCGCCGTGCCCAGCCTGAGCTGCCACAGGCCGTGCTCGCTGATCCTCGACCGGTGTACTTGATTTCGAGCTCTTCGGTGTGGCAATCGTGGCTCCGGCACGTTCCAACGATCGGAGTATGGTCTTCAGGTTCTCTTCCGCGTCGCCGTGGAAGTATTCGATATGCTGTATACCGGCGAGTGGGTACTTCAGGGCAGGTGGAATGGTGGTTTGTTCTAGATGCACGGGCAAGATGTGCCCCTTACGCTCGCTAAACAGCACCACTTCCTTGGCTACATTGTGCGAGCGCGCCGCCGACGCCGTGACCGCCAGCAGCAGTACCTTGGCGTTGTCCAAGGCATTGACGATCTCCTCTCCCCACAGGGTCGCACCGTCGATGCTCCCTTGATCAATCCAAAGGCTTACCCCGGCGGCCCGCAATTTTCCGGCCAGCTCGAGGACCCGATCTTTGTCCTCGCGCGAGTAGCTGATAAATACGTCCGCAGGCTGCGCCAATTTATGCTCTGCTCAGGTTACGTTAAAGCCGATTAGGCTAGCCGATTGCGACCTATATAGAAAGGAGTGGCACCCTGGCAGGATCCCTTGCAGCCCCCGACTTATGACAAGCGCCGACCGTTTGTACTGGCTAGCTCAACACCGCGCCAGCGGCGGTTAGTCCCGATAAGTCGGGTCCTTAACGTCCAGCATCGACTTCAAGTCCCGAAAGTGCGCAAAGGCAGACTCTCGATATTCATCCCAGCAACGGGCCGTCTTCTCTGCCACCTCATCGCTAAGGACATTTAATGGTTGACCGGTAGAGTAGGCGAGCACCAGCGTCTTGGCCGCTCGTTCCAGAAAATACAGCTCCTCGAAAGCCTCGGCCACGGTGGCGGCCGTTACCAACACGCCATGATTACCCATAAGCATGCTGTTGTGCGGTCCCAGCACACGTACCAGGCGCTCTCCTTCCTGCTGTTGATCAGCGATGCCGCTGTAGCCGCGATCAATAGCCAGCCGGTTGAAAAATCGTGCTGAATTCTGGTCAATTGGTTTAAGCGTCGGATCCGCAAGCGCGGCCAGCGCGGAGGCATACGGGGGATGAACGTGCAGCACGCAGCGCGCCCGCGGCACACTCGCGTGGATGCGGCCGTGGATGCACCACGCCGAGGCGTCCGGAGCATTCGGTCTCGACATGGTCTGGGAGTCGCTGCTGTCCAGAAGCAGCAGATCGCTCGCCCGTATGAGCGAGAAATGGACCCAGCGCGGATTCATCAAGAACTGTTTGCCATCGCCCGAGACCGCCAGGCTGAAGTGATTGCCGACCGACTCATGCCATTGCATCTCGACCGCCAGGCGAAAGGCCGCGGCCAGATCCACCCGCAGGGCCTTAAGTTCAGTCTCAGGTAGGCGATGGGCCTTGAAGTCTTTTACCTGACTCATTGGTCTTCTCCCGCATTTTGAATTGCCGCTTCGAGGGCGCCACGTTCCGTGGCAAGGTTCGCGCCGCGCTCCTCAAGGCCGTCCGCTTTACGGCCGCCGCGATGCACGCGTCCGGGCGTCGCATTTGATTCCTTGAGCGTGGTCGCCATCGCCATTGCGCGCTCCACCAACTCGTGTGCGCCGACACGCAGCGGTTCGCTTTGCTGGACAAACTTGACGTTTTCTTCCATGTCCTCGGCGCTCCAGCCCCGGCTGTGGGCAATATAGGGAAACTGCGGGAACACACAACCCACTTCGGCAAAGAAGCCGAGCATTTGCCCGGCTACCGCCTGAATGCCGTCCTGTCCCCCAGTAATAATAAGAGCGACGACCTTGTTGCGTAGCAGCACCCGATTGGCGATCGTGATCTGGTTTTGGATGCAATTCATACGCTCGACCATCTTGTAGTAGAGCGCACTGGCGGCGCCCCACCGTATGGGTGTCGCCACCAACACCACGTCGGCCCAATGCACGAAGGCCTCGTACACTTGATCGAGCTGATCATTCGGGTCCATCTGCGTGATGGAGCAGGGCCAGGTGCAGGCCTGTGCTGCCTTGGAGTAATAGCCTTCGCAATTTCGAAATTTCAACCTCGCAAGTCTCTGCATTTGAGTCGGGGAACCCTTCGCCTCCGCGTGCCGGAGTGCCTCTTCCAAAAGCGCCTCCGAAGTGGAGTAGCGTGGGTTGGTTTTGCTCATCGAGTCGTGGAGATCCCGAGCACGCGCAGCGGACCGTCGTGCTCGGTGACTGCCGCGCCACTGCGTGCGGCGGATGCGGCAGGCGATGGCGTCGTGTCGCTGAATTAAGATCAAGCCAGACGTGCCCGGATTCGATCTTCAATGCGTAGCAGGGCACACTTTCCGCTTCGTACCCGGGCTCGCCGCTCCCGTCACGACGATTGTATTTCCAGTTGTGCCAGGGACAGACAATCAGCTCGCCATCGAGCCGCCCCTGCCCAAGCGGCCCGCCGACATGATTGCAGACGCCGCTGATGGCTCCAAACTGGCCGTCTTGGAAACTCAGGGCGATCCGCTTGCCGCCGGCATTAAGCTCCTGTAGTGGTCGCTGAGAGAGCAACTCCGCAGACCCGAGATCATGCCAATGGTCGGCTGTGTCCATTCGTCGAATTCTGACACAGAACCACGTATTCTGGGCCGCCGAACGACATATCGCCACCGTTGCGCCATTCGGCTGTTTCGGTGCAGCAGGGAGATTGAAAAAATGTTGGGGAAGAAAACAAAGCACGCGCTGTTGAAATTGTCCTCGACGCTGACTGTGCCCTTGAGCGTCCACGTTCCATTGAGCGATGCGGCACCGGCGCCAGCGCCAGCGGTCGGCTCCATAACGGTCATTACCGCAGCGGCAATGATTGACGGCCTCGCCGCGAAACCACGAACCCGCGTAGCGGTCGTAGTTCAGGGAAACCGGATTCTTGCCGTGCGCGATGCCAATTCCGCGGATCTTCCGGCGGGTGCGCAACACATCGACCTTGGCGCGGCCACGCTATTGCCGGGCCTCATCGACACCCATACGCACATTTTCCTGCAGGGCGAGGTGCCGGCGGAAGGCGGGTATGACGCGCAGTTGCTCAAGCCACCGCTTGCATTTCGAGCGGCGCGGGCCGTCGTGTCGGCTCGTCGCGCACTTGAGCAAGGGTTTACGACCCTACGGGACATGGGAACGGAAGGGGCAGGGTACGGCGATGTCGGCATCAAGCAGGCCATCGAGGGCGGCTACATTCCCGGGCCACGGCTTTTTGTATGCACGCTGGCTATATCAAGCACGGGCGGCTATCCCTTGGAAAACTATGCGCCGGAATTAACGCTGCCGAAGGGTGTGCAGCTGATTGACGGACCGGTCGAGGCACGCAAGGCCGCGCGCGAGCAGCTCGACAAAGGCGCTGACTGGATCAAGGTCTACATGACGCACCGGTCTTGGACTGATCATGACGGCAATCTGGTCTCGCAACCGACCCTGACCGTGGAGGAACTTAAGGCCATTGTCGATGAGACTCACGGCTGGGGGCGTAAGGTGGCCTGTCACGCCTACAACGGCCCAGGGCTCAAACGCGGCTTTGGACGGCGGCTGCGACTCAATTGAACATGGCTTGGACATTACCGATGAGGAAATCGAGCAGATGATCAAGCAAGGCACATGGTATGTCCCCACCATCGCCGCCTACTACGGGGATTGGGATCCGCCCGATACAGCGAGCGGCCAGCGAGACCGCAAGCGTGTAGCACTGCACGGCGTGTCCTTTACCAAGGCGCTAAAGGCCGGGGTCAAGATTGCCTTCGGCACTGACGTTGGCGGCTTTCCGTGGAGCCAGCCCATGGCACAGGAGTTCGCCCGTGAAGTGGAGTTCGGAATGACACCGATGCAGGCGATTCAGTCCGCGACGGTCAAGGCCGCGGAACTGCTGGGCATGTCGGGACAGATCGGGGTGATAGCCGAGGGCGCGCGCGCTGATCTCATGGCGGTCAATGGCGATCCGCTCGCGGATGTCGCTGCGTTGGGCAAGGTGGCGTTCGTGATGAAGGACGGCAAGGTATATACCGCGCCCCGCGATTGATCGATTGCCATGGCCGCGCGGCAGAGAGAACGTGCGCCATAGACTTCGGTGTTCCAACAAAAAGTTCCTCGCCAAATTACATTGCAAAAAAACTGCAAGCTATTGTTATATCTAAATACTTGACTTGCCCTCAGACCGGCTGTTGTTTCGGCCTTGGCGAGTGCGCGGCTGTCGGGCGATGTCTCCGCCGCAGTTCCCGCGCGGCGAAGCGGAGGGCCGCGTGTGGTAATCTTGAAGAGAGGAATCACGCTATGAACGCTGTAAATCCGCTCCATCCCGAGACCCCCGAAGGCGAGCTTCGCGCCTGGTGGATGCCCTTCACCCATAACCGGTATTTCAAAGCCGCGCCGCGCCTTATCGCCTCGGCCAAGGGTTGTTATTTCACCCTCAAGGACGGGCGCCGACTGTTTGACTGCCTGTCGGGCCTGTGGTGTTCGCCCTTGGGACACTCGCATCCTAAAGTGGTTGCGGCGATCAAACGGCAAGTCGATACGCTCGATTACGCGCCGTCCTTCCAGATGGGGCATGAACCCGCCTTCCGGCTTGCGACCCGAATCGCCGAACTCGCCGGCCGCCCAAATGATCGCGTGTTCTTCGTGAACTCGGGCTCGGAGGCCGTCGATACCGCCCTCAAGATTGCCGTGGCCTACCATCGCATGCGGGGTGAGGCGTCCAGAACCCGGATCATAGGTCGCGAGCGTGGATACCACGGCGTGGGGCTGGGTGGCATTTCGATCGGTGGCATGGTGGCCAACCGAAAGATGTTCGCGCCGTTGATGATCCCGGGGGTCGACCATCTGCCGCACACCTGGAATCCTGCCGAAATGGCCTACAGCCGGGGCCAGCCGGCGTGGGGAACGCATCTTGCGGAGGAACTTGAAAGACTCGTGGCGCTCCATGACGCCTCGACCATCGCGGCGGTGATCGTCGAGCCGATGCAAGGCTCCGCAGGTGTCATCGTTCCGCCCCGTGGCTACCTCGAGCGCCTCCGGGAGATTTGCACGAAGCACGGCATCCTGCTGATCTTCGATGAAGTCATCACCGGATTTGGACGGCTTGGAACACCCTTTGGCGCCAACTTCTTCAACGTTCAGCCTGATCTGACCACATTCGCCAAGGCTGTTAACAATGCGACTGTGCCGCTCGGTGGCGTGATCGCCCGCGATGAGATCTACCAGGCCTTCATGACCGGGCCCGCCCACGCGATCGAGTTCTTCCACGGTTATACCTATTCGGCTCACCCGCTGGCCGTGGCAGCTGCCCACGCGACGCTGGACGTACTGGGTGAGGAGCGCCTTATCGGGCGTGCCGCAGAATTAGCGCCCGTGCTCGAGAAGGCGGTTCACTCGCTCAAGGGTGAGCCCCATGTGACCGACATTCGCAACCTTGGTCTGGCCGCGGCTATTGAGCTTGCGCCAATCAATGGGCAACCCGGGCTTAGAGCCGTGCGCGTGTTCGAGCGCGCGCTCGATGAAGGCTTGCTGGTGAGATTCGGCGGGGAATGCCTTGCAGTAGCTCCCCCGTTTGTCAGCACGCCCGAAGAGATCACGGCGATGATCGAGGGCCTCCGCCGCGCGCTGCGCGCCGTGCCCGCCTAACGGTATTGGGGAATTCCACCATGGTAGCCGCGCTCAAGATTGGGGCCGCCGAAGCCAATGTTGTCGGGCATTGGGTCGACGGCAAGCTCGTCCCTGGAGAGGGTCAGCGGCGCGCCCCCGTCTTCAATCCTGCGCTAGGCAAACCGGTGCGCGAGGTGGCATTCGCCGATGCCGCGCAGGTCGATCTCGCCGTGCAAAGCGCCCTGGCGGCTCAGCCCGGCTGGGCGCGCACGACTGCTCTGCAGCGTGCGCGTGTCTTGTTCCGGTTCAAGGAACTTCTCCTGCAGAACGCCAAGCAGATAGCCCGGACGCTTTCGGAAGAGCACGGCAAGACGCTCGCCGACGCCGAAGGTGAACTGACCCGGGGCATGGAAGTTGTCGAATTCGCCTGTGGTGCGCCTCACTTGCTCAAGGGAGAATTTAGCGAAAGCGTCGGCACCGGTGTCGACAGTTACGGGGTACGCCAACCGCTGGGCGTGGTCGCGGGGATTACACCCTTCAATTTTCCGGCCATGGTTCCCATGTGGATGTACCCGATCGCGCTCGCCTGCGGCAACGCCTTCATACTCAAGCCCTCCGAGCGCGACCCCTCGGTGTCGCTGCTGATGGCGGCACTTTTGCAACAAGCCGGTCTGCCCAACGGCGTATTCAGTGTCGTGCAGGGGGACAAGGTGGCGGTGGATGCATTGCTTGAGCATCCCAAAATCGCCGCCATAAGTTTCGTCGGCTCGACGCCAATCGCGCGTTATATCCAGGCCCAGGGCACATCTCACAATAAACGCGTGCAGGCCCTGGGCGGGGCGAAGAACCACGCGGTAGTGATGCCCGATGCGGATCTGAACGCCGCGGTGGAATCGATCGTCGGCGCCGCCTACGGTTCAGCCGGAGAGCGCTGCATGGCCGTCTCTGTCGTCGTGGCGGTCGGTAACGCGACGGCCGATGCGCTGATCGAGCGCTTTCGCGAGCGGGTGGCGGCACTCAAGGTAGGTGCACCCGATGAGGCGGGCACAGACATGGGTCCACTGGTCACGGCCCAGGCGCGTGAGCGAGTCCGTGGTTACATTGAAGCGGGGGTTGGTGCCGGCGCGAAACTTGCCATCGACGGTCGGAGCGTCAGTGTGGCCGGACGCGAGCAGGGATTTTTTGTGGGCCCAACACTGTTTGATCATGTGACCCCGACAATGAGCATTTATCGCGAGGAAATCTTCGGGCCCGTCCTGTCAGTGGTCCGAGTGCCCGATTACGCGGCGGCATTGAAACTGGTCAATGGCCACGAGTTTGCCAATGGCGCGGCGGTGTTTACTCAGAGTGGGGCGCTCGCGCATGCCTTCGCGCGCGATGTGGAGATCGGTATGGTCGGGGTCAATGTGCCCGTGCCGGTGCCCATGGCCTTCCACAGCTTCGGGGGGTGGCGCAGTTCGATGTTCGGCGATCACCATATGCACGGACCCGAGGGCGTGCGCTTCTACACACGGCTTAAGACCGTAACCCAACGCTGGCCGGAACCCGAGAGCGTACGCGCCGATTTTGTTATGCCAACTATGAAATAGTTCGGGTCGGCTAACGCCACCGGGGCATCCACGGTCTCGTGAGGCCCAACGTCAAGGATCCATGATGAAATCGCATGCGCGTGTGGTTATCGTCGGCGGCGGCGCCATGGGCGTCGGCCTTCTCTATCACCTCGCGCTCGAGGGTTGGAGCGATGTGGTACTGATCGAAAAGGGGGAGCTCACCTCCGGATCGACCTGGCACGCGGCCGGCCAGTGCCCGCATTTCAATGGCTCCCTGAACATGACACGCGTGCACTTATATGGCACGCAACTCTATGCACGACTCGAAGAGCTCACGGGCCATGCCGTCAGCTGGCATGGGTGTGGAGGCCTGCGACTTGCAACCACCGATGAAGAGGTTCTGTGGCTTAAGCACGTGCATGGGATCTCGAAACTGGCCGGTTACGAGGCGCACGTGATCGGTCGCGATGAGATAGCGAAATATCATCCCTATCTCGACACCACCGGGGTCAAGGCCGCGTTTTTGACCGTCACCGATGGGCACGTTTCGCCCAGCGACATCACCCACGCCATGGCGGCCGGCGCCCGCAAGCTGGGTGCGGAAATCTATCGCCGGACGCGCGCTACGGATATTCGGCGGTTGTCCTCGGGTGAATGGCAAGTGATCACCGATCAAGGAAGTATCACCTGCGAGCACATCGTCAACAGCGCCGGGAGCTACGCTGAAGTGGTCGGCTCGTGGACCGGGCACAAGGTTCCGCTCGTCAACATGCTGCACCATTACGTAATCACCGAGCCGCTACAGGAACTCATTGACCTCGAAAAGGAGCTGCCCGTCGTGCGCGATCCCTTTGCGCACGCCTACCTGCGCGAGGAAACCAACGGCATCCTGATCGGGCCCTATGAAACGGCGACCGCACACGTCTGCTGGGATGGCCAGCCTCCGGACTGGAATTTCGAGAGCGAATTGATTGCACCTGAGCTGGACAGGCTCATGCCCTGGCTGGAAAAGGCCTCCGAGCGCCTGCCGCTGTTCGGCAAGGCCGGTCTGAAGACCGTGGTTTCGGGGGCCATCACACACACACCCGATGGCGTCTACCTCTCAGGCCCGGCCGCCGGCGCCAGGAATTACTGGATGCACTGCGGAGCCTCCATTGGCATCGCGCAGGGTGGTGGTGCTGGAAAGTACCTCGCGCAGTGGATGGTGCACGGTCAGGCAGAGATCAACATGCGCGAGTTCGACCCGCGCCGGTTCGGCTCCTGGGCCAACAAGGAATACACGAAGGCGGTGTCCATAGAGGATTACCACCACATGTATTACTGCTACAAGCCCGGAGAGCAGCACGAGGTCGGCCGTGGCTTGCGCAAGTCTTCCTTGTACGGTCGGCTGGCGGCGGCCGGAGCTCAATTTGCGCAGATTTATGGCTGGGAGCGGCCGCGCTGGTATGACCCCTCCGGTACCGGTGAACGCTATTCCTGGCAGCGCTCCAACTGGTGGGACGCGGTGCGCGCGGAGTGCCAAGACGTTCGAGAGCGCGTCGGACTGATGGATCTTTCGACGTTCTCGAAATATGACCTGCAGGGACCGGATTCGCTGGCCTTTCTTGAGCGCATCTGCGCCAACGGCATTGCGCAGCGCGACGGTGGCATCATTCTCGGCCACCTGCTGACTCCGGCTGGATTCATAGAGAGCGAAATTACCGTGACGCGCTTTGCCGACGACCGCTTTTACGTGCTCTCGGCGGCAGTGGCGCAACTGCATGACATGGACCAGCTTGAAGGGCGCCGCAAGTCGGACGAACGCTTCACGATCGTGGATGTCACCGACGATTATGGAACTCTGGTTCTTGCGGGACCCAAAGCCCGTGACGTGCTCAAGGCGGTCACCGATCGTGACCTGTCCAATGCGTCCTTTCGTTGGCTGACGGGCCAAATCGCTGAAGTGGCAGGGGTGCCCGGGGTACGGTTGTTACGGGTCAACTACGTAGGCGAGCTTGGATGGGAGATGCATGTGCCCATGGCGCGCATGCCCGAGGTGTTTGATGCATTGATGACCGCTGGCGCTCCGCACGGCATCGGGCTGTTCGGTACCTACGCAATGAATTCCCTCAGGATGGAAAAAGCCTATCGAGGTTGGGGTTCGGACCTGACCAACGAGGTCACCCTGGTCGAGGCCGACATGGAGCGTTTCGTCAACTACAAGAAGGATTTTATCGGCAAGGCGGGCACGCTCAGATCCAAGCACGAAGGGCCTCGGATTGTGCTGACCTATCTTGAAGTGGATGCCGGGCGCGCCGATTGCCTTGGGAACGAGCCCGTGTACGTGGATGGGGAACTGGCCGGACTGACCAGCAGCGGCGGTTACGGTTTTGCGGTGCAGAAATCTCTGGCATTTGCCTACATACAGCCGCGCCTGCTGCGAGAGAATGCGCGCATCGAAATCGAAGTTCGTGGTGAAAGGCGGGAGGCGCGGATCATCGCCCAACCGGCCTGGGATCCTAAGAACGAGCGTCTGCGTTCCTGAACAGCGCGCCGCGTACAACCTACGGAGAGCCGCCAATGTATACGCAAGGCCTAGATGGTGCGGATCCCAATCGACCCGCTGAGGTGTCTGCCGGGACGGGCGATGTGGGCGCGCGGTTCCAGGAGCGCGTTGACGCCGAGGAGAAAATTGAACCCAAGGACTGGATGCCGGCCGGCTATCGGCAAACCTTGATCCGCCAGATTTCTCAGCATGCTCATTCCGAGATCGTCGGCATGTTGCCGGAGGGCAATTGGATCACGCGCGCACCCACTCTGCTTCGCAAAGCCATCCTCATCGCAAAGGTTCAGGACGAGGGCGGCCACGGGGCCTACTTGTACAGCGCGGCGGAGACCCTGGGCGTCAGCCGAGATGAACTGGTTGGACAGCTGCTTGCGGGCAAAGCGAAGTACTCGAGCATATTCAACTACCCGACACCCACCTGGGCCGACATTGGCGCGATCGGGTGGCTCGTGGACGGCGCGGCGATCATGAATCAGATTCCGCTGTGCCGTTGCTCTTACGGACCCTATGCGCGCGCGATGGTTCGGATCTGTCGGGAGGAGAGTTTCCATCAAAGGCAGGGCTACGACATCATGCTTAAACTGGCGCGAGGCACGCCGGCGCAGCAACAAATGGCCCAATCGGCTCTCAATCGCTGGTGGTGGCCCTCCATGATGATGTTTGGGCCCTCGGACGCCGATTCGGCGCACAGTGCACAATCCATGCAATGGAAGATCAAGCGATTCTCGAACGACGAACTGCGCCAGAGATTTGTGGACTTCACCGTGCCGCAGGCCGATTACCTTGGGCTGAAGATTCCGGATCCTGACCTGAAGTGGGACTCGGCGGCCGGCCGCTATCAATTTGGCGCCATAGATTGGAACGAATTTAACGAAGTGCTCAAGGGTCACGGTCCCTGCAACCGCGAGCGACTGGCTGCCCGACAGCGCGCGCACGAGCAGGGCGCCTGGGTGCGGGAAGCGGCAACCCGCTATGCCCAGAAGAGGCAGGCGCGCGCTGCCGGCGTGGCGGCCTAACCGAAACACCAGCGAGAAAGCGCACCATGACATCACCCGAAGGCTGGCCACTGTACGAAATTTTCATCCGCGCGCGCGGCGGTCTCGATCACAAGCACGTCGGCAGCGTACACGCAGTCGATGCGCGCATGGCGCTCGAACATGCTCGTGATGTGTACACGCGTCGACTCGAGGGCGTGAGCATCTGGGTGGTCAGATCCAGCGAGATCACAGCCTCGGACCCGAGGGACGCCGACACCATGTTTGAACCTGCACGCGACAAGATCTATCGGCACCCGACGTTCTATGAAATTCCCGACGAGGTGAAGACTCTGTGACCGAAGCGGCCACGGCCACCGGGATGAGCGATCTAGCCGCGCGCATTGATTACGTGCTGCAGCTCGCGGACACCAGTCTGGTGCTCGGACAGCGTCTGGGCGAACTGCTGGGCCACGGACCGACGATCGAGGAGGATCTGGGGCTGGCCAATATCTCGCTGGACCTGATCGGTCAGGCGCGTCTGTTGCTGACCTACGCCGGCGAATTGGAGGGTCGCGAGCGCACCGAAGACCAGCTGGCCTTTTTGCGAGTCGAGAGCGAGTTCCGCAACCTGGTGCTCGCGGAGCAGCCGAACGGGGATTTTGCCCAAACGATTGTTCGCCAGGTACTGATCGACACCTACCAACTCATACTCCACGAGCGCCTGCAACACTCCACAGATTCACGCCTGGCCGCGATTGCGGCCAAGTCGCTCAACGAGACTCGCTATCACTGGCGCTACAGCAGTGCTTGGCTGATTCGCCTCGGCGACGGCACGGAGGAAAGCCATCTTCGTGCTCAGCGAGCCTTGAACCAGAACTGGCCCTACACCTGCGAGTTTTTTGATGAGCAGGAGCAAGACCGGACGCTGGCGCAATTGGGTGTCGCACCGGCATTGTCTGAAGTGCAGGGGGAATGGTCGACCCGAATTGATGGCGTACTTAGCGAGGCGACGCTGCAGCGCCCCGCGGAAACTCCTTATCGGTGGTTCGGGCGACGCGGAGCTCATTCTGAGCATCTGGGGTACTTGCTGGCCGACATGCAATACCTGCAGCGAACTCATCCGGGTGCCCAGTGGTGAATAACGCTGTCGCCACGGTGCCCGAGGAATCGATGGCCTGGGACGCGCTGCGTGCCGTAATGGATCCGGAAATCCCGGTATTGAGCGTGATTGATCTGGGCCTGATTCGACACCTCAACTGCACGGGCAACGGACGCATCGAGGTGGGCCTCGCCCCCACTTATTCGGGTTGTCCAGCCACGGCGGTGATTCATGGGGCGGTGTTGGCGGCGCTCCATGCCGCTGGATTCTCGCACCCCACCATTGTTGAGATACTGTCGCCGCCTTGGACCAGCGAGTGGTTGAGCAAGGAAGCGCGACAAAAGCTTCTCCAATACGGAATCGCCCCACCGATGCATCCGATCATGTCGCCCCGCGCAATCTGGGCAGAGGCACGAAACGTACCGTGTCCACGGTGCGCCTCGCTGGATACCGAGGAGCTCAGCCGGTTTGGCTCAACACCGTGCAAGGCGTTACATCGCTGCAAGTCGTGTCTGGAACCCTTTGAGCATTTCAAGTGCATCTGAATTTTCATCCCCTCAGGATTAGCGGCCGTGTCGCCGCCGCCGACGATGCGGTCTGCCTCACTTTGACTGTCCCTGAACATTTGCATTTCGGAGTACGACTTCAGCCCTGGACAGCATGTTGCGTTACGGGCAATTCTCGACGGGAAAGAAGTGCGTCGCACCTATTCCATCGTGAACGGCGCGCCGGCCGGTGAGTTGCGCCTGGGCATCCGCGTACAGCCGAGCGGAGGCCTATCCAATTTCCTGGCATACGAAGCCAAGGTGGGCGACACCATAGAGGCTCTTGGTCCCACGGGGCGTTTTATATACTCCGAGTCCACGCGACCCGACCGTTACTGCCTGGCACTTGCAGCAGGCAGCGGGATTACACCGATCCTATCGATAGTCACGGCATTGCTGGAGCGAGACTCCGCCAGCCGCGTGGTCCTGTTCTATGCCAACCGGACCGTCGCGCACACCATGTTTGCCGAGGAGATCCTGGGTCTGAAAAATCGCTTCATGGACCGCCTCGCCGTGCATTTCATTATGAGCCGTGAGCCTCAGGATATGGATATTTTCAATGGTCGCCTGGACGGGGCCAAGCTTAGTGAATTCTCCGGACGGTTATTCGATGCCGCCGCCGTGGACGAGGTGTTCGTGTGCGGACCTGGAGACATGGTCTCCAGCTGCCGCGATGCACTCAGCGCATTGGGGGTAAGGGCGCCCGTCCATTTCGAGCGTTTCGCGAACCCAACCAGCGCCGCCCTCAAGCGCGCCGAAGCCATTGCGACGACAGGACACACCGCAACGGTCACGGTAATCCAGGACGGCCGCCGAAGAAAATTCAAGATGACTGCCGATGACGAGTCGGTGCTTTCTGCGGCGGAGCGCGCCGGGCTGGATCTGCCGTATTCCTGCCGCGCCGGTGTTTGCTCGACCTGTCGAGTAAAACTGACCAAGGGCAAGGTCATACTGCAGCACAACGTGGCACTCGAGGAATGGGAACTGGCCGCGGGCTTTATACTGGCCTGCCAGGCGCGGCCTATCGACGCTGAACTTGAACTCAGTTACGACGAAAAGTAACAGCTCTTAGGATCAAATTAGCCACGTGACTTATCAATCCATATATTTTGAAGTCGACCACGGCGTGGGTCGGCTGACGCTTAATCGGCCCGAGCGACTCAACAGTTTTACAGCGGCGATGCACGGCGAAGTGGCCGATGCGCTTGATCGGTTGGCAAGTGAGGATGTTCGGGTTCTGGTGATCACCGGCGCAGGCCGCGCGTTCTGCGCCGGGCAGGACCTCAACGATCGAGCCGTGGCCCCTGGCGGGAAGCCGGTGGACCTGGGTGAATCAATCGAGCGCTACTACAAGCCGCTGGTCCTGAGATTGCGCCGGTTGCCAATGCCAGTCGTAGCCGCGGTCAACGGCGTCGCGGCGGGGGCCGGCGCAAACATAGCACTCGCCTGCGATCTCGTGATTGCGGCGCGGTCTGCGAGCTTTATCCAATCCTTCAGCAAATTGGGCCTGGTGCCCGATTGCGGCGGCACCTGGAGCCTGCCGCACCTGGTAGGAGGGGCCCGCGCCCTGGGGCTTGCACTCCTTGGCGACAAGCTGTCGGCGGAGCAGGCCGCACAGTGGGGGCTGATCTGGCGTTGTGTGGAGGATACTGAGTTTGCCGCTGCCGTCGATACCATTGCAGCCCATCTCGCCGGTGGACCCACGCGCGGCTTTGCACGCACGAAGCAGTTGATGCACGCGGCGTGGAGCACGAGTTTTGAGGCCGCACTTGATGCAGAGCGTGAAGCGCAAGGCGAACTGGGTGCTTCGGCCGACTATGCCGAAGGAGTAGCCGCGTTTACGGCCAAACGCTCGCCACGGTTTTCGGGCCGGTAATTCCGCACCAACCGAGGCGAGTATGACCATAGCGGACGAGAATAGAGCGGAGCAGGCGGCCCGGGCATTGTTCGCTAACGATCGTGCCTCACAGCAGTTGGGCATCGATCTGATCGCGGTGGAGGAGGGCATCGCTCGTGCGAGAATGACGGTCCGCCCGGATATGAGCAACGGGCATGGGATTTGCCACGGCGGATTTATATTTGCTCTGGCCGACAGCGCTTTTGCATTTGCCTGCAACAGCCATGGCCCGGCCACCGTGGCCGCGGCGGTCTCGATTGATTTTCTCGTGCCAGCGAAGCAAGGGGATGTATTGACGGCCGTAGCGACTGAGCGCTGGTTGAGCGGACGCACGGGCTTGTATGACCTCAGCGTCACGCGCTCGGACGGTACCGTAATCGCGCACGCCCGCGGACGCTCGCATCGGCTTGGCAGCGCCCCAACTGCGATTTACCACCTGAGGATAAAAACCGTGCCTTCCGCCTATATATGCGACGCCGTGCGCACACCCTTTGGGCGTTACGGCGGGAGCCCTTGCCGGCGTCCGCCCAGACGACCTGGCCGCGATACCGATCAAGGCTCTGCTAAGCCGGAATTCCCAAGCTCGACCCGGCCGCCATCGACGATGTGATTCTGGGCTGTGCCAACCAGGCCGGCGAGGACAATCGAAACGTTGCCCGCATGGCGCTGCTCCTGGCTGGATTGCCGGAATCGGTTCCCGGCGGGACTGTCAATCGACTGTGTGGATCGGGCCTCGATGCCGTGGCGATTGCCGCCCGTACGATCCGGAGCGGCGAGGCTGAGATGATCGTTGCTGGCGGGCGTGGAAAGCATGAGTCGCGCCCCGTACGTACTGAGTAAGTCCACGGCTGCGTACGCGCGCGATGTGCAAATGTTCGACACCACGATTGGCTGGCGCTTTGTCAACCCATTGCTCAAGGCAGAATTTGGCACCGATTCCATGCCCGAGACCGCCGAGAACGTGGCGGCGCGAGTTTCGCATCAGCCGCACCGACCAGGATAAATTTGCGCTGCGCAGCCAGGAGCGCGCGCTCGCCGCGCAGGACAATGGTGTCCTTGCCACGGAAATAGTGCCGGTTGTGATACCCGGGAAGAAAGGGCGAATCAACGACCGTCGATCGGGACGAACATCCGCGCCGGACCACCCTTGAGTCGCTGGCCCGCCTGGCGACTCCGTTCCGCGAAAGTGGCAGCGTGACCGCCGGCAATTCATCGGGCGTGAACGATGGGGCGGCCGCGCTGCTCATCGCAAGTGAAGCTGGCGATCAAACGTTACCACTTGACCCCTCGGGCGCGGATTCTCGGTGGCACCGTCGCGGGCATCGCGCCGCGCATCATGGGCATGGGCCCGGTCGATGCGATTCGGAAGCTCCTGGCCCAGCAAAGCTGGTCGCTGAACGAGCTGGATGTCATTGAGCTCAATGAAGCCTTCGCAGCCCAGGCACTCGCCGTGCTGCGGGAGCTCGGGCTCCCGGATGATGCGGCACACGTCAACCCTAACGGCGGGGCAATTGCGCTCGGCCACCCTCTCGGCGCCAGCGGCGCCCGATTGGCTAGCCACTGCCATGTATCAGCTCGGCCGAGCCGGCGGCAAACGAGCGCTCTGCGCGATGTGCATTGGGGTGGGCCAAGGCATCGCGCTGGGCATCGAACGTGTTTAGCTAAGGACCGCTGCACGGTGGCAGTACCGGTTCGACTGACTACGGACGATGGTATCGCGATCCTCGAGATCGAGAATCCACCGGTCAATGCGCTGAGCCAACCCGTGCGGGCAGCGCTGCTGGCGGCCGTGCAGTCTGCGGAAAGGGATCCAAGCGTCCTGGGCATCGTCATAGTAGGGGCCGGCCGGTGTTTCGTCGCCGGCGCCGATCTGCGCGAATTCGAGGCGCCACCTCGCGCACCGTTGCTCAATGACGTGCTGCTGAGTATCGAGGCTCTCGAAAAACCGGTGCTCGCTGCTCTGCATGGCGCAGCGCTCGGTGGCGGACTGGAACTGGCCTTGGCTTGCCATTACCGATGCGCCCTGGCAAAGCGCCAGTGTTGGATTTCCGGAAGTCAAGCTTGCATTGATGCCCGGCTCGGGCGGCACGCAGCGGTTGCCGCGTTTGGTGGGGGCGCGCATAGCGATGGAGATGATGCTCGGGGGAGAGCCCGTGAGTGCCGCACGTGCCCTTGAACTTGGCATCCTGGATCGCCTGGTGGACGGACCGGACCTTGCGCGTGGCGCGACAACTTTCCTCCGGGAACTGATCAGCCTCCAAGAAGGACCCCGTCCGCTTCGGGCGGTGGAACTTCACCCAAGCAGCCGACGATCTGCGGGCCTTCTCCGACCAGCGCGCGGAGCTGGCGCGCAGCAATTCGACGGATTTGGCCCGTGGCTACATTATCGAGTGCGTCGAGGCGGCGTATCACCAGCCCTTCGAGGCGGCGCTCGCGCTTTCACGCCGCCGGTTCGAAGAGTGTCGCGTGTCGCGGGAGTCCCGCGCTTTGCGGCATCTGTTCTTCGCGGAGCGGGCCGCGGCGGCTGGTACCGGGAAAAGCTCCGCCGCGGTGCAGACCGTGGCCGTTCTCGGCGCAGGTACCATGGGCAGCGGCATCGCAGTGAGCCTTGCCACTTCCGGGTACGAGGTCGTGTTGATCGATTCCTCAAAGGAGAGCCGCCGACGCCGGGTTCAAGCGGGCCGTTGGAACAATCGAAGCATCCGGGCACAAAGGCCGCATGAGTTCCGAAGCGGTCGCCAGCGCCATCAAGCGGATCAGCGCCACTGAAGAGTTCAGCGCCGTCGCATCCGCAGACCTCGTCATCGAGGCCGTTTTTGAGAGCATGGCCGTCAAGCGGGAAGTATTTCAAAGCCTCGACAGGTCATGCCGCGCCGACGCCATACTCGCCACCAATACCTCCACTCTAGACGTCGATGCGATTGCATCGGTCACTTCGCGACCGCAGAGCGTCATCGGGATGCATTTCTTCAGCCCTGCACATGTCATGCGGCTGGTGGAGATCATCCGCGGCGCGGCCAGTTCGCCTGAAGCGATTGCCGCCGCCATGGCAGTTACACGCCGCATGGGGAAACTGGGCGTGGTGGTAGGAAACTGCTTTGGTTTCGTCGGCAACCGAATGCTCTACGCCTATGGCCGTGAAAACCAATTCATGTTGCTCGAAGGGGCGAGCCCCTCGCAGATCGATTCGGCACTGAAGGCATTTGGAATGGCCATGGGCCCCAACGCCGTGGGCGATCTGGCGGGGCTGGACGTCGGCTACCGGGTTCGGCGCGAACGCACCGATCGGCCCTCCGATCCGCGATACTTCCGGGTAGCCGACCTGCTGGTCGAGGCGGGACGTCTTGGGCAGAAAAGTGGACGAGGCGCATACCGGTACGAGCCCGGTTCACGCACCGCACTGGCCGATCCCGAAGTGGACTCACTTATCGAGGCGGAATCCGCTCGTTTGGGAATTATGCGCCGCTCGATTTCGGATTCCGAAATCGTCGACTCGCTGCATCTACGCCCTGATCAACGAGGGCGCCGCTATTCTCGGCGATGGCATCGCCCGATCGGCCGCCGATATCGACGCCATTTGGTGCAACGGCTACGGATTCCCGCGCCGCCGGGGCGGACCGATGTTTTACGCCGACACGATTGGGCTTCCCATCAGTGCTGGAGGGAATGGAGCAGAATTTCGATGGAGCAGGGCGCACAATACTGGAGCCCGGCACCGCTTCTGCGCGAACTGGCGCAGCGCGGTAGCTCATTCGCCGATTGGGACCGGCACCAAGCCACAATCAAGGTAACTCAGAGGCATCGTCATGAAGGTCAGGAGTTACGTGCTGGGCCAATGGGTCGAGGGCGCCGGCGAAGGCACCGCGGTTCGCGACGCCACGACAGGAGCGGTCATTGCCCAGGTAAGCTCCGCTGGAATCAATTTTGCGCAGGTTCTCGATTACGCCCGCAATACCGGTGGACCGGCGCTGCGGGCGCTCACCTTTCACGAGCGCGCGAATCGCCTCAAGGCGCTCGGCAAGAAATTGCTCGAACTCAAGGAAGAGTTCTATCCCATTTCCTACCAGACCGGCGCCACCAGGGCGGACTCCTGGGTGGACATCGAAGGCGGGATCGGCACGCTGTTGGTATTCGCAAGCAAAGGTACCCGGGAACTGCCCAACAGCCATGTGTATGTCGATGGGGCCGTGGAAAAACTCTCCAAGGGCGGGACCTTCGTCGGTCAGCACATCTGCGTGCCGCTGGAGGGTGCGGCGATCCATATCAATGCCTTCAACTTTCCCGTCTGGGGGATGCTGGAGAAATTGGCGCCCGCGATTCTTGCAGGGGTTCCGGTCGTGGTTAAACCGGCAACCTCCACCGCGTACCTCGCCGAGCAGGTCGTACACCGGATCATCGAAGGCGGAACCTTACCGCCGGGCGCACTGCAGTTTATCGGCGGCAGTCTCGGCGACTTATTCGATCACCTCACGTGCCAGGATTTCGTGTCTTTCACCGGATCGGCTCGGAACTGCCCACAAGCTCAAGTCGCACCCGATCATCACGCGCCATGCCGTGCGCTTCGTGGCGGAGACCGATTCTCTTAATTCCTCGATACTCGCACCCGACGTTCGACCGGACATGGCGGAGTTTGATCTATTCATCCGGGAAGTTACCCGCGAAATGACGGCCAAGGCCGGGCAGAAATGCACGGCGATACGCAAGGCTCTGGTGCCACGCGATCTGGTAGCCGAGGTTGTCAGGGCGCTTCAAGGCGCGATCGGCAAAGTCGTGCTGGGTGACCCGCGTGCCGAGGGCGTTCGCATGGGTCCTCTGGCCAGCCTTGAACAGAAGCGAGAAGTACTATCGCGCGTGGCCGAGCTGCGCAGTGAAGCGGAGCTGGTGGCCGGCAGTGTCGATGATTTTGCCGTCACTGGCGCCGATCGGGAGCGTGGTGCATTCGTGCCGCCGCTCCTGCTGCTGTGCAATTCACCGGCAAATGCGCGGGCCGTGCATGAGACGGAGGTGTTCGGGCCAGTCGCCACGGTGATTGCCTTACGATGATATGGCTGACGCCATTGCGCTCGCGCGGCGCGGCTCGGGTAGCCTCGCCGCGTCGGTCTTCTCGGCCGACGATGCGTTCGCCAGGCAACTGGTACTCGGGCTCGCACCATTCCATGGCCGTATCGTGGTGATCAATCGCCATTGCGCCAAGGAGTCCACCGGGCATGGCTCGCCGCTGGCGCACCTGGTGCACGGGGGCCCGGGCCGGGCCGGAGGCGGTGAGGAGATGGGCGGCATCCGGGGTGTCATGCATTACATGCAGCGCACGGCCATCCAGGGCACGCCCGACACGATTACCGCTGTCACAGCAGCGCTGGGCGCGCGGTTCGAGCCAGAATGACCCGGGCCGCCATCCGTTCCGTATCCCGTTTGGCGAATTGCAGCTCGGCGATTCCTTCAATTCCGCCGAGCGCGCGATCACCGTGGAAGACATCGAACAATTCGCGGCTCTGACTGGCGATACCTATTACGCTCACATGAGCGAGAGCGAAGCCGCCCGCAATCCGCTGTTCGGCGGGCGAGTGGCCCATGGTTACTTTCTTATTTCAGCCGCCGCAGGGCTGTTTGTCGATCCGGACTACGGACCGGTGCTGGGCAACTACGGACTCGACAACCTTCGCTTCGTCAAGCCGGTAAGGCCTGGCGATTCCATCCGCGTGCGACTCACCTGCATGGAGAAAACGCTGCGGCCGGAGAAGGGCTGGGGAGAGGTGAGCTGGGACACGGAGATCCGCAACCAGAACGGGGAAACCGTTGCCTCCTATAACGTACTGACGATGGTCAGCGTGGACGCAATTCCTGATGCGCGCTCCGGTGTGCTAGACATGGCCAGCATCGATCTTGAGCGCTATCAGACAGGACTTCCCCAGCCTCGATTTCGCGGAACCGGCGGACCGCGTGCTCGAAATCGTGATTACCCGAGCACGGCACGCAGAACTCCGCCGATGCCACGACGCATCGCGAACTGGCTTACATCTGGCGGCAGATCGATGCCGACCCCGAAACGCGCGCGGTACTGGTGCGAGGGGCCGGTGCAAATTTTTCCTCCGGCGGCGACTATGCGCTTAATCGAGCGCATGATTGCCGATGAGGCCACGCTGCTGCGGGTCTGGAAGGAAGCCTCAGATCTGGTCTACAACCTCGTGAACTGCAGCAAGCCTGTGGTCGCCGCCGTGCGCGGAAGCGCAGTAGGGGCGGGCCTGGCGATAGCACTGCTGGCCGATGTGTCCATTGCGGCCACGGATGCGAAAATCCTAGATGGTCACACTCGACTGGGGGTTGCCGCCGGCGATCACGCGGTGATGATTTGGCCGCTGCTGTGCGGCCTCGCCAAGGCACGCTATCACCTGCTGACCAATCGACCGTTGTCGGGCGCCGAGGCCGAGCGCATCGGCCTGATTGCCGTGTGCGTCAACGACAGCGAAGTGCTGGCCACGGCGCTGGACACTTGTCGGGAACTTGCCGCCGGGAGTGCCAGCGCCATCCATTTCACCAAACATGCGCTCAACAACTGGCTGAGACTTGCCGGTCCCAGCTTCGATGCTTCCCTCGCCCTCGAGTTCCTGGGTTTCCGGCTCAGTGACGCCCGTGAGGGAATTGAGGCGGCACGCGCCAAGCGACGACCGTCGTTTAAGGGCCCATCGACCTAGGGGCGCGCGAACTCAGTGCGGAGTCGACGAGAGGCGTCATCGAGCGCGAACGATGGATCAATCACGAGACCACTCTGAGTCAGCTATTCGTTGGCGGGCAGATGGTTCAGAGGCAGCGCGGCGGAACGCTTGACTGTCGCAAGCACGATGCTCGAATGCACATCCCTCACGCCCGGGAGTTTCATCAGCCGCTTCAGTACCGTCGCGCCGAGAGTCTCCAGATCAGGCACGGTGACGTAAAGCAGAAAATCGGAATGCGCCGGTCACCGCGAAACAGGAGATCACTTCGTCGAACTTGGCCAGCTCCCGTTGGAAACTCATGACGACGTCGTCCGCGTGTTGCTGGAGCTTGACCTGCACGAAGGCCTGCACCTTCAGGCCCAGACGCGCCGGGTTGACTATCGCCGCATAGCCCTCAATGACGCCTGCCTGTTCCAGGGCGCGAATGCGCCGGGCGCAGGGGGTTTGCGACAGGCCCACCGCTTCGGCGAGTTCAACCACCGTTAGGCGGCCGTCATCCTGCAGAGCTCGCAAGATCCGGGTATCGGACCGGTCAAGTTTCATTGAAGCTCCAATCAGTTTTAGCGATTATCACTAATTTCTAGAGCATTTTTATGCTATTTATAGCATTTTCCCCCGGCATTAAGAGAATAGGCTCTGTGCGCACTGACTCCTGAGAACGCCTACAGGAATGGACGCGACCCACCAAGCCATTTCCAACTCTGTGTCTATCGAGGCGCCCGACTGGCGCAAAGCGCTGCATTTTGCGTTGTTGTCGCGAGCGCTCGATGATCTCGAGGAGTCGGTGCTGACTCCGGCGCGCAAAGTGCTGTACCAGTTTTCCGCGCGAGGCCACGAACTGACTCAAGTGTTGCTCGCGCAGCAACTGACAGGCCAGCGCGATGGCGTGGCCTCCTATTACCGTTCTCGTCCGTTGATGCTCGCCCTGGGATTGCCGCTGGACGATGCGCTCGGCTCGACCATGATGCGCAGCGGCGGCCTGAGCGATGGCCGTGATATCGGAGTGGTCTTCAATTTTCCGAACCTGCGATGGTCCGTGCGTGTTGCCCGCCTGCGGGGGCGTGGGCACTCAGTACACACCGGCGGTCGGCTGGGCCCAGGCGCTGCGTTATCACGCCGACGTACTTAATGACGATCGATACCGAGGCAGCATCGCAGTGGCTCACGGGGGCGATGCGTCCACGGCCACTAACGGATTTTGGGCGGCACTGAATATCGCCACGACGCAGCGCCTGCCGATCCTCTTCTACATCGAGGACAATGGCTACGGCATATCGGTTAAATCAACGCTTCAAACCCCGGGCGGCAATATTGCGAAGAACCTGGCCGCATTCGGCGGTTTGCGGATCCTCGATGGAAATGGCGCGGAGCCATCGGCCGCCGCCAGGCTGCTGTCTGAGGCGGTGACTGCTACCCGATCGGGAACCGGACCGGTCCTGCTGCGATTGATGGTACCGCGACTCTCCGGGCATTCCGGTCAGGACACACAGACTTACAAATCCGCCGAGGAGCTCGCCTCGGAGCGAGGCAAGAGACCCTCTCGTGGCCCTCAAGGCGCAGTTGGTGCCGGCCCTGCTAACAGCCGAGGAATGGTCCGTGGCCGATGCCAGGGCGCGCGATGAAGTGACTGCCGCGCTGGCGCGGGTCGAATCACGCCTCTTACCGGACCCGGCCCACACCCGCCGATTCGCGTTTTCGGAGAGCGCCGCGGACGGGACCGTGGAGCTGCAGCAACAAGGAGGCATGCGCCCTCACGGTTACCGACCCCCGGAGGCGAGTGAACTTGCGCGCTCCGAGGGCGCACGCATCAACATGATGACTGCGATTCGCCGCACGCTCGAGCGCGAACTGGAAATCAACCCGCGCGTACTGGTATTCGGCGAAGACGTCGGGCGCAAAGGCGGCGTGCACGCGGCCACCCTCGGATTACAACAACGATTTGGTGAGGCGCGCGTATTTGATACCAGTCTTTCCGAGGAGGGAATAATCGGCCGCGCCGTGGGTATGGCCGCGGCGGGTTTAATGCCGGTGCCCGAACTGCAGTTCCGAAAGTATGCCGAACCGGCCGCCGAGCAGCTCCATGACTGCGGCACGATTCGCTGGCGCACGGTCAATCGCTATGCGGCGCCCATGGTGGTGCGGATGCCCGGCGGGTATTTCAAGTGCGGGGACCCCTGGCACAGTCAGAGCAACGAAGTCCAGTTTGCCCATGCCGTGGGCTGGCGCCTGGCGATGCCTTCGAATGCGGAGGATGCGGTGGGGCTCCTGCGCAGCGCTCTGCGAGGGAACGATCCCACCATATTTTTTGAGCATCGTGCCATGCTGGACGGCGCTTGGGCGCGCCGACCCTATCCCGGAGACGAGTTTGTGGTTCCCTTTGGTGTCGCTCGCCGATTGCGGGCCGGACGTGAGCTCACGCTGATCAGTTGGGGGGCCATGGTCGAGCGCTGCGAGCAGGCCGCGGCCGAATCCTGCGTCGATGTGGATTTGCTCGATCTGCGCACGCTGGTGCCCTGGGATCGCAAAGCCGCGTTGGCTTCGGTCAGCAGGACACACCGCTGCCTCATTGTGCACGAGGACAATATGACGGCCGGATTTGGCGCCGAAATTGCGGCCGAACTGGCAGGCTCAGCCTTTGCCGCCCTTGATGCGCCCGTGGAACGCCTGGCACATCCCGATATCCCAGTCCCGCATAGCCCGGTATTGCTCAATACGGTGCTCCCGACCGTGCGGTCCATAATCGAGGCGATCCAACGCATCGCGAGCTATTGACCTATGAGTGACGTAGTGGAAGTAAAGCTGCCGAGCGACCAAGCCGAGGGCACACGCTCACAGGTTCTTGCATGGCTCAAGAACGTGGGCGATCACGTGAACGAGAATGAGCCGTTGCTCGAAATCGAAACTGACAAAGTCACGGTGGAAATCCCGGCGCCCTGCTCGGGCACCCTGGTGGAAATCCTCGTGCAGGCCCAAACGGAAGTCGACCCGGATGCCGTGCTGTGCCGCATCGACCGGAGCGGCAGCGCGCGTGTCAGCCCCGCGGTTGGGCGCGTACCTGTCCCGGCGGGCGCGGTGGAGGAGACCCCGGCGGCGAGTACGCAAAACAGGGCACCGGCGCCAGCGAACTCATTGAGCCCTGCGGTGCGACGGCTCCTCGCCGAACATCAATTGGAACCGGCTGACATCACAGGTCGAGGCCCAGACGGGAAAATCACCATTGGCGACATTTTGAATCACGTTGCGGGCAAGGACTCGCACGCGCGGGTCGAACTCTCCATACCGAGCGCGCCGGCACAAACTGGTGTCTCAAAAGGACATCTCATTCCCCATTCGCGCATGCGAATGCAGATTGCCGAGCGCATGGTGGCAAGCTTGCTGCATACCGCACCGCACGTGACGACGGTATTCGAGATCGACCTGGGCGCGGTACTGGCGCATCGAGCGCAATGGCGAGGCGATTTCCAGAACCGCGGCGTGCCGCTCACGCTCACGGCATATTTTATGGCCGCTTGCGTTGATGCGCTAAAGGCGGTCCCCGAGCTCAATAGCCGCTGGCATCCCGAGGGTCTGGAGATGCATGAGCACATCAACATTGGCATTGCGGCCGCACTGGAAAACGGGGGGCTCGTTGTACCGGTCGTTCGGAACGTCGAGGCGCTCGACCTGCTCGCTATCGCGCGCGACCTTGCCGATCGCGTGGCCCGAGCGCGCGAAGATCGCCTAGTTCCAGCGGACGTACGCGGCGGAACCTTCACGATCTCGAATCACGGCGTGAGCGGGAGCCTGCTCGCAGCGCCGATTATCATTCACCAACCTCAGTCGGCGATCTTGGGCATCGGTAAAGTGGAAAAGCGTCCCGTGGTCACGGTTGAAAATGGGCGCGATGTCGTTTCAATAGGTTCGCGTTGCTACGTCACGCTGACCATTGACCATCGTGTCGTCGACGGCCAGCGGGCCAACCAATTCCTATCGGTATTGTCGCGACGCCTCGAAACCTGGGAACCCTAGAGCGAGATCGGGCCGGCGCCGTGGTTGCGAACCCACCCGCCTTACCGGAATATACCGGCGTGCGGTCGGCAAAGAACTATGAAGGCGGGGAGGCGGGCAGATCGATGAATGAGCCCGTGGCAGTCAGCGCCGAGCAGTCCAAAAACTCAGGTTTTCGAGCCCTTGCGGCCAAGCTCGTGCAGGGGGAAGGCCCATACGCGCGCCGCTTCGACAATCTAATACTGGCCCTGATTGTCGTGAGCCTGCTCTCGGTCGGGCTGGAAGCGATCGCTACCCTCCCGCCCTGGGCGCGCTCCGTTCTTAACATCGAAGAGCTCATCGTCGTTGTCGTATTTTCTCTGGAATATGCGCTTCGTCTCACCGCGGCGGAAAACAAGCTCGCCTTTGTTTTCAGTTTTTACGGACTGGTGGACCTGCTCGCCATAGCGCCGTTCTTCCTTTCAGGGCTCGATACACGGTTTTTGCGAGTACTGCGGGTGCTGCGGGTATTGCGGGTGCTCAAGTTGCAGCGTCGGGTGCTCGAAACCACGGTCGCAACGCGCACCCGAGAGCTTGCGGAACGAAATGCGGCACTGGAGAAGGCCCAAGCGCAGTTGACGGAGGAACTGGGCGTGGCTCGCGCCATGCAAAGCGCAATCCTCCCTTCCTCTTTTCCCGCTCGGGGCAGTTGCGGTGGCAGCGCCCGCATGACTCCGGCCACGACGATGGGCGGTGACTTCTACGATTTCGTCGAACTGCCGGACGGACGCATCGGGGTCGTGATGGCCGATGTCTCCGGAAAGGGCGTTCCGGCGGCGTTTTTCATGGCCGTATCACGCACCAATTTACGAGAGCAGGCCGTGCGCTTCCTCGATCCGGGTGAGTGCCTGGCCAGAACCAACGACATTCTTTGCACCCAAAATCCGCTGGATCTGTTTGTAACCGTCTTCTACGGGATCCTGGACCCGGTCAGCGGAGATTTCTCGTATGCCAACGGCGGACACAACCCCCCGCTTGTTGCCCGCTCTGACGGCTCGGTCGAGCCGCTCGATGGGCAGGGCGGGCTGGTGCTCGGAGTCATGCCGGGCGTCAATTATCCGAACCACTCAATTCAGTTGCTGCCCGATGATCGCCTGGTGCTGTACACGGATGGGGTGACCGAGGCTTTCAATCCCTCCGACGAAGCCTACGGTGTGGCGCGCCTGGTGGCGCAGATTCGAACGCACCGGACGGGCACAACCGAAGCGCTCATCGAGCAGATCTGCAGCAGCGTTACGGACTTTGCGGGCGCCGCCCCTCAGTCGGACGACATAACCCTGACCGCTCTGAAATGGGGCCCGCAATGAGGCGGGCTGCGCGCATGATCGCGGCACGTTGGTCCACCTCGGAGCGCGCATGAAAGTCCGCCTGGAAACACTCGCCCGGACCACGATTGTGATCCCGGAAGGGCGGCTGGATTTCAGTGCGGCGGCCGATTTTCAAGCGCAGGTCGAACAGGCGCTGGCCGGTGCGGGGCCGCCTCCGGCCGCCCTGATCATCGAGTGTGCCGGCCTGGAATACATCTCCAGCGCGGGACTGCGGGTTTTTCTGCTGGCCGCGCGCAGCGCACAACGTTCCGGCCTCTCGTTTTCAGTCTGTGCCCTGCGTCAGTCGGTACATGAAGTATTCGACCTGAGCGGCTTCAGTCGCGTCATGGCGGTACATCCCGACCGTTCCAGCGCTTTGGCGCAGCATCCCGGGAACAGCGCATGAACGAGCGTCGTACCAGCGTGCCCAGCGATGCCGCGCAGCTGCCCGCGCTGGCAAGATTCCTTCAAGACTTCTGGTCCGCGGCCGAGCTGCCCCCGGCGCAGTCGCTGGCCTTTGAGATCGCCCTCGAGGAGATCTTCATGAATGTCGTGACGCACGGCACTCCTGCGGGAAGCCAGGGGCGAGTTGATGTCTGCCTGGCTCTGGCAGAGGGCAGCTTAACCTTGGCTGTCGAGGATGAAGGTCCGCCGTTTGATCCACTGATGTTGCCTGCTCCCGACACACGCTCGCCCCTCGAGGAGCGCCGCGTCGGCGGACTTGGGGTCTATTTTGTGCGCCAGCTGATGGATGCGGTCAGTTACTCGCGGGTGGGGGCACGCAACCGGCTTCGGATGACCAAACATCTGGCGGGCTAGGGGCTGCGCCAACCGGTGCAAGGGCAGGGGATTTCGGGTAGCGTGGCAGAACTTCGGCCGGCACCGGTCGCAGGTGGCGCGGGCCAGACAAGGCTGCGAGAAAAACTAAGGTACGGCGCGCATGTTCGACATACGGATGGGGCCAACCGGCGAGATCGAGATGACAGGCCGGCTTGACGGCACTCAGTGCGATGCGGCCCTTAAGTACCTGAGCGGGCAGGCCCAGCCGCGTGTCATCGACCTGGCCCGCTTGGAGTACATCGCCAGCGCGGGCCTGCGGGTTTTTCTGCTGACCCAGAAGCGACTCAAGGGCGGCGGCGGGGCGGGCCTGAAGCTGATCAACGTCAGTCCTTCGATATACGACATATTCCATTACGCCGGCTTTGATCAGATTCTCGACATTTCCCGGGCGGCGGGCTAGCCCGTTCCGGCCTGACGACCCATTGAAGGCTCGGGCGATCAACTTTTCTGCTCCTGGCGAGTACTTGTGAAGGAGTACGACGACGGGACACTCGTGCAGCGCACCTTGGATGGGGACCGTGCGGCATTCGAGGAGCTCGTGGTGCGGTATCAGAGGCCGGTCTACAACGCCGCCTTACGCCTTCTGCACGACCCGGAGGAGGCCAAGGACGTCGCCCAGACCACGTTTTTGAGCGTATTCGAGCACTTGGCAGACTACGACCCGAATTACAAGTTTTACAGCTGGATCTACCGAATTGCAGTCAATGAGTCACTCAATACGCTCGGCCGCCGCAAGCCTCACGAGGACATCAGCGGCGAGGAAATCGACCGTTCGCCAGGACCCGATCGTCTGGCCGAAAGCGAACAGAGCCGCGGCGTCATTGAGGCTGCCCTGATGCGCATCACGCCCGAATTGAGAAGCGTCGTTGTGCTCCGACACGTCTTGGACCTGAGCTACGAGGACATGGCGGCGACCCTGGAGCTGCCCGAGAAAACCGTAAAATCGCGGCTCTACAGCGCCCGCCAGCAGCTACGCAACATGCTCGCGCACGAAGGAGCGATCTGAACATGATCGACCCGACTCAGCTCGCGCTAATACAGGCCGAAATCGATGGGACGCTCAATGACCGGGAGCGTGCAGAATTGTCCCGGGGTCTGCTCGAAGATCCGGCGCTGCGGGAAGTCCGGGACGAAATGAGGTGCCTGAGCCGAGCGCTGGATTCGATACCGCAGGCCGAACCGCCCGCGCAATTGCGCGAAGACATTTTTGCTGCACTGCCGACAAATCCAGGCGCCTCGCCCCCGTCGGATCTGGGCGGCTCAACGATGGCGGATGGCCGCTGTTTTGGCCGGAGTTCTACTGACCGGCGCGATCGTGTTCCGAACCCTGGATTTTGGCCGGGAACCGACGCTGAATGAGATGACCGGTACGTTGGCCGCCCCGCGCGCCGCGGTCACTGTGGATGTGGTACAAATCAACGAGGCAGGGGTTTCTGGCCGGGCCAGCCTGATCCGCGAAGACGCAGACCTGTCCCTGGTGCTTGAATTGGCGCCTGGGGCGCCGGTCGATGTTCTGGTGGCCAGCGGGGGTCACACAGTCCGGGTCAACCACCTGGCTATGGCTGGAACCCCTTATAGAGGGCCCACGCGGATCGCGCTTCCGGGCGTGCGAAGTGGCGGGGAGGCGGTGCGGGTGACCTTTCTGAGGGAGGGTCGTGAGATTGGCCACGCGGTGCTGAAAAGCGCCACCGGCGGTTGAATTTTTTTAGTGCGGGAACCAACTTTTTTTGAAGGCTAGGGTAATTGTCTGAGACGGGGATTTCGTTCATTCATTCTACAAACTCTGGGGATACGTATATGACAAGCAAGAAGATGTGGATCGTGGGCGGAGTTGTCGTCGCGATCGGCGCAGTCGCCTACTTGAGCCTCAACTCGCCGCCGGCCAGCACGGATGCCGCGGGCACCATTGTCGAGGCGAATCGCACCGTGACGGATGGGACTACCGCAACGACCACGGCGGCTGAGCCCACCGCGGTCTCGACCGAAGTGAGCGCCGCCGATGCAGCGAGCGGTCAAGCGGCCACGGACGCCTCGGCGGCCGCAGACGCTTCCGATGCCGCCAACGGTGGCGACGGCGGGCAAGGCTGGCAAGGCCGGCAAAGCAGCTAAGTCGGGCAAGGCCGGCAAGGCGGCCATGGCTGGCAAAGCTGGTAAGGCCGGCAAAGAATAGCCGCATAGTGCAAACGGACATGCCCGCGCGCCGTTGCTGACGGCGCCCGGCGCGTGATCTGATAGAAAAGTGGCCCGCCTCTGGCGGGCCACTATTTTTTTTGCGTATAGACGGGGCAGTATTTGCCTCAGGCCTGCAGGCAACCATCGAAGCCCGAGCGCGGCCCTTCCCCTGGGCGGGACCGGTTGCGCTTGGCGAAAGCGCGCAGTGCCGTGTTGTTCGCCGCCCTGCTGGTGTGTGTACCGGCGCGCGCGGGCCTGATGTTCGTCGAGACTGAGGATTTGCGGCTGGTCTACTACGATCCAGGCGAAGCCCATCTCGTTCAGCACGCCACCCAGAGCTTTCTTAGCGGGCTCGCCGCGCACAAGAAGATGTTCGATTACGTTCCGGACGGGGGCGTTAGCGTACTGATGCAGGACTTTGGCGATCGCGCCAATGCAAGTGCAAACGCCACACCACGCAACCGCATCTTTCTGGACATAGCTCCCTGGAACGAGCCCTACGAAACCGTCTCACCGGCGGACTGGTTTGGTTGGACGGCACTTCACGAACTCACCCATCTCGCGCTGAACGATCGGCCCAACCCGACCGACATGCGCTACCGGCGCCTTTTTCACGGCAAGGTGGACATCGATTCCCAGCATCCGGAAACGCTTCTGTACAACTACCTGACGGTGCCGCGGGACACGGCCCCGCGCTGGTATCAGGAAGGCGGCGCCGTGTTCATGGAGACCTGGCTGGGCGGGGGAATCGGGCGTGCGCAAGGCGGGTACGATGAAATGGCGTTTCGGGCGATGGTTCGCGACGATGCCACGTTCTACGACCCGCTGGGTTTGGTGTCCGAGGGCACGGAAGTAGACTTCAAGACGGGTGCCAACGCCTATTTATATGGCACTCGCTTCATGGATTACCTCGCGCTCACCTATGGGCCGCAGAAGCTCCTGAATTGGCTGCGGCGCGATGTCGCCAGCCGACGCTACTACGCCGACGATTTTCAAAGGGTCTATGGCCTGCCGCTCAATGCAGCTTGGCAACAATGGATTGCCTGGGATCGGAATTTCCAGCGTCAGAACCTCAGAGCCGTGCACGAGCACCCGCTCACGGCGTACCAGGACCTCATCCACCAGGATTTGGGAGCCGTGGCGCGCGTCTACGCCTCTGGGGACGGCGCTCGACTTTACACGGCCGTGAAGTATCCCGGACAGCTGGCACACCTGGCGGCGATCGACCGACACACAGGAGCGGTGAGCTCATTGAACGAGGTCCAGGGGGCAAGCGGCTACACCGTCACTGCTCTCGCTTACGACCCGGACGCCGAGACGCTCTTTTACACGACTAAAAGCAACACTCATCGCAATCTGGAGGCTCTGGACCTGCGGTCCGGGAAATCCAGGATGCTGCTTGCGGGGGCGAGAATCGGCGACCTGGCGTTCAATCATGCCGATCGGTCGCTGTGGGGACTCAGGCTCAACAACGGTTTCGTGATGTTGGTCCGAATCCCGTATCCGTACGAGGAATGGAAGACGCTCTACGTGTTTCCCTCTCGCGAGACGGCCTTCGATCTGGATCTTTCAGCCGACGGATCGCTGGCCTCGATGTCCGTGTCGGCGCCTGGCCCAAAACCCGGCTCCCCGCAGATCACCCAGGTGCGCGTCTATAAGACGGATGCATTCAACGCGGCCAAGCCAACTCCCTGGCATACGTTCAAGATGGGCTCCGCGGTGCCCGAAGGCTTCGCGTTTTCGAAGGACGGTCGTTACCTGTACGGAAGCAGCTACTTCACGGGAGTCTCGAATATCTTCAGGTACGAGCTGGCCACCGAGAAGCTCGAAGCGGTCAGCAATGCGGAGGTCGGTTTCTTCCGGCCCACACCGCTGGATCGGATCCGAACTGATCGTACTGCGTTACACGGCTAAAGGCTTCATGCCTACCTTGATCGATGCACAGCCCACCGAAGACCTGAGCGCCATCACGTTCCTGGGCTCGCAAGTCATTGCAAAGGCCCCTGAGATGCGCGATTGGGTGGCGGCCACGCCCGCCACGATGCCTTATGAGTCGCAGATCCGGCGGCGCGGCGCGTACAAGCCCCTGGAGCAATTGTCACTGGAGTCAGTGATCCCCATGATCCAGGGTTACAAGAATTCGCTGGCCGCGGGTGCCAGCGCGCGCTTTAGTGACCCGCTGGGCTTTGACTCCGCCGCCCTTGAGGCGAGTTACAGCCCGGACAGTTCATTGCCTGCCCAACAGCGCACTCACCTCGCCGCCGGCGTGCACCACGGCCGCTGGTCGGCCGGCGCCGCCTGGAACGGCGCGGACTTCTATGACCTGTTCGGGCCCACCAAACGCAGCCGGGCCGGATACAACGTCAACCTCGGTTACGAGCTGCCGCTGGCCTTCGACCCGCCCAAGATCGTCGATTACACCGCCAATGTCGCTTACTACGGAGACCTTGATGCCTTGCCCGGCGCCCAGAACGTGGCGGCGCCTTCCAGTCACCTGCTCACCCTGGACACGGGATTGGTCGGCTCGGACACCCGCGCCTCTCCTGGGGCGGTCGATGACGAAGCCGGTCATTCCTGGTCGATCAGTGCTCATGGCAATCGGGGCGACGGCAACCTGATTCCCAGTGTCACCGCCACGTATGACATCGGAATTCCCCTGCCGATTGATCATTCATCAGTATGGTTGCGAGGCGGGGCGAGCGTGTCGGCGGGGGACCGCGCCGATCCGTTGGCGAACTTCTACCTGGGCGGATTCGGCAACAACTACGTGGACAGCGGCGATAACGGAGGAGCCCAGCGCTACCGCGACCTGCTGAGCATGCCAGGATTCGATCTGGACGCCCTAAGCGGGCAGACCCTTCTGAAGGCCACGCTCGAATGGTGTCTGCCTCCGTGGCGTTACGCGGCACTGGGTACCCCTGGCATGTACGTCAGTTGGGCACGCCCGCAACTGTTTATCAGTGCACTGGAAACCGATCTGGGCAATCATCGGTATCAGCGCGGATCGGGCGATGTGGGCGCTCAACTGGATTTTCAACTGCACGTTATGCACCGACTCCCCATGATGCTCTCCGTTGGCATAGCACAAGGCTATGGCGGGGGAGGGTTGGGTAAGACGGAATTCATGCTGTCGTTCCAGGTGCTTTGAGTGTCCCTGCGGACTTGAGGCGAACCCCGTGAATGCACCATTGTTGATGCACGCGCCAATCGCCCTGCTACCGGTGCTGTTATTCCTCGGGGTACTCGTGCACGGGGACAGTTACAAACTGCTGCGGCCCCGGACCGTGCTGCTCCTGGTGGTGGCTGGCGCCATCGCGGCCGGCTCGAGCTACCTGATCAGCAACTACATATTTGCCCGATTCGCGGGCGATTTCGAATCGTATTCGCGTTTCGTGTCCCCTTGGATCGAGGAAGCACTCAAAGGAATAGTCATTGTCTACATGCTCCGAAGCCGCCGCGTCGGCCTCGCGGTGGATGCAGGCATCGCCGGATTTGCCATCGGCACCGGATTCGCGCTCATCGAGAACCTGTATTATCTCGCATCCCGGCCGCACATCGTGCTCCCCGTGGAGGTGGTACGCGGCTTTGGCACTGCGATCATGCACGGAGGTACCACCACCATCCTGGCCATGATCTCCGTGACGTTGTCCGAACGGAGGCCAAGCGCCGGGCTGCAGCTCGTGATACCCGGCTTGCTGGCCGCCGTAGCACTCCACACCGGTTTTAATTTCCTCCTTGTGCGACCGGCCGTGGCCACCCTAGTGACGCTCGTGGTGCTGCAGCTGGTGACTTACCTTGTATTTCAACACAGCGAGCGCACCTTGCGGGACTGGCTCGATGAGGATTCGGAGTCGACGGTGCAACTGCTCGAGTCGATCAACACCGGTACTTTCCTCGACAGCCCATCGGGACGTTACCTGCGCTCGCTGAGTGATCGGTTTCGAGGCGAAGATCTGGCCGACATGCTTTGCCTGTTGCAACTGCACGGCGAACTCGCCCTGCGAGCGAAGGGGATCCTGCTTTTGCACGAAAGCGGCATGGAGGTTCCGAAACTGGACCAGGAAACTCACGAGAAACTCGTAGAGCTCGAGCAACTCAAGCGGTCGATCGGCCGCACCGGGATGCTGATGTTGCGTCCGTTCATGATGGCCACCGGAAAGGACATCTGGCAGTTAAAGCTCTTGGAGTGTTAAGGAATACGCTGCATCGGCGCGCGTGGCGATTTGGCGCGCGCATCCGTTTACCCCTCAGTACTGTCCCATATTTGGCTGACCCGCAGTCGATACGCACGGTGAGTACTCGGGTCGGGATTGCAGGTTCAATCTGTGCTGCTCTTTATCCTTGGGGCCGCCAGGCCCACTTGCCGCCATCTTTCAAGTGTGGCAACTTCAGATTGCGAACGGTCCACGCAGCTGCGCGTTCAATTATAAGCAGTTGCGGGTCGGCGATTAGCGCCACCGGACCGCCCTGATACCGGCATTGCGCACAGGATTTCAGAACCATGCTTTCAATCCTGGTAGGTCATTCATACTTCCTGCGGTTTGACCGCAAGCAATGGGAGCGCGCGAAGCCCTATCCGCCGCTGGCCACCCTGCAGACCGCGGCCTCCCTGCGCAACGCCGGCCACAATGTCACCGTCTTCGATGCGATGCTCGCCGACGGTCCCGAGCAGTTTGTTCTCCAACTTCAGCAACTGGCACCCCAGGTGGTGGTTCTGTACGAGGACAACTTCAATTTTCTGTCCAAGATGTGTCTGGAGAAAATGCGCATCGCCGCGTGCCGGATGATTAGCGCGAGCCGGCGCAATGGGGCTCGCGTGCTTGTGGCAGGTTCCGATGCCACTGACAGTCCGCAGGCCTATCTCAATGCGGGCGCCGATGTGGTGCTTCTCGGCGAAGGCCTAACGGTACTGCCGACGCTGTGCGAGCGACTGGCTCTTAGGCCCGACGCGCCCGTCAATGACCTAGTCGTGGGGCTGTCCGAGATTGCGTTCCTTAAAGATGGCTCCCTCAGTCGGTCACGTGGCGCCATCCCATCGTCCAGTTCCGCGCACCCCGTCATGCCGGCGCTTGATCTGATCGACGTTGAGAAATACCGAACTGTATGGCGCCAAGCCCATGGCTATTTCAGCTTGAACATGTCCGCTTCGCGCGGCTGCTCGTTCCGCTGCAATTGGTGCTCAAAACCGATTTGGGGCAATCAGTACCTGCAGAGACCCGCGCTCGAAGTCGCGGCTGAAATGGCTCACCTAAAACGTCAGTTCGCGCCCGACCACATTTGGTTCGCAGATGACATTTTTGGCTTCCGCATGGACTGGGTAGAGACTTTTGCTTCCGCAGTCGCCGCCGACAACTGCGGCGTGCCGTTTACCGTTCAGATCAGACCCGACCTGATCAGCCTCCGCATGGCGCGTGCGCTGCGCAAGGCCGGATGCCGAGAAGCATGGATTGGTGCAGAAAGCGGTAGCCAGCGAATACTCGATGACATGGACAAGGGCACGACCGTCGCGGAGATTTTGACAGCCCGGGAGCGCTTGCGAGTCGAGGGAATAAAAGTCGGATTTTTCATTCAGCTCGGCTATATCGGTGAATTACTCGAGGACATTTTGGCCACGCGTCAACTGGTGGAAATTGCGCAGCCCGACGATGTCGGTGTCAGCGTTTCCTACCCGTTGCCTGGCACGAAATTCTACGAGCGGGTCAAGACCCAACTGGGCGCCAAGACTCACTGGCAGGAAAGTGATGATCTGGCGATGATGTTCAAGGGCACTTACAGCACCGAGTTCTATCGCCTGGTGAGAAATCTTATTCACGCGCAGGTTGAAATCGAGCAGTCCGCGCGAAATACCGAACGGCAGGCTCAGCAGGCCGCAATTCTGGCAATCCAGCAGAGATGGAATGATCTGATTGCGGCCGAACGGACTTACCGGCTCGAACCCTCGGGCATGACGGTAAATCCGGGAGCCGCACGCGGGAGCCTTGCTGCGGGCATCGCCTGAGAATGCGGATCCGGCGGCCGAGTTACCACCGTAATCCGCTTTCGCCGCGGACGCTAAGGCGCTTGCTTCCCCGCGTATTGCCAGTCGTTACCGAGTACCTGGCCACCGCGCTGAGCGGCGAGGGTGCATCCGAACCGGACTGGACGGACTTGGAATGGCGCATTGCACGCGCCGTGGCAGTCATTCATGGCATTTCACCACTCCTGTCGCGTCGGCTGACATGGAGCGGACCGGCGGGGTGGCAGGGCTTTCTGGCGGACCAGAGAGCCCAGACCGCCAGCCGGTACCTGAGGATGACGGAATTGCTCGCCAGGATTGATGACCTGGCCTCGAGCCGTGACATCGCCTTCGTACCATTGAAAGGAGAGGCGCTCCACGCGATCGGCCTATACACGGCTGGTGACCGCCCAATGGCTGACATCGACCTATTGCTCAGGCCGTCTCAGCTGGCACCGATGGGACATGCACTTTCGCGACTGGGATACCAGACGCTGTCATCCACCGCAGCCGAGCAAGTCCTCGTGCCGATTGACCGTCCGGCTCCGAGTCCGCTGGGCGAACGCGCTGATCAGGGCATTACGATCGAATTGCATACCCGGATAGATCGGCCGATGCCCGTGCGCATAGTCGACATCACCGCCCACCTATGGCCGGCAATGCCGCGACCGGGGCGCAACGACTACCCCTCATTGGGGTCACTGATGCGCCATCTGCTCATGCACGCTGCCGTCAACATGCAGATACGGATCCTGCGGATGCTGCAATTGCACGATATTGCGCTTTTAGCGCCGCGACTCTCCGACTCGGACTGGCATGCGGCGCTGACCCCTGGTGATGGACGCGCCCTTTCGTGGTGGGCGCTGCCACCGCTGCAATTGACTAGCGCGCTACTACCCGGGCGTTATCCCGCTGGCCGCAATGGAGGCCGCGGCCATCGGATGTTCTTCGCTCCTGCGAGCCTTAGCCCCGAAACTGCGGATCTCGGAGGTCTCCGTGTCCAATCTGAGACGATCGCTTTTTCCGGCACTGTCGTGGTCCGGCTCATTTCCGGAAGCCCTCAATTGCGTTAGCAACAGGCTGCACAGCGGACTGCAGGCCTTGCGTGGCAGCCCGCAGATCGCGCAAGCCACCGAGCTTCAGCCGTGGATAACCCGCTCTCATCGACGCCGTTTTCTGGAAGTCCTCGCCGGCCGACCCCGGCCCGAGACTCTTATGGTGGTCGCAGCAGCGCTAAGCAGCCACCCTCCTTTTGCAACCGATCACGCACCCCCGAAAGCGGCATAGGTACGATGGATGCCGAAATCGGTCAGGCCGCGCGCGCGCGGAATACGCTAGCGGCGACTGGAAATAGTAAAGAGCGCCGCCGCTTTAAAGGGACCGCGAAGAGGGTAGGGCTACGAATACTTCCGGATCGTTGGGACCACGGCGCCGCCACGCAGCGTTCGGCATCAAAGGCGCGAGATGGCTTCCTCGAAGGCCTCAGGGCAATCCGAGCACGTTCCGTAGCGCCGCAACGGCCTCCAGGGGATGTCCACCGCGACCTAGTTCATAGGCTGGCAGGCGGCGTGCGCGCCGCGCGAATAAGTCCCAGTCGGGCTGAGTAGAGGCATAGGCCTGACTGGAAGCCATCAGCCTCATCGCCTGCGAGGATCGCAAGGGTGAGAGCAGTGACTCGCGCTTGTGGTTTGCCGTTACAAACACGACACCGGCAATTTTAAAAGGGGCTTTCGCCAGGTTGAGTCCGGAGGTGCGCAGATCCACCTCAAATTTTTCAACGCCACTGTGGCGCCTGATCACCGGGGACCTGCTTATCACGCTCGCTATCCTCGCATCATCAACGAATCGAAGGGAATCCTTCCGAAGATGCAGATAATTCATCACGCCCGTACCGAGCATGGACTTCGGTGCAACAAAGGTGGCGTCTTCCGTGAGAAAGTCCATGCCTTTCACTGCGCACAGCATCGCCAGGGTCGATTTTCCGGCGCCACTGGTGCCCATCAACAGCAATCCTCTGCCTTTTTGTCCGATACACGCTGCGTGGAGAGGAATTAAGCGCTGGCAACGGCTGGCCAGGGTGAAAACCGCAAACTCAATGAGCTCGTAGCGTGCCTCGTAGGGATGCTTAAGCAGTTCTTTCGAAGCAACAACAAGACCGGTCCTGGTCGACGGACTGAGCAATGCAAAATTCTGTGCATCCATAGCACCGCAAAGTAGCCCGCTGCCGCCGTGCATTTGCATATCGGGAGGAAATGGGGTGGCGCTCGATCGTGTTCCGTCGGTCAGGTGTAATCGCAATGCGATGGTTGTCGGCGCCGAGCGCAGACGGTGCGCCGGCAACCTGCGATAGGCCTGATGCACCAGTTTCAACAGGCGACGACTGTTGCTCTCGAAGCGGATGTTTTGGCCAAGGATGGAGAATTTGCGCTTGAAAGGGTGCTTAACGCGCTCCTGAAATGGATCGGCTTCGAAGGGCCGCGGCGGACTCAAGATCATCTTGGCCATTCACAAACCCCATTCGAGTAACGAGAGAATCGATACCAAAGTGCAGACTTCCACTATCGAGTGATGGACTGAGGGTCACTGGAGAGCCAATCCTCGATACAACCGGTCTGGTCCAGGAGCATTCGGGCATCATGGATACCTCGTGCACACGCGCGTATTATCGGACCGTTGCCATTATCAGTCTAATAGATGCCAATCGCGGACAAGCAATTGGCACTCAGCGTTTAACCCCAGGTCCGGCTGAAGGAAGTGATGTCTGCGTCAGTTCGCAATCCCAAGGACGCCTTGCGGTCACGGAGTCCATGCCGAAAATATCCCGGCTCCGACAGGCTCCTAGTCTGGTCCGTCCGCCGCTCTAGCGCCCGCTGACGCCTCGTTTCCCACTTTAATCGACCATGCCAGACGAATCGCGCGCATCGGGCTCCAACTCTCCGATACGCGTTCTTGTCATCGGCGCCGGCCCCGCCGCTGTCCACATGCATTTCCGGTACTGGCACGGCTGCGCGATGCGCGCATGTTGTCGCTGGCGCTTATTTGTGACCTACGGCCAGAGCGAGCCACTGTCGCGAGCCGGCAATTTGGTTTTCTGGAGTCTGCGGAGATGCGCTCGGCGCTGTGGAACGAACTGATGTCGACGCAGTGTATATGTTCGGCAGCGCGCAATTGCATTTCGCCTGCGGTCTGAAGGCGCTCCAGTGCGGAAAGCACCTGTTTGTGGAGAAACCCGTCGCACCCAGCTACGCGGAGGCCATCGCGCTGGCACACACTGCGCGCGCGCACAACCTCATCGCCGTCGGTGGCCACAACCGCCGGTTCTACAGGTCGCTCGGCGTTGTAGCGGCGCCGCCGGGAAGGGCCGTTGGCGGTTTGCGGAGGCCGTCTTTCACAAACCCGAATTATGCGTCGCCGCCACCGTTTGGCGCTCGAACCTGGCTGAGCGCAAATGGGATCCACGCGCTGGACGCGCTTGTGGCAATGATGGGTGAACTGCCTGTACACCTGTCGAGCGAAATCGGCGAGGCCACCGCCCCCCAACCCAGTGTTTTTTCCGCGCTCATGCGCTGGGGCGATGGCGCTCAGGGTACGTTTCTATCCAATAACAACGCCGGAGCTCGACGTGAGGAATACACCTTTCATGGCCTTGGTGTGACCTACCGTGCAACCAGCACGGACCTTACTGTCGAGACGAATGGACTGACAAAGCATTCAGAGTTTTCTGACGACGGCAACGGAATAAAGGCCGAGCATGACGCATTCCTGGATGCAATCCGTACCGGCACAGCGGCTAAGCACAGCATCGATGCCATAGCCCCCTCGCTTTACCTGGCGGAATTAATCGAATCCGGCTTCAGCGGAGAGGTGTTACTTCCCCCATCGCAAGTGCTGGCACCCTCCGTCCGCGGGTACGAGCCGGTCCGAACCATTCTCATTGACCAGCCGGAAGCGCTTCAACACGCACTGGCGCGGTTGATGCCGACATTCCGGTACATCACCCTCGACGATGTGCGAAATACTCCTGGCGGGCGCCCGGACGTGGAGGCGGCAATTCTCGGCCATGGTTCTGCCGCCTTGACAGCCCCTGTACTGGCTAAGTTGCCCCGATTGTCCATCGTCGGCATCGTCGCCCTGTCACTGGCTCGCTATGAGCCCGATGCGCTGCTCGCCCTCGGTATCCGCCTGGTCAATGCCACCGAAGCATATGCCAAAAGCGTTGGAGAATTTGCCTTGGGACTGGCGATTCTGAGTCGCAGGCGTGCCTTCACGTCCCACTCAACAATGCGCAAAGGAGGGTGGGGAACCGCACAACCGGTCTCGAGCCTACGATCCAGAGTCCAGAGCATCGCCCACAGGGTGCGACCTGCGCTCCGAGCGGCCGGGTTGGAAGGAGTTGCATTGGGTGTCTGGAAGGCGACCCAGGCCCCGGCATCTAAACGTACGACGCACTCTTTGGAACCCCACGAACTGCGCCATTGCACGGTCGGGCTGATCGGTTGGGGCGCCAATGCCGCGGTCTTTGCCCGCCACCTCCTAGACCTTCGGGGCACGGGTGATCGTTTTCTCCGACCATGCCATGGAGCGGGACATTTCCGAGGCCGGCGGCAAGATGGCCTCCCTCGATGAGGTCTTGGCCGCCGACATAGTCTCCTTGCATCGCGGGCTCACACCTGTAACGCGGCATTTTCTCGGTGCCGCAGAGCTTGCCAAACTGCGTCCCGGCACCGTACTCATCAACGTGGCCCGAGGTGCGCTGATTGAGCCAGATGCACTGCTCGCCCGCCTGGGACAAGGTGACATTTTTGCCTGCTTGGATACCTTCGAACACGAACCTTTGCCAGCATCGCACCCGCTGCGCGAACTGGAAAACGTATTTCTCACCTCCCACATCGCGGGCGGTTCGCCCGACATGCATGCCGCCTCTGCGGAGGAAGTGGTCGGGAAAGTGGCCTCTTTCCTTGCGGGTGGAGATCGTCGAGTGCATCACCCCGAACTGCTGAAAACCAAGTCATGATATTCCGACGCCACACCAGACGAGGGCGTCCATCGGCTCGCCACTTTCTGCGGGTATGTCACGAGGTCAGCCGGGCAGTGACGATTCCTTTCATGCGCGCTTCCTGTCACTGGTAAGCGAGATAGAGCGGGGGTTTCCCGTCAATCGGTGGTTTGTCGAGGACGTTCCCGTTTGGCCTTTGGCGAAATTCCAGCTTCACAACGACATGTTTTGGGAAAACGCCGGGGGCCCACATGTTGACCGACTCCTATCCGCATCGCGCTATGGCCGCCCTGGCGATTCCGCTGACGAATATCTGGAAGAGCAGGCGGGATCTCGCCCATTGGCTTGCGTTCCCATCCCCGGCCGATGCCATCCTCCTTGGTGATGGCGTTTCCCTCGATCGAATTGATGGACGATGGCAGGATCGGTACGGCGAACCAATTATGGCCGCTCTGGAACGACGCGGCCTACGCACGTTCCTCATGCAAAGCGGTGATCTGCGGCGGCTGCCGTGGCGCCGATCTACCTATCCTGCGAACGTCATCGCGTGCGTAGCGCGCTGCGCCGCACAATTAGACGTTCCGGATGCATCTCGCCGCCCGATTTACCAGAACCATGGCCAGGTAATGCAGCATCTATCTGAACATGGCGTCCGCGCGCCTTCGCTTCATCTGGCCAATCTGCAAGTTGCAGGCCGAAAAGCTCTCCGCAGCGGCTCTGAATTCGAACGCGTACTTCGGGTGGTGCGCCCAAAATGGCCTTCACGGTGACCTATTACGCCGGACTAGGGGCGGCCTTCCTTCTCGCCTGTCGGCGCCAGGGGATATGTCCGTCGATCTGCAGCATTGCCCACAACTGGGCGCGCACAAGGCTTATAACTGGTGCGCGCTTCCCCGAACGGCTACTCGACGTTACCGGCCTTGTTCTGGAACTGGACGAACAGGAGGCCGCAGACATCGCCCGGTGGGCAGGCACGCTGACATTGCCTTGGCATCGTAGTCTGTATGGTGGTCACACGCAACTTGCCCCGTTTCTGGAGGACAGTAATCCACTCACCCGGGCATGGGACCAGAAATTTCAGGCCATCCGCAACGACCCCAGATTCGAACGTGAGATTCTGGTGGCTCTGCAACCGATCCCAGGCCACCGAGCCACTTGGGAACAGTCTGTCGGCACTGATCGAATCGGGCGATCCCAAGTGGCGTTGGTGGATTCGCCGTCACCCTGCCGCCCACCCGAGCTCAAGACCTTGAATGCCAGCATTTGCTGTCGCTGAGAAGACACAACGTGATCGTCGACGAAGCCTCCAGTTTCCCGTTGCCTGCACTGCTTCGGCATATGAGCGTCTTGGTGTCACTCGCTTCCGGCGCGGCAGCCGAGGCAGCCGCATTTCGGGGTTCCGGCTATCTTCCTGAGCGATGAGGCTGAGCAACATTTTTCAGGCTTATCAACCAACGGCAGGCGCGCATCGCCGATATTGGTTCGCTCAAGTTCCTGATCGACTACTTGCCAGATCACCGGTTCGCCCGCCGAAGCCCATGCAGCCAAATTTGGATGAGACTTTGCGCCAGGTGGAGACCATGGCCCAGGAATATGCTCGGTTTGGTGATCGCGGAAGAGCGCGCCACTTAGTGCGTTGGATGCGAACGCGGTCCGTCCAACGCAAGGACTTGCGTTCACAGGCTAGATGCACGTGGATTGTGCAGGCGAATAATCCTCTGCGAGAGATCCAGCTCCCAAGGGCGATTATATTTCTGAAAACGGTAACGCCAGGAAGCGAGGGCCCGCAGCGTAGCCTTTCCTATTGGGGAGAGCGGATATCCGTAATGGTAGGAAACCGGCAGCCGAGTACCGTAGTGAAGTCCGAGATCCGGCGACGAAGCCGTTTGGTCAACCAAGGAGCATCCGTGTGGCACCAATAATTCACCCACTCAGGCTTGGACCATTCGTCGACACTGCACGGAAACACAACCGGTTTACCTTCCGCGTCAATCAGAGGAGCCGTTGTTCGCGATGCACGTGAAGTAGTGCTGTGGGAGGAAGCCGGAATCGGCGTATAGATGTAGATCATGATCTCGGTACGCGGGTGGATGCGCTTGATTTCCCGAATGAAGTCAAACGTTCGCTCGGTTCCTCCTTCCGGATCATCGGGCGGGGCCAACATAAACGAGAGCTCGGGAATAACGCCGTTACTGCGGCACTTTTCCACCACCGCCAGTGTCTGGTCGGCGCGCGTTCCTTTTCGTACCTCTCGCAATAGTTCGTCGTCGGGAGATTCCGCGCCGATATATGCCATGCGAAGTCCGCTCTTTCTGACCAACTTCCATGAGATCGTCCGACAGATTCAATAATGCATCGGACCGAGCGAAGCACCACCAAGGCAATTCCAAATCGGCCAATACCTCGAGCAGCGGAATCATCTCCACTTCGCGATCGAAGAAATTATGGTCGTAGAACTGAATCGAATCAGCTCCGAGGCGCATGCTTCAGGACCGTCAGATCATGGCGCAGGCGTTCGGCCGTCGGAAGCGCGGTCTTGCCCCTAAACATCGTCGCCACGCCGCAGAACGTGCATCGGAACCGGCATCCAAGAGCGGCCTGGTAGCCGGCCGTTCGTTGCCCAAGGTATGTTCTGCCCAAGTACCGCGTCGGGTCTTCAATCGCTCATATGGCAAGCTGGTTCCGAGCGGGGCGGGCGTGAACAGCCGATCCTTGTTGTGCACAACCTCGCCGCCGCGTCGCCAGTCAATCCGGCAATTCCCCCAGGCCAGCCTCATCCTTGCCGACAATGGCATGCATGAGTTCCAGCATCGCGAGTTCGCCCTGGCCCCTGATCACATAGTCGACAAAAGGGGCATTGACGCTGGGAATCGGGCAAATCGTCGGAAAGTACCCTCCCCAGATTATCGGTGTCCGGGGGCTGAGGGCGCGTATCGCCTTTGACACCGCGGCAGCGGTGGGAATTTGAGGGCCGCCCATCACGGTAATGCCCACAGCGTCAAAACTCCTTCTTCCTTTATAGCCGCGCAGGCTGTCGCAATAAAGTCGCGATCGATGTTGCCATCGATAATGGTGGACTTGTATCGTGCTCGATCGCGTTCGCCAGGCTCATGACGGCCAGTGGAAAACGCGCATGGCGAGCCTTGGTGATGGTCGGATTGATGAGCAGAACTTTATGCATACGATTTACGAAAGTGTGGGCTGTGACCTACCCAATCTCATTAGGACCATTTCAACGGGCCATCGATACTCATCACGCCCACATCGATAACGTGCCAGACGTTGCAGCAGGGCATTGGCGCGCGTGCGCCGCTTCCATGCCAGTTCTTGGAAAAATTTAAATCGTTCAATGAGCCGAAACTTTTCCCGAGATACCCAAGGTCCGGGCAAGCCATCCACAAAATCAAATTGGGACCACGCAGCGAGCGTATCGGGCAATTTAAATCCTTTGGCGACGGCTTCGGTGACAATAGCGCTTCCCGGGTAAGGCTTGAAATAGAAGATCGGAGTGAAGAATTCAGGACTCATTGCCCGAAGTCGTTTGGCGCAATCCAGAGTTTCGCGAATGCTGCTGTCACTTTCGTCGGGAAAGCCGACGATGAACGGGAAATGGCCGGCGATACGGTGCTGGACCATTCTCTCGGCTGTAGCGAATACTTGCTCGATCTTGATGTCCTTTCGGATCCTTTTCAGCATCTCGTTGGAGCCCGATTCGACGCCAACCAGCAATCGTCGCAGTCCGGACTGTTTGCACCGAGCCCATACATGGTCCGGCAAGCGAACTCCCTGATCGGCCCGCATGGTTCCTGCCCAGGTGAACCGCATGCCCAGTTCAATAATCCGGTCGGCCATCATCAGTACACGATCCCGCTGTGTAAAAAAGGTCTCGTCCTGGAAATTGACATCATCGAAATGAAACTGATCGGACAGCTCTTTCAATCGCGTGACCATTTCCAGAGGATCAAGCCCGACCCATTTTCGGCCATACACAAACGGATCAGAACAGAAGGCACAGCGGAAATTGCAACCCTGAGACGATATGAAGTCCAGTTGCCGTTTGCCTTTAAGCTTGAAATACCTCTCCACCGGTATCTTGTTGTAGTCGTGCGCTGGAAATGTGTCCAGGGAACGCATTGCTCTGGGAGGGTTCATGACGATGCGTCCACTGGGAAGCCGCACTGTGCATCCAGGACAACCTTCCAAAGGCAGGCCCTTCGCGAGGCGATCGACGATCTCCGTGAAAGGTCTCTTCGCCCTGTCCCTGAACGGTTATATCCACTGAGGCTTCGGCAAGGCACTCCGCGGCGAATAACGAGGGGTGCCAGCCTCCCCAAACAACGGGCATGTTGGGATGAGCCCGCTTTACCGCACGCGAGATCAGAAGCGCGTCCGATATCGGCGCACCCGTCAGTACCGTGACACCCACGCAGACCGCATCTGTCAGCTGGGATAGCACGGCCGACTACTGCATCAGCCTCAAGCCGGCCATCTATCACCACCACGTCGTACATCTCCGGGTCCAAAGCGGAGCCGACGGCGAGCAGTGCAAGGGGCATGGTAAAAAAAACCGCATTCGGGTTATAGAGCACGACTTTGCGTCGCCCGGCAGCTGCGAATACTCGTGACATCCTTCACGCAGCTCTCCAGTTGGCCTGGCGCAGCATGAGGCCGGGTTCGTCGATGTCCAGTTCAATCAGCTGCCCGGCCAATACGCGATCGATAAGCTTTGCGTGGCCGTCGAGCTCGATTTCCATCCACGGCTTTGCCGGAGCCACCTGCGCGAAGTAGTGCAAATCCCCAATGCGAATCTGTCCATTCAGCATAACCAGTCGGATGTCGGCCCGACTTGTCTGATGGAGTCGCGATCGGGCAGGGAGGATCAACAAATCCGCCAGCGCGCCAGGCGTCAGGATTCCGCGGTCACTGAGGCCTAAGAGCCGCGCCGAATCGCACGTAACCATGGATTCCAGAGCGGGATCATCCAGTTGGCAGGCCCTTTGGGCAACGGCCAGCTCCGAGAGCAGGTCCCTTTCGCCGCTCATGCGTGAATCCGTGCCAAGTGCGACCCGATGCCGTGCGGCGAGGGCCGCCACGTCCAGGGTGCGGTCAAACAGGTGAATATTTGACGACGGACACCAAATCACCCCCGCGCCAACGGCAATTAGCCGTTCCTGCTGCTCAGCATCCATGCCGACGCCGTGAACAATCAAGGTGTTCGGCCCGACGCAGCCCAGAGCATCGAGGGTACTGATTTCCACAGCGGCCTTCTGGTCGACGCCCTCCGCCGCATGGATGGCCCAGGGCCATTGCGACGGCGAGCTTTTATACGAACTGCTGTACACGCAATTCACCGTCGATGGCCAGCGAATGTGCCCAGCCGATGTTTGCTACCACGCGCGTGGGAAAGTCGCACGCAAGCAGCACTGCGTCCAATGGGTCGTGATGTGCGACGGTAGTCACTCCGCTGAGGATGTTTTTAAGTCCCCCATGCAGCTGACGCGCGTGCAGCGGCACCGACAGGCGTGCCGCGAATTCCGGGTCGGTGGATCTTCGATGGTTGATGTCGTCGATCCAATCGCTGACGTTCGCGTGCCGGTCGCGGTATTTGAGGCGCCGAAATACATTGAGCTGGAGATGATCGTGAGCGTTGATCAGCCCGGGCAACAGCCGGTCTCCGCCCAGATCGACGACGAGATCGCCTGGCACCGGATTCTCGCCGATTGAGTCGATAGTCGAGCGTACAACGCGGAGGCTCGAAGCGCCGACACGGCCCAAATCCGCATTGATAAAGCTGATGGCTCGTGCACCGCCCGGTGGATTCGCGGCGATCATTTGTGGGCTCCGACTACCAGTAGCAACGGCAAATCTGGCCACTGCCGATAAAACTCGTCTGAACCGGGAAATTCCTCGGCAAATTCCCGGCCTGCCCTCAATTCACGACGATATCCAATTTCAAGCCAGCCGCGGCCGCCGCCTCATGATGTTCCTCCAAGCTATAGGCGGTATGCGGGACGGCCACTTTGTGGCCGAACTCATCGGTAAAGGAGCGAAGCAGTCCGGCACAACTCGCCTGCGGGTGGAAATCCGAATACAAAAGCAAGCCTCCATCGCAAAGCACCCGAGACACCTCGTTCATCCACGCGCATAGGGAACTCGCATGCCCGATGGCCAGGCCACTTATCACCACATCAAACGCGCCGGTGCGTAGCGGCAATTTCGTCATATCCGCCCGCACCCGCCATGGCGCGGCCACCCGACGCAACATGCCTTCGGCAAGGTCCAAGGCAATCACCGCACCGGCATGATCGTCTAACAGTCGCTGGGTATATCGTCCGGTGCCACAGGCTAGATCCAGCGCCCGCTTGCCGGCCACATCGGGCCAGCATTCGAACATCGCCGTCTGCTCGGCGTGCATCAGCGGGTTGTGCGGTATCGGCGGGTAGGAATGCGACCACCGCTCGTAGGCTTCGCGCGTCGAAAGCGCAAGCGGGGAGCTCATAGGTAGGGTTCCCCGTCGCGCCACATTGAACACACGCAGGTGGCACATTCAGCGCGACGGCCAGCGCGGATCTCCGAGCGCAATGACAGTCATGCCATTCGCGTTCAGGCCGGCATCGAGCTCCCGGATACCGCCGGCCTCCCTCGGACCCGAGATGAAAAAGCACGGCCGGATCCGACCGTCTGCCTCAACAACGGCGGAAAACTCGGGAGCGTTGCAACGCACCGGAGGATAGTTCTCGCGCCCGCAGATGGCCGAGTAGTACTGCCAAATGCGACGCAGCTTTTCAGGCTTTTCGGCAATAAAGCCAGTTGCAAATTCCTTCGCGAATTCGCGCTCCATGGCTCGAAGCGTCTGGTCTAGCGCCGGCAAATCCTCTTGGCGCAACGCCACGTTCGAAGTGAAATTCGCCTCTCGCCCAAAGACGTGCGGGTTGGCAACGTCCGCGGCAAGAAAGGAAATCTCTCGTACACGCAAGTTGTTTCGCGAGCCGCACGAATTGAGGCAGTTGGAGATAATTTTCGCGTTGCACCGTAACGCGCAGCCCCACACTGATTCCGGCGTCCGTCGCCTTTCGAATGCCATCGCACACAGTGTCGAAAGCATCTAAGCCGCGAATTGCCTTATAGGTTTCCCGATCCGTACCATCCAGCGACACGGTCACCTCATGGAATAGGCGCGCGATCCTGGAAACATGCTTGGCCAGTGATAAGCCGGAGGTCAGCAGCCAGAGCTTCAGGCCCTGAGAGCGAAGTAATTCCGCGATCTGGCAGCCATCCGGGATTGAGGAGGGGTTCCCCACCCGAAATTAACACCGTCTCGGTCTGCAGAGCGGCGAGTTCGGGCAAAAGGGTCGACACAAACCCCAAGTTCATGTCGACGGCCCCATGGCGCCAGTAATCGCAGCTCACACAACGTGAATTGCATCGCTCGCTCAGGTACAGGATTACGAGCGGTAAACGCCGTATCGGTTGACTTGCGGGTTGGGCCTCGCGAGCAGCCGTGGGAACGTTGCGGACGCTTGCTATCGACATCGCGGGCGCACTTCCGACTTCATGCCGCAGCCCGGAGCTGGGCCTCAAGAATGTAGTGATCGGCAATTCCAGCCAATCGCCGGGCACTCCTGCACCAGAGTTTCCAACCGTCTCAGGGCCGCCAGCGCTCCTGGCGAGCGTTCGAGCCAGCCCGCGGCGTAAGTCGGCGGCAACGCACAGCCCAACGCAGATACGCGCACGACTTCAAAATAAGGGTCGAGCATAGCGATCATCTCTTTCGGAGTCGGATAGGTGATATTCATACCCCGCCACTGCACTCCGCGGCGCTTGTAACGCCGCAGTGCCTTTGCCGGCTTGCCGCGAGCCGTGTACCAAATCCATTCCCACGGAACATGACGCCCCATCACGACCCAGACTAACCGTGCCCCCGGCGCCAACCGCCGGGCGACCTCTGCAATTAACATGGGTAGATTCGCAACGCAGTTAATCGCGCCAAAATTCGAAAAGGAGCCATCAAAAAGCCTCTCATCTTCGAGCCTCGCCAGTTCTTCCATAGGCAAGCATCTGAATACGACCCGTGCGCCGACTTTCTCCTGACCGAGCTTTTCCCTGGCAAATTCAATCATCTTTTCGGAGGCATCTGTGGCGACCACCTCGATGCCCTTGCGCGCTAGCCAGAGCGCATCCTCGCCAGTCCCGCAGCCCAGTTCCAGGATCCTCTCGTTGGCCTGAAAGGTGCGGCCCAGTCGCGACCATACTATTGCACGCAGAGCCTGACCGACCGCCGTCTGGGTAAACGCCGCGTCGTAAGAAGTAGCCATTTCGTTGAAGGCGGAGGCGTTCAAGCGGAAATTCCATTGATATCTTGCAAGTGATTACAGCGTTCAATATCCATTGTCAGGGTCTCACGCCTCAGTTTGGGAGGCGAGATCTAACATGGATGCCCGGGCCTGCACGGCGGCCGCGCGATGACGCGAGGCCTCCGACGGGTTGCCGGCCTGCAGACGTTCGGCGGCAACTTCATTGCTGAGCCACGAATCCGCGTGCTTATAGTAGTGGCGCGAGTGGCGACCCTTGATCAAGTAGTCGCGGTCGGTCGCCATCGACCACTCTTTCTGCAGAACGATCGATTGACTGGCGTTGGCAAAATAGCCGGTGTTCTTTATGGGATAGGCCACGGTGGTCAGGTGAATATCCGGCAGGCACTTTTTTACCAGATCGACTGTCGCCGCAATATCGTCGATTTGCTCGCCCTGATAGCCCCACATGAGGAACATGCCGACCTGGATTCCGTATCGCTTGGCCGCATGGGTAGCCCAGATGACTTGGTCCACGCGCACGCCACGCTCCATGGCATCGAGGATCCGTTGGCTACCGCTCTCGGAGCCAATCCAAATTCGATAGCATCCCATTTCGGCCAGTGTCTTGAGCACCTCATCCTTCATCATGCGGTCGGCGCGCGAGATGGTCTCGAACGGGACCCGTAGATTGCGACGCTTGAGCTCCTGGGCATACCCATACAGCCACGGATGGCTGATGGTGAAGACATCGTCGGCATACCAGACTTGGTCGGGCCGGTATGTGTCCACAATGTGCTCAAGCTCCCTGGCGCAGTCAATGAAGCTGCGCCGCCGGTGCGTATATCCAAAAACGGCATGGGAGCACCAGTTGCACTTGTACGGGCACCCACGCGCGGTAATCAGATTTACGCTGCCCATGCCATGATGTTTGCGCCAGACATCCACATAGCGCGCCTGATCGATTAGGCCCCGGTCGGGCCATGGAATGGAATCCAGATCGATGATCTTGCCGCGCTCCGCATTCGTGACTATGACCCCGGTCTCGTCACGAAAAATTGCCCCGGCGACCGAGTGCAGCCTATTCGGCCCCTTGGCTGCAAGGGCCGGCAACAGTTCGGCCATGGTTGCTTCGCCTTCGCCCACGACTACCACATCAGCGCCGAAACTAAGATACTCCTGCGGGTAATTGGCGGACTCCGGTCCGCCCAGCACAACGGTCCAGCCGAGGCGTTTTGCCATCGCGACGAGATCCAGAACCGGGCGGCGGGTCAGTAGATTCGTGTAGATTCCGATCACCCCCGGGCTGCGCGCCAATCGGTCGAACAGGTCCTGGCGGCTGGCAAAGGTCGAATCGAAAATCTCAACATCAAAACCTGCACGCCGAAGGTACGCTGAGATGTACAACAGGCCGAGCGTCGGATACGGCCGCATGATCTGAATTTCCTTTTCGTCCTCGAAAAGGAAATAGCCGTGCGTCAATAAGATGTCGCTCATAGCTAAGTTTAGTCCCGAGACAATATTCGGTCCGGCGCGCCGGCAGGCTTCCTACCTACGTAAGTGGGCGTTTCTGCAGGAAAGGTTCTATCACCACTGTTCTTATTTGCCATCGTCGGAGTCTAGCTCCGGGGCGGTGGCTCAGTATATCCACCCCCTGCCGGATGGCCGGCGGTGCATTGAGATTATGCCTTACACAACCAGCCCCGGACGCAACCACCCCGCCAGCGGCCGCAATGGACGGCCTGAGCGCTGCCGTCATCGTAGGGGGGAGGCCAGTGAGCCACGCGCTGCACGATTCAAGGGCGCCAACGCCGCTGTCTGATTGCGCAGTGGCCTCTCGGGTCTCGTGCCAGACAGACACCGGAACTCGCGCCCCTCCGCGTCCAGATGCTGGATTGATCGTCCGGCTACAATTCGAGCGATGCCGATTTCTTAAATACAAACTTGAGCAGCAGAAAGTAGCCGATGCCCACGCCGATCCAGCAGGCACCCATGATCTTAGCTGCCCGGTCCATCTCAAACAGGACGTAACAAATCACCATCAGGCCGCCCATGGGCATCAGCAGGTGGCGCAACCAGTCGCGACTCCCACCACGCACGAAATAATGATTGATCACGGCTACGTGCAGAAGCACAAACCCGATAGCGCCCCAAAATTGACGATGCGGCTCAATTCATCAGCGTGATTGGCGAAGAACAGGCCCACCAAAAGCGAAACACCGCCCACGACCAGCGTGCTGATGTAGGGGGTGTGGTATCGCGCGTGTATCCTGGCCAGAATTGCCGGTAATTTGCCATCGCGGGCCATCGCGAAAAGGACCCGCGATACCGCGGCCTGGGCAGCCATGGCATTGGCCACACCGGCCGCCAAGACCACCGCACCCAATACGATAGTTCTTAACCACGGGCCACCGGCCAATTCGGCGACTTCATAAAAGGCCGTCTCCGGAGACCGGAATTTCATGCCTTGGGCCAAGTCGGTGGCGATCCAGGTCTGGGCGATGAACAGGACGCCCACCAACAGGAGCGATAGGACCGTGGCTCGTCCGACAGAATTCAGGCCGCCGCGGCTTTCTTCGGCGAGGGTGGAAATGCCATCAAACCCGAGAAACGACAGTACCGCGATGGAGGTCGCACCGACTACCGTGCCCAGTGAGAACTGAGCCGGGTTGTAGATAGGCCGCAGGGTCAGTGCGCCAGCACCGCTTCCCGAATGCAGCGCCACCAATCCAACCACGACGAAAAGCCCGAGTGTGGCCAGTTCCATCGCCAGCATGTAGCGATTGACGCGGGCAGTCAGCTGTACGCCCAGCAGGTTCACCACAGCATTGAACACCACGAAACCCACCAGCCAAACCCAGCCCGGCACCGTCGGTAGCAAGGGCCGTAGCGCTACGGCGCTGAAAATATAGAGTAGGGCTGGCACCAGTATGTAATCGAGCAGTATCAGCCAGCCCGCAAAGAACCCCGCGACATCGTGCAGACCGCGCTGCACGTACGAATAGACCGAGCCCGCCATCGGATAGGCGCGGGACATCGAGGCATAACTCATCGCCGTGAAGTACATGCCGATTAGACCCACCAGGTAAGCCAGCGGGACCATCCCGCGCGCGTCGTTCCAAACGAATCCGAACACTGAAAATGGGGCAATGGGCACCATGAAGATCAGGCCGTAGATCACCAGATCCCGAGTGCTCAGCACGCGCTTGAGTTGTTGACGATATCCGAACCGCTCGAGATCGGACGGCGCGCCGTCCACGCTACCCACGGCTATCGACATCGCGTAAGAAGTCTATAACGCCAGAAAAATAGCGCTGCTGATCATCGAACATCGACATATGGCTGCCGTCCGGTAGATGAAGATGGTGGCCGTTCGGCAGGGCTCTTGCCATCGCCTGCATGTGATTAGGGTCCATGGTGTCGTGTCTGGCACCAATAGTCATGGTCGGTACAGTTATGCCATTAAGGTCGGCTGTACGATCCCAGTTCAGGAGCTTCCCACTGGCTCCCAGTTCGCTAGGACCCTGCATCGGAATGTAAACCTTTGGGTTGGTATGCTTGAAGGAACGCGTGGCTGAATCCGGCCAGTCGCCGACGGGCCGGCGCAATACATGAAACACATAGTGGTGTTGCATCAGCAGTTCCATGTACCTTGGATTATCGTAGTCGTGCGCCGCCTCGAGTGCTTTGATCTGCGCCAGCGCAGTGGCGTCGATGGTCGGCATCAGCACATTTTCGGCGTAACGGTTGTACTCAGGAATGCTGGCCATCATGTTTGAGATGATCAGGCCCTTGAGGTGGCGCTGATATTGCAATGCGTACTCCATGGCAAGAATTCCGCCCCAGGAGTGGCCCAGCAAGAAAAAATTTGAGGAGTCGAGCCCCAGTTTAACCCTGACCTGTTCTACTTCGTCAACGAAGCGGGGAATCGACCACAGTTCCGGAGCATCGGGCTGATCACTGTAGTGCGAGCCGAGCTGATCGTAAAAGTAGTATTCAACGCCAGCCGCCGGAAAATACGAATCGCAAGGCTCGAAATACTCGTGCGTGCTGCCTGGCCCGCCATGAAGCAACAGCAATTTGATCCGTGGATTGTTGCCGAAGCGGCGGGTCCAGACATTGAATATTCCCATGGGCGTCTCAACCGGCAGCAGGCGAACGCCCCCCGAAAGCCGGTCTTGACGAGAAGAATTGTCCAGATACGACGCCGCGATAGGCTCATCCACGATCGGATCCGCTTTCTTGATCACTCCAATTTCCCGATAAACCCTGCCAGCTTAATTTCGGGCGGGCACTGCATACGGACGTGCGAGAGAAGCGCCGGCCAAATTAACATGACTCAATTCCGGAAGCTTGATGAGCGCCTCAGATATCAGGCGCTCCCCGTAATGCAGATCCGTTGTCCACAATTCTGCCGCTTGCGCACCTTCTCCAGCCTCAAGTGCTTCAACGATCTTCAAATGAGTGGCCTGAAACCACTGTGACACGTTCAGGCTGCGAATACCCACGTACAAGAACACGCAATGTCAGGTCCTGGAGATGGGCAATTGATTCCGTAAGCCGCGCATTGCCGCAGGCCGAGGCAACACGCATATTGAAGTCCCGATTGGCGCGCAGAAATTTCACCAACTCGCCATGGCTTCTCAGATCGTAATGGCTCTGCGAAATCTTGCGGAGGCGCTCAAGGTCCGGAGCGGGAAGCCCAAGAGCTGCAGCCATTTCCACCGCTCGAGGTTCCAATAATCTTTCGCAATCCATAGATGTCGCGAACATCCTTGAGAGTTAATGGTGCCACCCGGGGGCTACGTTCGTCGGTCCGATCGATCAGCCCCTCCTGCATGAGTCGCAACAAGGCGGAACGAACCGCCGCCTGGCGTAGGTTGAATCTCGTGACCAGCGAGGCTTCCGAAACGCGAGAGCCAGGGCGAAGTTGATAGAAAAGGATTTCCGAGCGTATTTGCTGGTAAGCACGTTCACTCAAATTTGCAGTTCGATCTGCGTGCGTAGCAGCTATTGCTTGAACAGGAATGTAGTCTTTCTTTTTCTGCAGCCCCATTCCAACGACACCCCCTAAGTCGAGTAGCTAATGTCGATGTGGCCTATGTCAGCATCTCTCATATGACTTTACAACATTTAGATCGGGTGCTAGCTTAATGTTGCATTGACCGTTCGATACCAATAACGCGCGTCAGGGCAGCTAAGGACAACTCATGGTCCGACTCGGCAATGTCGCCTCCATATTTTCGTCGTCCGGACGCTCCGTGAGCGCCAGACGCGATCCCATCGAATACGATGCCGCTTCGGCGGAAGTTCGGGCCGTCTATGACGACATCATGGCCACACGCAAGGTCGACTGGATAAATAACTTCTGGAAAGTCCTGGCCCATGACCCGCCGACCCTGCGAAGAATCTGGGCCAACATAAAACAGGTCATGGGACCCGGGTCGCTCGACCCATTGACGAAGGAAATGCTCTACGTTGCGGTCAGTGCCTCGAACGGTTGCCGCTATTGCATTGCCTCTCACGGAGCCGCGGCCCGAAAGCACGGTATGACCGAAATGCAGTATTCGGAATTGCTGGCGATCGTCGGTCTGGCCAATGAGACCAATCGACTTGTAACCGCATTGGACGTCACGGTCGATAGCCAGTTTCTCTGACATCACCATGATCTGCACCTCAAGGACAATTCGATGAGCAAACCGGACGCCAGCAGCGTGACCTTTCATCGCTGGGACCAAATTCCAGCTGAAACCCTCAAAGGCACTATCACGCGTCGAATGGTTACAGGCACGCGAACGATGATTGCGCATATCTACCTCAAGAAGGGCGACGATGTGCCCCTCCACTCGCACGACAACGAACAGCTGACCTACGTCCTCGAGGGAGCGCTGCGCCTGTGGTTCGGTGCGGACGGTGAGCGCGAAATCACCGTTCGCGCCGGTGAAGTCGTGGTCATCCCGCCCAACGTTCCGCATCGTGCACTTGCGCTCGAAGATACGCTCGACGTCGATGTCTTCTGCCCGCCCCGCGAAGACTGGCTCAAGGGCACGGACGCGTACCTGAGGCGATAGAAAATGGACCTCGGATTGCGCGGCCGCCGTGCGCTGGTCATGGGCGGATCAAGCGGGCTGGGCAAGGCGGTCGCCTTGGCGCTTGTTCAGGAAGGCGCCCGGGTGGTCATCTGCGCGCGCGGCGCCGAACGACTCGCAAGCACTGCCACGCAGATCGGCGCTGAGGGGATTGTCGCTGATTTGAGTATGCCCGGCGCTCCAAGTCGACTGGTGGGCGAGGCGGAGCGACTGATAGGTCCGCTCGACATACTGATCGTCAATACTGGCGGGCCGCCAGCGGGCAAGTTTGTCGACATCACGGACGAAATCTGGCGAAGCGCCTTCAATGCTCTGTGGATGAGCAGCGTCGAAGCCATACGAGCGGCCCTGCCAGCAATGCGCACCCGCCGTTGGGGCAGGGTGGTGGTTATTACATCAATCGCTGCCCGCGAACCTGTCGCCAGCCTGCTGCTCTCTAATTCACTGCGAGCCGGGCTGCACGGGTTGATCAACGCGCTTAGTAAGGAAGTGGCGGCCGACGGAGTGACTGTCAACGCAGTAATGCCCGGTTACACACTGACTGAGCGCCTGGAAGAGCTGCGGCTCGATGAGGCGCATTGACCCAACAGATTCCTGCAGGTCGGCTGGGAACATCTCAGGATTTCGCCGCAGTAACGGCGTTTCTGTGTTCCGAGCAGGCAAACTACGTGACCGGTCAGGCCCTTGCCTGCGACGGCGGTTGGCTCCACTCAATCTAAAGGGCGACCAATGGCGAATTTTATCGTACACGAGGGCGTGTGGAGGGCGTTGCAAGAGTTTCGTTTGCCCGAAAAGCTTGGGTTTGGATTGATCCCCGCCCCGGTGATGTACAGCGCCACCTACCAAAATGGTCAGTGGAGTGCCGGCGAACTACTGCCCTACGGGCCCATTGAGATCTTGCCTGGCGCCAGAGCATTGCACTTCGCGGAGCAGGCGTTTGAGGGCATGAAAGCCTATCGGGTCGGCCGTTCCGCCGCCAACTTATTTCGCGCCGCCGACAATTACGCACGTTTCAAAAGGTCTGCCGAACGGATTGCAATGGCGCCGGTCCCCGAAGCGCTTTTCAATGAAGGAATACGAGCCGTGGTGGCCGCGTGCACACCGTTCGTACCGGACAAGTCCGGCCAGTCGCTATACCTTCGTCCTTTCCTATTTGGGACCGAGCCCGGTTACGCGGTGCGCGCCTCGAACACCGCGCGGTTCATGGTGATTGCCAATCCCTCGGAAGCGTACGCAGCCGGTCCCATGAAGGTACAAATCGAGCGCGAGCAGGTGCGGGCCGCCAAAGGTGGTGTGGGTTCGGCCAAGACCGGCGCCAACTACGCCGCCTCCCTTCTCGCCACCACGCGCGCCATCGAACATGGCTACACGGTGGCACTATGGCTCGATCCGGTCACCCGACAAAATATCGAGGAGCTTTCGGGGATGAACCTGTTCGCGGTCATTGGCGAGGAACTCCATACGCCGGCACTGAACGATTCAATACTCCCGGGGGTAACTCGAGACTCGCTGATCAAGTTAGCGCGAGACCTCGGATGGCGCGTTGTCGAACGCGCCATGCCTATCGGCGCGCTGCTCGAGCAGATAACCAGCCGCGAGTGCCGTGAGGTTTTTGCCTGCGGTACGGCGGCTATAGTCTGTCCGATTAGTGCGATTGGCGATGCCGACGGCCGGCAATACCAACCGGCGGCCATTGACGAGCGGGCGCGCGTGCTGAGGGAGAGATTGCTGGCGATCCAGGAGCGGCGCGCGCCGGATCCGTTTGGCTGGATCAGTGAAGTGAATCCGCTCGCGCGACCGCTGGCATGAATCCATAACACGCCTGCCTAAGCCTTGTTACACCAAACAGCCCATTTTATGATGCTTCGAGACACCACCTCAGGGGAAAGAATATGAATATCACGAACCGGCTTCTGACCTCTCTCCGGGACTCACCGAGGCTGGCCGTGCTGGTGCTGATCGCACTTGTGTGCGGGACAACCCAATCCGCCAACGCCCAGCAGGCGGCGTCCGCGGCGCCGGCAGCGTCGGGATTGGAAGAAATTATCGTTACTGCTCAGAAGCGCGCGCAAAATTCCCAGGACGTCGGCATTGCGATTTCTGCCGTTACCGGTGAGGATCTTGCCAATCTCGGCGCAGTCAACGCCAGCGACATCACCAAGGCCATGCCGGCGGTGGTGCTGACCCAACCCAACGGGCCGGCGTCCTTCAGTCTTTCGATTCGCGGCGTTACGCAAAACGACTTTGCCGATCACCAGGAAAGCCCGGCGGCCATATATGTTGACGACGTCTATGTCAGTCAAATGTCGGGACTCGCATTCAGCATGTACGACATGGACCGCGTCGAAGTGCTCCGCGGCCCGCAGGGCACCTTGTTTGGTCGGAATGCGACCGGGGGTCTGGCGAATTTTGTGACCCGGAGACCGACGGACATCGCCGGCGGCTACGTGAACGTAAGTTTCGGCGAGCGCAACCTGACTCGGGTCGAGGGAGCCGTGAACGGCGCACTGATGGATGGCATCGATGGGCGGGTCTCGTTCCTGAGCAATCACTATGACCCGCTGTTCAGAAACATTGCAGGGGGAGCGCCGGATTCCGAGAATGGCAACGACTGGTCCGTGCGCGGCCAGTTGCTGTTCAAGAACGTGGGTGGCGGACAGCTGCTGCTGAACGTCCGCGAGAGCCGCGAGGATGTGCACGCAGGCGCGTGGGAGCAATACGCCACCGTACCGGGAGCTAACGGCTACAACACGCTGGCGGGTCCCCAGGACAACCCTTGGGGCACCTGTAACGGGTGTAATGACAGCGGAATTCCAAGTGCCGCGCCGTTTACGACCACCGACAACCGCGCCGGATACGCGCAGATCAAGACCAACGGCTATACCGCCAAGTTCACCGACGATTTTGGTGGCACGACATTTACCGCTATTGGCGATTATTCGACCCTTACCAAGCGGTACCAGGAAGATTCGGACGTCAGCCCGTACACGATTTTTCAGTTCTTTAACGGGAGCGACGTCAAACAGAGCTCCGTGGAGTTGCGCCTGAATGGGGGCGACCAAAAGCTCAACTGGACCGCCGGCCTCTACGGGCTGCACATCGACGGCAAATATTACGACGGATGGGAGGGCCCAGCCTTCTTCGGCGCGCAGGAATTCGACTACGCCAGCAATCCGAACGCCGGCTACAGCGGCTACTCCGCGTCGCCAGGGCCATGGCCGTACAGCCTCACGCCGTATCCGACCGGATGCGGCTGCCCCGGTTACACCATCGGCGGTGGATTGCCTGATCCGAACGGCGGGCTACCTGCTACTAAGGCACCCTACAGCCTGGACACAAAGTCCTATGCAATTTTTGGCCAACTCGAGTATCGGCTGACCGATCTGGTGGGATTTACGCTCGGCGCGCGTTACACCAACGACAAGAAGGACTATTCGTTCAGCTGGTACCCGTACGAATATTATCCCCAGGGCACGTCGGGTCAAACCTTGCAACTGACTCGACCGGTGGGTTTGGTCCTTGCCCAGGACTACGACCGCAGCCGGAGCGACAATCTGTGGGCCGGCAAAGCGCAAGTCGATTTCCATCTGGCGCCCAACCAGTTGCTTTATGTCAGCTACAATCGTGGCGTGAAAGGCGGTGGTTACACCGCACCATTGTTCCCAGCCACGATCGCGCGCACTTCCGACCTCGAGTTCAAGCCCGAGGAACTCACCTCCTATGAGATCGGCCTGAAATCGGAATTCTTCGATCACAGGCTGCGCATCAACAGCGCGGCCTACTATTACGATTACCACGATTACCAGGCGCTAATTTATACCGTCACGCTGAATCAGCTGATCAAGAACGCGGACGCCACGCACAAGGGAGTGGAGACCGAAATTGACTGTGCCCCCAACGCCGCCTGGCGCTTTGGGCTTGGCGTGGCTTATCTGGATGCCGTCGTCAAGGACGTGCCTGCGCTGTGCTGCACGGCCGCCTTTACTGCCATCGTCGGCGATTACACTCCAGCCAATGCGCCGCAATGGTCGGGCAACGCGATGGCTCGATACACGATGCCACTGGGTTCGGCGGCCCTATCGTTCCAGCTGGACGGAACGTATTTGTCCAAGTTCTGGTTCAACCTCGGGGACGCTCCGGCGGTGCAGCAGGATGCTTATGGAGTCGCCAACGCACGCATCAATTACACGGGCGCAGGCAACAAATTTGAAGTGGGCGCCGAACTTGAGAACCTCTCCAACAAGCACTACGCGATGATGGGGTTTGACAATACCGGTGTGAACGGGCTGGCCCAGCGCTATCCGGGCATGCCACGTTGGTTCAAGATGCACGTGGATTATAGGTTCTAAGGCCATATCTCATGAATCGGAGCATAACCGTGAGTAAGAGCCAAATCGCCGCGATCGGTGCCGTGCTGGGGCTGGTCGGCGGGGGCACTGCCATCCCTGCACCCGCACCCGCACTCCATCTGCGCCCGAACCTGAACGGGATCTACGCGCACACTATCGACCAAGACATTCGTGGACCTCACGCATGCGTTCGGGCCCGACCACGCCGCACTGGAAGGGTTTTGGCGCCGAGAAGGTGACCGTGCTGTATACGATCAAGAAGGATGGATTCCTGGTCCAGCAATTCACGCATGTCGGACAGTGGGGCACGCACATCGATACTCCGGCGCATTTCCACGAGGGCCTGCGAACCGCCGACCAGATTGACCCCAAGGAAATGTTGCTGCCCCTGGTCGTGCTCGATGTCCACGAGAAAGTGGCCAAGAATCCGGACTATGTCATTGCACTCAGTGACGTGCACGATTGGGAAAGCCGTCACGGCCGAATCCCGGAACATGCCTTCGTCGCCATGCGAACGGACTGGTCGAAGCGCTGGCCCGACGACGCGTCGATGCAAAATCGCGATAAGGCCGGTACCGCGCACTACCCGGGCTGGAGCAAGGAGGTTCTCAAGCTCCTCTACGAAGATCGCAAAATCACCGCTTCAGGACACGAGACCACGGACACCGATCCAGGAAAGGCGACCACCAAGGACGATTATTCCCTGGAAAGCTACGTTCTTGGCCTGAATCACTATCAGATTGAAATGCTGGCCAATCTGGATCGCGTGCCTGAAGCCGGAGCCCTTGTGATGGTGAGCTGGCCCAAGCCTGAGGGCGGTACCGGATTCCCGGCGCGCGTAATCGCCATACTTCCGTGACCACCGCGCTCCCCGAGTAGCGGCGGGGCTGGCATGGAATACGTGGCAAAACCAGCCTTGGACTCGCAGCGTGACCGGGCAACGCTGGTCGACGGGACTTGGCTTCACCCTAAGCGCGGTCGGCGCAGCGGTGGGCCTGGGCAGCATCTGGCGCTTTCCCTATCTTGCCGGCGCCGGCGGCGGATTCGCCTTTATCGCCGTGTTCGTGCTCGCCTGCCTGATCTTTGGTGCTCCGGTGCTGGTCGGCGAAATCCTGATCGGCCGCTGGTCACGTCAAAGTCCGCCACTTGCGGCCGGGGCGATCGCGGCGCGCTTTGGTTATTCGCGTTTCTGGAACATTGTCGGCTGGACCGGTTCGCTGGCCGGGTTCCTGATCATGACCTACTACACCATGATCGCCGGGTGGGTGATGGCCTACACCTGGTTTTTCCTCAGCGGGAACTATGCAACCGGCGGCGTCGCCCCGGTCGTCAACAAGTTCACGAGTTTCGTCGCAGACTCCCGCGCGGTTTCGCTCTGGCAGCTCGCGTTTATCGGGCTGGTTACTCTCATTTCGATACGGGGCGTCAATCGCGGCGTGGAGTGGATCAACCGCCTGCGCGCGCCGGCATTGCTGGCAATTCTGCTGGTACTGGCCTGTTACTCGCTTGTCAGCGGGGATGTGGCGCGGGGTTTGCATTTTGCGTTCGCGCCCGATCTCAGCCGCCTGACGCCCGCGGTCATCCTGGGAGCGGTCGGGCAGGCGCTGTTCGCACTCGGGATCAGCGCCGGCATCATGATCGCCTATGGCGCCTATATGGTTCCGCGGGGAATCACTGCGCCGCAACGTGATCGCGGTGGTCGGTTCAATTTTTGTCGTCTCGCTGCTGGCGACGGTGATCATTTTTCCGCTGGTGTTTCGTTACGGGCTGAACCCGGCACAAGGGCCGGAACTGGTGTTTCAGGTGCTGCCGGTGGCCTTCGCGCAGATGCCCGCAGGCCGGTTCGTAGGCACGCTCTTCTTCGCTCTGCTGGTGCTGGCTGCGCTTACCCCGTCGGTGGGCTTGCTCGAAGTGCCAATTTCCTGGCTGACGCAACGAACCGGAATTCGCCGCGGAACTGCTGCCGTGCTGACAACCGCCAGCTGCTGGCTGATCGGACAAGGCTCGGTGCAGTCGTTTAACCGGCTGGCTCACTGGCATCCGATCGCGTTTCCGCCACGGCTGGCGCAGCTAGATTTCTTCGGATTGAGCGATTTCATCTCCGCCAACCTGCTGATGCCCTTGTCGGCCCTGCTGGTGAGTGTTTTCGTCGGATGGCGGGTGGGGCGACATATCCCGGACGATGAATTAAGCGGCCTGTCGACCGGCGACCAGGCGCCTGCTGATGTTTGCGTTGCGCTATCTTTGCCCAATCGGCATAACCGTGGTGCTCATCGTTGGATTGCGTCACTAGTGCGCGAGCGGTCGGGTTGGTTTCCTCGCCCATTCGATACACGACTTGGCCGCCTACCATGGTCATTAGCGCGCGAGTGGCGCCAATGGCTTGCGGTGGAACGGCTAAACGGGATCTTGCGAGAGCACAACCAGGTCCGCCTGCTTGCCCACTTCCAACGTACCCACCTGATCATCGAAGAAGGCGGCACGGGCGGATCCCAGCGTGTAAGCCTGAACGGCCTCCGCTACGCTAATGCGCTCTGCGGGCAGATACACCTCGCCGGTTCGTACTGCGCCGCCTTGGCCGGCCCCATCAAAGGGATTACCGACAATGGCGGCGGTGTCCGCCGAGCGCCAGATATCCCGTGTTACGGCCTGCTGCATGCCAAGGAATGGGTCCGGCGGCAGCGTGCATGGCCAATCGCTCCCAAAGGCCAGTGCTGTTCCCTCATCCAGGAAGGTCCTCCAACGGTCCGTGAGCAGAGGATGCTCAGTGTCATAGTTGAGGCCGATCGAAGCGCAGCAGAAACTGGGTTCCATGACGACTGTGACACCCGAGCTGCGCAAAGCGGGGGATATCAGCAGCGTCCGTAAGGTCGGCATGTTCGATCCGCAATCGCCGGTCGCGCGGACCGTTGCGTGCCGCCACGCGCTGGTAAGTGTCGAGGATCATGTGCACGGAATCATTCCGTGCGGCGTGGGTCATGATTTGATAGCCGCGGCGGTCCAGCTCCTCGACAAGCGCCTCGTAGGCATGGGGCTCATACACCAAGGGCGGCACCAGGCCGGAGAACCCGTCGGCGAAGAACTTGACGAGATTCGCCGAAACCCATTCATCATGGAAGCGCGAACGCGCTTCCTCAAGATCGGCCAGGAATTCCGGCGTCAGACGATGCGCGACCGCGACCGAGCCAAATGCCGTTCGGGTGCGTACCGTGAGTTTCCGTCGCTCGCGCAGTGTCGCGTACAGGCGGAGCTCGGCGAGGTTTCCGGTGGCGTTGACGACGCTTGTGATGCCGTAGCTGTTCAGGTAGCGCGTAGCGACCTCCAGCATTGCAAGTTTTGACTCGGCGGGCAGCTGGGCGTCCACGGCCCGCTCCATCACTTCCATGCCGGCCTCAATCAATGTCCCGGTGGGATGACCACTGGCATCACGGATGATGCCGCGCTCCTCCTGGGCTTCACTGACCGGAAAATCAGTGATACCGGCCAGGCGCAGCGCCGCGGAGTTGACCCACATCGAGTGCTCCGAGGAGTTGTGCACCACGACCGGCCGATCGGCAACAGCCCGATCCAGCAGTTCCTTGCTCGGCGTCGTGGGCGGCGCGGCGCTGAAATCTGCGCGCGCGAGGACGATCGGATCATCGGCATGGGCGGCGGCGTAGGTCTTGAGGCGAGCCACCAGCTCATCGGCCTGTGCGACCGTAACGCTGCCTTGCGGGGTGGTCAGATTCAGGCCATGCAGGGCGTAGGCGCCAAAGAGCAGGTGCAGGTGCGAGTCGACGATCCCGGGAATCACCGTCTGGCCGTGCAAGTCGACCACCTCGGCCTTCCCGTGTGGTCGGCGACTCAGCGCCTTGTCGGTTCCCACGGCGGCAATGCGCTCGCCTTGCACCAGAAGAGCCTCCGCCCACGGCGATGCGGAGTTCCCGGTGTAGATGTGACCGTGCATGAACAGCGTGTCGCTCATGGCGGTGGGCGCCATCAGCACCAGAACCGCCATCAAGAGGGCGTGCCGGGCTTGCAGGGGAAGAGAGCAGGGCATTGGGCTCCCCGAGAAAACTGTTCGAGCTAGTGAACCACAAACATGGCGATCACCGCAGCCCCCATGACCGCGGTGGCCAGCCAACCCAATATGCGGTGACGAAGCGTGAGCGTGTAGTCACCCAGGAGTTCGCGCTTCGTGCCCAGCCACATCATCACGACCATGATCGGTACCGCTATGACGCCGTTGACAATAGCGCTCCACACCAGCGCCTTGATCGGGTCGACCGGGGTAAAGCATATGAGGGTGCCAATCAGGGTGCCCAATCCTATGACCAGATAAAATCCACGCGCCTCCATGACGTGCTTGTCGAGGCCCGAACGCCATTGCATGGCGTCGGCGACCGCGTAGCCCGGAAGAAGCGGCCAGCACCGGGACCGCAAGCATTCCGGTGCCGACGATGCCCAAGGCAAACAACGTAAAGGCGAGATCACCGGCCAGGGGCCGAAGCGCTGCTGCCGCCTGTGCGGTGGTCTGGATGTCCGTAACTCCGTTGGCATGCAGCGTAAGAGCCGTGGCCAGCATCACGCAAAAGGCGATCACGTTGGAGAACACCATACCCACCGTCGTGTCGAGCTTGATACGGTAAAGGTGCTCTCGAACGTAAACTGCGGTCGGCGCGATGGCCTTTTCAGCCCCGCCGGTAGCATCCATGCGCTGGCGTTGCTCGGCCTCTTGAGCGGCTTGCCAGAAGAACAGGTACGGACTGATCGTTGTTCCCAGCACCGCCACGACCATGGTCCAGTATGCGCCCCCGTGTCTCAGATGCGGCACCAACGACTGCTTGATCACGGTCTCCCAGTTGACGTGAAGCATGAACACCAGCGCGACGTAGGAAAGCAAGGAGAGGGTCAGCCATTTGAGCGTGCGCACCATGGCGTCAAACCCGAGCCATATCGGCAAGACCGTGCACAGCAAACCGAACAGCAGCGCCAGACCCTGCTCCGAGCGGTCGCCGATCAGCAACTGGAGCGCTCCGCCCATCGCGGCGATGTCGGCCGCAATATTGAGCGTGTTGGCCACCATCAGCAGCGCCACGATGCCGGCGGTCAGCCATCCCGGCATGACGCGGCGAATGCTGGCCGCCAATCCCTGACCGGTCAGCCAGCCGATACGCGCACTGACAAGTTGAATTCCAATCATCAATGGCGTTGTAAAGGCCACCGTCCACAGCAAGCCGGCGCCAAATTGGGCGCCGGCTTGCGAATAGGTGGCTAGCCCGCTCGGATCGTCATCCGCAGCGCCGGTAATGAGACCCGGTCCCAACCGATCGGCGAACTCTCGGGCGCGCCTCCCGGCCAACACACGGGTCCATGGGCCTTGCATCGGAGGGAGTCTAGGTGCGCGATCGCGCGAGCTGGCCGGTCAGCGAATATGACTTGATGTGCTGAATTCGCGCGCCGGCCCAAACCGCCCACCCGGCCGGTGCCGCATTCAGGCGTGAGGCATGTTTAGGTGAATTCACGGCAAATCTCTCATTGAACTTTCCAGCTCAGCTTTCTGGATATAGGGCACATAGTACAGGCATTTCATGTCGCGCCGAGGGCGCGAGCGGACGTCCGGGCGAGCCTTGGCCGATCGTCACGTTGCCGGACTCAGTTTGATCGCTGTCACCGAATGCTTCGGAAAGGACCACTCGGCAGAGCCACCGCTAAAGACCACCACCGTTTGTTTTAACGAGACCTTGCGCGGATTTTTAGGGTCGTTCTCGTCGTTGAGTTCCGCTGCGCCCAAGTGTGACCACCCCGGCTTGCGGGCTAAAGGATCCGGCTTCGGCGCGGACCGTGGCCTGAATATCATGGCGCGGATCCAAATTGATCACGACCAGATAAACGCTCCCCGAAGCATCACGGGTGCAGTAGACCTGGAGCGAATCAAGGGTTCTGCCTCCCGGCGAATTCAGTCGGGCGTTGTTCTCAACGCTGCTGACCAGGAGCGTATCACCGGTGTTTTGCCGAAGTAGCTTCATGGCCAGGGCAGGCGGAGTCACAACGGTTTCGGGTCCGGGTCCTGCAAACAAAGCCAAATCACCGCTCGGTTCCACATCGGACAGGCGGCCCATCGCGCGATTGGTGGAATCCGTCTTAAATGTCTCCTCGGTCAGGGACGTGCGTGCGGCCACCGCCGCGCCGCTGCGCACCCACTCCTGAAGGCAAAGCGCCCCAAGAACCGCCGCACCTTCGCTGCGCGCAAAGTGCTGCGCAAACGGCGGAAACTTGGCCGGTGCCGCACAATCGTCCAGCACCCACTGGACCCGGGCCGCGTTTGCGCCCGCGTACTGCTTCACGAACTGTTGAGCGCGCTGTACCTCGGCGCCCAGCGCGGCCGTGTCGCTTGCCATGCGCACAAACAGATCGTCCATCCCGCCGGCGGCCGGCGGCAATTTGCCATCAACGCTCACGTTCGGACGCTGCTCGATGCAGTCATAGGCCTGTTGCGCCCCCATGATGCGAATAAAAGCCTCATCGCTCATCGAGGAGCAGACCTTGATCTTCGGATTGACGGCCTTGATGGCCCGGTAGAAATCCACGAACCCCTCATGCGGGCCCGACGTATAACTTATCGCGACTTTGCTCCCCTGGGGCGGGATGGCGCCGTGCACGCCATCGCCAAAATTGATTGCGCCGGAAGGGTAGGTGATCCGGTAGACCTTCGCGTCGGCCTCCGCGGCCGCAAGATCGGACAAGCCCTGCCACGCGACTCCATCGACCCAGACCGTCTCGCTTCCCGCAGCCACGGGCGCAAAGCGGGCGTACAGCAGTTGCTGTTTCCCACCGCTACTGACGGCAGCCGAATCGCGCCAGTCGCTGAGCTGCACCGCTGGCTGATGCTCGAAACGCGTCGATCCACCGAAGGCGTACAGGCATGAATGCTTTTCTGCAGCGCAAGTGCCGTTGATGCTCGTAGGCTCGCCCTGCAGCCAGGTGCTTCGCAATGTGCCTCCGGGGGCGCCCTGGTACCGCTTCCAATGTCCGCATAGGCAATTTTGTAGGGTGCCGGGTGGTGGTTTGCCGCGCGTCTGGACGCCCAGTCCACGCCATTGACCAAGGCACTTCCGATCGGTGAACTCATATAGGCGACGTAGTTTGCAGCGTCGGCCACGCTGGCCGTGGAGAAGTTGACCACCAGGTGACCCGCGGCTCCTGTCTTATCGAGCAAATCGCCGAACTCATCGGGACCAAAGGAGCTATCGAGGGGCGCTGGAAAGGGTTCCAGGTCTGCGACCTGCGGCTCCCTGCGGGCCTGCGGGCCGACTGCGCGCTGCCACTGAAACAGGCCAGCCATCCGGCCTGCCGGAAACCGGATCAGGGAGATACCGACATCCTTGATCTGCTCGATTGTGCTAGGGTAAGTAAATCCACCCTCAGGCTCGCTAGTGCCGGTGGCAGGTCCAGACCAACGGTAGTTGGCCCCAAAGAGCAGCGGACTGACCGCACCTGAGACGGCACCGGTTCGCACGGTGATGGTCGGCTTCGGCTGAGTCTGCGCCTCGGCCCCAAGGGGCGCAGCGGCGACCAATATCGTAAACAGGCAAGTTCTAAAATCCGGCCACGACCATGTACTCATCGTTGGTAGCCCCATCGGGTAATCGGTCATGGAGCGGTCGGGCCACGCCACGACCCACTGCTCACAACGCAGGTTAGAACGGATCTCCGGGTGGACCGACCACCGGGCGCCGGAGATCCCTCAGTCTAACAGGGGCCAATTACAAACTGAATTGCGAGCGCAGCGCGATTACGTTGAGTGCTTGGCCAATGCTCACTCCAATGGGAGGTGTGGCCGGGGCAGGTCCAAAGGGCTCCGGGTTCTTCACCGTGGCCGGATTGAGGCGGTCCACGTCCACGTGTTCGTAGTCGAGCAGAAACCGCATGTTCGAATTCGGGTACCAGTTTAGGCCCAGTGCCGTGATGGCCTGCTGACCGCCACGCACGCCATCGGCCGATGCCACCAGCCCGGCGACTCCAGCCTCGTTATTTAGATCAGTCCGGCTGTAGCGCAGTGCGAGCTCCCAAGCGCCCCAGCCCCCATGACCGTCGAACGGCACTAGGGGCCGAGGCGACTGGTACGAGGCGGTGGCGGTGTTGTAACGATGACTCTCCCCGGTAAGGACCCAGCTTCCCTGCAGGTAGTAGCCGCTGAAGCTCGGGTTAGACACGGTCGAGTTGCGACGTTCCACCCCATACCAGAAATTTTCTCCCTGCAGCATCCAGTTCTGCCAGTTAGCGGCCAATTCCACACCTGCCGCATACGCGTGGTCGGCATTGATCGAGCCGGTGTCGATCAGACGCGTACTGTCCACCCGGATCTCAGGACGATCGCGAAACCGGATCGGATAGCGCGCACCGGTTGCCGACGGACCCTGATCGGGAGGATGTATGACATACGTGCCATTAGCGCCAATGTGCAAGTTAAAGTCCGCGCCGGTCGCAACCAGCCCACCGACACGCCCGACCAATGCGGTTTGGGAGTCGGACACTTCCGCGTCATTGACCGTGCGTCCGGTGAAAGCAAGCGAGCCCATTCCGCGCGACCCGTTGTAACGAACGGCCAGCCCCGTGCGCCCGTCGGCTCCCCCTAAGCTCCGTGAGAGTTCCGAGGCCGAGGAGCGCTCGATAAAGAGCAATTCCTCAGGTGTAGTATTGTCTTCCAGGTTGGCCGCGGGCGAGAAAGCTCCAAGTTGGAAGGTAAAAGGAGCTAAGCCGGTATAGGCAATCCATGCATCATTAATCCGCGCGGGTCCTTCGGTGCCCGCACCCCCAAATTCCGTGACAAACTTGTAGCTGAAGATCCGGTTGAAGACTCCCTCGACTCCGATTCGCGCACGCCGGAAATCCGCGCCATCACTCAAATCGCGCGCCGCGTCGTTCTCACGATTCGGTGGTGCTCCGACCGAACCACGACGATAGTCGGTCGCAAGCGTTCCTGCGGCAGCCTGATCGTAGTGCGCGGCGTCCATCTGAACCAGCGCGCGCAGTGAAATCGAGGACCGGCCATCGGCGCTGGTGATAGTGGGTCGATTCCCTGCGAAGGAAAGCTTTGGTTGATCCTGTGCACTCAACTTGGATTGCGCCGCCGCCTGCTCCAGGTTCTTGATCGCTGCCTGCTGCTGTGCAATTGCCGGGTCTGGCTTGGAGCTCGCCGCTGCCGCCTGCTGGCGTAGGAGCGCGCTGATTTGGGACCGCTGGGCCTCAATCTCCCTTTGCTGTGCGGCAAGCTGGGCTTGCTGCGCGTCAAGTGTCTTTTGCATGGCCTCGAGTTGCTGCTTGACGGTCGCGGTGGTTGATGCCGCGTGGATTGGACTAACCCAGCCCGCGACCAAAGCCGCTGCGCAGATGGGTATTCGGGTGTACTTTTTCATAGTCGGATCCGGTGCGTATCAGTGCAGATTGGTGAAGCCATATTTCTCGAACGCGGCCGCTCCGGCCGGTCCGCGCAGAAATTCCACGAATGGTGCCGCCTTAGCATTGGCGGTGCTGGTCAGGGCTATGGGATAGCTGATGGGCAGGTGCGAGCTTTCCGGAAATAGATCGACTACTCGCACCTTCTTGTCGATCCGCGCATCCGTCTCGTAGACGATCCCGAGCGGTACTTCCCCGCGAGCCACGAAGGCGAGGGCAGTGCGCACGTTGTCCGCCCGAACCAGGTGATCCGCCACATCGTTCCATACGCCAAGGCTTATCAACGCTGAGCGTGCGTAGCGTCCCACCGGTACGGAATCCGGATCGCCTGTGGCAAGCCGCCCCCCATTGAGCGCGGCCAGCAACGGGAACCCGGATTTGATCTGCAGCTGGATCTTGCTGTCCGCCGGCGCCACCAGCGCGAGGCGATTACCAAGCATGTTACGGCGAGTGGGCTGCTGGATCAGTGAGCGCTGATCGAGATAGTCCATCCATTCCTGATCCGCCGAAAAGAACACATCCGCATGTGCACCGCTCTCCACCTGGCGGGCCAGAGTCGAGGTCGCCGCGAAGGAAAATTCAATTTTGGTGCCGGTCTCTTTGGTGTAGGCAGTCCCCAGCTCCTGCATTACGTCCGTAAGGGAGGCAGCGGCGAACACTGTGACGGTATCGGGCGCTGCCGCGCCGCTTGCCACCCAGGGCAACAGGCACAAAGCAACAGCCCAAGCTGTGAATCGACGTCGAAGCATGATTGTTCCTCTTAGCACTAGCGTTATATTCATATGGATATATCGTGGCGTATAGATGAGCGCATGGCAAGTGCTCGGTAGCTCCGTTGGTGTCCGATGTCAGATCGCGGATAATGCGCGTAGTGGAGGTTCCGTATGACGCGCATTGGTTTGCGGGTTCGAATCTATTTTGACGCGCAGCTTGCGATCGGGCCGGGCAGGATTGAGCTGCTCGAAGGGATCCAGCGCACCGGCTCGCTCTCGCAGGCAGCGAGAGACATGGACATGAGCTATCGGCGAGCGTGGCTTCTGATAAAAAGCCTCAACGAGTCCCTCCGCAGTCCCGCCTCGCTGCCCGCGCGCGGCGGGCGCCACGGCGGAGGCGCCACGGTAACGCCGACAGGTCTGGCTCTGATTCGGGCTTATCGAGGTATGGAAGCGAAAGTGACGCGCAACATCAGCGGACAATTTGCGAAATTTGTCCGGCCCGCAACCGTGGTTTCCTCGCTAAAGGCGCGCCCTCGAGCTATTCCTGCACACAACTGTCGACGCCGTCACCAGAGGTAGCGCACCTCAAGTTCCACAAGTCGGCCGGGCAGCCGGTAATACCCTGCGGTCTGCGTGACGGTCACGCTCTGATTTAGTTCGCTGCTCGCCACGGGCACGCGGGCATCCGTGAGATTGTAGCCGCTCAACTGGAACCGGTAATGGTCCAATGCGTAGGTGAGCGACGCATCGAGGGTGGTGTAGCCTCCGGCGCTTAGGGTATTGGCGGCGTCAAGCTCGCGCGGTCCGACGTAGTCCACGACGATCGAGCCGGCAAGCCCGGTGGAGGGCGTATAGAGCACTCCCACGCCTCCCAATTGGCGCGGCGACATTTCTATGCGGTTGCCTGAAACGTCCACTCCGTCGCCGCCTGTGAACGTCAGATATCGCGCGTCGTGATTTGCATAATGGGCGGCAATTTGCCAGTCGCCTTTGAGTTGGTAGCGCGTTTCGATCTCAAAGCCCTGGAAGCGCGATACTCCGCTATTGGTGGGCCCAAACTGACCACTTGCATCCTGGGTGTAGGTGAGGCCGTTGCGAAAATCCATTCGGAAGACACTGGCATCAATATCAATTCGGCCATCCAACAAATGGCTTTTGGCCCCGAGCTCGTAACTAACTCCGGTTTCCGGCTCCAACACATTAACTTCCGCCTCCGGCCCGAAGTCGATGGCCAGCGGCTTAAAGCTGTTGCGGTAGTCGGCATACCACGTCAGCATATTGTTGCCCGACACCCACGATTTCCAGCTCACGCCCAGTACGCCGCTCAGGCGAGTGGTGGTCCGCTCGTCGGTGCCGTCAAATGCGACCACCGGAGCGGCGCCTGTATTGTCGATCGCCACGCCGTTCGCCGTTTCGCGCGTATTATTCAGACGCAAGCCCGCCAATATGTCCACATCGGAATTCAGCTGCCAATCCAGTTGCGCGTAAGCACCGGCAAACCCACGCTTATCATCGGAATAGACCAGCTCATCGGCATGGTTGGCTCCATCGCAACCGTATTCGTTGCCCGAGGGGTCCACGCAGTATCCAAAGTTAATCGCGTTCTCCGCCCCATAGCCGTACATGTAGTCCACGCCATACATCAGGCGGGCCGCTGGCCAGAGCGATGTAGCCACGTGCGCGTCGAAGTAAATATCCGTAATCGAAATCCCCTGAGAATAGCCATCGGCCTGCAATCCATCGCCCACGCCGGCATCCGGAGGATCGGCAAACGCGTTGCCGCGTAGAAAGCCGCGCAGGATGTCATTCAGCGTGCGAGTTGCGGAAACAGTCACCGACCAATCGCCGGCTGAACTCTTGCCATCCAGACCCAAGTTCACTGCATACCTCTGTTGATCGAGCTTGGCGCCGGTGGGATTGTAATTGGCGTCGATCGGCAGTTCGTTGTGCAATATCTCCCCGTCGCGCAACAGCAGGTTCCCCGACGGAGTCTGGGGCAAGATTGAAACGTCAGCGTCGATGTGAAACGCCCCAAATCCCAGCTCGCTCCGTCCCCTGTACAAGAGGTGATACCGCTCATAGTCGGTGCGATCTTCCGCATAGCCACGTTTCTCAAAGTTGGCTGTGAGGGATTGCTGGTAGCTCCCAATCTGCGGAAGATCACCACCTCCGGAAAATCGATATCCCCCGTGTGAGGCCCCGGCGACGCCAACAAATCCAGGAGTTGCGCCTGCAGGATAGTGAATCACCTGGATCACACCTACGAAGGAGGTCGCTCCGTATACGGTGGGCGCTGCGCCACGCAGCACTTCAATGCGCTCGACACCGGTAAGATCAATTGACGGCGTGGCGGGATTGAACGCGCCGCCCCAAGGCACGCCGTCAACCACCAGCAGAAATGCGTCCGCTTCGCGCAACCCCCACAGTGCCGGCACCGTACCGGCAGGGCCGCCGTCGCCTCCCGGAGTGCCTTCAACGCCACCAACGAGCAAGAGGGCGCTGCGCAGATCGTGCGCACCGCGTTGTCGCAGTTCCTCGCCGGTGATCATGGTGACTGAGGCTGGCACCTTATCGATCTGTTCCGGCTCGCGAGTCGCCGTGATCTCCAGGGTTTCACGTGCTTCCTGTGATTCATATTGATCGGCAGCGAAACCGCAGTTCACGGAGCCCAACGCGCACAGGGCGACAATCGACAAAACTCTCATAGGGAAAATCCCAAGCGAAGGAGGAGTGACAAACAGCGCGCAAGAATAGTGGTAAGCGCAGCATTTGGGCAAAGGTCCAGACCGGTCGCGGTGATCGCGCTTAATCCCGATAGTGGGCCCCGAAGCGAGTCGCACCTTGTTCACGGCAGAGCGTGATCAATGCGCCGCCATTTTCAATACAGGCAACGACGCTTGAAGATCCACGCGAATCAGCGCGCCTGCCTTCGCACAAGTCACTTAACATAATTACTCTATTATATTGATAAATAGGACTTTTGTGCGCGCGAAGAGCATGCCGAGGCGTTGGTGGGCGTCCGATCGAGCTGAACGGAGAGAGTCACTCGAACTCCAGCTCAACGGGAGTCCCAGAATTCTTCCATCCGCCGCCGCATCGCCTCGTCTGGTAGATGACCGCGTGCGGCAGACTGATTGTCTTCCAGGTGGGCGAGCTGAGTAGAGCCAGGGATGGCACAGGTCACGGCCGGGTGCGCAACGACGTATTTGAGAAAAAATTGACTCCAGCTGGTGACGTCAATCTCCGCGGCCCAGTTAGGCAGTGGTTGATTCTGCATCCGGCTGAGGAGGGAACCAGACGCAAACGGTATGTTGGCGAGCACGGCGACCTTGCGCTCCAATGCAAGGGGCAGCACGTTGGCGGCGGCATCGCGATTGGCGAGTGAATAATCAACCTGCACGAAGTCGAGTGGGTATCGCCGCATGAACTCAACCATTTGAGCGTGCTGCGATACGCGCGAGGTCGTGATGCCCAGATAACGGATTTTTCCCGCCTGCTTCCATCTTTGCAGGGATGGCATGAGCTCGTCGACTCCATCGAGATTGTGGACCTGAAGCAAATCGATTCTCGAGGTTCGGAGCCGATCGAGTGACCGGTTGAAACTGGCCTCACCAGCCGTCTGGGTGCCCATTGAACTGGATGCTGTGAGTTTCGTGGCAAGAAACACGCGCTCCCGATTGCCCAAGGCCGCAAGCGTGTCGCCGATGATGGCCTCGCTGTCCCCATAGGCAGCGGCAGTATCAATGACCGACCCGCCCAGCTCGGACATGCGCTTAATTTCGGCCCGGATGTTCTCCCGCGCGCCATTATGGAACTTGTCCGTTCCCAGGCCGATCACCGGCAACTTCTCACCGCTCCCAGGAATACTCTTGGTCACCAGAGACGTTAATTCCCGCGACTGTGCCCAGCCCCAGCGCTGACAGGCCAATGTAGCCCCGGCAGCCAATGCGGCGGATAGCGCCTCTCTTCTGGATATTCGAATCTGAATAGGGCTGTACACGGATTCGGCTCCGGACATCAGTGCCTGTTTGATCCTTATACGCCTAAAGGGCCGCAAAATTGCCGCCCTCCAGAAACAGGAGGTTGATTCACTTTCCGCAGACATAAGGCTACCATCCAACGCAAACTAACGACACCTGGCCACAGACAAGCTCGCGGCGGATTTTGCCAATATCCCTTGTAGTGATGGTGTAATCCGGTCGATGACAGGTCAATTATGGATTTCGCAGCATGATTTCGTGCGAGACCAAGTGGAGCTAAAAATATGACTCGACGAAAGAAGGTGCTGGGCGCAGTCCTGCTGACTCTGCTTGCCACCATGCTCGGGCTCGCGCTACTGCTCAGTCACGACTCCCCGTGCGCCTCGACAACGGCTCCCGCGGCGGGCTCCAGCGTCATGAAGGCGATAGTTTACCGCTGTTACGGTTCGCCAGAGGTCGTTAAGCTCGAAGCGATTGCCAAACCTACGCTGGCCGATGACCGCATGCTGGTCAAAGTGCATGCAGCATCCGTCAATCCGTTGGACTGGCACTTCATGCGCGGAAAGCCGTACATCATGCGGCCCATGGCCGGGTTTGGAGCGCCCAAGGACAACCGATTGGGCGTCGACTTTGCGGGCACCGTCGAGGCTGTGGGCAAGGATGTCACCGGCTTCAAGCCGGGCGATGAAGTGTTCGGTGGCGCGGACGGATCCTTTGCCGAATTCGTGACGGTTCGTGGAAGCGGATCAGTGGCCCTAAAGCCCCCGAATATCTCATTCGAACAGGCGGCGGCCGTTCCCGTTGCTGCGATAACGGCGCTCCAGGCTTTGCGCGATCAAGGGAAAGTCCACCCCGGGCAAAAGGTCTTAATCAATGGTGCATCGGGCGGCGTGGGCACATTTGCGGTCCAGATTGCCAAAGCGTTGGGAGCGGAAGTCACGGGAGTGTGCAGCACCAGGAATCTCGCCATGGTTCAGTCAATCGGCGCCGACCATGTCATAGATTACACGCACGAGGACTTCACAAAGGGATCGCAAAGATACGATCTCATTGTCGATAACGTCGGATCGCATTCCGCCTGGGACTATCGACGGGTGCTGGAGCCCAATGGAACGCTGGTGATTGTAGGGGGAACAAACGACGGGCCATGGCTCGGAGGCATGGCAGGCGCGCTGGGCACCAAGTTTGTGGCTCCATTTGTCAGTCAAAAAATGGGCTTCTTCCTGGCCAAACTCAATCACGATGATTTGGACTATTTACGTTCGTTGTTGCAGGACGGGAAGATCAAGCCAGTCATAGACCGGAGTTACAAGCTGGACCAAGTCCCGGAAGCCATAAAATACTTAGAAGGCGGGCACGCCCGTGGAAAGGTAGTAATTAACCTGGAAGGGGACTGATGAAATCAGCCATGGTGACGGTGCCTAGTTCACCATGAATGTGGCTCCCCACGAGCGCCGCGCCTTGGCGCTCGCATTTGCCTGCAACTTCGTGCTGCTGGGTAGCTACTACATCCTGCGTCCGTTACGGGACACAGTCGCCACCGTCTATGGCGTAGGCCATCTGCAGCAGCTGTTTACTGCGACCTTTCTGGGAACGCTGGTCCTGTCCACCGTATTTTCCGCACTGGCATCCAGAGTACGCCTTACGCTCTTGCTACCGGGGGTGTTCTGGTTCTGGCTGTGCAACCTAGGACTCTTTGAGGTGCTGTTTCGCATTGCACCGGACAGCCGATGGGTAGGTGGTAGCTATTACGTGTGGTTTAGTGTCGCCAACTTGTTCATGATTTCGGTGTTCTGGAGCCTGATGGTCGATGTCTTTTCACCGTCGCAGGCCACCCGATTATTCGCATACATCGCCGCGGGCGGCGCACTGGGTGCGATTACCGGGCCGCTATTAACACGAATACTTGTTGGCAGACTGGGAATAAGCGGCATGCTGGCGCTTGCAGCCCTGGGCTTTCTTGTGGTGATCGCGTTGATCCATTTGCTGATGAGGGAGAAGGCGCAGCTGCGATCGAAGGACCAGCACGCGCAACAATCGACTCTCGACCACAGTTTGGCTGGCAACGCTCTGGAGGGCTTCCGCCAGTTGTTCAGTTCGGGCTACGCACTGAGTCAGGCCGCGTTCATCCTGTTGATGACCTGGGTCAACACAGTCGCCTATTTTCTTCAAACCGACGTGGTCGCGCGCAGCTATTCGGCGATCGCTAGCCGTGCCCAGGCTATTGCGGATATTGACTTGGTTGTGAACATTTGCACCGCTGCAATCCTGATTTTCGGGCTAAGCCGCATTGTGCAAAGATTCGGCGTAACCGCCGGTCTGATTCTTAATCCGCTGCTGATGGTGGCGGGATTCTTCGCCACGGCGGTTTCTCCAACTCTGCTCATGATCCAAGTCCTGCAGATTGTCAGGCGCGTTGCGCAATATGCAATCGCGCGCCCGAGCCGCGAAATCTGTTTCACTGTAGTTGAACAAAGCGATCGATACAAAAGCAAGAATCTTATTGATACCGTTGTCTATCGGTTTGGAGACGTCAGCTCTGCATGGATGCAGGCGGGACTGCGGTCCGTCGGTTACGGCATGGGTGGTGCAGTGGCGGTCGGGATAGGCGCTTCAGTTCTTTGGGGCGCGGCCGCCGCACATCTCGGCCACAACTATGAACAATTGAAACGCCGATCGTCGACCGTTGCCGCGGCGAGCCGGTGAGTACGGGAGCTCCATGAGTACGTCCAAAGAATCGCGGCCATCCGCCAGTTCGCTGATTGCCAGGTTTTTCGCCAAAGTTGCCGCCGTCGAACCCTATGAAGTGCGGGCGGTGGTCCTGAGCATGCTCTATTTCTTCTTTCTCTTTGGCAGCTACTCGGTCATCAAGCCGGTGCGCGACGCCATGGGCACCGTGTACGGCGTGGCTCACCTCCAGGAATTGTTCACGGTAACTTTGGTTGCCAGCCTGGTGTTTGCCCCGCTGTATTCGGGTCTGGCCACTCGCCTCAAGTTGTCCAGCTTTCTGCCATGGGTGTACGGCTTTGTCGCGCTGTCCCTTCTGGGCTTCTACGGCATGTTTTTGAGCCAACACGACCAGGATCGATGGGTGGCGGCAGGTTTCTATGTGTGGGTGAGCACATTCAATATGCTCATCATCTCGGTATTCTGGACATTCATGGCCGACCTGTTCTCGCGCGCGCAGGCCAAACGACTGTTTGGCTTGGTGGCCGCGGGCGGCACGCTGGGCGGCATTGCCGGGCCGGCCATTGCAACGCTCCTGGCAACGAAGCTCGGTAATAACAATCTCCTGTTGATCGCCGCGGCGGGCTTCGCGGTTACGGCGCTCGTGGTGCGTATGCTGGCAAGGGAGAAGGAGAAACTATTGGCTGCGGCCCCGGAAGCCCAGCGCACCAGCCTCGAACATCGCCTGCCCGGAAGCGCGTTCGACGGATTTAAATTGCTACTGCGCTCACGCTACCTGTTATTGATCGCGCTGTTCCTGCTGTTGATGACCTGGATTTCAACGATTGTGTATTTCCAGCTCGGCGATCTGATCACCAAGGCATTTCAGAGCCGGGAAGAGCGCACTCACGCCTATGCAATGATCGACTTGGCTGTTAATACCTGCGCGGTGTTCATACAGCTTCTGGGCACCGGTCGATTCATCGCGCGCTTTGGCGTCGGGGCAGGATTGCTGCTCAATCCCATCATAATGGTCGTTGCCTTCCTGGCTATGGCGTTCTCGCCTGTGCTTATGTTGCTCGGGGGCATACAGATATTCAGGCGAGTGGCTGAGTATGCTGTCGCCAAGCCCACCCGGGAAATGCTCTTTACTCTTGTCGATCAGGAAAGCCGTTACAAGGCCAAGAACGTCATCGACACAGTGGTATATCGGTTCGGCGATTTCAGCGCGGCCTGGATCAGTGCGGCTGTCTTGCCCTACGGTGTAATTGGTCTAGCGATTTTCGGTGCGATCGCTTCGGTGATCTGGTTTCCGGTCGCTTATCTGCTCGGCAGGCAATACGAGGCCACGCGGAGCAGCAGCGGCGCTCCATCAGGTGCTGGCTAGGCATGGTTAGGTGCGAGATTCGGCCGCCGACATTGACGTATGTCGGACGGACTGCTGGCTAAAATCCGTCACACTAAAAATAATAGGGCGCCGACGCTGACTCAATGCCGTCAGAGAATCAGAGCTTATCCACGACCACTCGACCCGAACCATTGACGTAGACGTGATACCGGTGCCCGTCTTTGCAGGTAGCCACGTAGTCGCTGTCGGCGTTGCGCTTTGCGTTTACGACCTTGTCGCAAGGCAGTCCCTGCAACGCGATTGTCGCCATCAGATCCTTACTAAACGCGGCGTCGTCTGCGCCGAACACCGGGGCGCCGAGCAGCAAGCCCATCAATGACAATGAAACGAAACCCTTGGAAACGGGGCCCATAATTTACTCCTGCAGTTAAGATGAAATCGCCGCTAGTTTGTTTGGATCGGACAGGATGCCCCAGATAGCCTCGCGCGAGGATCCAATGGTCTGAGCCAGAGGAGGATCGCCGTCCTGGAGCAAGCTGAGCACCTTTAGCATCAGCAAATCATACCGTTGCCGCAGATCACTCAGCGGCGGAGATCCGTTGCCATGAAAGTGCGCGCGAAATTGCGCCAGCAAGTCATCCACCTGGTTCTTCAGCGAAAGCTTGGTGAAAAGACCTATTGCATGGGTGTCTTTCAGACGCTGCTCAAGCGCCGCAACGTCCAGAGGCGGCGGTCCGGCGCTCCGCTGTGCCGGAGGGCTCGCGGCCGGTTGTTTTGCGGTGGGTGTACTGGCGGGCTCCGCCGGGGCGGGGTGCGATGCGGGGCGGGTGGCCGTCGCCTTGCTCTTTGTGGGGGACTCGCTGGGAGGTGAACTCGGAGGCGGAGGAGTTACGCTTTTTGTCGCCGACGAAGCATTGCTCGGTCCTTGTCCGCCAGAGACTGCAGCAACGGTAGGGCTTGGAAGTGGCGTCGTCGCTTCCGGCACGGCGCTCGCCGGCGCGTTTGCAGTCGCTGTCACGGGGGCAGCGGCGGCGGCCGGTTTTGGTGTATCTGCTGCTCCTTGGGGCCGCAATCCGCTGCAAGCACCCAGCGGCAAGAGCAACGTCATACAAGCGGCAGCAATTGGCTTCATCGCATTACTCCGGCTCGCCGTACCAGTACCGGTGTGAAAGTGTATCGCGGGAGGATTGCAGAGCCCACCCATCGTCCACGGACATCCTAACACCAACCGGCGTTCGGCCAATCGGGAACCCGCGCGTTCAACTGGATTGCTGTATGTCCGCCACGATCAGTACCGGTCCCGTGGGGCTTCCGGTGGGGGATCCTCCCTGAGGTTCCAGGCTGACCGCGATACGCTTCGAGCGCAACAGCGCGTCACGCTGCGCCAGAGTTAGCCGTCGATCAACGCTGCCAGAGCGCGGAAGCAAACCCAGTGAGACGGGTGAGGTGCCGGTCCCGGGCAATGCCCAAAGCTCATATGCCGATTGCGGATTGCTTTGCACATTCTGCAGTGCTCGAATCTACAGCGTGTCGGCATTGGCGGAACGGGCGACATTCCAGAGGGGATGCATTCGGTCTTGTCCTACAGCGGCGATAGCCTGTAGCGGCGGATACTGGACCCGCAGGTAAATCACCATTCCTAAGCTCAATGCCAAGGCCCCCCGCAAGAGCCCAGCGCCACGAGAGTCTGCGGCGCGAGGGGGCTGCGGATTTGGCGCTGGTGCGCCGGAGGATACTCTCCCAAACGCCAGCGCGGGGAATCACCGGTGCGAGTTCTCCTAACAGCGGCATGAGTTGATCCTCCCAGCGACGCACAGCCGTGCGCAGGGTTTGACTCGCTGTCGCAGGCTCGCGCAAATCGTTGGCGCGCCGGGCCGCGCAACGTGCCCACGACATACGCTCCGGCAAGCTGCTCGCGCAATTCGGTTCGCTCGAAGTTCATGGGTCCAGGCACTTTCGTAGAGGGAAAGCGCGCGGCGAACCCAACTCTTTACCGTGCCCAACGGATGGCCGATGGTAAGCGCGATGTCGTCTTGGGTCAGTCCGTGCTGATAAGCCAACACCAGACATTGACGTTGGTCTCCGGACAAAAGGCTCAGACAACGCTCCAGTGTGCGTTGCGTCAGGGAAGACTCCGGGCGCGATGGCGTGGACCGACTGCTCCGATGCGGCCTCGATGCTGACCCAGTCCTTGCGGCCGCGCAGCATGTCGATGGCTCGATAACGCGCGATGCTGAAAATCCAGGCGAGCGCGCGTCCGCGTCGAGCCTCGTATTGGCCGGCCTGGCGCCAGATCCGCACGAACACGTCCTGGAGTGCATCCTCTGCGAGGTCGCGACTCCGCAACATTCGCAGCAGCATGGCCAGCAGCTGCGGCGATATTTTCCTGTACAGCTCCTCGAGTGCCCGGTGGTCCTGCTTTGCGCACCGTGAAAGCAGTGCCTCGAGTTCTGCGTTGTCAGGTTCCGGTAACGGCCATGGGTTACCCTGTGTAGCCCGTGGCACGGCGTGATCAACCAAAGGGCCGCAACCACGCCAATGATGCCCGAGCCGACCGGTACGAATACCCGCTGGTAGAACACCGTATCTCGCACCAGCAGGGCGACCGGCAGGAATAGCATGACGATGGCAAACTGGCCGAGTTCAACGCCACCATTAAAGCCGACCAGTGCCAAGGCCAGATTAGCGCCACTCAGACCCAGGTCCGAGAGCACCGAAGCAAATCCCAGGCCATGCACCAGGCCGAACACGAACGCCACCAGCCAGCGGCGCTCCAGCACGACGGGCACCAGGTTATTCAGTGCGCCCAGCAACACGGTGGCCGCGATGGTGGATTCGACCCACCGGCTCGGCACGTGAATTAGATCGAGCACAGCCAGCGACAACGTCAGTGAATGTGCCACGGTGAATGCCGTAACTACCTTCAGGATATCGACGGCGGATGCCTTCCAGGATCCCCGAGCCTCCCAGCGCCCGGCGCGATAAACGATGACCGCGGGGAAAAGCAAAGTCAGCAGGAACAGGATGTGATCGAAACCCTTTCCAGATATGCCATACACCTTCGGTCACAAACTCGGTGAACTGCCGCCAGCGCTGTGGCGAATCCAGATCGATGGCGACCGAGGGCGCCTCACGCGGCAGTACCGCCGCCTGGCTTAACGGACCCGCCGCGATCTGGAGCAATCCGCGGTGCGTGGGATCCACGTCAAACAGCAGCGAATAATGTACGGCGAGTTGGACCGGTCTGGCCCGGCATTCCGCGGTAAAACGCAGCACGGCGTAGTGTCCGTCCACATGCTCGTCCACGAGCATCTGCGCGGGCCGGAGCGCGCAACTGTCTCGATCGCCGCGCGCGATCGATTCCAGCGTCAGTCGTCCAAACGCGTAGCTCGTAATCCGCTGCTCCGCGGCCTTCAGCTCCCCCCAGGTGATCTCCCCGTCGTGGTTGCTGTCGATCCCAATGGCGTAGTCGAGATCCCGTAGCGCGATGTCCCACTGCCCGGAGAAAGTGGCGCCGCTATCAGCGAGGCGCAAAGTAAGGTAGCTGTCCGAAAGCTTATGGGCCTGACTTACTCGCTGCCGACGCAAAACAAGGCCGCGCCAACCGCGAACCGCAGCAGTAAGTTCATTTGGAAGCGTCCGCCAGAGTGGCGTCTTCGTACCGAGTCAGCGCGAGCCAATGCTTCAACTCTGCCTCGGCCGGCTCGGTGCCAGCGGCGCCGTGCGCCGCACGAGCGGCTCGCCAGTAAATGCGTACGTCCGCCGGCTCGCGCTGCTGCTGCCAGTTCCGGGCCGCAATCTGCAAGGCGCGTACGCGCGTCCCGTTGCACATCGAGCACGAACATTGCTTGTTCGCGCATGTGCACCGTGTCCCCATCACGTTGTGCGGCCTGCATGCGCGCTGCGTACATCGTCGACCAGCGCCGCGCCTCGGTACGTTGCCCATAGCCTCGCCCGCAATGCTCAGCCTGAGCAGGAGATTGTCCTGCGCCTCGCGACCGGCGAGCAGGCTGACTACCTCGGGATACCGTCGCTCGCGAATCAAAAGATCAGCGTACGCGGCCAGGCAGAAGCCATCATCCGGTGCAGCCTGAAGCGCCGCCTGCAGATATTGCTGCGCCGCCCGATCATCGCCCAGCCGTTCGGCCATGTCGCTTAACTGGGTCAGTATCCAGACCCGCAATTCCACGGGTAAACGAACATCGTTAGCGAATACCCGCTGCAATGCCTCGAAACTCGTCGCGCAAACGCCCATTGCGACTGTCGATTTCCGCCAGGCAGGTCAGGGCAACTAGGGTGTCCGCGGTACGCGTGAGCCGCGCGCAGGCGCGGCGCGCATCGGCAACATCATTGTGCAGTGAATAAATGGTGGCACGCGTGAGCCAGACCTGCGGGTCACCTGGATTGAGCTGCGCGGCACGGTCCAGCAACTTCATGGCGGCTGCGAACTGATGCTGGTTCTGGAGCGCCGTTGCCTGCAGCACAAGCACCGGTTCCGGGGCATTCCCATCGCGCAGCCACGGCAGGAGCGCGGCCTGAGCGTAGCCGACAATCCGAGGATCGCCGGCGGCGCGCCCGGCCTGCAGATATCCTTTGGCCAGCTCGAGCGTCGCGCTCAGATCCCGGGGATTCGCCTTGACTGTGCGGCGCAGGGGCTCGAGCCGATCGAGTGCGCTGCGCGCCGTGACATGCTCGAGCACATCGGTATCGTGGAGCGGCACGTAGGGCAGGGCGGCGGCCTGCACGCTCCACAAGCCCAGACGTTACTGCCGCCAGATGAAAGCCGGGAGCAGCGCGGGTGATAGACCCGCGCTGCCCCTTGCCTTTGCTTTGCCTGCCCTAACAGTGCCATAAGCACATGAATCTCTAGTCGGCGATCCCGTTGGGTGATCCCGGGAACGGCACCTGCAGGTACGGGAAGTTGTCGAGGTAGGTGTCCGTTGCGGAAATGGCGCCGCTCACATGGCTGTGCGCTGCATCCGGTCCTGCCGCACGCGCACCATCCGTGTACGGAATGCCGCCGTTCGGATCACTGGTCTGAGAACCACAGTTGCCGATGGCGCCGCACAGCGCGCCCATGGCGACCCGCAACGAGATGTCGACGACATCATCGTAAGGCCGGCGCCCGTTGGGATAGCCGGCGTTATCGCCTCCCAGCACGCCCAGATCGTTCTGGGATCCCGGTGCTGTTACCGCAACGGCCGTATTGAGGCGCAGCATCTCCGAGGGAGTGACCTTGAGCGGGCTGGTTCAATCCCTTAACGCCCGTCAAGAAGGCCGTCACCAGATCATTGCGAGGGGATTGCGGCACTTGCGCGGCATTGCCAAACAGAGCGTTGAGCAGGACGGGCAGTGACGGATTGGTCACGTAGTTGATGAACTGCGCATCGCCGCTGGGCTGGCTGGCATTGAATTTATTCTTGTCCGGCAGGCCGATGATGACTTCATTAACCAGCGGCATGCCCAGACGCGACACTTGCGTCCAGCCAGCTTCCCGTGGTCTTGGGCAAGCTCGCCGTGGTCCAGGCACCGATCACCGGATCGTTGCCCCTGACCAGACAGGATTTGGGCACTTCCAGTGCGATCGAAGTTACGTTCTTATCGGCGATAGTGTTGGGCTCGGCATCGCGCGCGCCGGCAGGATTCGTATTTACCAGATCGAATATCTCGCCCAGATTGACGACGAATCCATCCTTGCGCTGGCCCACGAACACCCGACCGGCCTTGGCGCAACCGGGAATCGTAATCTCGTACATGAAATTCTGCGCATAGCCGGCGTAGTTGGCGATGGACTTCTTGCCGATGTTGTCTATCGGTTTGAGGAACGTGCTTCCACCCGATGTGGCATTCCCGATAGCTTGCACATTCCCGGTGTTGGGGTCGCCGCTGATCAAGTCGAGCGTGTAGCTCTGCGTGAGATTTAGGTTCCGGCCACTAGCAAAAACCGGTCCGGTATTGATCAAAGGGACCGCGACATTCTTGCCGTTGGCGTTGACTGTCAGGTTCTTATAGGTGTTGGTGAAGTGAAACCGAAAAGTCATGTCGGGTTTCGCGTCACCGTTGTTGTCGACTTCGATGTCGTATACCGCCGTTGCATCCAGGGCAAAATAGTTCGGACCGCCGTATGAATCTTGCAGTGGGCTGTAGTTGGCGATCAGCGTGACGTAGTCGCTTCTACCCGGCTCATAGCTGCGGAACATGTAGAAATCGGCGCCATCCACCCTGGGCATGCCGGCGATGAAGGGGGCTTCTCGATGACTTGAAGCGTGAGCTAGTGAGGGGCAGGGCGGCCAGCGTCGCGGCCAAGCCCAAGCCCGAGTCCATATCGGTTCATAAATTGCTTACTCCTACAGAAAAGGTGAAGTTGTTCACCATCTCTACGGAGCAAGCGGCCGGTTGGATGCACGGCGCCGGGTGCATCAAGGCAAATCAATTTCATCCTCATCCGGTGAAGGCGTCACCATGCGATGACGAACAGTGTGCCGGCCAAGAATGGCGACGATTTCGTATGTATAACTATGTTGTAAGTACATAATTTATAACGACATTAATTACGTAGATCGCGTTTGTCGAAAATCATGGTCGGCGCAGAATTCTTTCCTGAATCGGAGCAATGGAGGTTTGGACTCAGTGATTGTCTGACACCAGGTTTCAGCGCCGGTCCGCACAATCGCAGCATGAAAATTCCACATCTGTTGCTTCCCGTTCTGGCCGCCACCACGCTCGCTGCTTGTCTCGGCAAGAAAGACGATCCTCGACGACGCCCACCCCGACGCCGCCCGCGCCCGCGGTGCAGCGTGGCGATATCGTCAATGGGCCGCCCGCCAAGGTGGGCACCTACGCGCCGACGGACTTGCTGGCGCTGCTGGGCGGCAACGATCTGGGCAAGACTCTGCTCCAGCTCGCCTACACGCCGCTTTGCACCGTGACGGTGTATCACCTGGAATACGAGACGGTGGACCCGGCGCAGAACCTGACCGTTGCCTCTGGCGCGCTGATGATTCCGAGTGGCACCGACAGTCGCTGCACCGGCGCCCGATCCATCGTTCTGTACGCCCACGGCACCACGACCGATCGTAACTACGACATCAGCCAGTTTGCCGCCACAGGAAATGGCGAGGCGATGGTGCTGGCGGCGGTGTTTGCGGCCGAAGGCTACATCGTGGTGGCGCCGAACGAAGTCGGCTATGACGTCTCTACGCTGGATTATCACCCGTACCTGATCGCGGGCCAGCAGTCCGAGGACATGATTGATGCACTCACTGCCGCGCGTGCGGCGTTGCCCACGGCCGAGGTTCCTGGCACCGTCGACATAGGCAAGTTGTTCATCACCGGGTACTCGGAAGGTGGCTACGTCGCAATGGCCACACACAAAGCCATGGAGGCCGCCGGCATGACCGTGACTGCGTCCGGTCCGATGTCGGGTCCGTACGCCATGTCGGCCTTCAGTGACGCGATATTTGAAGGGCAGACCAATAACAGTGCGGCCAAGAGCCTCGCACTGGTGATGGTGGCGTACCAGAAGGCGTACGGCGACATCTATTCAACCCGGTCAATGCCTTCGCCGCCAAGTACGCCCCCACCATCGAGGGCCTTTTGCCCGGTACGATCGCCGTCAGCACGCTTCAGTCGGAAGGCTTATTTCCTCCCGCCGCATTTGACATCGTTCCGCCCACACCAGCCTATGCGATCTACACCCCGGCGGTACTGCCGGCAAACCTCGCCGGCATATTTGCTGCGGGCTTCGGCACCGATTACCTGGTGTCCAACACGTTCCGTGATGCCTATCTGAATGATGCCCTGGCCAATCCCGACGGTGGAATTCCCACATTCACTGACGGAGCTGCCGCCCGCCAATCCGCAGTTCAATTTCCGGATCCGCCTGAAGGAAAATGACTTGCGCAACTGGACGCCTACGGCACCCACTTTGCTGTGCGGCGGAAATTCCGACCCGGAAGTCTTCTTCTTCAACACGACCCTGATGCAGAGTTTCTGGGTATCGCATCCGCCGGCGGTCGCGCCCGTGATTCTGGACATCGATTCGCCCGTGGCGAGCGGTGATCCCTACGGCAGTGTAAAGACCGGCTTCTCCGTGGCTGAAGGCCTGGTGCGGGCCGCTGCAATTGCCGGTGGCGCCACGGACGGGGGCGATGCCGCAGTGCTCGAGGACTATCATGCGGGCCTGGTGCCTCCGTTCTGCCTCAGTGCGGTCAAAGCGTTTTTTGACGCCCATCAATAAGACCACAGGCGAACATCCGGCACCTCATCCAACGCTGCCTCCAGGAGGAGCCGGGCCGGCGCGGCGATCAGCATCCAGCGTTGTTCTCAGGTTCCGCCTTGAACAGGCCGCGCAGGTTCATGACCACTAGGAAAGCCTGGAGCACGATCAAGGCATAGGCGTGGGCATACAGGCCCCAGGCCACCCAGAGCGCGTTACTGAGCAGGAACAGCCAGAATCCAAGCTTTCTCCGGCGTTTACGCGTTGATGCCACAAACCAAGACGCGCTCACGGTCACGAGCATGGCAGGCCACTGAAGCAGATCAATGCTATTCATTCAAAGCATAGCCGTCATGGTTCATGGACTGCCGACTAAGCCTTGGTCTTTCTGGACGCTTTGGGCTTTCTTGACTCGTTGAGTGCGACAGCCCGACGAATGAGCGCCTTGAAGGCGGTACCGTTAATTTCCTCTCCTTCGTGGATGTCGATCGCCCGACGCACGTTCCCGTCGAGACTTGAATTAAACAGCCGCGCGGGATCTTTCAGTGATGCCCCCTTGGCGAAAGTGAGTTTTACGACGCTCTTATAGGATTCACCCGTGCAGATGATGCCCTCGTGGGACCATACCGGCGTGCCCCTCCATTTCCATTCTTCAACCACCTTCGGGTCGGCTTCTTGATGAGCTTTCGAACTCGGCCCAAGGTCTTGCCACGCCAATCGCCGAGTTCGGCGATTTTGTTCGATATGAGTTCTGCGGGCGGGGTGCGTTCGCCCGGATCGGGTTTTGCCATGGCTTTATCCTAGGGGTCGGTGAGGGCGCTCATGTGCAGGACAATCGAGGAAAGTCATGTCAGAGCCTGGCCGTCGAGCACAAGCGGCGTTCCGCGGCGGCTCCAGCGAACACGCCACCGATCGATGTACAGGTACACCACAGGGGTCGTGTAGAGCGTCAGCAGTTGGCTGATCAGCAGCCCGCCGATGACCGAGATGCCGAGGGGTCGGCGCATTTCAGTGCCATCACCGGAGGCTAAGGCGAGGGGCAACGCCCCTGCGATGGCCGCGCAGGTCGTCATCATGATGGGCCTGAATCGAAGCGAACAGGCCTGGGCGATCGCGGCGCGCGGCGCGAGTCCCTGCCGGCGCTGAGCATCGATGGCAAAATCGATCATCATGATGGCGTTCTTCTTCACGATGCCGATGAGCAGCAGAATGCCGATAAAGGCAATCAGGCTAAATTCGTTGCCCGTCGCCATCAGGGCGAGCAGGGCCCCGACTCCCGCCGAGGGCAGGGTAGACAGGATCGTCAGTGGATGGCTGTAACTTTCGTAGAGTATGCCCAGCACCACGTAAATGGCCGCGAAGGAGGCTAAAAGCAGCAGCGGCTCGCTGCTGGTGTTCTGCTGGAACAGGCGCGCTGCTCCGTACGAACCCCCGCGGATCGAGGTGGGCACGTGTATCTGCTTCATGGTCCGGTCGATGGCCTTAAGCGCCGTGCTCAGTGACTCGCCCTCGGGCAGATTGAAGGCGATCGATGTGGAGGCCGAGCTGCCGGTGTGGTTCACCGTAAGGGGCGTCGTGCCCGTGGAAAAATGACTGAACGCCGAGAAGGGCACGACGGCCTCGCGGCTGACGCTCACGGCGGCGCCAGTTGAGGTATTGCCGCGCCCTGCATTGGCCAAGGAATTTGACGCCGCATTGCGGGCACTGTCCTGAGCCACCGCGCTCGCCGGGTTCGCCTCGCCCGCCGGCCGAGTGAGCACCGTTGTACCGGCGACGGCCTGAGTGGCCTGTGTGCCGCTGACCAGTCCGCCTGAGGTGCTGAGGTACAGTTGGTTGAGGCTGTCGGGGTTTTGCCAGAACTGCGGCGCAACTTCCATGACCACGTGGTACTGCTGCGGGCTGAAGGGATTGTAGATGGTCGAGACCTGGGACTGTGCGAACGCCGCACCCAGCGCATTGTCGATCTGAGCGACCGTCAGTCCGAGGCGTGAGGCGGCATCCCGGTCGACGATCAGATCGGTCTCAAGTCCCCCGGGCTGCATGTCCGTGTCCACATCGGTCACCTCGGGCACCTCTTGCAGCGCCTTGCGTAAACGGGCCGACCAGAGGCGCAGCTCCTCCAGATCATCGCCCAGCAGGCTGTACTGGTATTGCGCATTGGCCGAACGCCCACCGCCGGCAGCGCCCAGATCCTGCACGGCCTGAAGAAAGGCCTGCACTCCGGCGACCTGGGCCATCTTCGGCCGCAGGCGTGCGATGACCCGATCCGCCGATTCATGGCGCTCCGAGAGTGGCTTGAGAGAGACGCTGACGCTGGCACTCGCCGCCGCCCCCACCACTGCCACCACCACGGCCACCGCCACCTTCGCCTACCGATCCGACCACGGTCGCTACAGCCGGATCCGCCTGGATGATGTCGACGACCTGCTTGAGTTTCACCTTCATGAGCTGGAACGAGGCGGAGGCATCACCGCGGATGCCGCCACGGAGCTGGCCGGTATCCTGCTGGGGGAGGAACCCCTTGGGCACCACGACATAGAGGTAGACGTTCAGCCCCACCGTCAGCAGCAGGATCAGCATCATGAGTGGGCCGTGATCCAGCGCCCAGCCGAGCGAGTATTCGTACCTGCGCCGCGCGGCCGTGAAGGTGCGCTCGAAGGCTGCGCCCCAGCCCTTGTCCCGATGGGCGCGCTCCCGTCCCAGGAGCCGCGCGCACATCATGGGCGTCGTAGTCAGGGAGATGACCAGCGATATCAGGATCGCGATCGCCAGTGTCACCGTAAACTCGCGGAACAGCTTGCCGATGATGCCGCCGATCAGCTGGAAGGGGACGAACACCGCGATCAGGGACAGGCTCATGGATAGGACGGTAAATCCGACCTCGCGCGCTCCGAGCAAGGCCGCATCCCAGCGCCCCATTCCCGCCTCGATATGACGGGTGGTGTTTTCCATGACCACGATTGCATCGTCCACGACGAAGCCGGTGGCGATCGTCAGTGCCATAAGCGAGAAATTGTTGAGGCTGTAGCCGAGCAGGTACATGGCACCGAATGTGCCGATCAGCGATACCGGTACGACCACTGCGGGAATGATCGCCGCCCGGGCGCTGCGCAGGAACATATAGACCACGAGGATCACCATCGCGATCGCCAGCACCAGCGTGCGTTCCACCTGGTGCAGGGAGGCACGGATGGTCACCGAGCGGTCGTTGGTGATCGCCAGGTCGATCTTCGGATCGATCGAGCTTTTCAACTGGGGCAATTCCGCCTTCACCGCATCAACCACGCTGATGATGTTGGCGCCCGGCTGTTGCAGGATCTGCACCTGTACGGCCGGTTTGCCGTTGTAGAGCCCGTAATTGCGGATGTTCTCCGTTGCACCATCCTCGATGTCGATGACCTCGGCGACATCGCCCAGTCGGACCGTTGACCCGCCGCGACTGCCGATGATCAGTGAACGGTAATCGGCCGCGGTACGCGCGTTGTCATTGGTGTAGATCTGGTAGTGGAGGGCGGCGGTCTCGACCGCGCCCTTCGGTGCGTTGGCATTGGCGTTGGAGATGGCCGCCCGGATGTCCTGCAGGCCTATGCCGTACTTGGACAGCGTCAGCGGGTTGATCTCGACCCGCACCGCCGGCAGTGCGCTGCCGGCCACATTGACGCTGCCCACTCCCTTGATCTGCGAGAGTCGCTGCGAGATCACCGCATCGGCAGCGTCGTAGATCTGGCCCTGCGAGAGCACGTCCGAAGTCATGGCGAGCTGCAGGATCGGGAAATTCGAACTGTTGACCTTCCGATAGGAGGGGTTACGCGTCAGGGAGGAGGGCAGGTCGGCGTGCGCCGCAACGATGGCGGCCTGTACGTCGCGCGCCGCCCCATCGATATCCCGATCGATGCCAAAGGTCAGTTGGATATTGGTGTTGCCCACGCTGCTGCTGGAGGTCATGTCGTCCACGTCAGCAATCGCGCCCAGGTGCCTCTCAAGCGGCGTGGCGACGCTGCTCGCCATGACTTCAGGGCTCGCTCCCGGAAGTGAGGCGGAGACAAAAATGGCTGGCGCATCGATCTTGGGGAGCGGTGCGACCGGCAGCAAGTTGAAGGCGGCTGCGCCGGCCAGCGCCACACCCAGCGTGAATAGGGTGGTGGCCACCGGACGCGCGATGAACGGGGCCGAGAGGTTCATTCCCGCCGGCGCCAGCGCTGCGCGAGCCGGTCGAAGGCCAGGTAAATGACGGGAGTGGTGAAGAGTGTCAGCACCTGGCTCACGGCCAGACCACCGACGATGCTCACGCCGAGCGGATTTCGAAGTTCCGAGCCGGTGCCGGTTCCGAACATCAACGGCAGCGCCCCGAACATCGCGGCCACCGTGGTCATCAGGATGGGCCGAAAGCGCAACAGACAGGCCTGGAAAATGGCCTCGCGCGGCGATTTGCCCTCGACGCGCTCAGCATGGATCGCGAAATCGATCATCAGGATCGCATTCTTCTTCACGATGCCGATGAGCAGAATAATGCCGATCACGGCAATGATGGTCATCTGGTCGCCGGCCAACATCAGTGCCAACAACGCCCCGATGCCTGCGGAGGGGAGCGTCGAGAGGATGGTAATCGGATGGATGAAACTCTCGTAGAGCACGCCCAGCACGATGTACATGATCACTACGGCCGCCAGCAGCAACAGCAGCTCATTGACCAGGTTATTGCGGAACGCGAGCGCCGCCCCTTGGAACGTAGTGCTGATGCTTGCAGGGAGCCCAATGGCATGTTCCGCGCTTTCGATGGCCTTGACGGCAGAACCCAATGAAGCGCCGGGAGCGAGATTAAAGGAAATGGTACTCGCCGAGAACTGCGCCTGGTGGTTGATCAGGAGCGGGCGGACGTCCTCGTGGACGGTGGCGATGGCGGACAACGGCACCTGTCCACCACCCGCCGAGGGCACGTAGATTGAGGCCAGCGACTGGATGGAGCGCTGCAGCGCAGGGTCCGCCTCAATGATCACGCGGTACTGGTTGGCCTGCGTAAAGATCGTGGACACGATGCGCTGCCCAAAGGCATCGTAGAGCGCATTGTCGACCGTGCCGACGCTGATGCCAAAACGTGCCGCGCTGTCGCGGTCGATCACCACTGAGGCGGACAACCCGTTGTCGGCCAGATTACTGCTGACGTCGGCAAACTCCGGCAGGCTTCGCAGCCGCGCCACCAGCAATGGAGTCCAGGTAGACAGTTCCGCTGGGCCGGCCGCCTGCAGCGTGAACTGGTATTGGGTGCGGCTGACGGTGGCATCGAGGGTCAGATCCTGGACCGGTTGCATGTACAGCGTGATGCCCGGTACACGCGCGGTCTCCTGCTGGATGCGGCGCGCCACTTCGCTGGCCGTGCTGGACCGATCCGACCGCGGCTTAAGGTTGATGAGGAAGCGACCACTGTTGAGCGTGATGTTGCTGCCATCGACGCCGATGAACGAGGAGAGACTCGCCACGTCCGGGTCTTGGAGAATCGCCGCGCCCAAGGCCTGCTGGCGATCGGCCATCGCCGCGTAGGAAACGGATTGAGAGGCTTCGGACACTCCTTGGATGAGCCCGGTATCCTGGGTCGGAAAAAAGCCTTTGGGAATGACGACATAGAGCAGTGCGGTCAGCACCAGTGTGCCCACGGCGACCGCCAAGGTCAGCGGCTGGTGATCGAGCACCCAGCTGAGACATTTGCCATACCAGGCGACGATGCGGGCGAACCACGGGGCGGGTGCGTAGGCCGAGGGCTCATCGGGGGGCCGAGCGTGCAGCAACCGGGCGCAGAGCATCGGTACCAGCGTGAGGGAGACCAGCGCCGAGATCAGGATTGTCACGGCCAGCGTGACTGCGAATTCACGGAACAATCGGCCGACCACTTCCTGCATGAACAGCAGCGGGATCAGCACCGCCACGAGCGATACGGTCAGCGAAATGATCGTGAAGCCGATCTGTTTAGAGCCCTTCAGTGCGGCGTCGAGCGGCGAGTCGCCCTGTTCCAGAAAGCGGGCGATGTTCTCGATCATGACGATCGCATCGTCGACGACGAACCCAGTAGCGATGGTCAGGGCCATCAGCGAGAGGTTGTTGAGACTGAAATGAGCCAGATACATCACCGCGAAGGTCCCAACCAGCGACAGCGGTACGGACAGGGCGGGAATGATCGTGGCGGGGATGTTGCGCAGGAACAGGAAGATCACCAGAACCACAAGCGCCACAGCCAGCGTGAGTTCGAACTGGACATCGTGGATCGAGGCGCGGATCGTCGTGGTGCGATCGGTCAGCACCTGAAGATCGACCCCCGCAGGGAGTGACGCCTGGAGCGAGGGCAGGAGCTTCTTGATGCTGTCGACCACATCGACAACGTTGGCATCCGGCTGGCGCTGGACGTTGATCAGCAGCGCCGGGGTGGCATTCATCCATGCACCGAGCTTGGTGTTCTCGGCGCTCTGCACCAGAGTCGCGACGTCACGCAGCCGGACCGCCGCCCCGCCTCGATAGGCGACTACGATTTGACTGTATTCCTCGGCACTGCGCAGCTGATCGTTGGCGTTGATCGTGTAGGCGCGCGTCGGGCCGTCAAAGGTGCCCTTCGGTCCGTTCTGATTGGCCACATTGATCGTGGTGCGCAGGTCATCCAGGTTCAGGCCTAAGCCTGCCAGCGCTTGTGGATTGATCAGCACCCGTACGGCTGGACGTTGGCCACCGCTGATGCTGACCACGCCCACGCCGCGCAGTTGCGAGATCTTCTGAGCAATGCGGGTATCGGCCAGGTCCTCGACGTTGGTCAACGGCATGACCTTGGAAGTCAGGCCCAGAGTCAGCACCGGCGCATCGGCCGGATTGACCTTGGCATAGATCGGAGGCGCCGGTAGATCCTGGGGCACGAGGTTCTGCGCGGCGCTGATGGCCGCCTGGACCTGCTGCGCGGCGATGTCGATCGGGAGACTCAGGTCGAACTGCAGCGTGATGACAGAGGCCCCGGCCGAGCTGCTCGAGGACATCTGATTCAGGCCCGGCATCTGGCCGAACTGCTTCTCGAGGGGTGCGGTAATGGCCGAAGTGATGACCTCGGGACTGGCGCCCGGATAGAAGGTCTGCACCTGGATGGTGGGGTAGGCCACCTCGGGGAGTGCTGACAGCGGCAGTTCCATGTAGCCGACGATGCCCACCAGCAGGATGGCGATCATCAACAGCGCGGTCGCTACCGGGCGCAGAATGAAAATGCGAGACGGATTCATCGACGCGTTCGCCTGGACAATCGCAGCTTTGGGGCGATGCGCCTCAGGGCGTGCCCGTCGTGCTGCCCGTCGGCTTGCCGTTCCACGAATGTGGCTGGGCGCCCGGCCCGCTACCTGATCCGACGCCGTGATGGTGCCGCCCGTTGCCCTGGCGCGCGGGCGGGGGCGCCGCTCCGGCGGAGGCGTGTGCCTGCGGGAGGGTCACCGTGGCGCCATCGCGCAGCCGGTCCCCGCCCTCGGTCACCACGATATCTCCCACTTTAAGGCCCGACGCCGCCGCTACGCGTTCTCCGTCCGCAGCGCCAAGCGTGATGGGGCGGACCGAGACCGTGTTGTCCGCGCCGACCAGATAGACGAATGTGCTGTTCACGCTGTTTGGAGCGCCGTGCTGGACCGCGGCGACCGGGATGATGACTTGGTCTTTCAGAACTTCGCGCAGCAGCCGGATATTGACGAACTGGTTTGCGAACAGCGAACCGTCTTTGTTTTCAAACACCGCCCGCATCTTGATCGTGCCGGTGGTGGCGTCGATCTGGTTGTCCAGGCTCTGCAGCGTTCCGTCCGCAAGCTTGGTGGTATTGGCGCGATCGTAGGCCTCGACCGTGAGCACCGCTCCGCCATGAAGGCTGTGCTGAATTGCCGGGAGGTTGTCCTCGGGCATCGGAAAGATTACAGAAACCGGCTGCAACTGCGTGACCACGACAATACCGTTCGCATCCCCGGCAGTGACGTAGTTACCCTCATCCACCTGGCGCAGGCCGACGCGGCCGGTAACCGGTGAGACGATGTGCGTGTATCTCAGATTGAGCTTGGCCGCGCTCACCTGCGCCTCGTCCGTCGCGACGGTCCCCTCCAACTGACGCACCAGCGAGCTCTGGGTATCGAGCTGCTGTTTGGCGATGAGGCCTTGCGCGAGGATGTCCTGGAAGCGCTTCAGGTCCAAGCGGGCATTGGCAAGCTGCGCCTGATCGCGCTCCAAATTGCCCTGCACCTGCTCGAGGGCAGACTGATACGGGCGGGGATCGATCTGCGCCAGGAAATCGCCTTCGTGCACGAGCTGGCCTTCCTTGAATGCAATGTGTTGCAGCTGGCCGCTGATCTGAGTTTTGACGGTGACGGTGGCCAACGGAGTTACGGTACCTAACGCGGGCAACTTGACCGCGATATCGCCTGCCGTCGCGGTGGCGACCGCGACCGCGGTGGCGCCTCCAAGACCTCTGCGCTCACTGTCCGCTTGCGACTGGCGGCTCCTGTGCACGATCCAGACAACCGCAGCAATCAGCAATAGCGCGATGCCCAGCCCGATGAGCGGCCGCGAGAGCCTGCGCCGGGAGGGCGCGGGGCCATCCCGGTTGGTAACGTTGCCCGACTTCAATTGCTATTCCAGAGTGCGCCGTTCTCGATGGGCTCAGTTGACACTATACCCCCGACCCTCGAGGCAGGTCTTCTCTGCCCGCTGATAATCAGCACGCCGGCTGTCGGCTTCGGTCGCGGAAACGCCCCCGAGCGGTTGTGTGGGATCAAACCCGCTTTGGCTGCTGGCCCATTTGTGGCATTCGTAGCGATCGTTGGACTGTTGTTGTGCGCTCTGGCCGTTTTTTGGGTAGGCATAGAGTGCGGGGCCGATGGGCGGTGCGACTGTGGCCGGCGCCGCATCAGGCGGTGGTGCCGTGACGACGTATTCGTGCCGCTCGGGTCGCCACAGATAATAAGTGCTATCGGCATAATAATAGGGAACGCCGCCAAACCAGACGGTGCTGTAGTAGGGTGGCAGAAATCCTATGCCGATACCGATGGGTGGGGCGACCACGACAAATCGTGGCCCGTAGGGGCGATACCAGGCGCCACCGTGAAAGTAGTACCCACCGCCTCGATAAGGAACGTAGTACCGTCCCTGCGGCAGAGCGTTGAACGTGACACCACGCTCCGGATAGTAATGTCCGTGATTGTAGCGATTGTCGTACACGTAACCGCTGTGCGCATCGCGCGGTTCGGCGGCGAAGGCAGCAGTCGAAAGTGCACCGAGTGCCGCGATCACCATTGCCGCAGCCATTCGGATCCGGATGTTCATCGACTTTTCTCCTGGGCGCCTAGAGCCTGTGCCGTGGGCTTCATTGGACTGTGTAACCACGCCCTTGCAGGCAGGCGCTCAGAGCGCGGCGGTAGTTCGCGGCGAGCTGATCGAGACCGAAGTCCCGCTGATCGTTGGCGGCATTGACGCGCTGCTGCACCTCCGCCGCCTGCTGGGCGCGCGCGGAGTCTGAGGCTGCGCCCAGCAGCGCTCCGGCCGCGGCGCCGATCAAGGCCCCGCCGCCGGTCTGGTAGGGACTTGACACCGCCGCCCCGATGATTGCCCCGGTCGCCGCGCCTGTGACGGTACCGGTCCCCGGCGGCGGCATCGCAACCACTTCAGTGCGTTGGTGGGGCGCGACCTGCGTGACACTGGGATCGAATCCCGATTGACGAACTGACCATTCGTGGCACTCGTAGCGATCCTTGTCGAGTTGAGCGGCGTCCTGACCCGAGGAGGGGTACACGTAAACGCGCGTATCAGCGAGCGGTGCCACGGTGGGAGGCGGCGGTGCCGGCATGGCCATCGGCTCGGTCGCGCAGCCCACCAGCAACTCCAGCGTGCCGATGGCGAATGGCCAGAGGAGTTCCTTGGGGATGAGTTCTCGGATGTTCACGGCGCTGATTCGCTCAAGACCCTGACGATTTCCCGGCAGGTATCGGGAAGACCTTCCTGGAATATCGGGTCTGCAGATCCGATAGCACTTGCGGCAATTGCGCCTGTTGTTCAGGGGTGAGCACGGCGTAAATCTTGAGCTGAACGTCGCTTACGTCCTGGACGCGCTGGGCGGCCCGGCTCTTGGCTGCCTCCACCGCGGCGGCGTGATTGGGGTCGCCTGGATTGCCCAGCGCGACCATGTCGCCCGATTCGGAAGCCGATTGCGATTCCCAGCGCGTGCGTGCATCGGCGGAGATAGCTCGGATTTGCTGTGACTGCGCGTCGCTCAAGCTCAGGTGATGCAGAGCCTGGAACATCGCGCCGTCCCGCCCGTGCAGGAAAGCGTCGCTTCCCCCATGGCGCCACTCCATCGGGCTGGTCGCATCACCCGGGTCGGCGGCGAGCGCTGTCTGCATACCCCCCGAGCCCAGCGTCGCGAGCGCCACGAGCGCAATGAGTGCCACGAGCGCCACGGAGGTCCAGCAATGGAGCTTGATCTGTCCGGTCATCGTGTTACTCCTCATAATAAAAGGTGCGTGTGTAGGATGGGACGCTGCATCGGGCGCTTGGTTTACTGGAGGCGCCCCAAATGCGGATTAAGTGTCTGTCACAATCCGGCGTGGATGTCGCTCGCCGGGGATGTGATACGGTCAGTGCACGGGTGCATCTATCAATAGCGAAATCAACTCCGATACTCGCCCGCTGGACGGCTGACGGGTGAGGGCTGCAAGCGCGACCGGACCCGGTGGCCCGGACCGTGGCTCGAAGCGGCTACTGCCCTGGCTGGTGGCCGTCGCCTTCTTCATGGAGGCGCTCGATGCCACAATTTTGAACACCGCGGTACCCGCCATCGCGCGGGCCCTGCAGGTTGCCCCGCTCAGCATGAAGGCGGTGCTGAGCAGCTACACGCTGGCGGTGGCGGTCTTCGTGCCTTTGAGCGGCTGGATGGCAGACCGGTTTGGAACCCGTCGCGTGTTCTCGGCGGCGATCGCCGTGTTCACGACAGGCTCGGTGCTCTGCGGGCTTTCGAGCAGCATCCACGCGCTGGTGGCATGTCGTGTCCTTCAGGGCATGGGCGGTGCCATGCTCGTGCCCGTAGGTCGACTGACCATCGTGCGCTCGTTCCCCAAAGCAGAGCTGGTTCGCGCCATGAGCTTCGTGGTTATCCCTGCGCTGGTCGGTCCCATGCTGGGGCCGGTGGCCGGAGGTTTAATTGTCCATTATCTGCCCTGGCGCACGATATTCTTCGTAAACCTGCCCATCGGTTTGCTCGGACTGTATCTCGTCTATCGCCACTTGCCCGACTTCCGTGATCCCCGGGGCCGGCCGCTCGACTGGCTCGGCCTGGTGTTGTTCAGTTCGGGCCTGGCGTTGCTTTCATACGTGCTCGAGGTGTTCGGTGAACACACACTCAGCGGCCGCGAGATCCTCGGGCTGCTGATCATTTCGTTGGCACTGCTGACGTCCTACGGTCGCTATGCGCTCACAACGCTGCACCCGCTGTTGCAGTTCTCACTGGCCCGGGTCCGAACTTTTCGCATTGCCGTCGGAGGGGGCTTTGTCACCCGGCTGGCGGCGGGCGGCATGCCGTTCCTGCTGCCGCTCCTGTATCAGGTCGGGCTTGGTTACACACCCGTCCAGGCCGCGCTTCTCATTGTCCCCCAACCCCTAGCGGCGATGAGCCTGAAGATGACGGTGCCAAGCATTCTCAAACGATTTGGCTACCGCCACGTGCTTTTATGGAACACGATGTGCATGGGACTTCTGATTGGTCTGTTTTCCATTATTGGTCCGGGCACGCCCATCTGGCAGATCCTGCTGCAAGGCTTCTTGTTCGGGTTTTGCCTTTCGATGCAATACAGCAGCACCAATACTCTGGTCTACGCGGATATCTCCGCCTCGGACTCCAGCATGGCCAGCACGATCTCGAGCACGATGCAGCAATTGTCAATGAGCTTTGGCGTGGCGCTGGCTTCCCTGGTCGCGGCAATATTTCTGCCCGACCGGTTTCGAAGCAATGCGGTACAGATGGTTCACGGGCTGCACTGGGCATTCATAACGCTCGGCACTCTGACCGTCGGGTCCGCACTGATCTTCAACACCTTAAGGGCCGGCGACGGAGCAGGGGTCACGCACAATAAAGAAATCGTCCCCGCGACTCGACTCGGCGACTGACGCCCGGTTGAACTGCAACGCTGGACACCCCGCGCGCGGCCATCCCCAACCCTGATTCCACACATCGCCACCACGATCGGCGCCGCCGAATGCAATGATTGCTATTATTCCGGACTTCCGTTGGAAATAAATGGATCTTGCAATCAACACGCCTAGCCGGACACCAATCGAGTCCGGGGTTCTCCAGATTCGGGAGCATCTGCAGCGCCAGCGGTACACCCAAGCGCTGGCAGCCGCCGAAGCTCTGTTGGTGGAGGTTCCCGAAAACCGCGACATCCTGTACATGCTCGCGGTCAGTTACCGCCATTTGAATCGCATTCCAGACGCGTTCGCAATGCTCGAGCGCCTTGAACAACTCCATCCGGCGTTCAGCCGCCTATATCAGGAACGCGGACATTGCTTCGTCGCCTTGCGGGAAGTTCCCAACGCTATCGAAGCGTATCTGCGAGGGGTCAACATCAATCCGGCGCTACCGGCCAGCTGGGCGAGCCTGGTCTCTCTGTATCGGATCTCCGGGGATGCGGAGGGCGCCTCCAGGGCGGCAGAGCACGTCGCCACACTAAAGCGCCTGCCAGCCGACATAGTCACGGCCACCGCTTTGTTTTCGGACGGCGAAATTACCGCGGCCGAGAACATCGTTCGTGCCTTCCTGTTAAGGCACGGCGATCATGTCGAGGCCATGCGCTTGTTGGCACGGATCGGCATCGCCCGGGAGGTGTTCGACGATGCGGAAACATTACTCACCGCCGTCCTAGCGCTTGCGCCCCACTATGATGCCGCTCGCTTCGACTACGCACGCGCGCTCTTGGAGCGGCACAAACACCCGCAAGCCATTGAGCAACTCGAAGTGCTTCTGCAGGGCGATCCCACCAATCGGCAATTCAAGACGCTCTACGCCACGGCTTGCATCGGAGTGGGTCAACACGAAAAGGCACTGGGGTTATACCGTGAACTTTCGCTAAATGCGCCGCGCGCACCTGACTTGCTCCTTTCGATCGGCCATGCCCTGAAAACCCTGGGGAGATACGATGAGTCCATCAACGCGTATCGAGCGACTGCCTCCGCGCGGCCGGGTTTTGGCGATGCCTACTGGAGTCTCGCCAATCTGAAGACCTACCGCTTCACCGACAGCGAACTCGAGCAGATGCGGACAGAGGAATCGAGACCAGCCGTCTCGCTCACGGATCGCTATCATCTTTGCTTCGCCCTCGGAATGGCTTTTGAGAATCGTCGCGACTATGGGGAGTCGTTTCGTTACTACGAGCGTGGCAATGCCCTGAAGAAATCCGAGCTCAAGTACCGGCCCGAATGGACCGAACGCAACACCCAACTCCAAAAACAGGTTTGCACGCGGCAGTTTTTCGCCGCTCGCAGGGATGCGGGCGCACCAGATCCCAGTCCGATATTCATCGTAGGGTTGCCCCGCGCGGGTTCGACTCTTCTCGAGCAAATCCTGGCCTCACATTCCGGCGTCGAGGGCACGCGCGAACTGCCCATCGTCATCCGAATCGCCACCGAACTCCATGGTCGAGACGCCGATTTATCGAACCCCCTCTACCCAGGGGTGCTGGCGGAAATGCCACCGGATGAGTTTCGTCGTCTTGGCGAAAAATACCTGCATGGCACGCGCGCCTACCGAACCGACAAGCCGCGTTTTATTGACAAAATGCCAAATAATTTTCGTCACCTGGGGCTGATTCACCTGATGTTGCCGCACGCGAAGGTCATCGATGTGCGGCGCGAACCCATGGCATGCTGTTTCAGCAATTTGAAGCAGTTGTTCGCCTCCGGACAGGAGTTCACGTACAGCATCGAGGATATTGCTCGCTACTACCGAACGTATCTGGAGCTCATGCGACATTGGGAAGAGGCGCTACCGGGCTGGATAATGAGGGTGCATTACGAAGATGTAGTTGACGACCTGCAAGGTAGCGTCAAGCGCATTCTCGAATTCTGCGAACTGCCTTTCGAGGCGCAGTGCTTCGAATTCCACAAGACCGCGCGCAGCGTCAGCACCGCGAGCTCCGAACAAGTCCGCCGACCGATATTCCGGGAGGGACTTGAGCAGTGGAAGAATTTCGAGCCATGGCTTGGACCACTGAAGGACCAGCTGGGTGACGCCCTAGGGGCCTATCGAAATTCCGGAGCCTAGCCGCCTGACTCTTAGGTCAGGCTCAGTCGCTCCATCCCATGTCTAGAATTTATAGCCGAACCTGACACCCAAGACTCGCGGACGTGTAATATTCTGCGCCGGAATGAACTGCGTGGTCGAGGTGAAAACGGCGGCGTTGACGTTGGTCAGGTTCTGAGCGTAGAACTCCGCCGACCAAGCGTCCCTGGACACGCCCGCAGACGCATCGTACAGCGAATAATCCGGATTCTCGAACCTGATCAATGTCGTGCTGACACTGCCATTGGTGGACAGCGCCGGATTGACGCCCGATTGGGTATAGGAATGCGCCGTGTACGTGGCGCCCCCCTGCAAGAAGGCTCTGAACGATTCCATGGACCATTCATAACGCAACCGAACATTCCACTGAAGCGGTGGTGAATTCGCGGAAGGACTGCCGAGCGCGCCGTACGGATTCTTGATGCTCGTAATCGGCTGTCCGTACAACGCCTTGGTGCTCGGATCGTTTAAAAGTTCGGGATTATTTGCGATCAGGTAGGGCGAATTGGTTTGTTCGCTGCTGTTCCAGGAAATGCCCCCTTGCGCCGTCAGGCCAGTCGCCAAAACTGCGATAAAGGAGGTCTCCAAACCGCGAACGCGATACGAGGGGCCGTTGGTCCCAAAGCCAATGTTGCCAAGAACGCCGGGATTGAACAGATTGATCTGCACGTTGTCCCAGTTCTCCTGATAGAGAGCACCATTCCACTGCAGCCGGTGATTGAAGAACTCCGTTTTCCAGCCCAACTCGAGGTTGGTCAAGTTGTCCGAAGCGAACGCGTACGGTGAGCAGTATTGGTTGATGCCGGTGGCGGTGTCTGGAACGTAACAGGCGGTAAAGCGGTTAAATCCACCCGGGCGGAAACCCTGCGACCACGTGAAATAGGCGAGCGCGTCCGGCAGGATGTGCCAGGTCAAATTAGCCCGGCTCTTAAATCCCTGGTAGGTCGTGTGCAGATGCGCATCGTCGATGTTATTTGCAGACGCGTAGCATGGGCCCGGGCCTGCCTCGTAGCAGCCGAAACTGCCCGTAAAGGCGCCCCGCTCGGTGTTGTCGAAATGGTAGTAGCGCGTGCCGGCCGTGAGAGTCAGGACGTGCGGAATCAGGTCGAAGTCGGCCGACGCAAAAAATGCGCGCTGCGTGTAACCGCGGGTGATGTCGTTAAAGAATGCCACATGGTCATTTCGCGTCGAAGGATCGCTCGTAGTCGCATCTGGAAGCGGCGCCACGTTGGTGAGGCATCCGACGGTTACGGTGACGGTGCAGGGGGGAAGGGTCTTGTATTGCCAGTTGAGCTGATCCTCGATGACAAGATTTTCCCAAAATGCGCCGACTATGCCGCGCAGGCGCCAATCGTCAGGGGTACTGAGTCTTGCCTCATGACTTTGATGGGTATTGCGTTCCGTTTCGTTCCAGGTCGCGCTCGGTGAATAGCAGGTCGAGGCAAGCCCGTTCGTCGGTTCAGCGCCATGACATTGATAATAGTCGGCGTAGAGGCCCCGTGAATAATTGGAGTAATCCTGAACCTGGCTCACGTTGCGAACCAGATAGGAACCGGTGTACACCGCCCGCAGATCTCCGAAGCGGCCATTGATAGTCAGGGCCGTATTCTCAAACCTGTCGATGTTGAACGAATCGTTGAACAGCGTCACCGACTGTCTGGGCAGCGGCTCACCGTCCGAACTGTTCGGCATCTGATAGAAGACGCCCTGCGCATGCATGTCCTGATACGACTGCGCGAGCAGGACGTTCCACTGTTCGTTGACATCCCACAAGGCCGAGGCACGAATGCCCTGGTAAGTCACCGGATTGATCGCCTTCTTCGCAATCGCATGATTGTTGATGGCCGCCGTACCCGGAGGTACCCCAAAGGCCGAAGGGCTGCCCGTCAGGCATGCGCCCTGTGACGGTGCGCTGTTGTCGTCGCAGGCCGTGGCGTAATTCGCGTAATGAATGCCCAGGTCGCTGTCTTTTCGGGTAAAGGTGGCCGGGACGTTATCGATGTAGCCGCCGCGGTGGTCGTTGTAGACCACGGCCCGGACCGCAAAGACGTTTTCCACCAAGGGCATGTTGAAGACCGCGGTGATGTTGTAGCTGGAATCGCCCCCGGAGGTGTCCTCATAGCCCACCGTGGCATTGCCCTCCATCACGCCGAGTTTGGGCTTGTTGGTGATATAACGAACTGCGCCGGCCTGCGCACCGGCGCCAAACAAGGTGCCTTGCGGGCCCTCAAGAACTTCCACACGCTCCAGATCGGCCGTGTACACATCGAGGTTCCGGCTCGGCAGCTGACCGGATTGGTCGTCAAGGTAAATCGCCACATTCGGAAAGCCACTGATCGAGCCGCCCGACTGGACGCCATCGCTCCCAACGCTGAGGCCCCTCATAAAGACTTGGGACATGCCAGGTCCGGAAGAGGGCGCGGTGACGTTGGGCAGATAGCGGACGAAATCATCCAGCGTTGCCACATTCAGTTGCGTCAGGGTCTCGGAGGTAAGAGCCTGGATTGCGATCGGCACGTTTTGGACGTTCTCCGTGCGCCGCTGGGCTGTGACGATAACCTCTTCAATTCGATCCGTGCTCGTACTGGCATCCGCCGCATTCGCCGTTACGAAATGAGCAGACGACGCTCCGCCAAGAATGGTCGCAATGGCGCAACTTATTTTCGAACGCGCCGGCAGTGCAGGACGCACACGCAGGTATTTCTTGCTCAGCTTGCGCGCCATACGTGGTACCCCAATATTCTTAGTATCGCCGCCCGGAAATACGGACGGTCGTCCCTGTTTGACTATAGTCTAGGGACACATTCGGATTCAACAGCGAGTGCGCGTAGGAAAATCAGGCAAGTGGCCCACCGTCCGACTCGCTGGCGGCAAGCAGTGGGTTGATGTCGCGCAAAGCCGTTAAACATTGTAGTGTCGCGAAATGTGGGCGCCACCGTGGGTGCGGGAGAGCCAAACATTGAATCCATCATGAGTGATACTCCTCAGTCTCAAGCCGCGTCCCTCACCGAGCGCTGGTACGTCGTTATCGTCATGTGTCTCGTGTACGCGGTCAACATCGCTGACCGCTATGTAGTCTCCACGGTCCTTGAGCCCATCCGGCTGGAATTGAAGCTCTCCGATGGAGGCGTCGGTTTTCTTACCGGCGTCCCGCTGGGCCTGTTCTACGTCTCCTTTGGCATTCCCATGTCGTGGCTTGCCGACCGTCGTAACCGCCGCAACATACTTGTAGCCTCACTCATCGCCTGGTCCGCCTTCACTGCGGCGTGCGGGCTGGCGCGCAATTACTGGCATTTCCTCGCAGGGCGGATCGGTGTCGGCGTAGGCGAAGCGGGTGGCACGCCGCCGGCGAATTCCATTATTGCGGATTACTTTCCTGCGGATCGACGGCCGATGGCCTTGGGCGTTTTCGCCTTGGGGGCGCCGATTGGCGCCTGGCTTGGGGCAAATGTTGCCGGAGCCATTGCCAACGCCTACGGATGGCGCGCGGCATTTCTTGCGCTGGGCATCCCCGGAATAATCATGGGGACTCTCATTTACATGACCATTCGCGAGCCGCAGCGAGGTCGCCTCGATGCGGTTACCACCAGTGACGCCCCATCGTTAATGGAGTCACTCCGATTCCTATGGCGCCAGAGAGCCGCATTCCATGTCGTCATGGGCACCGGCGTGTGTGCGCTGTGGGGATGGGGACTGATCTGGTTCACTCCCGCGTTTTTGATGCGCACCTACGGCCTGAACGTCGGCGAAGCGGGGGCGGTCACTGGGAACATTCATTTGGTGGGCGGCATTATCGGCACGGCGGGTACTGCGTGGATCCTATCGCGACCTGCGATGGCTGATCCTAGACGCGTGGTCTGGTTGCTGGCGCTTGGAGTGGGGCTGGCCGCCATTCCCTCGTTCCTGGCCTATTGGACGCATTCCCTGTGGCTGGCAAAGTTCATGTTCTGGCTGTTCATTCCGGCCATTTATTTCTACATTGGCCCTGCCATGGGCTTGATGCAAAACCTGGCTCCTCCGCGCATGCGCGCGATGTTCACGGCGTGGTCGCTTGTGGTCGGCAACGTGTTCAATCTGATCATCGCGCCTCAAGGCGTCGGATTTCTAAGCGACTGGTTCGCCGGGAGCGGTGGGGCCGACGCCCGGTCGCTGCGCATGGCATTGCTGGTGCTTGCTCCGACCGCCCTGTGGGCCGTGTATCATTTTCTGATGGCCAGTAAGACCATTGTCGCCGACCAGGAGCGCGCCACCGGCTATGTTGTCATGAATGGCCGCCCATCTGGAATTGCGGCCTAATGCGCCCGCGCAGTGCCTTCCGGCTGGCCATATTCGGTTTCCTTATCGCCTTCCTGCCCAGCCTGCCCTGTATCGCCGATAGCGGCGTTCAGGTGCTCAACGCTGACGCGTACTACCCCGAAGGCCCCATCTGGTATCGGGACAAGCTGTACTACGTTGAGTACGGCCGCAACGCGGTGATGCTGTGGGATGGAAAAAAGAACGCCGTGTTTTCGTCTGAAAAGGGGTGCGGGCAGTCCGCCGTCGTGCCGACGGCCCGCGGTGAGTTTCTTACTACCTGTTACGACAATGGAACGATCGGGCGAATCGCGGCCGATGGCAAGTCGCTCCGGCCCTATGCACATGACAAGGACGGCCGCCCGTTTGTGGGGCCTAACGATCTCGCACCCGACAGTCGCGGTGGCATCTACTTCAGCACCTCAGGAAGTCATGGGGACGCCATCGACGGCAAGGTCTTCTACATCGCACCGGATGGAACCATCAGTCTGAGGGCAGACGACATACACAACGCCAACGGGCTGGCAGTGTCCAAAGATGGGAGCATCCTGTATGTGGTCGAGACTGACGAGAATCGATTACTGAAATTCAAAATCGGACCGGCCGGATCGCTTTCGGACCGACGAATCGTTGTCAACCTTGATGATCTGGCGCATCACGCGGTGCATATCTGGCCCGACGGAGTGAAAATCGACTCGCACGGCGATATCTATCTGGGCCAAAGTGCGCGCGAGTACCACGTGCCTTACGCCGGCGTTATTTTTGTCGTCGACGCCAAGGGCAAATTACTTCGAAAATTGACGCTGCCCTCCATCCAGGTACCCAATTTCGCGTTCAGCCCGGATGAAAAGACCTTGTACGTGACCGCCCTGGATCAGTTCGACAAGCCCCCCTATCACGGCAAGATTTACTCGATACCCAATCGCTGACGGTCAAGCTCTATCTCGCAAGCCAGCCACCATCGACCACGAGGTTGGAACCGGTGATGTAGGTGGCGTAATCGCTCGCGAGGAACACGGCGGCATTGGCAATGTCCTGAGGCCGGCCCAGACGCGGCCAGGGGGTACGCATCTGGGCGTTCTGGAGGCGCGCCGGGTCCGAAGGCGATCCCGGCTGCCCGGTGACAATCTTTCCGGGCGAGATGCAGTTGCAGACGATCAGGTCTTGCGCATAATCCACGGCGATCTGCTTGGTAAGGTAGATGGCTCCCGCCTTGCTTACTCCGTAGGGCGTATCGTGAGGAGAGGTCACGATGCCCTGTTGTGATCCCAGATTGACGAGTCGCCCCCTGACTTCATTGCGCGGCTCCTGAGTCAGCATCTGCTGGACCGCGCGTTTGCAACCGTAAAACATCCCCGTCAAATTGACGCCCATCACCTGTTCCCATTGTGCGGGGGTGGTATCAATTAACGGTGTACCCGAATAGATCGCCGCATTGTTCACCATCACATCGAGACGGCCGTGGCGTCCCACGGTCGCACCGATCAATCGGTCGATGTCGTCCCATCGGCTGACATCGGTTCTCTCAAACACTGCCGTCGCGCCGGACTTTCGGATCAGCTCCAGTGTTGAATCGCCGCCTTCCAGTGGCTCCTCTACGACGTCAGCGATGACTACAGTGGCGCCTTCGGCCGCGAAACTCGCGGCAATCGCGCGACCGATTCCGGAGCTGGCACCGGTGACAATGGCGACCTTGTCGGCGAGCAAACTGGACATTGCTTTGATCCCCCGTTTCGGCGACGGTTACAATACGGCAATGTGGGGCCGACCGAACCGATGCACCCTGATATTAAGCTCGCAGCGACGCTTTTCGATACCCTCGATCGTGCCACCAGGCGCGGGCGCGGCATCGTGCGCGACAGCTACGGTGACGGGGAACAAGCCGCACACGATATAATGCGTTCGGCGGCCCAGAAATTGGGCCTCGAAATCTCCGTCGATGCCATCGGCAACCTGATGATGACTCTTCCAGGGCGCGATAGGGAGCTTCCGCGCATCATCGTCGGATCCCATCTCGACAGCTGCCCTCAAAGTGGTAACTACGATGGCGCGGCTGGAGTTGTTGCAGGAGCGTGCGTTGTCGCTGCGCTTAAGAGTGGCGGCACACAGCTTGATAGCGATGTCACGGTGATGGGCATCCGTGCCGAGGAGTCTTCTTGGTTCAATGTGTCTTATCTGGGCAGCAGCGGCGCCTTTGGGCTGTTGGATCCGGCCTGCCTCGCGGTCACCCGCTCGGACAATGGACGGAGCTTAGAGGCAACGCTTCTGGAGCGTGGCTTCGATCCACTGCCGATTCGTGAACGACGGGCGCTGCTGGATCCCGCTCGCGTCCGCGCCTACCTTGAGTTGCACATCGAACAGGGTCCGACCCTGGTGGCGAAGCGCTTGCCGGCCGCCGTTGTTACCGGCATCCGCGGTTGCAAGCGCTTTCGCAATGCGCGCTGCATCGGTCAGTACGCACATTCGGGCGCCGTCGACCGACCACACCGGCACGATGCGGTCGCCGCGACAGTGGCCTTGTTGCATCACCTGGAAGTTCAATGGCTGCAGTACGAGCAACAGGGTGCTGACCTTACGGTCACAAGCGGCGAGCTGTATACCGACCCCGCCTTTCACGCGCCGAGTAAAATTGCCGGCGAAACGCATTTCGTCATCGATATTCGCAGCATATCCCAGGAGATCATGGATGACTTCGCTCACGAAGCGCGCTGCGCTGCCGCCCGCATCGGCGCAGCCTATCGCGTCACCTTCGATCTGGGTGCCACCAGTGATTCGCCGCCGGCCGTCATGGACGAACGGCTCCGCACCGGATTGCGTGCACAGCTCCGACAGCCCTACGAAATGCCAAGCGGCGCCGGCCATGACGCGGCGGTATTTGCAAAAGTGGGAATTCCAACGGGTATGATCTTCGTGCGCAATGAGAACGGCAGTCACAATCCCGATGAGGCCATGGCGCTGGAAGACTTCGCCACTGGGGCGCAAGCCCTGCTGGGGTTGCTGATGGACTTTCCAGTACCGTGACTCTACTCGTCACAGGCGCGGCAGGGTTCGTCATGAGCGTGGTGGGACGCCATTGGCTCGAGGCCGATCCTGGCGAGCGTTTGGTGGTCCTTGACGCGGCGCCTTTGGACGCCGCCGCGCAGCGTTACTTCGCTCCGTTCAAAGATCGGATGAGGGCGCTGACTGCCGACATCACTCAGCCCCAGCAATGGCGCGACGTGCTGCGAGGGGAGGACATTGATCATGTCGTTCACGGCGCCACCGTCACGCCCATATCTCGAGGCTCTGCGGCCGAAGCGCGCGCCGAACCTGAGGCGGAAAGTCCGGGCCGGATTATCGACGTTAACGTCATGGGGACCGTGGCCGCTCTCGACTGGGCGCGCAGCCTCAGCCGCCCACCGAGGTTCATCTACGTCAGCTCCGGCGCGGTGTACAAACATCACGGGCCCGATCGTCCCGGAGAGCCCTTGCCAGAGGACGGCTACGTCATGCCGCGCCGGCTCTACGGTATCTCTAAGCTGGCCTCCGAGCTGATCACCGAGCGGTATGGTGATCTGTTCGGCATCAAGACGGCCTCGGTCCGGCTTTCTTCGGTGTACGGAACCATGGATCGAGTGACGGCCAGCCGCAATCATCGCCATGTCCCCAATCGCATCGCGCATATGGCGATGGAAGGCGTGAAGCAGGTGCGTGTGAACACACTCAGCGCGGTCGGCGACTACGTGCATGCCGAGGACGTGGCGCGTGCGATCGTCGCATTACTGCACGCGCCGGCGCTACGCTACAGCACCTACAACATCGCACAGGGCGCCACTACGTCAATCGGCGAACTGGTGGAATGGGCTGCGGAGAAGGTCCCCGGGTTTCACGCGACGGTCACTGCGGACTCCGAGGCCGACATACTGCAAGACCCCAGCCTGCGCGATGGCATGTGGGGGGCTTACGATATTTCCCGCATCGCAACGGAAACCGGCTGGCAGCCTCGCCCGGTACGCGAGGCGCTGCACGCGTATATGGATTGGATCGAGGCGCAGCGGCGCGCATGAGTACTTCGAACCTCTATCCTCGCGATCTCCAAGGGTACGGCCCGCACCCGCCCGACCCGCGCTGGCCCGCGAGTGCTCGCATTGCGGTCTCGATCGTCCTGAATTACGAGGAGGGCGGTGAGTCGTGCATTTTGCACGGTGACAGTCATTCCGAATCCGTACTCACCGACATCGGCGCCGACCCGTTGGCAAATGCCCGCAACCTGAACGTCGAGTCACTATTCGAATACGGCAGCCGCGTGGGTTTTTGGGAAATCATGCGAGTGATCCGCGAGCGTCGGATTGACGCCACCGTGTACGCCGTTGGGATGGCGCTTGAGCGCAATCCCGAGCTCGCCGCGGAGATCGCCGCGAGTGGGCTTGAAGTCGCCTGCCACGGGCAACGTTGGATTGACTACCAAAACATCCCGGAAGCGGTCGAGCGCGTCGACATCCAGCACAATGTCGAGGTCATCACGCGACTCATCGGCCGCCGGCCCGTGGGATGGTATACCGGCCGGCCCGGGCCTAACACGCGCCGACTTGTCGTTGAAAATGGAGGTTTTCTCTACGACAGCGATGCCTACAACGACGATCTGCCCTGGTGGACGCGAGTCGGCGGAGCGGACCATCTTATTGTTCCTTACAGCTTCGATACCAATGACAGCCGGTTGCAGCGAGGCGGGGATTTCGCGACGGGCGAGGATTTTTTCAGCTATTGCCGAGATGCCTTCGATTGGTTGTATCGCTCGGGCTGCGAGGGCCGGCCGCGGATGATGAGCGTGGGCCTGCATGGCCGCATTATTGGCCGCCCAGGACGCATCGGGGCCCTGGTGAGATTACTCGACCATATGAACAGTCACGCTAATGTTTGGTTCTGCAGCCGCGAGCGCATTGCGCGCCATTGGATTGAGCACAATCCACCGCCCGCCGCGACGAACACATCGCCTCCTCGCTGAAACACGGAGCGAATCTGCCCTTGCAAAATTCCCCGCGCAAGGTAGCGCTGATTGCCAACTGTCTGTTGAACCAGAATGCGAAGGTATGCGAGGGCGCTCGCTACCCGGGCGTGGTCAGTCCGGTGGTCGAGGTCCTGCGGGCTCGGGGGTATGAGCTGCTGCAGCTGCCGTGCCCGGAGTTATCCTTCGCAGGCGTGCGACGGTGGTGGGCCGTCTACGAGCAATATGATACTCCGGCGTACCGATCTCACTGCCGACGCCTGGCTCAAGCAATCGCCCCAATGATCGAACGTCACCTGCGTCAGGGCGACGAAGTGATCTTGATCGGGCTGGACGGCAGCCCTTCGACGGGCGTGCGTTTCACATCCAGCAAGCCCGATTGGGGCGGTCGGCCCAACCGACCTGAAGATGACTGGGAAATCGTGCCCCGCCGAGGTATCTGGATCGAGGAATTGGAGGCCGAGCTGGCACGTCGCGACCTGCCTCCTGTCCCAGCCACGGGTTGGGCACTGGACATGGGGCGCTTTGACGAGATGGGTTCACGCCGCGATCTGGAGCAGTTCCTGGACGAACACGACACCCCTGCGCCCCCGAGCGGCGACGGCACGAGTCCGCGGTGACTCGCGACGCACGCGGCTGGCGCATGGCGCTGGTGCCCGACGTACTTGTCAATCCACCACCGCGACTCCGCACCGTGCTACCGGACATTCTTGCCGTGCTGGAATCGAACGGTTATGGCGTGCTGCAGCTGCCTCCGGCCGGCGAGCATCGGTTGCTTCTTGCCGTGATCGCCGATCAATTGCAGGAATATCGCCATCACGGCTATGCGGTGGTCGCCATTGGCGTGCACGGGGAGCAGGGGAGCGGGCTGCATTGGCGCCGTCTTGCCCCGCTGCTTCGACACCGCAACGTGCCGCTGCCGCCACGCCACATCGTGCGCACAGACGTCGAGGCCGGAATCGAGGCTCAGCGGCTCACTGCACTGCTGTCGAGTTACGATCTGCCAGAAAGTGAGCAACGGCGCTGGCGCGTGTAGCACCCGTTCAAGGCTGCCAGCGATACACCTGCCCAGCGTAGGGAGATTTCCACTCATCGAAGACGCCGGTGACGAAGACGGTTCCCGATCCCGCCGCGCCGAATGCCATATTCGTGACGAATGGAGTAGGAACGTCGATCGTACGAACTAGCTTTTTGTCCTCGCCCACGACGAGGACGCGGCCGGAACCATTTTGAGCAATGTAGTAATTGCCGTCGGGTCCGAGCTTCAGGCCGTCCGGGCCGTTGTATGCGTCCTCCGAAGGGGTCGGAGTCGCCAGATCCCGCATCCGCGCCCACACGCTTCTGGAGCCAAGCGTGCCGTCGCTCGCGATCGGAAAGGACAGAATCCGTGCCGCGAGCATTTCCGCGACCAGCAGATGCCCGCGGTCCTGCGAGAGTGTGAGCCCGTTCGGGTAGTGCAAGGTGTTGGCGACTTCGGTGATTACTTTGCCGTCTGCGGCAATGTGCAAAACGGCACCGCTGACCGGCGCCTTGATGTCGTAAACGCCCGATGCAGAGAAATAAATCCCGCCGTTACCGTCAGAGGCAAAATCATTCGGACCGGCAAAAGACTTGCCTCGACTGTCCACACGGCTCACTCGAATCTGCTTGCCGGCCTCATCGATTTCGACAATTGAGTTGTCGTCGTAACATGCGACCAGCCAGTGGTCGCGAAAGTTAATCAGTCCGCTAGGGCCACAGCCGTCGCGATGCCAGAGAATCTTCGCCTGAGTGCCGTCCCAACGCTTTATATTGCCTGCAGAATACTCAACGTAATAGAGCTGCCCATCACGCCAGGATGGTCCCTCCGGGTAGTGCGCATCCGGGTCGATCGCGTCGGCCGATCCCGCGTGAGCGCCATCGGCAATCCAAAACAACGTCAGCAGCACGCCGCACAACGCTCGGCGCAGCAACGCCATAGTGCCGGCCTGAGATTTTCGAACACCGACAATCGCGCTCACGGACTCGTCTCCAACCAGATTTGGCTCATTATATCGACAGGCCAAGCCACCATCCCAATCCGCGTCTGTAACGGCCTGATCAAACAGATCGGCTATGCTTGATGTCCAGCCAGCCGCCAGGCCGCGGCCGGTTTGCAGAATCGCCGCGGCTTTTGAAGGCTCGCGGAAAAATGGATCTCGCATGGAAAACATTCAGTTCGGGCGGTCGGACCTCAAGGTATCGCCATTGTGCCTTGGCACGATGTCGATGGGCAGTTCCGCCTGGAAGGGCTGGGTGCTCGATGAGAAGGAGTCGGTCCCGATCTTGAGGCGTGCTCTTGATCTCGGCGTGAACTTTTTCGATATGGCGGACTGGTATTCCATCGGCCGCAATGAGGAGGTTGTCGGGAAAAACCTGCTCAAAATGAGCGCCCGAGAGGGCCTGGTGCTGGCGACCAAGGTGTATTACCCGATGAGCGAGGACCCCAGCGATCGCGGTCTGTCTCGCGAGCATATCGCCGCGTCCATCGACCGCTCCCTGGCGCGGATGGGCACAGACTACGTTGACCTGTACGTAATTCATGCTTTCGATGTGGACACCCCCGTCGAGGAGACGATGGAAGCGCTGCACGATACAGTTCGTGCCGGCAAGGTACGTTATCTCGGCGCCTCCACGATGTATGCCTGGCAGTTCGCAAAGATGAATCACGTAGCAGCGATAAACGGCTGGACGCCATTCATCAATATGCAGTGCCAGTACAATTTGCTATATCGCGAGGAGGAACGGGAAATGTTCCCTTATTGCCGAGATCAGGGGATCGCGATCACGACCTTTAGTCCGCTCGCGCGCGGTTTCCTGGCGCGCGATGCCGGCACTGCGCGCACGGCTCACGACCTCTACCAAGAATTCTACGGCGACGAAATCGACACTGAGATCGCGCGCCGCGTGCGTGAGGTCGCGGCGCGCCACGGGGTCAGCCGGGCGCACGTCGCATTGGCCTGGGTCGCAGGCAGCGCGCATCGCAACATTCCGATCGTCGGTGCCGCCAAGGCAGCACACCTGGAGATCGCTGCCGAGGCGTTGGGGCTTCGGCTCAGCACCGCAGAGCGAGCTTTTCTGGAAGCACCGTACCGGCCTCGCGATGAGATCAACGATCAGAACCTTGTGCGCCGCCCCCGCGCGCTGCATCCGGACTGAGCCACGGGCTATCCTGACGGACTTCGATCACTGTCGGACGATCCGCCAGAAGTGCGTCGCGCACGGTTTGCGCTAGGTGTTCGGCGCTTGCGGCGCGGACCCCATAACAGCCGAAGCCCTCCGCCAGGCGCATAAAATCTGGACTCTTGGGTTCCACCCCGATGCGCGGGATCTCCCGCCGGTCCATCTGATCCACGATCTCCTTGAGTGCCTCGTTGTTCCATACGATGACCGGAAGCGCGAGTCGTTCTTCCACCGCCGTGGCCAGTTCGTTGATCGTGAACATTATTCCGCCATCGCCCGCGACGGCGATCACCGGCCGATCCGGCGCCCCGATCTTTGCGCCAATGGCCATCGGCAGGGCGACGCCCAAGGAACAATAGGTGCCCGAGTAATACCAGCAGCGCTCAACCTCCATGGGCATAGCAAAACTACCTGAATACACAAGTTGCGAGGCGTCGCCCATTACTACCGCGTCGGCGGGAAGTACGGAACGCAAGATATTCCATACCCGCCTGTGAAGTTTCTCGACGTCGGTCATCGCTTCCAGGCTACGCGCAAGGATTTCACGGACCCGAGTGTCACCATCTGGTCGCTTCGAGACAGGCTTACGGACGGCCAGCCCCGCCGCCAAGGCGGTCAGCGCGGCACGGGCATCGCCTTGAATAGGTACCGCGGCCGAATACACCGATGTCAATTCCGTGGGATCGATGTCAATACGAATCACGTCGCCTGAAATATCGAGCGTCGGAACAAAACTGTCGCCTGCAGAGATTTCCGATCCCACCACCAGCACCACATCCGCTTCCGCCAAGGCTTCCTGACTCGCCTTGCGTACGATCGAGGCACCCAGAGATAAAGGATGAGATTCGGGGAGAATCCCTTTGCCAGCGTTGGTCGACAGAACCGGAGCTCCGATACGCTCGGCGATCGCGGTCAGTGCTGTGCGGGAGCCGACCGCACCTCCGCCGACGAGAATCAACGGGCGTTTGGCGAGAGCGAGGCGATCCGCGGCCTCTTCGATTGCCGCCGGGTCAGGCATCGGCAAGGAAGGCGCACGCCGGGGCTTCCAATCTTCCTCTACTGTTTCCGGCAGGACGTCCCGCGGAAGGGAGAGATGAACCGGGCGAGGCCGACTGCCGCGGAATATCGCGTACGCGCGAGCAATCATTTCCGGCAGCTCCTCCGGATAACGGACCATGTGGCTGAAGGCTGTGAACCCGGCCGTGACCGCGGCCTGGTCGGCGAGCTCGTGGATTGCTCCCCACCCTTTGCCCTGGGTGCGTGTTGCGCACGCTCCGGACAGCACCAGCATCGGCTGCGAATCGCAATACGCCTGTGCGATGCCTGTTGCCGCATTGGTGACGCCAGGGCCTGCGATGATGGTGCAAACGCCGGGCCTTCCGGTTACGCGCGCGTACCCGTCAGCCATAAGGCTCGCCCCTTGCTCGTTGCGACATTGCACGTGGCGCATCCCCGCCACGGCTATCCCACGATATAAATCAAGCGTCATGGTCCCGGCCATGCCAAATACGGTGTCTACTTGATAGGCCGAGAGAAGTTTCGTCAGGGCCTCACCGCATGTCATGGCGTTCACGTGCATTGCTCCTGCTTAGATTAAACCCTTGGTTTGCCGCATTCCGCTTGCGACGCTTGGAACGATATCAGCGGGAGTCCAATCCTCCCAGCGATTTCTAAGTGTTGTCGCGGTCGTGATCCTTCCTGACCGGCTTAGCCGCAATGCGGCGCAGGTGGCTCACAGCCCGCTTTGGGTATTCATAAGCCGCGGCACACTGGCAGTCGCTTCCGCGCTAACCTTCCGCTTGAGGCCTAGCGATGTGTCGGGTGCCATTCACAACAAAGCGGATACTTCCCGCAAGTCGGCTCGGTGACTGAAGATCAGGTCGTTGTCGTTCCAGAATTACTCTCGCGATACCTAGCCCGACCTGAGTCATTCGCCTCCATCGCTTGATTCAGGGCCAATCGGAATGCCAGAGGATTTGCGATGCTCCGAATCGGATCGAATGTGGACCCCGTTCCAGTCACTACGATGTCCCCGTAGTTGAAAATCTTACCGATAAGCCCCTGCGTGACACGAACCGTCTCGATTTTGTCAAAGCGAATTTCAATTGAATGAGTGGACAACAATCCGTACTTTGCAATCAGTCGTTTGTCGGTTATGGCCAGCTCCGTAGACCATCGTGCAATGAGGGGCCAAATAAATAGAACGACCACAATCAAGACTAAGAATAAAATGCCGTAGTGCGCGCCCGTCGTGGCCCCCGGTCCCAGAGACGACTTCGCTAGAGCGGCGATTGCTGACGCCAAAAGCGCGATCATCAACCCACCGCCCAGGAAATAGGCGCTGAAGTTCCAAAGCGAGACTCTAGCTACATAGCGTACGGCCTCGCCAGGCCCGATAGTCTTGGAAACGTAATTGCCCATATTTGAAGTTCCACTGCTTATTTATTTTAGATAGCGTGTTTCGCATTCAGTGCCGATACGCAGAAACGATCAACCTCATGGAGCAACCATGAACACCGCCCGGCGGAACTGGCGAATTAGCGTTTGCATGTGCGCTTCGACCAGATCGAACTCTCCACTTGCATCGAGTCGGGCAACGTCGGCCGCGCGCGCTTCAGCGTTCGGGTACTCGCATTCCCATACAACGTCGGGTAAGTCGGCATCCTCGGGCTCGTCGGGCGATGCCGGTGTACGTCTCAGCACGCGACCCACGGCCAGGCCGAGGCGTGCTCGAACTTCGCTGGCATGCAATCGCCAGTGATAGACTTCTTCGGCCTTGCCAGGCAGAGCGTAGTAAAGGTTTTGCACGACAATCGCCTGCCCAACGGTAATAGTGGGTGTATCGGCCCGAGCGCGAATGTCGTTAGCAGGGCAGATCAAAGTCGCCAACACTAACAATGGGCTCAAAAGCGCAAGGCGCGGCGCCGTGTTCATCGGATCATCCTTGTGCGCAATTGCGTTCCAACATTCGGCGAGTCTATTTAGGTCACCAGCGGATGTAGAAGCCGCTCCGGCGAGAAGCAAAAGAATTTTGGAAATTTTAGTCCCTAAAGTCGTTTGCAGCGAGACCGTTCGGGTATCTAAGGCTGTGTTTGGATTGGCTTCCGGGTTGGACTCGAAGTCATGGCATTTTAGCCGCACTTTCCAGTCAAGTATTGCGACGCCCCGGACACCATACCCCAACGGATACCCCCAAGCGGGGCCAGCCACTAGCCCAGGGTGGCCCACGAACGACTGAGGCGCGGGGTACGGCAGACAGGAAGGCGAGGGGAGAGCAGGGAGCTTGCGCGTGGTCGAGAACACGACGTTTACGCGCCAAAGCGAGAGAGATTACCCCTGGGTGATCGCACCCCCTCCGGAGGGTAACTCCACCCGGCCTTTGTCGACGACGGGGGTGGCCAAATAGGGAACCATGCCGCCTTCACCTTGAAATAACACGGGCGGATCGGCCGGATGAAATGCAGCGCTTACCGCCGAGGGGCTTGGCCAGTGAGCAGCATCAGACCCAGCTCCGGCGAGAATTCCAATCGCCCACAACGCAAGTATCAGAATTGAAGAACGCAAGGCGATCTTTTGGTTGCTTGATGGCACGTGTGACATCGCGCTATACATGCATTCCTATTAATTAAGGTGGACGGCATCCAGATGAATACAAGAAATGTAATTAGGGGTTTGCTAACCGGCGTGGTGATGCTGTCCGGCGCAGTAACGGACGCCGCCGAGTCCGGCACGGCGGAACAAGCCGTGTTCGCGGCTGAAAATGAGATGACCAAGGCACTTCAGACGAATAACGTGGAGTTGTACGGGTCATTCCTCGCCGACAAATACGTGCAAACGGATCAGGATGGCACGGTACTGCTCGGTAAGGCGGCAACTCTTACCGATATGAAGACGTACATTTTTAACAATGAGGAACTCTCTGATCTGCAAGTCACGGTTTACGGCGATACGGCCATCGCCACCGGCACGTTCCTCGCCAAGGTTACTTACCAGAATAAGCCGATCGTTAATCGAGGACGTTTCACCGATACCTGGGTCAAGCTAGACGGGAAGTGGCAACTCGTCGCGGAACACTCCTCGATGATCAGGAAGTAGGAATGTTTTGCGATCCCAGGCGCCGGCGTACGGCCGGGCCCGGGAGATCACGCTCATGACCGATTGAAGATACTTTGTCCAGCCAAGAACGCATGACCGTCCCCGACGCCAATTGCAGGATCGGCCGGCGTGAGATTGACCAGCCGGCGCTGCCTTCTTGCTCCAAATTGTGTCGACTCCATCCATCAACAAAGTGACCTGTGCACAGGGTGATATGACAACGGACGCCAGCGGAGGCCCACGGAGCTAATCGGGCCTGAACTATGCAATATTTTGGTGAATTCTGTTCTTTGACGGATGGCAGCGTGTGTTGTATTGGCTCCCCGGGTTGGACTCGAACCAACGACCAACGGATTAACAGTCCGACGCTCTACCAACTGAGCTACCGGGGAAACGGCGTGAATTCTCGGGGCTGGACCCCATATCGTCAAGGACAGTCGCGAAATTAAAACCGTTCAGCCGCCCAGCGCCTTGCGCATTCGCTCCACGGCCTTTTCCAGGGTTTCGCGGCTGCAAGCGTACGACAAACGCATGTGTCCGGGCGCCCCAAACCCGGAGCCCGGAACCACGGCGACCCCCACGGTATTGATCAAATGCTCGGCAAACGCGTTGTCATCCTTGAGTTTGAGATTCGCCATGGCCTGGCTGACGTCTGCAAAGGCGTAGAACGCGCCGCTGGCCGGGCGGCACGAGACTCCGGGCAATGTGTTTAGCGCGGTCACGATGTAATCGTGCCGTTCCTTGAAGGCGCGATTCATCATCGCTACACAGCTCTGATCGCCATTCAGCGCCGCGATGGCTGCCTTCTGGCTCATGCTGGCGGCGTTGGAAGTGGACTGTCCTTGCACGGTCGACATCGCAGTGACGATCTCCTTGGGTCCCCCGCAGTAGCCGATGCGCCAGCCGGTCATCGCATACGCCTTCGAGCAACCATTGATAGTGACCGTCCGCTCGTAGAGCTCGGGAACCACGGTCAACAGGCTGCTAAAGGGTTCACGGCCCCAGTAGATCTTCTCGTACATGTCGTCCGTGCCAATGACCACGCGAGGGTGTCTGCGCAACACATCGCCTAGCGCGCGCCACTCGGCGGCCGAGTACGCCGCGCCGGTGGGGTTGCTCGGACTGTTGACGATGAACAATCGCGTCCTGGGCGTGATCGCCTGCTCGAGCTGCTGGGGCGTGATCTTGTAGTCCTGTTCGGGACCGGCGTAGGGCGTCACCGGAACGCCATCGGCCAGCAAAGCCATGTCCGGGTAGGAGACCCAGTAGGGCGCTGGAATGACCACTTCATCGCCCGGATCAAGCAAGGCCATGCAGAGGTTGAAAATGGTCTGTTTGGCCCCAGATGAGACCAGGATCTGACTGCGCTCGTACTTGATGGCATTGTCGCGCTGGAATTTCGCGACGATGGCGTCCTTGAGCTCCGGGATGCCGTCGACATTGGTGTAGCGGGTAAATCCGGAATTGATCGCCTGCACGCCCGCCGCGCTGATGTGCGCGGGCGTATCAAAGTCTGGCTCGCCCGCTCCCAGCCCGATGACGTCTTTGCCTTCCGACTTGAGCCGGGCAGCGAGGGCGGTTACCGCGAGGGTGGCCGAGGGTTTGACGCGCAGAGCGCGCTTGGAAACAGCTAGGGGCACGATGATCCTCGCAAGCAAAAAACCGGCCTGGGAAGCTACGCTATAGTACTACGAACCATGGAAACCCGACTCTTCGAACTTGTTTCTAATTACGCGCCCGCGGGCGATCAACCGCAGGCGATCGAGCGTCTGACCGAGGGTCTTGAGTCCGGCCTGGCCCATCAAACGCTGCTGGGCGTCACCGGTTCAGGAAAAACCTACACCATCGCCAATGTGATCGCCCAGGTGCAGCGACCCACCCTGGTCATGGCACACAACAAGACACTCGCCGCCCAGCTCTATGGGGAACTGCGAGAGTATTTCCCGCGCAATGCCGTGGAATACTTTGTCTCTTACTACGATTACTACCAGCCCGAAGCCTACGTCCCCTCGAGCGATACCTACATCGCCAAGGACGCCTCGACCAACGAGCACATCGAACAGATGCGCTTGTCCGCCACCAAGGCTTTGCTGGAGCGGAGCGATTCGATCATCGTCGCCACGGTCTCGTGCATCTACGGGTTGGGCGATCCGCAGGCGTATCTGGCGATGGTGTTGCACCTGGTGCGCGGTGAACGCATCGACCAGCGCCGGCTTCTGCGTCGCCTCGCTGAGATGCAGTACACGCGCAACGATATCGACCTGCAGCCAGGCACCTTTCGGGTGCGCGGGGATGTCATCGATATTTTCCCCGCCGAATCGCCCCGCGATGCCGTCCGGGTCGAACTCTTCGATGACACGATCGAAAATCTCTCATTGCTCGACCCGCTGCTGGGCAAGGTCATCGCGCGCGTGCCGCGCTACACTGTGTACCCCGGCACCCATTATGTGACTCCCCGTGACCGCATGGTGAATGCGCAAGAACTGATCCGGGAGGAGTTGAGCGCACGATTGAAGCTGCTCTACGCCAACAACAAGCTGGTCGAGGCCCAGCGGCTCGAACAACGCACACAGTTCGACCTGGAAATGATCCGCGAAGTCGGCTACTGCCCGGGTATTGAGAATTACTCGCGCTACCTGTCGGGCCGTGAACCCGGCGAACCACCGCCGTGCCTGTTCGATTACCTGCCCGCCAATGCCCTGCTGGTCGTGGATGAGAGCCACCAGACCATTCCGCAGCTCGGCGCGATGTACAAGGGCGATCGCTCGCGCAAGGAAACCCTGGTCGAGTACGGCTTCAGGCTCCCTTCGGCGCTCGACAACCGGCCGCTCAAGTTCGAGGAGTGGGAGCGTCTGGCCCCGCAGATGATCTTCGTCTCGGCAACACCCGGCCCTTATGAGAGCACGCACTGCGGCCAGCTGGTCGAGCAGGTGGTGCGTCCCACCGGACTCTTGGACCCGCAAGTGGAAGTTCGCCCGGCAAGCACCCAGATTGATGATGTGCTCGCCGAAATCCACCAGTGTGTCGCCGCCCAGCAGCGGGTACTGATCACGACCCTGACCAAGCGCATGGCCGAGGACCTGACCGATTACCTGCACGAACACGGAGTCCGGGTTCGTTACTTGCACGCCGACATCGAGACCGTCGAGCGCGTCGAGATCATCCGCGATCTGCGGCTGGGCAAGTTCGATGCGCTGGTGGGGATCAACCTGCTGCGCGAGGGACTCGACATGCCCGAAGTGGCGCTGGTCGCCATATTGGATGCCGACAAGGAGGGGTTCCTGCGGTCGGCCGGATCGCTCATACAGACGATGGGTCGCACCGCCCGGAATCTGCACGGACGCGCCATCCTGTACGCGGATCGGATCACCGCTTCGATGCAGCGGGCCATGGATGAAACCCAGCGGCGGCGCGAACGCCAACACGCCTTCAACCTCGAGCACCAGATCGAGCCCAAAAGCATCGTCAAACCGGTGACCGACATCATGGAAGGCGCACGTGCCGCACCGTCCCCCGGCGGCCGTGGGAAGGGGGCGGGCCGGCCGGTGCCGGTCGCTGTGCCGCGCACGCTGGCCGAGGCCGGGCGAGAAATCAAACGCCTGGAAGAGATCATGTACCGGCACGCCCATAATCTGGAGTTCGAGCAGGCCGCCGCGGTTCGGGATCAAATCGATGATCTACGCCGGCTCGAACTGGATCTCGGGGGCGCACCGCCCACCGGACAGACTTCCGCGGTGCCCCACGTGCAGTCGCTCCGAAAGCGCTAAATATGTAGGCAAATCCGCGCTTTAGCTTGCCAGCCGCGGAGACCTTAATGTATCGTTCGGCCCCCTGCGACAGGCGCGTAGCTCAGTGGTAGAGCATCACCTTGACATGGTGGTGGTCGCTGGTTCGATCCCAGTCGCGCCTACCATTTTTTTATGGAGATCCCGTGCCGGTTGTCACGCTGCCCGATGGTGCCCAACGAACCTTTGACGGCCCGATCACGGTCGCCGGGGTGGCTCAGAGCATTGGCGCGGGTCTCGCCCGCGCGGCGCTGGCCGGAAAGGTCAACGGCCGGCTGGTCGATACCAGTTACCTGATTGACGGCGACGCGAAAGTGGCGATCGTGACCGAGCGTGACCCGGAGGGTCTGGAAGTCATCCGCCATTCCGCGGCCCACCTGCTGGCGCAGGCCGTCAAGCAACTTCACCCGCAGGCGCAGGTGACAATCGGTCCGGTCATCGAAGACGGTTTCTTTTACGACTTCGCGTATTCGCGCCCGTTCACCACCGAAGATCTCGCGGCCATCGAAGCGCGCATGCATGAATTGTCCAAGCTCGATCAGCAAGTGACGCGGCGCGAGATGTCGCGTGATGCGGCGGTCGAGTATTTCCGCGGCCTCGGCGAAAACTATAAGGCCGAGATCATCGCCGGCATCCCGTCGGCCGAAGCCATCAGCCTCTACGGTCAGGGCGACTGGGTCGATCTGTGTCGCGGCCCTCACGTGCCTTCCACCGGCAAGATCAAGGCCTTCAAACTGATGAAGGTGGCCGGGGCCTACTGGCGCGGAGACTCTCGCAACGAGATGTTGCAGCGCATTTACGGGACGGCCTGGCCGGACCAGAAACAGCTTGACGCCTATCTGCATCGCCTCGAAGAAGCGGAGAAGCGTGATCATCGCCGCATCGGCCGTGAACTGGATTTGTTCCACATGCAGGAGGAAGCCCCGGGAGCGGTGTTCTGGCATCCCAAGGGGTGGCGCACCTTCCAGCGGCTGATCAGCTACATGCGCGAGCGGCAGGAGCCGGCCGGCTTTCAAGAAGTGAACGGACCGGAACTGATGGAGCGCAGCCTGTGGGAGGCCTCGGGCCACTGGGAACAGTTTGGCGAGAACATGTTCACCACGCGCACCCCCGATGATCGCGTGTACGCCATCAAGCCCATGAATTGCCCCGGACACGTGCAGATCTTCAAGCAAGGGATCCGCAGCTATCGCGATCTGCCGATCCGCTTTGCAGAGTTCGGCAAGGTGCATCGTTACGAGCCCTCCGGCGCGCTGCATGGCCTGATGCGGGTGCGTGCATTCACCCAGGACGACGCGCACCTGTTCATGACCCCCGAGCAGATCACCTCTGAGTCGGTGGCTT
>CAWCJE010000007.1:0-232132 GCA_963795685.1 uncultured Gammaproteobacteria bacterium
GGCGAACTATCCGCAGACCTTGACACTCCCCTTCGACCATTTGATTTATTCAGGGTGCCTCGCGGTCGGCGCTTATATCGTGCTGTCATTCGCCGAACTCGATCAACCCGGGCGCCCTAGTCGCATTTGCCCTGTTGTCGAGGCGTCTGGCGGCGCCGCTGGTCAAGATCGCGACTCTTCAGCAGGACCTCGCCGAAGTGCGAGGCGCCGTGAACGAGGTCGCATCGATCATGAACGTGCCACCCGAGGTTACCCGGACCAATGGGTTGCGTGCTCCGATCAAGGGCGAAATTGTCTTTCAGGACGTGCGATTTCGTTATGTACCCGATGCGTCTTACGCGCTCGATGAAGTCTCTTTTACGGTGCCGCAGGGTACGGTACTGGGCATCATGGGACGAAGCGGTTCGGGCAAGACGACTGTCACGCGTCTATTGCAGCGATTACACGCAAACTATGAAGGCATGATAAAGATTGACGGCATGGATTTGCGCGAAATCGACCTTATGCACCTGCGCACGCATATCGGCGTGGTTCCACAGGAGAATTTCTTTTTTCAGGAACCATCCGAGACAATATTTCGGTGGCGAACAGCGGCGCCAGTTTTCACGACATCGTTCGCGCGGCGCAGCTCTCCGGGGCGGAGGAATTCATCGAGCGCTTGCCACGGGGTTACGATACAGTACTGGAGGAGGGCGCGACCAATCTGTCCGGTGGGCAGCGGCAGCGCTGGCAATCGCAAGAGCTCTGCTCATCAATCCGCCAATATTAATTCTGGACGAGGCGACCAGCGCATTGGACGCAGAGAGCGAGGCAATCGTAAACGCCAATCTCAAACGTATGGCGAAGGGTAGGACCGTAATTTCCATCTCACATCGACTGTCGATGCTGGTTGAGGCCAATGCAATCATGGTCCTCGAGCGGGGCAAGCTGTACGACATCGGCACTCACCAGGAACTGCTGCAGCGGTGCGATATCTATAAACAGATGTGGTACCAGCAGAACCGTCACCTCGATCCCCAAACGGCGGATCATCCCGCTGTTAATCGGCCAGGGGTCGAGTCGATGAGCGCCGAGACTGTCGTCTGCGCGCAACGCGGCGGTGTTGCGCCGCAATTCCAACGCAGTGGGCAATGTTGTCGGGGCCTTCGAGTCTGAGACCGCCGCGGTATTCTTGCGTACCGCGCCGGCGCGGCAGCACATCGTTCTCTATGTGCTGGTGGCCATTCTATTTCTCTGCGATCGGGCTGTCGGCGGTCGTCAAGCTCGATCGCGTGGTCACAAGTGCGGGCCGGATCGTAACAACCGCGGGGGCGTTGTATGTGACGCCCTTTGATACCGGGATCGTGCGACAAATCAATGTAAAGGCTGGCGATGTCGTGAAGAAGGGCCAGGTCCTCGCGACCCTCGATCCGACCTTTACCCATGCGGATTTGGTGCAATTGCAGCAAAAGCAAGCCAGCGACGAGGCCGCAGTCGCGCGGCTTGAAGCGGAACTCTCAGGAAAGAAATATAAGTTTTCTGCCGCTGACCCGGCTCAGGCGCTGCAGGGTGGAATCTGGCAGAAGCGCCAGGCGGAATATCAATCTAATCTCGCCGATTTTGACGGACGGATTCGATCCGGGCAGGCGCAGGTATCGCAATACCAGTCCGATGCCAAAGGGTACTCGCAACGGCTAAAGATGGCCCAGGATGTTGAGAAACTCTATCAGCCCCTGCTCGAGAAGGGTTACGTTTCCAAATTGCAGGTGATGCAGGCGACTGACGATCGTACGGAGCGGGGCCGATTGCTTGCAGACGCGCAGAACCAGATCTCCTCAACGCAAGAGACCATAGCTTCCCTGAGGGCTCAACGGGAGGCTTTTATCCAGAAGTGGCATTCCGATACCGGGACTGAGCTAGTGACGGTCCGCGACGATCTTGATGTGACGCGGCAGAATCTGGAAAAGGCTCAGAAACTCAGCGATCTCGCGAGCCTCGATGCTCCTGCGGATGCGGTGGTACTGAAGGTGGCAAGGTATCTTCCGGATCGGTGGCCAGCGGTGGCGCGCAGGGGGCCTCCGGGCAAGATCCGCTGTTCACGCTGGTTCCGCTCGATGCGCCGCAGGAGGCGGAGGTTTACGTCAATGCCCGTGACATCGGTTTTATCAAAGCCAGGTGATCCAGTGCAGCTGAAGCTCGATGCCTACCGCTTCCTGCAGCACGGCACGGCCAAGGGCATCATCAAGACGATTAGCGAGGGCTCGTTCACCACGGATGACAACAACGTGCCGGTCGACCCCTATTTCAAGGTCCGGGTGGCGATCAAGGACGCTCATTTGCGAAATGTCCCAAAGGATTTCCGTTTGATTCCAGGCATGACTCTCGCCGGAGACATCATGGTCGGGCGCCGTACGATTCTCTCGTATCTCGTGGAGGGCGGATTGCGGACTGGCTCCGAGGCGATGCGGGAGCCGTAACAATGGCGTCCATTTTCTCTAGGCTGTTACACCGCAAGCCGCAGGCCCCTTCCGAGCGCGTAGATCGGGCCGAAAGGGCCTTTGCCGACAAACGTTACGCAGAGAGCGCGGTGCTGTTCCGTGAGCTTGCGGAGACAGGCAATTTCTATGCGCAGTTTCGGTTGGCCCAATGCTACGAGCGCGGTCAGGGGGTGGTGCAGAGTTTTGTCGATGCGGTGCAATGGTTTCGCGCCGCGGCCGAGCAGGGTTCGGTGCCTGCGCAGTCGCGACTGGGTGAAATCTACCTGACCGGACTCGAACCGCCGGCGACAGCTTCGGCCGCGGCCATCGCGCGCCTGGAAGGTCTCGGGAACCAGGACTCGCTCTTAAATCGCCTGTACCCCAAGGGCTTGGCCGTGCGCCGAGATCCGGAGCAGGCCGCGATTTGGAATACTCCGCCGCCAAGGGCCAGGATGCCGACGCGCAGGCGCGGCTCGGGTACCAATACGCCAGTGGTCTTGGGGTTGGTCGTGACCTAGCCGCCGCCGAGCAGTGGTTTGCGGCTGCCGCCGCACAAAATCACGTGGGCGGGCAGCTGGGGCTCGGGATGCTCTATGCGGGAAGTTACGGTGACACCCGCACCCAGGCGCAAGCCTCCGAGTGGCTCGAAAAAGCCGCTGTGCAGGGAAACGCCACTGCCAAACTTTGTCTGGCCATGCTGTTGCTCCATGGGGAGGGCATCACCCACGATGAGGCCAGGGCGCGGAGCTTATTGGAAGAAGCTGCTGAGGCGGGTCAGCCGGCGGCCATGTTCCACTTAGGTGAATTGCACCGCCTCCGCGAGGGCCCGACGGCAACTGTGTCGGAAGCGGAAACATGGTTGCGCCGTGCGGCGGCGCGTGGGCACGTCAAGGCGTTATTGTCGCTCGCTTGGCTGTTCGCCTTCGGCGCTGAGCCTGAGCCTGACGCGGCGGCGGCCCTGTGCCGTCAGGCGGCGGAACTCGGGGACGGAGAAGCGCAGTACCAGCTGGCCCAATTTTACCTGGCGGGCATCGGCGTGCCCGCCGACCCGACCGAAGCAGCACGATGGATGTCCAAGGCGGCCGATCAAGGGAGTCAGTGCCGCATATGAAAGGCTCGGCGCCCTGTACGCGGAAGGGCTAGGGATGCCGCAGGATTTTCAGGCTGCCGCCGACTGGTTTCAGCGCGCGGTCGTGCAGGGCGACGTCAACGCGCTGTATCACCTTGGAAGCCTGCAAATGGGTGGGCTGGGCATGCCGCGCGATCCGCGGGCCGCCCGCGAACAGTACCGCAAGGCGGCGAAGCTCGGGAGCGGTGCCGCGTGCCTTCAGCTGGGCATCATTTATGCCACCGGCCAAGACGTAAAACAGAACTTCACCGCGGCGGCCCGCTGGTATGCGCAGGCCGCCGTACACGGGGCGGCGGCGGGACGCTATAACCTCGCTTTCCTGCACCTTAGGGGACTGGGCGTACAACAGAACACGAAGCTCGGGCTGCAATTATTGGAGGAGGCTGCGAGGGGCGGGATGGTAGAGGCGGCACTCGCGCTTCATAACCAATACAGTACAGGAGAGCACGTCCCGCCGGATCCGGCCGCCGCCACTTCTTGGTTGCTTCGTGCAGCGGAAATGGGCAGTGCCCCTGCGGTCAGTCTGCTTGCGGCGATGGTCGATCGGGACGATCCGGCTGCAGCGCCCGCAGCGCAGGTGGGCAAGTTGCTGGAGCGCAGCGCGAGTCGAGGCAATGCCGACGCCCAAGCCAACCTCGCCGTGTGGTTGCTGGAGGGCAAACATATGGCCCGCGACGAGCAGGGAGCTAAGGCCTGGTTCGAACGGGCGGCCCACGGTGGCAACGCCTTTGCGCAGTCACGGTTGGGCGATGTACTGGCCACAGGCACCGGCGTAAAGGCGGACCCCGCCGCTGCCGTAGCGTGGTACGAAAAAGCGGCATTGCAGGGGCATGCTGGTGCCACTTTGGCTCTGACCACGATGCGAATGGCGGCCGGTGCTGACTCTGAAGAGATGGCTCAGTTGTTCAAGCTGTGGCTCAAAGGCGCGGAGCAGGGTGATGCGATGGCGCAGCGCATGGTGGGAGATTTCTATCTGCGAAAAATAGGGGCTGACCCTTCGCTCACTGACGAGCAGAGTATCGCGGAGGCGCGACGCTGGCTCAAAGCCGCCGCCGACCAGGGGAACACGGCAGCCATGGTAATGATGGGTGGTCTGATTTTGCAGAATTCGCAGGACTCCGCAAGTTTTCCCGAAGCGGTAGACCTGTTCCGACGCGCGGCGACTCAAGGCAATGCCGATGCCGAATACAACCTCGGCGTTTGCTTGCGTCGTGGGCTCGGCGTCGCCGTTGATAATACCGCCGCCGAGCATTTCTATAGATCAGCGGCCCAACGCAATCATGTCTCCGCGCAACTCGCGCTTGGTGATCTGATTGCTCAGTCGGCCACATCTGATGTGCAGTGGCTCGAGGCCGCGCGCTGGTATCGCATGGCGGCCGACAGTGGCAATGCACCGGCTAAGGAACGCCTGGTGCAAATGCAGGCGCGACAGGCGCCGTCGCCTGCCACGAATGCTTCCAGCGCCTGAACTGTCGCTGCTCCTGCACGGTTGTCGGTCAGCCGGCAATTCGTGCTAGATTGCCGTTGATGAAACGAGCTCTCGCTTCATTCGCCGCAAGCCTGCTTGTCGTCGCGGCGCTCGTCGGTTCTACAGCTGCGGCGGATCCTACCGATCCAATCGGCCGTAACTGCACTTTGCCTCCCGGACCTTTGTCCTTTCCAACCGCAGTGGATTATGCGTTGTGTCGCAACCCGGCTACGCGAGCGGCCTGGGCCGCGGCACGCGAGCAGGCGGCAGCAGTTGGCGTCGCACGCAGCGCCTGGTACCCAAGTCTTTCGGCCACAGGTTCGGAGTCACGAACCTCGGGCCAGCATTTTGATGCTACGGGCGTGCCCGTTGACGGTTGGTCGAATACGGGCGATGCCACGATCAACCTGAGCTGGACACTCTATGATTTCGGTGCCCGGAGCGGGCGAATTGCCAGTGCCCGAAGCTTGCTCAATGCGGCAGGGGCCACTGCGAACAGCGTCGTACAGCAAACAGTTCGCTCGGTCGTGCAGAGCTACTACGGCGTCGTGGCCGCGGACGCGAATCTGGCCGCCGCGACCCTCACCCAACAGGCCACCGCGAAGAGCCTCGAGATCGCACGTGCACTGCAGCAGGGTGGGATCGGGACCTTGGCAGATGTGCTGCAGGCGCAAACCGCCGATGACCAGGCCGTTATTACGCGGCTGCAGGCTGAAAACACGACCAAATCCTCCCGCGGCACGTTGAATGTCACCCTCGGTTTGACGGCGGACCATCCTTTGCAGCTCGAGCCTGATCCAGTCCCGACGCAAGTGCCCGCGCTGTCCGCACGGATGGCGGCTCTGATGACCGAAGCCGAGCAGCAGAGGCCCGACCTTGCGGCGGCACGGGCGGAGCGTGACGCGGCGAAAGCGGATGTCAGGGTGGCACGTGCCCAGGGCCTCCCTTCGATCGCCGTAGGCGCGCAACACAGCCTTATCAATATCACCGATCAGCCGAACCAGAACTTCAACCAGTTCGGGGTGACCCTGACCGTGCCGATCTTTACCGGATTCAGCACGGTGTATGGCGTGCGCCAGGCCCGGGAAGTGCTGGCGCAACGCGAGGAAAATGCCGAGCAAGTGCGTCTTAACGTGTCGCAGGACGTCTGGAGCGCTTACTACGGGCTCGATTCAGCTAATCAACAGCTTTCAGCGACGGCGGCACTTATTAAAACGGCCGCCGACAACGAAGAGGCGGCGCTGGGGCGGTACCAATCCGGCGTCGGGACGATCATCGACGTACTGACCGCGCAAACGGCGGCGGCGACCGCCCGGGAATTGCGTATCAACTCGGAGTTAGGCTGGAAGGTGGCGCGGGCGCAGATGGCATTCGCGCTCGGGCGGCTGATAAATGCCGAGCCACTTTCGCCCAGCACCCATCTGCCCTGAGAAATTCTTCCGCGGGGACAACCGCTGCAAGGTGATTTGGGGTCTCGCTACTCCGATCATTCACTGTGCGGACCTGAGCTGTCGAGATCACCCGGTGCTGCTGGCGAGCAGGTTGGCATCGCGCTTGAGTAACCACGCGCCCGCGTCGGTGCGGCAAAAGATGGTAAGGGTACGACCTCGCCTGGTTTGAGCGCCCCCGCCGCCTTTAGGTATTATCTCGACTGACAGCTCGCTTATGGCGTACCCGAAATTACCCGACACCTGCACTTCTTCTACGCGAGCTGTCGATTTGATGCTGCTGTGGGCAAGAAGACCACGCAGACCCTTCTCGAATGTCGCCTTGCCTTGCATGGGCGGCTGGCCAGCGACCAGGAAAGTGGCGTCGTCAGTCATTAAACGCAGTATGGCCTCCACATCGCCCTGGGCCGTGCGCTCGTGCCAGAGAGTGATGACGTCTTTGATTTTCTGCTCGTCGGAGTCCATGGATTTCTCCTTCCTGCGGGAAAAAGTCGCGAGTAGGCGCGGAGTCCCCGGTCAATTACCTTCCTTTCGTCACGCACTGCGATACCAGAATGTTTCGCAGGTGTCGTCCCAATACCTAATGGGATGTCCTCTCATCTCTGAGCGCGCAATCCCATTTCCAGCGCCTGAAATCAGAGGGTCATTCGGGCCTTTTCCGAACGCCTATAGTTACCCCTCGGGGCGGGTTTGGGCACGTGCGATGGCGCGACGGGCGGCTGCAGGGCCTTTCCTCGCCAGGATCCGGTATTTTATCCCGCTGAGTTCGTGATAGCTCACGAAGAACTGCTCCAGTTCATCCACGAACTGCCTGCCGAGGTTCTGCAGGCTCCGGACTTTCGCGAAAGCGTGGGCTTTCGCTCCGATGGCGATGATGAAATCGTTGCGCTCGGTTGTTTTGTTCTCGCGCTGTTCGGTTTCGATGAGGCCTACAACACGGCAGGCGACTTTGCAGCCCGCAAACGCGGGTTCGTCCATCAGTACCAGCGCATCGAGTGGGTCCCCATCGCCTCCCTTCGTCGAAGGCACAAAACCAAAGTCGTGCGGGAAGGCCATACCCCGCGGGCAGCACCTTTCTTAATTCGAAAAGCCGCTCCTTGGGGTCGTAGGCATACTTGTTCCGACTGCCTTTGGGCGTCTCGATGATGACCACCGCGAGCTTGGGATTGTCGCGATCAAAGGGCCCCAGCTGAATGGGACCGGCCAATTTGCTCTTTTCTTTTGATGCGGTGTTTGCGCATGGACTTCCAGCCCTCAACTGAGGGCGCTACAGTGCTGTCCTAGGGTGCAGCCGGATCCAGGCGATTTGCCCATACGCAACTCCTGCGTTTGCGAACGGAGGTGATGGATCAACCCCATGCCGATCCGGACGCGGTGGCGTTCATCCGCGAATTCCAGTGCGACGCCCAGTTCCCGTCGCAAATCGCGCAGCAGCACTGAGAAGGGACGGGAGTGCGCAAAAGCGCGGCAGGACAATCCTGCGATATGACGCCCATTGAGCAGGGCGTTCAGTTCGCGACACACGCTTTGGCCGTTCAACTGCGCCGCGCGACTGCAGGTAACGTCTGCATGAGCCTTTGCTCGCCACTAACCAACAAGTGATCCAGTGTGGTCGGCCCTCCAGGTGACGGCGCCTGAGGGCGTCAGCGAAACACAGGTTCGCGACCTCAAGGGCGGCTCCGGCCTCGTTCAAGAAGCGGATAGCCATGCGGCAGAGACGCCCGCGGCAGGAAGGCGAAGAGCTTGACGCAAATATCGAATTAATCCAAGCCGCGGCGCCGAAAAACCGCGTAAGCGAGCAGAACTCTCGATCCAACCGCGTGTAGAGCGAGCTCCGTTGCTCAAACGCCAAGGTTCGAAGCGAGGTGGCGATGGGCGTGGCCCCGGTGGCCTTAATGGCGGACGCCACCGGGCTTGAGCACCACCTTGGTCACCTCGTTTTGCTGTTCTTTGAACATCTTGTAACCGGTAGGGGCATCTTCCAAACTCATCCGGTGACTGATGAGGAAGGTGGTATCCAACTTATCCTCCATGATCAACTTGAGAAGCTTCGCCATGTACTTCTGGACATGAGTCTGCCCGCTCTTCACCGAGAGCCCCTTCTCCATCAGGGCGCCAATCGGGAATTTATCCGTCACTCCGCCATAGACCCCCGGAATCGAGATCCGGCCGCCCTTGCGGCACGCGAGGATGACCTGGCGCAGGCCGTGGGTCTGGTCGGTGACCAGCTTTACCGCGGCCTTGACCTTGTCCATGACGCTGTCGGCGGTGACGCCGTGGCTTTCCATGCCCACCGCGTCGATGCAGGCGTCAGGGCCGATGCCGCCGGTCATTTCGACCAAGGCGTCCCGGACATCGACTTCCTCGAAATTGATGACCTCGGCGCCCAGGGATTTCGCCAGGTCCAGCCGGTGCGGGTAATGATCGATGGCGATGACCCGGTGCGCGCCGAGCGCAAAGGCGCTTTGGATCCGCGAACAGTCCGACCGGACCGCAGCCCCATACGGCGACCGTGTCGCCGGGTGCGATTTCGCAGTTCTCGGCGGCCATCCAACCGGTGGGCAGAATGTCCGAGAGGAACAGCACCTTGTCATCCTCAATGCCGTCCGGGATCACGATCGGCCCAATGTCGGAGTAGGGCACGCGGACATACTCCGCCTGGCCTCCGGCATAGCCTCCGGTAAGGTGGGAATAACCAAAGGCCCCGGTCATCGGATAGCCAAACAGAAATTCCGACATATCGGCGGTTTCGGCGGGATTGGAGTTGTCGCAGGCGGCGAATTGCTGTTGCTTACAGAAGAAGCACTGCCCGCAGGCGATAACAAACGGCACGACCACGCGTTGGCCGACCTTGAGCTTGGAGTTGCCACGGCCTACTTCGACCACCTCGCCCATGAACTCATGCCCCAGCACGTCTCCGGCCTTCATGGGCGGAATCGTGTGGTCGTAAAGATGCAGATCGGAACCGCAGATGGCGGTGGAGGTGATCTTGATGATGGCGTCGCGGGGATTGACGATCTTGGGATCAGGAACCGTATCCACTCGAACGTCATGTTTTCCGTGCCAGGTCAGTGCGCGCATTGTTCATTACTCCTCAGAGCGACTCAAATTGACTGAAAGTGCCTGATTTACGCGCGAGGCGCGGCATCCGGCGGTTGGGCCGTGGATACTTCGCCCGTTTCCATCAGCTGTTTGAATCGACGCAGGTCCTGACGGGCTTGGACTTTCGGTTCCTTCTGGAACAATTTGGCGATCAACTGGCCGACCTTGCCGGCGGGCGGGTCATAGACCAGAGTGACCCTCACGATCGTGCCGCGGTCATCGGGCGAGTCCATGAACTCCACCTGGCCGCTGTTGCGCACGCTGGCCCCATCGAGCGACTGCCACGCAATGATCTCGCCCGGCTCGTCTCGGGTGATTTCCGAATCCCACTCGACCGTCCGCCCCGCCGGAGCTTCCACGACCCAGTGCGAATGCGGCCCATCTCGAACGGTGACGCTTTGGATGTTGTGCATAAAGCGGGGTAAATTCCGGAAGTCCCGCCAATAGGCGTACAGGTCCTCACGGGGACGATTGATCGTCACCGTTCGTCCCACCAACACGTCGCCGTGTCGAGGCGCAACCTCCGCATCCGCCGCCATCGGATCAGGATTTTTTGCCGCGGACAGGGGGGCATCGTCGTGAGCCGTGTGCGTAAGCGGGGTGGACATGGGATGCTCCATCGACAGTTTTTCTTAATATGCGCCTCGGAGCGCGCAGGGACTGTCGTCTGCGCGCCCAAATTGTTGTAGTCCGACCTACGCCGATTCTGTGGCAACTCCTGCAGCAATCAGGCCAATCGGCTTACAGCAGGCGGCGCGCGAAAGCGGTCAGCTATAGCCGTTCAACTCGCCCATGGATCAATACATTTTTCTTCAAGGAGCGACCCTATGGAGACTTCTTCCCGACCACTAGCCGTAGTCACGGGCGCATCGACCGGGATTGGCCTTGAACTTGCGCGCCTTTGCGCTCAAAAGAATTTTGATCTCATCATCGCAGCGGATGAGCCGCGGATCGAAGAGGCCGCCCGCGAGCTTTCCGAAACCGGAGTGAGCTGCATCCCCGTGCAGTGCGATCTGTCCACGGCCGCCGGCGTGCAGAAGGTCACGAGCGCCATCGGCGGGCGCCCTGTGGATATGCTGCTGGCGAATGCCGGACGCGGCTTGGGCAAGGCCTTCTTGGACCAGGAGTTGGATGATGCGCTAAAAGTCATTCATACCAATATCGATGGAACCGTTCGCCTGATCTACGAGGTGGCCGGTGACATGCGGGACCGCGGCGAGGGCCGGATCTTGATCACCGGATCAATCGCTGGGCTGATGCCCGGCACTTTCCAAGCCGTCTATAACGGCTCCAAGGCTTTCATCGATTCATTTTCGGTGGCCCTGAGCAATGAGTTGAAGGACACGGGCGTTACTGTCACCTGTCTCATGCCCGGGGCCACTGAAACCGACTTCTTCGAGCGCGCCGACATGCTCGACACCAAGGTCGGGAGCGGTGAAAAGGCAAACGCGGCGGAGGTGGCCAAGACCGGCTTTGAGGCCATGATGAAGGGAGACCTTAAGGTCGTGGCCGGATTCGGCAACAAGATGCGCGCGGCGATGTCCCATATTGCTCCGGATTCGACCCTGGCGGAGATGCACCGGGACATGGCTGAGCCCGGGAAGGGCAAGAACAAGGAGCCCAAATCCAAGCGGGAGCGAACGGACCGCCCACGCCCGTAACGGTGGTTTATCACGGGCGGTCCAGTTCTCCTGCTGAGACTGGCCGCCCTTTTTTGAGGAAGCGACGCCCCTAAATATTTCCAGGTGGGCCCGGTCAGGAGACGGTGCAATGGCGGCCAGAGTAACGAACAGGTTCTACGGGATTCGCCTTGGGCTCCCGGGAACTCACTAGGGTTGGCCGGCCCCTCCCGAGGAACCGTAAATCTGGCCTGTAGCAAAGCTGCCTTGGTTATCGGCGAGCTGAACAAATATGCCGGCCAGTTCAGCAGGCATCCCTGGCCGGCCCATAGGGGTCTGCGACCCGAATTGCTTCTGCTTTTCGACGGAGGCGCCCCCGCTGATCTGCAGCGCGGTCCAAACCGGGCCGGGGGCCACCCCATTGACGCGAATTCCCTTCGGAGCGAATTGCTTGGCCAGTGACTTGACGAAGTTCATTGTGGCCGCTTTGGTCTGGGCATAATCGTAGAGGTCAGCGGAAGGGTCGTACGCTTGCTCGGAGGCGGTGGCGATGATGCTCGAACCCGGCGGGAGTCTGGGCAGTGCGGCCTTGATGATCCAGAACGGCGCATAGATATTCGTCTTCATTGTCCAGTCAAATTGCTCGGTGGTGATATCCACAATCGAGGCGTGGGACTGCTGACGCCCGGCGTTGCTGACCAGGATGTCGAGTCCGCCTAACTCATTGCTGGCGCGAGACACCAGTTCTGCACAGAACAGTTCCTGCCGGAGGTCTCCCGGGATACCCAGGCCCTTGCGGCCGGCGGCACGGATCAGGCTGATCACCTCGTCGGCGTCGGGCTGTTCTTCAGGAAGATAGTTGATCACCACATCGGCCCCTTCGCGGGCGAAGGCGATCGCGGCGGCGCGTCCCATGCCGGAATCCCCGCCCGTAATGAGGGCTTTGCGGCCCATCAGCCGACCGCTCCCGCGGTAACTTTTCTCCCCGTGGTCCGGGCGCGGCTGCATTTTCGAGGCCAGCCCCGGCCAAGGCTGGTGTTGCTCCGGAAAGGGCGGACGGGGGTATTTATTTCCCGGGTCTTCCAATGGGATAGCTGCTGGCGCCGGTGCCGGCGTTGCGCCCAACGCCGTGCCCACGGTCGCAGCGGCCATTCCTACGCCGAGGGCCCCCATCATCCCGCGCCGACCGATATTCAGTTGGTCCGAAGCCATCACAAATCCTTCCTTGTGGACCCTGCCAGTGGGTGTGGCTCATTTGCCGTCGAGCAGCGCCTGCTCTATGGCGGTTTGCCTATAGAACAAGCGCAGCAATCCCACCCTGTCAGCTGTGATCCTTGACGCCCTCACTCTTGGCGATAGCCTGGATCTTCCTCAGGTGCTCCTCCAGCGTGGGCAGCGTCGCCGTTGCGAACGCCTTTGCATCAGCGTCCTGGCCAGAAGCGGCTTCCTTCTTGAATTCTTTGATGTCCGTCTCGTGATCTTTGACCATGCCCTTGATATAGGAGTGGTCAAAGGTCTTTCCCGTCAACACCTCAAGCTTGGTCTTCGTGGCCATCTGGCTCACGCTGGGACTGGACGGCAGCTTGATGCCTTTCGCATCCGCGATGCCCTTCAACTTGTCATTGGCTGCCGAGTGATCCTTGACCATCAGCGCGCCGAAATCCTTGACACTTTGATCTTCGGATTTCTTCTGCGCCAGATTTCCGAGTTCGACCTCCGCCAGGCCCCCTTCGGCGGCTTTCTTAAAGAAACTGGCATCGGGATTTGTATCCGCGGCAAAAATTGCGGTGGGAACAATCACGGCTAAAGCGATCAGAAGGGATTTCATCGTGCTCTCCTAAAGTGCAACGCAACGGCATAGCAATTTAAGCAGCGCGGGCGCAGGTTTCCAGAGCGTCGGTGTAAGAATTCGCCGAGGAAAACGGGTAAATTCCGCTGATATTGCGCGTTTGGCAAATTAGCGAAGCTGGCGTGGGGGCGCAGCAGATTCTGCTGTCGCGCAGCGCCCGGGACCTCAAGAGCTCGACAGTTTTTCCAGGTACCAGTCCACTGTGGCCCGGAGCGCGTGGGGAAGTTGATGGCGGGGTTTGAAGCCGAGTTCGCCCTTCCAGTTTGCTTCCGTCGATCGCGTAGCGCCGATCATGACCTCGTCTATCGGTTACAAATGAAATGAGGCTGCCACTTTCCGCACCGCGTGCAGAAGGGGAATTTGGAAATCATTGCACGAAGCGAAGGGGTGGCCGCGAACTTTTGGTCGATCGCGCCACACAATGCATGCACCAATGCGATGTTTTCTCGCTCTGACTGACCGCCGACATTGTAGACCTCACCGCATTTCCCTCGGGCCAGAATTAGATCAATTGCTCTGCAGTGATCTTCCACGTATAGCCAATCTCGCACGTTGAGGCCATCTCCGTAGATCGGCAACGGCTCTCCCTTGAGAAGCCGGCTGATAACATCAGCGGAATGAGCTTCTCGGCGAACTGGTAGGGCCCGTAGTTGTTGGAACAGTTGCTCGTGGTCGTGGCAAGTTCGTAGGTGTGATGGTAGGCGCGCACCAGGTGGTCGGACGCCGCCTTGCTGGCGGAGTAGGGCGAGTTGGGTGAATACGGCGTCGATTCTGAAAACGGCGCGTCGTCGGGACCGAGGGAACCGTACACCTCGTCGGTCGACACTTGGTGAAATCGATGGTTTGGGACGGACTTTTCCTCGAGCCAGACTTGGCGCGCAGCCTTGAGCATCGAGTGCGTACCGTAGATATTTGTCTCAATAAACGCATCCGGTCCGGTGATCGATCGATCGACGTGCGATTCGGCCGCGAAGTGGACGATGACATCGAGTCGGTGTTCGCGCAGCAGGTTCTCGACCAGAGTCGTGTCGCAGATATTGCCGTGGACAAAGGCGAAATTGTTGTTCGCCCGGGCGGGCTCAAGATTGCTTAGGTTTCCCGCATAGGTGAGCGCGTCGAGAACCACCACAGTATCCGCAGGATGTTCGCGCAGCCAGTAATGGACAAAATTCGTCCCTATGAATCCGGCCCCGCCCGTCACCAACAATCGCGCCATAAGGTTCCGGAATCCCGTCTCAGTGACTCGCCATACGGCGCAGCGTCGTGCGCAGATTCTCGCGCCAGGGCACAGGCTGTAGTTTGAGCCGGACTACGCTCTCATCAATGTCCAGCACGCTGTTCATGGGTCGCCGGGCGGCGGTGGGGTACTCTGCCGTTGTAATGGGCCGCACTTCGACGGCTTCTTTCAACAATCCCATTTCCGTCGCATCCTCCGCAATGGCGCGCGCGAAGTCATACCATGTGGTGGCTCCTGCGTCGGTCCAGTGCAAAACCCCGCACACGTTGGGCAGTTCCACGATTCGCCAGATCGCTCGCGCCACCGAAAGTGCTGTAGTCGGAGTCCCGCGCTGATCGGAGACCACATCCACCGCGCCGCGCTCCTTCATCAGCCGCAGCATCGTCAGTAAAAAGTTCCTGCCCTCTGGCGCGTACACCCACGCCGTGCGCAGTACGACCGACCGCTCGCCCAGCACCTCCTGCACCACGTGTTCGCCGACCAGCTTGGTCTGGCCGTAGACGCTCGTTGGGCCCGCAGGATCATCGGGCTGATGGGGCTGCGTCCCTTCTCCGTCGAAGATGTAGTCGGTCGAGATATGGATAAGCCTCGCACCGGCGATGTCACGCACCGCCTCGGCGAGATGCTCGGGGCCCTTGGCGTTGGCAAGAATGGCCTCGATCTGTTCGCTTTCGGCTTTGTCCACCGCCGTGTAGGCCGCGGCATTGATCACCACGTCGGGCGCCACCGACGCCACGGCCTTTCTCACGGCCGCACCATCGCCGATGTCCAGTTCCGCGTGGCCGAATGCGCGAACCTCAATGGTATTGGGTCTGGTTTTTAGAAGTGCGCGACCCACTTGGCCGGAAGCGCCCGTGATCAGCACTTTCACGGGAAGCACTCCGCGTCTTTGAGCTGGGGTGCCGCCGCATCGGGTGCGGAAAGCAGCGGAGCAGCTCCCGCCGGCAGCGGCCACTTAATTCCGATCTTCGGGTCATTCCAGCGAATCGCGCGTTCATGCTGCGGCGCGTAGACGTCCGTGCATTTGTAGAGGAAATCGACCGCCTCGCTCAAGGCGAGGTAGCCGTGAGCAAATCCGGGCGGTACCCACAGCATGTGGCGGTTGGTTTCACTGAGGTTCACGCCGATCCATTGACCGAAGTGAGGAGAGCTTCGCCGGATGTCCACCGCGACATCGAAGGCTTCGCCGCGGGTGACGCGCACCAGCTTGCCCTGGGGCTGCTGGATCTGGAAATGCAGCCCGCGCAGCGTGTTCTTGACCGAGTGACTGTGATTGTCCTGCACGAACGAGGCGGAGATTCCGCCCGCCGTAAACTTGTCTTCGCGCCAGCTCTCGAAGAAGAAGCCGCGGTCGTCCGGGAACACGCGCGGCCTGATCAATACCACTTCCGGGAGTGCGGTCGGCTGGAAAACCACTAGTTGCCATCCTTCATTATTTCCCTCAGATACAGTCCATAGGCGCTCTTGCCCATCGAGCCGGCCAGCGTTTCGAGCTGCGCGGCATTGATGTAGCCTGAACGATACGCAATTTCTTCCGGGCAGCAGACCTTCAGTCCCTGCCGGTTTTCGATCGCTTCGATGAAATTTGCCGCTTGCAGGAGCGATTCGTGCGTGCCGGTGTCGAGCCAGGCGATGCCACGGCCGAACAATTCGACCTGCAGCTGGCCCCGGTCGAGGTAGAGGCGGTTGACGTCGGTGATCTCAAGCTCGCCGCGCGGCGAGGGCTTGAGGTCCCGGGCCATGTCGAGCACCTGGTTGTCGTAGAAATAGATGCCCGTCACGGCGTAGTTGGACTTGGGTTTCGCGGGCTTTTCCTCGATCCCGAGCGCCCGGCCCTTGTCATCGAAATGCACCACGCCGTAGCGTTGCGGATCCTTGACGTGATAGCCGAACACGGTCGCGCCCTCGGTGCGCTCGGCGCCGCGGCGCAACTGGTCGGGCAGGCCATGCCCGTAGAAGAGATTATCGCCGAGCACCAGGGCGCTGGGGCTCTGGCCCACGAAGGAGCGGCCGATGATGAACGCCTGCGCCAGTCCCTGGGGCGAAGGCTGCTCGGCGTAGCTCAAGGACAGTCCCCAGCTGCGACCGTCACCGAGGAGTCGTTGGAAGGCGGGCAGATCCGTGGGCGTGGAGATCAACAGGATGTCGCGGATCCCGGCGAGCATCAGCGCTGAGAGCGGGTAATAGACCATGGGCTTGTCGTAGATCGGCAGCAATTGCTTGCTGACGGCGTGCGTGACCGGATGGAGTCGAGTGCCCGCACCGCCTGCGAGAATGATGCCTTTCCTTCCGACACTCATCGACAGCACTCCGCACGCATGAAAGTTCCGGACACGCGTTGCAAGGATAGCTTATCGAGACGCGTTGAGCCTTCGCGTGGCGCGATGTGACATAGGCGGGAGTCGCGGCTTTAGATCAAACCTTACCCGACATATATAAGTGTCGCTCTACAGCGTCAGCTACAGCGGACCGTGCCTTACGGTGTAGGAGCCTCGATCGGGGTGAAGACCTCGTCGCGCTTCAGATCGTAGTTGAGTTTTGACTTGAACTCTTCGCCCTGCGCGTCGACGAGGCGCAACGTGCTGGCGTCCTTGATGATGAAGGTGCTGACCTGATTATTCTCATTGCGCAGCGTCACCCGGGAATTGTAGGACACGAGCTGCCAGGCGCCGGTCTCATCGACATTCAGGCCGTGACTGTCGGGGCCCTTGTCCAGGTAGGTCGTGCGGAGCTTGAAGGTCCCATCCTCGTAGAACTCCAGCACGTACTTCATGCCGGGACAATCCGCGCAAGGCAGCACACCGGTAAAACTGGCCGGGAGCTTGACCGGGAACCCGCTCGGGTCCGCGGCGGGCGGCGGCGCCGGTTTTTGTTCGGGCTCGGTGGGCGCCAGCCGCCAGCTGCCGTCCTTCGCCTGGCACACCGTGACGCGGTAGGGCTCATCGCGCCCGCGCGCGACGTTTTGTCCGCGCAGTTCGCGGCAATCGCCTTCCTCACGGTGGAACGCGCGGGTCGACTGCACGTTCCCGTGCGCGCCGCTCGCCGGATTGGACCAGTCGATGGGATCGGCCCCGACCGGCCCCTCGGCGGCCTTTTTGACGCTGGCGAAGAACTGCTTGTAGTCGGCGTCCGTGAAGCTCGCAAAGGGCGAATTTTTCAGGACCCCGACCATTCCGCTGGCACCCAAGGCAAGCGGGATTTGCAGGGCGAGCAGCAGCAGCCAAAAGTTTGAGCGGTGGCGATTCACGATCGATCTCCGGGCCGGGCCATAGGTGACCCGCATAGTAACGCTCACCGGCCTCTCGACAAACCCCGGCTGGAGTAGACTGGCCCATTCGGGGGAATTGGTATGCCTGAGATCCTGCGATCAAGGATTTTTCGCATTTCCGCGATCGTCGCGGCGATCATCGGCCTGTATGCCTGGTTCGGGTTCCAGATGGCCCCGAAGATCGTGCGCAGCCAGGCGATCAAGTTCGTCCACAACACCTACGGACGCGATCTTAAGATCGGCGAGGTTCGGGTCCAGCCCTTCAAGTTGCAGCTTGAGGTCAAGGATCTGAGCTTTCCGGACGCCGACGGGCGAGCGATGCTCTCCTTCCAGCGCTTCTTTGCCGACTTTGAGGTGTCCTCGCTCTGGCATCGCGCCTACGTGTTCAAGGCGCTTTCGATCGAGGCGCCGGGCGTGCACACGGTGGTCCGGGCGAACGGGGTCGTCAATCTTTCCGACCTCTCGCCCAAGCCGGCGAGTCCTGCGCCTCCGGAGGAAAAGAAATCGGCACTTCCGCCAGCTGTGGATCCAGTCCCTGGTGGTCAGCAACGGGAATGCTGGCCTACGACGATCTGTCGCGCCGCGTGCCGTACTCCAACGAGTTTCGCCCGGTCGCCTTTACGCTCAAGGATTTCAAGACCACCCCGCAGGGCGGGCGGATTTAGTTTCTCGGCCAAGAGCGAAGCGAACGAGCGCTTCGACTGGAACGGGCGCTTCGAACTCGCCCCGCAGATCGCCTCACAGGGTGATTTCACGATCGGGGCCCTCCAGGCGCCCGGGGTCGGAAAATTCCTCGGCGACGCGCTGCCCTTTGGCCTCAGTGCCGGCTCGATAGACATCGGCGGCCATTACAGCGTGTCGGTCGGCGAGCAGCTGGACCTGAAGCTCAAGCTTCGCCAAGGTGGGCCTGACCGGCCTGGCACTGCGGGCGCACGGTCAGGACCAGGACTGGGTGCAGGTGCCCTCGCTGACGCTCGCCAACGTCGTCGGTCGCACTTCCTGAGCGGAGTGCCACGATTGATTCACTGGAAGTGGACGCGCTTAAGGCCCGGAGCTGGCTCAACACCGGGGGCTCGGTCAATCTGATGCAGCTCCTCACGCCCAGCCCCGACAATAAGGTGGAAGGAGCGGTGAGTAGTGCCCAGTCGGCGGCGCCCGCCGCGCCAGAAAAGCCCTGGTCGCTGCGGGTCGCCCGCGTCGATGTCAAGAATGCGGCGATCGATGTCGAGGACCGGATGAAGGCACCGGTCAAGAAATTCGCCATCGCGCCGGCGAATCTTCATGTCGACGATGTGAGCCTGGACCTGTCCAGGCCGCTTCCGCTCAAGTTCGATGCGATGATCAACGGCCACGCGCTGTTCAAGCTGGCCGGCACGCTGACGCCCAGTCCCCTGGCTGGGAACCTCAAGGTATCGCTCGACAAGGCCTCCCTGAAATACGGCCAGCCCTATGTGCTGCCGGTGGCGGATCTGACGATCCATGACGGGTGGCTGGCGCTGGCGGGCGAGGTGAAGTTGCGCCCGGCCGGACAGCGCGAGCCGCAAGTGAGCTTTGAGGGCGGGATGAGCATCGATCACTTCAAGTCGACCGACAACACGCTCAATCAGGACTTCATCAACTTTGGGCTCCTGCAGCTGCAGAAGATCCGCTACAGCCTGGGGCCCGACTCGCTGAAAATCGATCGCATCCTGGTGCGCGAGCCCTACGCACGGATGATCATCAGTCGCGAGCAGGTCCTCAACATCTCGGCCGTCATGGATCCGCAAGGCGCGGCGGCGAAGGTCAAGGAATGGCGCGCGCAGCAGGCCCGGGCGGCCAGTGAAACGCCGGCGCAGAAAAAGACGCGCCTCAAGGCCGAGCAGGAGCAGATCGCCCAGGCCAGGAAGGAGGCCAAGACCCATCCGGTGACGGCCGCGCCCGCGGTCGCCCCCGCCGCCCCGGAACCGGAGCTGATCCCGATCCGGATCCGCGAGGTGCAGATCGAGGGCGGGCGATTGAATTTCTCCGACTACAGCGTGCCGCCGGACTTCAACGCCGAGATCCAGGATCTGAAGGGCACGATCGAGGCACTCTCCTCGGCGCGTGACTCCCGAGCCAAGGTGAACCTGGCCGGAAACTTGGGCGAGTTCTCGCCCGTGACCATCACCGGGGAGCTCCAGCCGTTCCAGTTCGATCACTACACCGACATTGGTTTTAAGTTCGAGAACATCGCGCTTCCGGTTTTCAATCCTTATTCGGGGAAATTTGCCGGCTACAGCATCGCCAACGGGAAGCTGTTCACGGACCTGCATTACCAGATCCAGGATCGCAAGCTCAACGCCGCGCACAAGATCCGCATCGAGCAGCTCGAGTGGGGCGCGCCCTCTCCCAACAAGGGCGAGGCCACCTTGCCGGTCAAGTTCGCGACCTGGCTCCTCAAGGACAGCGAAGGCGTGATCAACCTGGACGTGCCGGTGTCCGGGACGCTCGATGATCCGAAGTTCCGGATCGGTCCGATCGTCTGGCAAATCATCAAGAACCTGATCGTCAAGGCGGTGACCGCACCGTTCAAGTTCTTAGGTTCCCTGTTCAAGGGCGCCGAGGACGCGCAGTTCGTCAGCTTCGCCCCTGGCATCGCCGCGCTCGAGCCGCAGACGGCCACCGCCATGGCCACACTGGCCAAGGCGCTGGTGCAAAAGCCGGGCATCCGGCTGGAAGTGCCCGCAGGAGTCGTCCCGGAGCTCGATCGACCCGCACTGATCGAACAGCGCTACCAGGAACAGCTCAATGCCGCCCTGTCCGTGGAACTCCACCGCAAGGAAGGGGACGCATCGCCCCTGCCTGCGCTGTCGACCTTAAAGCCGAAGCAGCAGATCGATACCCTAAAGGAGGTTCTCGAAAAACTATCCGGGTCTTCCCCGAAGCTTCCCGAGCCCGCGGCGCCGCCGGAGGGCACCTCGCGAGCCGATGCCAAGGCGATGCGCGAGGCGGCGGCGATCGATTTTCTGCAAAAGGAAGCCCATGCGCACCTCACGGCCACGGACGAGGCGCTCGATGCGCTGGCGCAGCAGCGCGCGGCGGCCGTCCAGCATGCCCTGCTGACGGACACCGGACTGGAGCCTGGAAGGGTGTTTGTGACTAAGAAGGGCAAGGTCAGCGCGAACGAGGGCAAGGTGCGCCTGGAATTGTCCATGCAGTAAACCGTGGGGAGCGGCGGCAGAAAGCCGATCCTGCCTTTACGGTCAAGGGCCTTTCAGGGGATCATAGGCGGCCAGGCCCCTAAGGGGCTTATCACCCGTTCCCAAGGTTATCGATCATGCGTCCCAGCTCCCTTTACGCCGCTGTCCCGGTGGCCTTAGTCACCGCTGTTGTCTTTGGCCTGGCCGCCTGCGGCCAGAAGGGCGGCCCCGGCCAGGGCGCCATGCCCCCGGCCCAGGTCACGGTCGTGACGCTCAAATCCGGCTCGGTGGACTTGAAACGCGAACTGCCGGGATTGGTCAGCGCGCGCTTGGTGGCCGAGGTGCGTCCGCAGGTCAGCGGCATCATCAAGAAGCAGCTTTTTACCGAGGGCAGCATGGTCAAGGCGGGGCAGATCCTGTACCTGCTCGATGACGCGGTGTATCGCGCGGCCGAACGCAGTGCCGCGGCGGCGCGCATGAGGGCACAGGCGGGGCTGGAGAGTGCCAAGAACAGCGCCGATCGCGGCTCGGAGCTGTTCAAGACCAAGCTGATCAGTGCGCAGGACAACGACAACCTGCAATCGGCCTATCACCAGGCCCAGGCCGAGCTCGCCGCGGCCGAGGCGGCCGACGATGCGGCGCGCATCAATCTGGACTACGCGCACATCAGCTCCCCGATTGCCGGGCGGATCGGCAAGTCCGCGGTCACCCAGGGCGCCCTGGTGGTGGCCAATCAGGCCGAGGCCCTCGCCACGGTCCAGCAACTGGACACGGTCTATGTCGATGTGACGCAATCGAGTGCCGAGTGGCTCCAGCTGCAGCAGGAACTTTCCGCCGGCGGTCACGGGAACGAGAGCCGCGATGTCAGCATCACGATGGAGGACGGGAGCGCCTACCCCGAACCCGGACAGCTCCAGTTCAGCGACGTGACGGTCGAGTCGGGCACGGGCAGCTTCCTGCTGCGCGTTCTGGTGCCGAACCCCAAGCGGCTTTTGCTTCCGGGCATGTACGTGCGCGCCACGATCAACGAAGGGGTGCTCAACAACGCGCTGCTGGCGCCGCAGCGGGGCATCACGCGCGACCCGAAGGGCAACGCCACCTCGATGGTGGTCGGGCACGATGGCAAGACGGAGCTGCGCAACGTGACCACCGCGCGCGCCGTGGGCGATCAGTGGCTGGTGACCAGCGGTCTTGCTGCCGGTGATCGGGTGATCGTGGAGGGACTCCAGAAGATCGGACCGGGCATGCCGGTGCAGGCGAGCGAGGCGAGCGAGCCGGCCGCACCGGGCGCACCGCCGCCCGCCGCACCGCCTGCGGCGAGCGCGAAGTAACAGGACACGGCTCAAGATGTCGCGTTTCTTCATTGATCGGCCGATCTTCGCCTGGGTGGTGGCGATCATGCTGTCCCTGGGCGGCATCATGGCGATCCGCAAATTGCCGCTCACTCCGTATCCGACCATCGCGCCCCCGGCGATTGCGATCAGCGCCGTGTACCCCGGGGCGGATGCAAAGACAGTCGAGGACTCGGTGACCCAGGTCATCGAGCAGAACATGACCTCCCTCGACGGGCTGATCTACATGTCCTCGAGCAGCACCTCGGACGGCTCGGTCGACATCACGCTCACCTTCGTCAGCGACACCAATCCGGACATCGCCCAGGTGCAGGTGCAAAACCGTCTGCAGGCGGTGGTGCCGCTCCTGCCGCAGATCGTTCAGCAGCAGGGCATCACGGTCAACAAGATCATCAACTCCAACCTGATGGCGATCGGCTTTTATTCCGAAGACGGCTCCCTCACCCGGGCCGACATGTCCGACTACGTCAAGAACCAGGTCGCCAACCAGATGTCGCTGGTCGAGGGCGTGGGGAGCGTGCGCAACTTCGGCTCCAGCTACGCGATGCGCATCTGGCTCGATCCGGACAAGCTCCGCGCCTATTCGCTGACGCCGAGCGATGTGGTGACCGCCGTGCGGGCCCAGAACGCGCAGTTCTCGGTCGGCCAGCTCGGGGGCATGCCCCAGGTGGCCAACCAGGACCTGAATGCGACCGTGACCGCGCGCGGCAGGCTCCAGACCCCCGAGCAGTTCGGCGACATCATCATCCGCGGCTCGGCGAGCGGGGGCGTGCTGCGGTTGCGCGATGTGGCGCGCACCGAGATGGGGAGCAGTGACTACAGCTTTTCGGTCGTCTACAACCGGAAACCGGCCACGGGCTTCTCGGTGTCGCTGGCCGCCGGCGCCAACGCGCTGGCGACCGCCGAGCGCATCAAGGCGCGACTCGATGAACTGCGGCCGCAGTTTCCGCGGAGCATGAAGGACTTCGTGCCCTTTGACACCACCCCCTACGTGCGGGTCTCGATCCGCGAGGTGGTCAAGACGCTGATCGAGGCCGTGCTGCTGGTGTTCCTGGTCATGTATCTGTTCCTGCAGAACTTCCGGGCCACGCTGATCCCATCGATTGCCGTGCCGGTGGTGTTGCTGGGCACCTTCCCGGTGCTGCTGGCCTTTGGGTATTCGATCAACATGCTGACCATGTTCGCCGTGGTGCTGGCGATCGGATTGCTGGTCGATGACGCCATCGTCGTGGTGGAGAACGTCGAGCGGCTGATGGAGGAGGAAAAACTCTCCCCGCTCGAGGCCACACGCAAGTCGATGGACCAGATCACCGGCGCGCTGGTGGGCATCGGCACCGTGCTGACCGCGGTGTTCATTCCGATGGCGTTCCTGACCGGCTCGACCGGCGTCATCTACCGGCAGTTCTCGATCACCATCGTCGCGGCGATGGTGCTCTCGGTGATCATCGCCCTGACCCTGACCCCGGCGCTGTGCGTGACACTGCTTCGTCCGACCCAGAAGAAGCAGGGGCACTCGCCCACGGCGCTGTTCTTCGCCGCCTTCAACCGCGCCTACGCGGCGCTCAACCGCAGCTATCAGCACACGGTCGAGCGCATGCTCAAGCACACCGGCCGCAACATGCTGATCTATGCCGGGCTGGCGGCGCTGATGGGCCTGCTGTTCATTCGTCTGCCGACCTCGTTCCTCCCGGCCGAGGACCAGGGCTGGATGCTGGTGTTCGTCCAGGCCCCGGTCGGTGCGACCGCGATCCGCACCAACCATGTGCTCGACAAGGTGCAGGACCACTTTCTCGACACCGAAAAGAGCACGGTCAACTCGGTGTTCACGGTGCAGGGCTTCAGTTTTTCGGGTTCGGGACAAAACGCGGGCATCGGCTTCATCCTGCTCAAGGACTGGGCCGAGCGTAAGAAGGCCGATCAGAGCGTATCGGCGGTTGCCGGGCGCGCCTTCGGGCCGTTCATGCAGATCAAGGACGGCCTGGTGTTCCCGATCATACCGCCCGCGGTCACGGAGCTGGGCACCTCGACCGGCTTTGATTTCTTCCTCAAGGACGAAGCGGGCAAGGGCCACGAGGCGCTCATTGCCGCGCGCAACCAGTTGCTGGGCATGGCCATGAAGGACAAGCGCCTGACCGGCATGCGCCCGGGCGGTTCGGAAGACTCGCCTCAATACCGGCTCGACATCGACTCGCAGCGCGCCAGCGCGCTCAATGTGTCCATGGATGCGGTGAACGAAACCTTGGCGCTCGCCTGGGGCGGGCGCTACATCGATGATTTTATTGACCGCGGAAAACTCAAGCGGGTCTACGTGCAGGGCGATGCGCCCTATCGCATGCAGCCGGCCGATTTCAACCGCTGGTACGTGCGCAGCGATGGCGGTGAGATGGTGCCGGTTTCGGCCTTCTCGACCGCGCACTGGGAATTTGGCTCCCCCGAGCTTGATCGTTTCAATGGCGTCCCGGCGGTCGAGATCAGCGGCGACGCGGCGCACGGGGTGTCCTCGGGTGCGGCCATGAAGGCCATCGAGGAAATCGTCGCCAAGCTTCCGCCCGGGTTCCGCGTCGACTGGACCGGCCAGTCCTACCAGGAGCGAGCGGCCGGCGCGCAGACGCCGATCCTGTACACGATGTCGGTGATCATCGTGTTCCTGGCGCTCGCCGCCCTCTACGAAAGCTGGATCATGCCCATTCCGATCCTGATGGCCGTGCCCTTAGGCATCATCGGCGCGGTGCTGGCGACCGCGTTCCGGGGCCTGGAGCGTGACGTGTACTTCCAGGTCGGCATGCTCACGACGATAGGCCTCGCGAGCAAGAACGCGATCCTGATCGTCGAGTTCGCCAAGCTCAACATGGACGCCGGGATGGGCGTCATCGAATCCACGCTCCACGCGGTGCGCGATCGGTTGCGCCCGATCGTGATGACCTCCTTGGCGTTTGGCTTCGGCGTGCTGCCCCTGGCACTCGCCCACGGCGCCGGCGCCGGCGCGCAACGCGCGATCGGTACCGGCATATTCGGCGGCATGATCGCCGGTACCGTGTTCGGGGTGCTGTTCGTACCGGTGCTGTTTGTCTCGGTGCGGCGCTTCCTGGGGGCGAAACCCCAAACGCACCTCGAATCGCACTTGCCCAACGGCTAGTGCCGCATCGGTCCATGCGCGGGCCCCGCCCGGAGGCGGGGCTTCCCTCCCGGTCCCATTACCCCCAACGAACCGGGGCGCGCTGCCCGCAGAGTGGGTTCGCGCGATCTCGTGCTGGACCACTAAGTCATTGATAGTACAGGCAGCTTGAAACCGATCGCGATCGGAGCACGCTGATTGAACATTGTATACAATAGCCCGCAGGAGGAAGGACTTTGCGAAACCTGGTGCGAATGCGGGCGCGTGACCAAATGCGCACGATTCTGCGAGAGGCGATTGTCGGCGGAGATTTCCGCGCTGGAGACCGTCTCGATGAAGTGGGCCTGGCCTCTCGGGTCGGAGCCAGTCGAACACCGGTTCGCGAAGCGCTCATAGCCCTGGAGGAAGAGGGCCTGGTGCAGTCACGGGCCAACCATGGATTTGCCGTCGCCACGGTCAATGAGACGACGGTGCGCGATCTCTATCCGATCCTCGGTGCTCTGGAAGCCGTCGCAGTCGAGACCTCGGGCCACGCGCTGTCGAATATTTTCCCGCCACTGCTAAGCATCCACGAGCGCTTGCTCGACGAGCAGCATCCGCCGCGTCGCTATCTGTTGGATCGCGATTTTCACCGCACTCTGACCGGTGCCTGCGCCAATCGACAATTGCTCAAGCTGCTTGAACTGCTCTGGAACCAGGCGTCCCTGGTGGACGGCGGTGCGGTGCGCGGCATGGCGGATTTCGAGCACTCCTGCGCCGATCATGCCGCCATTGTCGAGGCCGTAAAGAACGGTGACGCACCCGGTGCCGCCCGGATGCTCAAACAGCACTGGCACGCAGGCCAGCAGGTGGTGCTGCGCTGGATGCAGACGCAGGCGTGAAATCGACATTCGCACTGGTGTTGCTGACCGTCTGGGTCGCGGGCGGCTCGCCCGCCCGGGCCTTGTCCGCGGAGGCGGATTCCGACCTGCACTGGGTGGCGCAGGAGCTGGAAGTAGCTGACGTACTCGATGCCTTGTCGCGCCAGGCCGAGCACGGCCCAACGCTGTTTCGCGATGTCACTACCGTCGATGTGGTGACGCTCAAACGGCATGCGCATCAATCGGTGATGGTGCGAGAGGGGAAGATCGCCTGGGTTGGTGATGCGGCGCGTGCGCCCACTATCGCCGGTGTATTCATCATCGAAGGTCACGGGCTCAATCTCGCGCCGGGCCTCACCGATATGCACGTGCACACCACCAGCCTCGCCGAGCAGTTGCTGCGGCTCGCAGCCGGCGTCACCGGGGTACGCGAGATGGACGGTTTCCCGTGGATGTTGCGGCTCCGGCGCGCTGTGGACCGTGGACGGCTCCTGGCACCGAACATGTATATCGCGGGCACGATCATCGCTGAGCAACCTCTTGACGGCTACGCCGTCGTGGTCCACAGCGCCGATGAGGCTCGCGCCGTCGTTCGCGATCAGAAGGCTTGCGGGTATGACTTCATCAAAGTGCACAATCTGCTGAGGTTGCCCCAATTCGACGCGGTAGCCGCGGAGGCTCACCTACAAGGGCTCGATCTGATCGGACATATCCCGCACGACATCAGCATCGATCATGCGTTGCACTCCGGGCACATGCGCACGGTCGAGCATCTGAAGGGGTTCCTTCTCGACCGCACCTTATTGGTCAGTCCAGAAGACTATGCGAAGGCCACGGCCGGGGTGAGTTACTGGCAAACGCCAACTTTTTACGTCGACACCGGATATCTGCACGGCGCGGCGGCATTCAAGGAGCTGGCACGGCCTGAAATGCGCTACCTGCCGCTGCGCAAGAAAGAGCAATGGCGCGCGATCGCCGCAGCGGATTCGGAACGGGACGACAAGGTGCTAAGGCTCCTAACGACGGCGCAGCACGCAGCCGTGGCCCGGCTGTTGCCGCTCCACCCGCACTGGCTCGCGGGAACGGACTCGGCGCAATACAACTTCAATATCGCAGGCTACGCGCTGCTCGAGGAGCTTGATCGAATGCGCTCGTTTGCAATTGCGCAGGGCGATGTACTGCGCTCGGCAACCAGCGAACCGGCCGCCGCCATGCGCCGCAGCGACTTCGGCCAGATTAAGGCGGGGATGCGCGCGGATCTGGTGCTGTTGGCGGCCGACCCGGCGCATGAGATCGCCGCCTACCGCGCGAACCGGGGCGTGATGGTGCGTGGGATATGGCTGAGCCGGGCCGCGCTGGAACGCGCGCTGGACCGGTTGGCGCAAGTGGAGTCTGAACCGGACGGGAAATTCCAGTTCGATGCTCCGCAAGCGAGCGAGCTGGCCACTCGCATCGTGCGCCTTTCTGACGACAACATCGCGCTCGACCCGAAGGGCATTGAGAGGGCAGTGACCCGGTTGCGGTCCTTAGGACTAATCCAAGCTGCGGACACGCTCGCGCGCGCTGACACCGATGGCCTCCCAGGGCCCTGCTTGGAAACTCTTGAGCCGGGCGGAGATTGAAACCCGCACGGTGCTGGTCGGCTCGGTGCGGCGCTTCCTGGGGCCGAAACCCCAAACGCACCTCGAATCGCACCTGCCGAGCGGCTGACGACAAACTTCGGATTCCAGCGTAAACCGCCGCCGGATATAGAAAAACCGGCCTGCGGCGCGCTGTTCCGGGCCGTCGGTACCAATTAAGATCCCTTCAGGAACGCAACGTTTGGGCAATCCGACCCTTAAGTCACGTTGACTCTAAATGGGTGCGGGAGTATTGGTGGCCGAACAGGGTGGGGGTATCTCGCTTACACATTAACAACAATCGGAGAAGTCCCAATGAAGATGTCATCAAGGCAAGATCTTGCGTGTGCAGATCGAGCGACACCGGGTTCAAAATTGAAAATGGTCAGTTGGGTTGCCGCAGGATGGCTCGCCGCGCTGGGCGGGGCTGGAACTGCGCTGGCCCAGATCCCAGCACCGACAGGCAGTTCCTCAGCGATGGTCTCTGTGTTCGTCCCGGGCGGATTGGTCAATCCGCGGGGGCTCAAGTTCGGGCCGCACGGCGCGCTCTATGTGACCGAAGGGGGCTATCCCACCGGCAACGTCATTGCCGCTCCCACCGGTGATTTTGGCAATTGCACGGCGGGACTCAACGGACCCGGACAGTACTACGGCAGTCGCAAGGGCTCGCGCATTTCCAAGGTCGACTCCAACGGCACCGTCACGACCTATGTCGATAACCTGCCGTCCAGCCAGGCCGAGGGCCTGGCGAGCGGCGTGGGGGACATCGCCTTTATCGGCGACACGATGTACGGCGTGCTGGCCGGTGCCGGATGCTCGCACGGCGTGCCGAGCATTCCCAACGGGGTCTTCAGGGTGAAAAGCGACCACACTTGGAAGATCATCGCGGATCTGGGCACCTACTTAAGGGCGCATCCGACCGCCGCTCCGACCGATCATATGAACGGCGACTATGAGCCCGACGGCACCTTCTACAGCATGATCGCGCAAGGCGGCGCGCTCTACACCGTCGAGCCCAACCAGGGCGAGGTGCTCAAGGTGACGACCTCCGGCGCCGTCAGTCGCGTGGTGGATGTATCGGCCCACTTCGGCCACATTGTTCCGACCGCGATTACCTGGCAGCAAGGAAATTTCTACCTCGGCAACCTTAATCGTTTCGGGATCCCCTCGGGTTCCTCGCACGTCTACAAACTCACGCCCGGTGGGAAAATGAACATCGACCGAAGCGGATTTTCGGTCGTGACCGGCGTGCTGTTTGACACTCAGGGGCGTTTGTATGTGCTGGAGGCCACGACGGACTCCATGATGCTCTCGACGCCTGGCCAGATCGTGCGTGTCGACAACAGCGGGCACCACAAAGTGATCGTGACGAACCTGACCACCCCGACGGCCATGACCTGGGGACCGGACGGCAAGATTTACGTCTCGAACGCCGGTTTCGGCGTGCCCCCAATGGGCTTGGGCCAGATCGTGACGGTTGAAATTACCGACTGAGTCGGAGGCTCCGGTTCCTGCGGGCAGGCAGGAACCGTCCCCGAATAGCCAGTCAGAGAAAAGCTGCAAGGATGCCGGCGCGTAGTGCCGGCATCCTTGCCTTGGGGCTTCTTCCTGCTACGCCCGCCTCGCCAGTGGTCAGGAAAATCAACAGTGATCTACCTCGTTTTGAACCGGCGGGCCCCTTCAGCGTAGAATTGCATCGGCACCGGAGCCTGTCTTAAGGCACAGAATCGGCACGCCGTAGACGGCTCCCTTAAGGCAAATCGTTGCCATCCCACCGCGAGCAGATCGCCGCTGAACTTGCGGCTCCTTACGGTCTCGGCGAGCCTGCGTTGAAATTTTTAGGGCGCCGCCGAGGCGTGTCACACTGATCAGATATGCTCAATTTTACCGACATCGCGATCCGTCGCGGCCCGCGCCTGTTGTTTTCCGGCGCGAGCTTCAATCTGTTCCGCGGCGAGAAGATCGGCATCACCGGGGAGAACGGGAGCGGCAAGTCCACGCTCCTGGAGCTGGTGCGCGGGACCGTGCACCAGGACGCCGGCAATTTCGAGATGCCCGGGAACCTGGTGATGGCCCATGTCTCGCAGGACATCGAGGCCACCGACCAGCCGGCGATCGAGTTCGTGCTCGATGGGGACCCCGAGCTGCGCGCGATCGAGGCGCAGATGGCGCTCGCCACCGAGCGCGATGAGGGCGCGCTGCTGGGGACCTTGCACGCGCGCTACGCCGAGGTCGGCGGGTACGACGCGCGGGCACGCGCCGCCCAGCTGATGCACGGTCTGGGTTTTGATCACACCGAGGACGAACGGCCGATCCGCACCTTCTCGGGCGGCTGGCGCGTGCGCATCAACGTGGCTCGCGCTCTGATGTGCCGATCCGACCTGCTGCTGCTCGATGAGCCGACCAACCATCTGGACATCGATGCCATCCTATGGCTCGAGACCTGGCTGCGCGCGTATCCGGGGACGCTGCTGCTGATCGCGCATGATCGGGAGTTCCTGGACCGGGTCTGCAATCGAATCGTCAACATCGAGCACAATCAGGCGCACGCGTACCGCGGGAACTATTCGGCCTTCGAGGCGCAGCGCGCGGCGGAGCTGGCCGAGCAATCGGCACTCTACGTGCGCCAGCAGCGCGAGATCCGCCACATGGAATCCTTCGTCGAGCGGTTCCGCGCCCAGGCCACCAAGGCCCGTCAGGCGCAAAGCCGCCTCAAGGCGCTCGAGCGCATGCAGCGCATTGCGCCCGCGCACGTGGACTCGGCCGCGTTCGAATTCGCGTTTGCGGAACCCGCCAAGCTCCCGCGCCCGTTGCTGGCGATCGACGATCAGAGCGTGGGGTACGGCGGCAAAACGCTGCTGCGCCATGTCAAGTTCACGATCATGCCCGGTGACCGCCTGGCGCTGCTCGGAAAGAACGGCGCCGGAAAATCCACCTGCATGAAACTGCTGGCAGGCGAACTCGTGGCTCAGAGCGGCACGCGCACCGAGGCGCGCGATCTCAATATCGGCTACTTCGCCCAGCACCATCTCGAACAATTGAAGGCCGATGAATCCCCGCTCGAGAACCTGCGTCGAACCGGAGGGCGCGCGCGCCAAGCGTCAGACGGAGGCGGAGCTTCGCGACTACCTGGCGACGTTTGGATTTCGCGGCGATCGCGTGTTCGAGGCCGTGGAGCCGTTCTCCGGGGGCGAGAAGGCGCGCCTGGTGCTGGCGCTGGTCACCTACCTTCGACCGAACCTGCTGCTGCTCGATGAGCCCACCAACCATCTGGATCTGGAGATGCGCCAGGCGCTGAGCGTCGCGCTGCAGGAATTCTCCGGGGCCGTGGTGCTGGTCTCGCACGATCGGCATCTGCTCAACACGGTGGCCGATGAGCTGATCGTCGTGCACGACGGGCGCGCTGTGGCCTTCGATGGGGACCTGGAAGACTACGCCCAGTGGCTCGCCACCGGAGGACCGGTGCGTGCGATCAACAGCGCCCGTGCTCCGGAGCCGGTGGCACAGCTCAATGCGGCGGCGGTTCCTTCCGAGAGCGCCGAGCAGCGCAAGCAACGGCGGCGCGAGGAGGCGGCGCACCGAAATCGCTTGGGGCCGTTAAAAGCCAGCGTGCAGAGACAGGAACAGAAAATCGAAAAGCTCTCCCAGGAACGCGCCGAACTCGAGCGCGAGCTCGCCGCCCCGGAACTGTACCTGCCCGCCGCGCGCTCGAAGCTCCAGGGCCTGCTCGATCGGCAAAAGGAACTCGAGCAGCAAAGCGCCGAGGCCGAGGCGGCATGGCTTGAGGCGAGCACCCGTCTGGAAACGGCGAACGCGCAGTCAGCGCCGTGACCCTAAGCGTCGATACGGCCGATTTTCAGGAGGTGTTCCGATCGGCGCGCCGCCTGAGCTGCGAGGAGCGTGCGCTGGTCCTCACGGCCCTGGATATCCAAAGCGCGATCCGGACCGATGGGGTGGACTGGTTCCTCGGCGTGCATCCGCAAGACGCGTTGCGGGCCCTAGCGCATCTTCATCAATACAAGCTCGAGAATGTGCCGGCACCGCCGCCGCCGGCCGCACCGAGGATGCATGCCTTCGGCTGGGTGGGCGCTCTGGCCTACGGCCTGGTCTTGCTGGCCGTGGCGCTGGCCATCTCCAATGGCCTGTGGAGGGCCGATGCCTTCGAGATCGGCGCGCTCGATGGCGCGCGGGTGCAAAGCGGGCAATGGTGGCGTCTGTGGACCGCCCTCACGCTGCACGTGAGCGCTGAGCACCTGTTTGCCAATGTGGCCGGCGGGGTCTGGTTTGGGATTCTGGCCGCGCGCCAGCTGGGCGTCGGCACCGCCTGGTTTCTGATCGTCACCGGCGCGGCGTTGGCCAATGGGCTCGAGGCGCAATGGGCGCCGCTAGGTTACCGTTCGGTGGGCGCATCGACGGCCGTGTTCACGGCGCTCGGATTGATGGCCGCGCATTCCTGGCAGATTCGCTTTCCACTCCGCCAGAGCTGGGCCAGACGATGGGCGCCGCTGGTGGCCGGCACCGTGCTTCTGGGTTGGTTGGGCACGGCGGGTGAGGGGACCGATATTGTCGCTCACCTGCTGGGGTTTACCGTGGGGTGCCTCCTGGGCGCCACCGCAGGGTTTGTGAGTGTGGAACGCACTTTGGCAGCGGGTACCGCAGTGGCTCAGCGGCCTGGGCGCGCTGGCTTGCGTCGTTGTCGCCTGGAGCTTTGCCCTGCGCAGTTGAACCCTCACTCCACTGTAAAGTCCTGCGGATCGGTGGCGCTCTTGCCTCCGGTCCCGCCCGCGTGGCCTATGCTAATCTGACGGCCCAAAAAAGCGCGGATAAGCTCAGCAGTGGCAGATATTTTTGTTTCCTATTCGCGAGCGGATAAGGCGCGCGTCGCCCCCTTGGTCACGGCATTGGAGGCGCAAGGCTGGTCGGTCTGGTGGGACCCGGAAATCACGCCCGGTGACGAGTTCGACGCGCTGATTGGCGCCGAACTGGAAGCCGCTCGCGCCGTGGTCGTGGTGTGGACACGCACTTCGGTCGATTCGCGCTGGGTCAAGGGCGAGGCACGCGATGCCGCCGATCGCGGCGTCCTGGTGCCGGTTCGCTTCGAAAGTGCACGTTTGCCGATCGACGTGCGCGCGATCCATACCACCGAACTCGACGGCTGGGACGAGAACCGCGCCAGCGCGTCCTTCAAAGCGCTGTGCGCGGCGCTTGAAGCAAAACTGAAATTGTCGGCGAGTAAGACGAGCGCGCAAGCGGCGAAGGAAAAACGCCCCAGCGTCGCGATCTGCGTGCTGCCGTTCGCCAACATGAGCGGCGATCCGGAGCAGGAATATTTCAGCGATGGCATCACCGAGGACATCATCACCGATCTGGGCAAGGTCTCGGCGCTGTCGATCGTCTCGCGCAACACGGCGTTCTCCTTTAAGGGCTCCACCGATATCGCGCAGGTTGCGCGACAGACCAAGGCCTCCTACGTGCTGGTGGGGAGCGTACGCAAGGCGGGCGCGCGGGTGCGGATCACGGCCCAGCTGATCAGCACCGCCAACGACGCCCAGATTTGGGGCGAGCGCTATGACCGCGACCTGAATGACATCTTCGCGCTGCAGGATGAGATCTCCAAGGCGATCGTGGCCGCCCTGAAGTTGACGCTGCTGCCGGAAGAAAAGCAGGCCCTCGAACAACGCTCCACGACCAATACCGAGGCTTACAAGCTTTACCTGATGGCGCGCCAATTTTGGTTACTCGACAACGAGCGAAACAACGAGATCGTCGTTCGCATCTGCAATCGGGTGGTCGAGATCGATCCCAACTACGCGCAGGCGTGGGCGACCTTGGCGCTGGCGCAGTGGAACACGTTCTGGCTGGGAGACTCAGGAGACGCCGGGGAGCGGGCCGCAGCAACAGCGTTGCGACTCGATCCCAATCTTGCCGACGCGCACGCGGCGATGGGTGCGGCGCTGCGCAGCAAGGGACGGTTTGAGGAAGGGTTCGTGGCCTGCCAGCAGGCGCTGCGCCTCGATCCGGCTTTCTACGTCGGCCACCGAATCGCGGGGTTATGCCTGCTCGGACTGCGCCGTTACGATGAGGCAATAGGCCATTTCGAGCGCGCGGCCGCGGCGATGGAAGCCGATTTCACGGCGGCTGCATTCGTTTCTCAGTGCTACAAAGCCAAGGGCGAGGAGGAGCCCATGCGCAGTGCCGCGCGCATGACTCTGGGCCGCATCGAGAAGATCGTGGCCTCCGACCCCGGTCACGGTCGCGCGATCGGCATCGGCGCCTGCATGCTCGCGCAACTGCACGAGAATGAACGCGCAAGGGAATGGGTGACCAGGGCGCGGCTCGTGGATCCCGACAATGTCAACCTGCATTACAACTTGGCTTGCGCCATGGCCACGATCGGGGAAGTGGATCTCGCCCTGGAAACTCTTGCCGGAGTGGCCTCGAAGATCTCGCCGGGCATGATGAGCTGGCTGGAGGCCGACACGGATTTGGACTCCATTCGCGAAGAACCCGGATTCAGGGCGATGATGAGCGACGTGAAGTCGCGGCTCGCAAAGGCCTAGCGCCTTACGCTCCAGCTACACTCGGGCACGCGCGCGGATGCGAATTCGGAAGCGCCGTGCTATGCGCCTTGCAGCCCGTGGCCTCCATCAGACGCAGCTTGCGTTCTTCCGCCTCGCGCCGCTCCTCCTCGATGTGGGCCAGCACGCCCTCGACATCGGGTGCTGTCTCATCAAATACGAACCTTCCCGTCAGCACTGAGTTCGCACTGAGTTCTCCGGCGCCGTACAGCGCCCAGATTTCGTGCGCGTAGTGCGTCTCGAGCAGCTCCGGTGCGCTGCGACCGAAGGTTTCACGCAGGTTATTGACGTCGCGCTCGAGCATCGTGAAGGCGTTGTTGTTGCTCGAGGCGTTCACCGCCTGCGGCAGGTCGATGATGACCGGCCCGGAGGCGTCGATCAGCACGTTGAATTCCGACAGGTCGCCGTGAATGAGCCCTGCACCGAGCATCCGCACCACCTGAGAAATCAAAAAGCCGTGCCAGAGGCGCGCCTGTTCGGGTGAAATCTCCAACATCGCCCAGGCGTGGGGCCGGATGGCCCTGTTCATCCACCACCAGCTCCATGATCAGCACGCCGTCGAACACCCCAAAGGGCTTGGGCACGCGCACGCCCGCGCGATCGAGGGTGTAGAGCGCGTCCACCTCGGCGTTCTTCCACTGCGCTTCCTGCAGTTCGCGCCCGTGGCGGCCCCTGTTGCGCAGCGCGCGCTCGTCGCGGCTCCCGCGGACCTTGCGTCCCTCCTGGTATTCGGCCAGTCGGTGGAACCCGCGATGCTCCGCATCCTTGTAGACCTTGGCGCAGCGCAGCTCGCCACCGCATGTCCACGATAAAGACCGAAGCCTCCTTGCCGCTGCGCAAACGGCGGACGACCGAGTCGATGATCCCATCGTCAATCAAGGGCTGCAGCGAACGCGGTGCCTTCATGCCAAATCCGGTCTGGCGCCGGGATTCGGCGGCCGCGCAGCATATCAGGGGCCTAAAGGCGATGCGGCGATCATCCGGCGATGACGATCTCTCAGCATCAATATGTGGACTGCGCTCGCAGCGCCGCATGCCGCCCGTTGCCTAAGGCGGTCAGCCGTGGTCCTCCGGCCCGGCTGGGGTTGCCGGCTTAGGGACCGGCAACCCCAGCGTGACCTGTAGAGACAGCGCGAGAGGGGGTCGCGGTGCTCTACAGTGAATTCAGAAACGCCAGCACCTGGCTCTGCTGGGAGGCGGGCAGCGCAAGGTAGGCCCGCCGGCTCGCGTCCGCCTGCACCGTGTGGCGCGAGATCGCATCCTGCAAGGTGAAGGTCAACCCATCGTGCATGAGGCGATTGCGGGTCCTCAGGCCCCACAGCGGCGCGGTGCGCATCTGCTGCGCGGTCATCGCATAGCCAGGATCGGGCAGAACGGGAATTCCATCTCCGGTGCCGATGTTGTGCAGCAGGAAATCGCTGTACGGGTGGATGAGCTTATTGCCCAGCGCCACGGGTACCGTATACGCGCCGCCATTGATGACGGTCCCGGCGCGCGCGGTCCGGATGCTCGGGATATGACAACCGGCACAGCCGGCGTTCCGGAACAATTGTTCACCGGCCAGCACATCGCGCTGATCGGACCCCGCGGCGGGGCCTTGGTGGCGCGCATAAAATTGGCGAAGGCTTTACGTCGGTCCCGTCGTCCTCCGGTTCGGGCACCGGATCGTAGGGGGTGCCATAGCCGACGAACATGCCCGAGGAAGTGTTCTCCTCCGGGAACAGTGGACTGGTGATGCCCATTTCATTCAGGTAGGCATCGGCCGAAAAGGATTGCAGGCTCGCATGCTGGCTCTTCCAGCCAAAGCGACCGACGCGCGCGGCGCTGTTGGCTTCCAGCACCGGGGCCATCACGATCGTGCCCCGGATGGAGGAGGGCTGGAAGGCGCGGATGGCGAGCAGGATTTCGTTGGGGATCGCCTCCACGTAGCCATCGCCCAAGGTGTTCGAGGACATGCGGAAACTGCGGATCCCATCGTCAAAATTCACGTGCTCGACGACATCCGCAGACGTGCCTCGTGATTGGATCAGGGAGCCGCCCAGGGACTCGAAGAACACCCCATTGGTCATCCGGCCGGTGCGATGCTCAGCGATCTGGCTGGAGCCCCCGGTCACGACGTTCTGGTGACACTCGCCGCAGCTCTGACCGTTAAATGTCGGCCCCAGGCCGTCGGCGACCTCTTCGATTTCCTCGAAAACAAAGCGGTTGTCGTTGAAGGAACGAAGCGCCTCGACGTTCGCGCTGCTGAGGGTGGAGTAGTCCGCTCCCTGCACGTCAAAGCCGTTGCTCTGGTTATCGAACCCCGTGAGCGCTTCGGTGGGCAGCGTGGGGTTTCGGGTGGGAGTCTCCTCGAAAATCATCGTGCCCTGGGCGTGAAATCGTTCGATGCGGCTGCGCGTATCGATCTGTCCGCCGGGCCTGTGTTCGCTCGCGCCGCAAACTCCTGGAGCCAAAACCATAAATGCAGTGATCGATATCGGTAGCAGAAATTGCCGTCGTATCATTGCAGTCTCCCTGACAGGTCGTGATTTGAAAGCCGCGACACCGTTGCATCCGGTGTCTGGCTTTGCAAAAGACGCTGATAGGAGACGACGCTAAACCGCGACCATTTGTATTGCCGCGCAGCAGATTCGGAGCGGTGCGAGGGAAGCGGAAACCAAAGCGGCCGCGACGATTTCGCGGCCGAATATAGGCGGCGTTTTTGTCGCGAGCGGTCGCTCCGTGCGCGTCAATGCGACGATATTTCAATGGCTGTGAACTGCACGGACCGCTCAACGGGCAGCGCGAGGCAACTCGCGCTTAAGGTGAACTCGGCGGGCACACGCCCACCTAAAATCCGATCACGCGCCGGAGGCTGCGGGTTGTCGCTTCGGGTAGAAACTCAGCATCTCTGCCGCATCGGAGCGGCGCATCCAGTCGCGCATCAACTGGTAGTTCTGCCAGTTCGAGTAGCGCAGAACCTCGAGGCTCGCCGGGATCGGTCTGGTGCTGCTGAGCCCGATAGAGCAACCATTCGCGGTAATTCATAACTCACCCTTCGATCCGGTTTGCCCGCCAGGGCGCGCGAGGGTGATCTTGAACGCGACGTCTGGTCCTTTGGCTGTCGGGCCGGTGCGCAACAGCATGTCAGCCGCCTCCGACGAGGCGCTGGGAGCCATGAATATCAGCCTATAAAATCGGGGTTTGGAGACGCCCCGGCACCGATGTGGCGTGATCGCAACGGCGGATGTCGCGGCATTGTCAAGCAATATCGAGTGGCGCGGATGCTGTATTCGGCTGTCAGCGCCGTAGGCGTTCAGGTTTTAGCGAAAACGTCAGCAGGCTGCCGTGCCACCCGTCAGAAACGAGTGAGCACGGAGCCTGTGACGGTCAGCGTCGGTGAGAACGGCCCTCATGGGTCCGTCAGACACTCGGAGGTCGGTTGGAACCTCCCGCAGCGGCTAGCCTTTCGGGGTCTGGCGTGCGCGGTCCGCTTCGGCTTGCGCCTTCGCGCTCTTCAGAGCCGCATTCGCCTGATCCTTGCAGGCCTTCTGCGCATCGCCTGCCAGGCCTTCGCACTTGGCCAAAGCGATCTTGTTGTCGCCCTTGGCCTTGGTGATAGCCACGTCATAGTTGGCGTCGGCCTGGGCCTTGGTCATGTCCTTCTCTTTGTCGTTGACCTTCTCGCTGGCGTTGGCGGAGGCCTTGTTGACATCCTCCTGAGCCTCTTCGACGTCCTTGCCGGCGGACGCTTCGGCCTTGTCCACCTTCTGATCGGCGCTTTGCTGCGCCTCGGCGACATTCTTCTGGACGTCTTCCGGGCTCTTCGCCTTGCTGCAGGCTCCCAGAAGAGTGGCCATCGCCACGGCCACGATAGTCAGTGTTACGGTACGCATGTTATCAACTCCTAAATTTGCTCCCGACGCTGATAACACCGACTACCTTGCGGGAATCGGCCCTAAGCTAATCAATGCAACTCGCGTGCCAATCTGCCAGGCCCCTGTGAGGCCGAAAAAAGGGTTCGAGCCCCCAGCGTCCCCAACGAGCGACAAGCCTGGCCGAATCTTTTTTGTGTCAGGCACTTGTCAGAATTTGTGGGACAAACACTGACAGGCCTACGAGCTATTGTCTTATGCGGGGATAGGCAATCTTCGCTGTGCTGCGGCACAGACGTAGTTAAAAATACACGTGAAGAATTTACACGCAGGATATGTGAAGTGACGACCAGTCGATCCAACGGTAGGGCAGCGCTGTCATCCATGCTCGGGGATTCGCCCCAGATGCAGTTCGTGCGCGAGCAGATCCGCCGCGTGGCCCCCACTCAAGCCAGCGTAATGCTCAGCGGGGAGAGCGGGAGCGGCAAGGAAATGGCGGCCCGCGCGGTCCACGAGCAAAGCTCACGCGCCGATAGGCCCTTCGTCGCCATCAACTGCGGCGCGATTGCGCACAGCCTCATCGAAGCGGAACTCTTCGGCCACGAGAAGGGCAGCTTTACCGGCGCGGTGCGCGACCACACCGGGGTTTTCGAGCGCGCCCATACCGGAACGCTATTCCTGGACGAGATCGCCGAGATGCCCTGCGATCTGCAGGTGCGGCTCTTAAGAGTGCTCGAGAGCTCCAGGTTTTTCCGTGTCGGAGGCCGGCACGAGATCGAAGTCGACATCCGCGTGATCGCCGCCACCAATCGCTGCCCGCTCCAGGCCGTCAAGGATCGCGCCTTGCGCGAGGACTTGCTGTACCGCCTGGCGGTGTTTCCGATCCAGTTGCCCTCGCTCCGTGAGCGCGGCAGCGACATCGCCCTGTTGGCGAGCCATTTTCTCGCGCAGCTCAATGCGAAGGCCGGCGCGTCAAAGAAGTTCTCGGACGCTTCCATGATCACGATGCATGCTCACCCGTGGCCGGGCAATGTGCGGGAACTTCGCAACGCCGTGGAGCGCGCCTACATTCTGGGCGACCAGCTGGTCGAGCTCGCCCCGCTCCAGGTCGGGGCGCGTGCCGCGATCCGTGCGGCCAAGAGCCCGGCGAACGTGCCGATCGAAGTGGGGATCAACCTCAAAGAGGCGGAACGATCACTGATCGAGGCCACTCTGGAGCACTTTGAGGGAAATAAGACTCAGACCGCGGTGACTTTGGGTTGTAGCCTTAAAACCTTGTATAACAAGCTCAATGGCTACACCCGTGACACCGCATTTAGCCACAGTTAACATCCGCGGAGGGAAGTGAGATGGCCAAAGTCCTAATTGCAGACGACCACGCGCTGGTGCGCGCGGGTCTCCGCCAGTTCTTGGAGCAGGATCCTCAGATTACCGAGATTGGCGAAGCCATATCCGGGTCCAATACGCTCGATATGCTGCGAGCCAAGCAGTGGGACTTGCTGCTGCTCGATATCTTCATGCCCGATCGCAGCGGCCTGGACATCCTCGCGCGGGTGCGCGCATTGCATCCGAATATCCGGGTGCTGGTATTGAGCGGCTATCCGGAACGTCAGTACGCCATCAGCGTGCTCAGATCCGGCGCCAATGGCTTTCTTTCCAAGGAAAGCGCTCCGGAGGAATTGTCCAAGGCGGTCAAGACGGTGCTGGCGGGAAGGCGCTACGTGAGTGCCGCGCTCGCCGACTTTCTGGTGTCCGACCTTGATGCCGACGTCACCAAGCCGCTGCACGCCGCGCTTTCGGAGCGCGAATTTCAGACCCTGTGCAAGCTGGCGGCCGGCCGCTCGGTATCCGAGATCGCCGATGAACTGTGCATCAGCGTCAAGACCGTGAGCACCTATCGGAGCCGCATTCTGCAGAAGACCAGCTTCAAGACCAACGCGGATCTGACCTCCTACGCGCTGCGGACCGGCCTCATTCAGTAGAGGTCGAGTCCGGACGGGTGCCGTCGCGCGCCGCTTGGGCCAAGGGCCCGGCGTGCACCTGTTCGATCTGCCCTCCGATAGAACGATGTCCCCCACGAGGGAGATCGGCGGTGTCCGAGAGTGAATAATTCTGGGTAGTGATCAGCCGATCAGTTCAGGTTTGGGCTGAATCCTGCCAGGCTCCCCTGGAGCAGCGCATGCCGGGGTCGGAGACGATCGATGAATCGCGCCGCGCTGTTGAGCGCAGGCAGGCGACGGCGGGCCAGTGGGGAGAATGCAGCGACCGTATCAGCGTGCGAACGTCCGGAATACAGCTCCATCTCCACGTGCACCCCGTGCCTGACCAGCGCATTGCGGAGCCGCACGGTCTCGCGCGGATTGACCAGGCGGTCCTCCAGTCCATGCAGCAGCAGGCTCGGGGGCGCCTCATTGTCGACGTGCCACAGCGGTTGCCAATCATCACTCCGGTAGGGCGGTGGGATGATCTGCCGGAATACGTCGCTCTCCGGAACCGGTGCATACAATCCTGAAAGCCCGACAAACGCCCGGATCCACTGGCGGCGGCCACCGGCCGCGCGAAGGTAATCGGGCTCGTAGGCGAGCATGGCCGCCAGATGCGCTCCGACCGAATGGCCCATCACGACGATTCGCGAGCGATCGCCACCCCATTTGTGCGCATTCTCGCGGACCCAGACCAGCGCCCGAGCCCCATCGTGTACGAATGAAGGAAATCGCACGCTCGGGTACTTGCGATAGTCGGGCAAGACCGCCACGTAGCCGCGCTCGGCCAGCGCGGTACCGATAAATCGGTACTCTTCCTTGCGCCCGTCGGTCCATCCGCCGCCGTACCAGAAGACCACCACGGGCCGGTTTTGGAGTTCCGGCAGGGCGTAAACGTCCAGAGACTGGCCGGGTTCCTTTCCGAAGGGCAGATTGGGTGTGAGGCGCACCGAGGAAAAGCGTGCGGGCAAGTTGCCGATGGCAAAAGCCAATTCGTCGCAGGCCGCAGCGAAGCGGTATCTGGCGCGTGTCACGGTGGCGTTGAGCAGGCCCATTTTTATTCTCCGAAAGAGTGCGGCGGTAACCCTCCGGCTCCGCCGCACCCCGTCAATTATTAAGAACGCTTCTGCGATCCGGAATTCGGCTCACGCGAGCCCGAGCGGCTCCCGTCCGAATCCTGATCCTGTCGATTTTTTTGGGATGGACGATCCGTGATGACCTGGCCTGTCGGATCCTTGGAGGTTCCCGGCAGATCGCTCCCCTGGTTTTTGTTGCCCTGGGTGCCTTGATCGCCCTGGCCCTTCTGAGAGCCCTGGTTGCTCGGGTTACCCGGCGTGTTTGGCTGATTTGACATGAACGATTCTCCGGTGGTGTGTGAATGGGATGGGTGCTAATAATCGCGCGCCACCGGAAGGCGGGCTGTCGGCCCAAGAGTCGACCAAATGTCAGCGCGTGCCGACGCGATTCTTTGGCCGCGTCTGATTAAGAACACGTTAGGGACGCCAGCACTAAAGCTCATCGTCAATGGGCAGCGCTCTGAGCACGTCATCCTCGAACCCCCGCCACGCATTGCGCTTGGGTTCGTGACTGGTCTCGACCAACCGGTCTCCGAAACGGGTACTCCAGATCAATTGGGAATGGCCGTTCGCGTCGGGTCGTAGCGAGACCGAATAGGCGCTGCCGGGCTGAGTCATGGCGTCGTAACGCGCTACAGCCTGCAAAGTCAGCTCGCTGCTGTCGATGATCAAACCGATCTCGGTGTTCAGCCATGCCGAACGCTGGTCGAAGTTCATCGAACCAATAAACAGCCGGCTGCGGTCAAAGGTGTACAGTTTTGCGTGCAGTCCGTAGTTGCCATAACGCGAGAGCGCCACAGATTGACCACTTCCCCGGGAATTGTCCGGCGCCGCGCGCACCTCGTGCAGCTCCAACCCGGCCTCCAGCATTTCGACGCGATGCCGTTGATAACCGGCGTGAGCGGAAACCTCGGTCGTGGATTCCAAGGAATTGGTCAGGATGCCCACGCGCACGCCGCGCTGGCGCAGCTCCTTGAGTGTGGCGCTCTCCTGCGGAGTCGGTATGAAGTAGGGTGTGATCATCAGCAGCTCGGATTTCACGCCGGCCACGGCTCGGGCGACCGGCTCGTAGACGAAGGCTTCCCTGACGCTGTGGTCATGGCGAAGAACCTTCTCGGGCGCATCGCTGACCACCTGGGCCGGCGCCCATACCACCGGAAGCCCACCGTCCAGGATGCCTGCCAGAGGCTGGCCCGAAGCGGCATCGCGCAGATACGCGGCGCCGGCGTTCTGGGCCTTCTGATGCGTTTCGGCCAGTGTTGCCCGATAGGCGTCCAGCTGCGCCGCGGTGGGCTTGCCCCCCGAGAGGGCTTCGACGGGAATAGCCAGCGCGCTGTTCCAGAAACTGTCAAAGCTGGCGGACAGCTCCTGCACCGTGGGCCCGGACACAAAGACATCATCGTCCGCGTACTGTCCCTGCGGATCGACCTGAAAGTACTGATCGCCGATATTCCGGCCGCCGATCAGCGCACTGGCGTTGTCCACCAACAGCAGCTTGTTGTGCATGCGGTAGTCCAGCCGGTGATGGTGAAACGTAAACTCGACACCGCGCAGAAACGTCGAATCGCCCCGGTAGGAAAAGGGATTGAAGATCCGGACTTCGATATTCGGGTGGGCCGCGAGCAGGCGAATGCGGTTATCGCCCGGAAGCGTGGCCCCATCGTCCACAAGCAATCGCAGATGCACACCGCGATCGGCGGCCTGCAGCAGCGCCTCGGTGATGAGCTGGCCGGTCTGGTCCAGATGGTAAATGAAGTACTGCAGGTCGAGCGAATGCTCGGCTTGGTGGATGAGCTGCATCCGTACGGTAAAGCCGTCCGTGCCCTTGCTCAGGATGCGAAACGCGGAACTGCCGCTATGGGCCGCCGCGGCCGGTGCGAACGTCTTGGCAATGCGGGTCTGTTGCGGTTGAGCGTAGGCGATCGAGGCTTGTTTTGGGTACGAGGCGCCCGGCGGAAGTGTGGCGCAGGCTACGAGTCCTAAGGCGCCCAGGCCCGCGACGACGACAAAGCGCATCGCGCGGCCGGCCCGGCAGGCGGGAAAAAGCGGCGGCGTCCGTGAGCCCGCCTCCATACCGAAATTCTTTGGGAATCGCGATATGAAGGCTAGTGGGGGCGGCAGGCTCAGGACACCGCCGGCTGTCAGTCGTCAGCGCGGACGGTCAGATCGTTCTGAACCCCGACCACGTGTTCCGTGGACTGGGCAACGGACACGGCCTTATCGATGTCGGCCTGGCTGCGCGCCGTGCCGCTCAGATAAACCTTGCCGTTCGCATCCGTGTCAACGTGGATGCGCCCGAGGCTCGTGATGTGTTCCGAGGCCAACTTCGTCTTGATCTTCGCGGTGATGGCCGAGTCCTTCACAAAGGTCGTCGGGCTCGAGCGGTCCACCGTGCCGTCGGTCGGCGGAGCTTCTGCAGCGAAGGCCGGCGCCATCGAGGCACCCAGTACCAGCGTTGCGATTGCAAGTGTCGTCTTCATAAACGTTTCCTCTTTTCACCGTACAAATCGAAAAAAACAGGTGGTTGGATCACTCCATGGTGCCGGGCTGCGCCTAGCGTCTGGCGCAGCTCAATGCGCCATCCGGTGTTCGGAACCCGAAGAGGTGCCCGGCATCTGCTGCCAATACGGCAACTGCCGGCGGCGCTGCGCGTGGGAGATCCAACGCCGTATCGTCCATTCGGTCACTCCGAATCGGCTGGCCAGGGCGCGAGGCGTGTGTCCCGACTCCGCCAGCTCCAAAACAGCCTCACGCGTCATCAATCCTTGGTTGGCTCGATTCATGGCAGTCGTTCCTCTCTCTCGAATGGCTCGCCTCAATTCGCCTTGACTTACGGACCGGTGGGCGCCGCGAGCTGGGCGCGAATCTCGCCATCCGGGTGCGCCTTGCTGTGCACGTTGATGTAGAGGTTTCCCTTCTTCAGGTCGGCGAGCTGTTCGGACGAGAGCTTCGAACCCTGCGGAACGATCCACTGGTCCTTGCCTGACTTCTGCAAGCGTGATAATCGGCGGCCCGCTCATTCCAGGGGCGCCCGTGTGGATATGAGCCGCGGTCCCCTTGATGTCCTTGGTTTTCACCCCGCCGCTGACAATGCCGTTGTCATCGACATTCAACGTGGCTTCCCCGCTGGCCTTGGTGGCCACGGGCGGTGTTTCCATCGCGCCGGTGAGCTGCAAGGTTTGCTGAGCGGCTTGGCTGGTCCCCAGCGTTGCGGCCAGGATCAGCGCGGCCAGCCACAACAGGGTCGAAGCGAATAGAGAAGTTTTGCTTTTGGTCGTTGGACTCATTTGGGCGCCACTCCACATGTGCTGCGAGGGATCGTGGCGCGTAGCGTAGAGATTCAGGCTGGGCGTTGACTGTAAGCAGAGGTCGAAACTGGTGTAAGTCCGCACCGACAATCACCACGAAATTCGCCTCATTTAATGCTCGTACTGTCGTCGCGCGCCGACACAGCACGCCCATTGAACGGTTCACTGACCGGTTTAAATCAATTTGTCCTACAGCGCATTCTCTCCAGACGCCATTGAGAATGCCGCCATGGTTTTTGCAAGAACGAACAATAAGGGGAACGACATGGACGGGTTGCCGACTGAATTGGTGAAATTGTGTCATCTGGCATCGATGGCGGAATGCGGGGATCACATGTGGAGTGGACCGGCAATGGGCTTGTGGGCCGCGGTGTGGGTACCGGTCACCAAGCGCTGGGCGGACCGGCACGCGATTGCGCGGGACACGCGCGAGCGCAATCCTGGGGCGGAAAAGGCAGCGGTCTGAATTCAAAGACAGACTGAACTGTCTATTTTTGAAGCACGTAACGTGGGCTTAAGTGCGGCCTCGCAGGCCGTAGTGCTAGAGTCCCTGCGCCCAGCGCAAAAGAGGAATCGGGTTCGTAGCAGACGATCCAGGGCGCCTGAAAAATCGTGCGCCGTTGGCTTGGATCGACATTAAGAAAACTTGTGGGTCCTAATGCAGGAGCCGCGCACGGGCTCTTGAATACGGTTATCCGGTACCCACCATTGCCTAAGCTTGATCGGCGCCGGGCGGTCATGACTCGATGCGTCTTATAGAAAGAGGGTCGGACTGCGATGCCTAAAGGACAAGTTCCAGACGACGGTGAGGGCACCGTGGCTGAGCGCGGCAGGGCGAGTGCGCGCTCGCGGGCTGAGGAGCATCTGGCCGAAATGGCCGGCGGGAGGCTCTCGGCCATCGTCCACACCTCCTTTGATGCCATCGTCAGCAAGGACCTGAACGGGATCATCCTCAGCTGGAATGAAGCCGCGGAACGGGTCTTCGGTTACGCTGCGGACGAAGCGATCGGACAGTCGATTCTGATGCTCCTGCCGATCGAGCAGCGCGATGAAGAAGTGCGGATCATGGAGAGGATCAAACGCGGCGAGCGCGTTGAGCCCTACGATACGCGCCGGCGCCGCAAAGACGGAACCATGGTTTGGATCTCGGTCACGATTTCTCCGGTCGTGGATCCCTCTGGCCGGATTGTCGGTGCCTCGAAGATCGCGCGCGACATCACGGAACGACGGGCCGCCGAGGCGGCGCTGGTGGAAAGCGAGGCCCGGGTGCGTCTGGCGACCGAGGCCACCGGGGTAGGCATCTGGCAGTGGCACCTTTCCACCAATCGCATCTTCTGGGACACGCAGCTGTTCCATATCTACGGCATCAAGCCGACGGCGGACGGTACGGTGGACTACAAGATCTGGAGTGCGGCGGTCCTGCCGGAGGATCTGCCGCGGAGCGAAACGGCTCTTCAGGAAATGATTCAGCGCATAGGCAGGACCACGCGGGATTTCAGGATCAGGCGGCGCAGCGATGGACAGATCCGCTACATCCATGCCGTCGATACCGTCCGCACCGACGCGGACGGACGCGCCGAATGGGTCATCGGCACCAACCGCGATGTCACGGAGCGCACGGTCATGCAAGAGGCGCTGACCAACGCCGACCGGCGCAAGGACGAGTTCCTGGCCACCCTCGCGCACGAACTGCGAAATCCTCTGGCGCCGATCCGCATGGGCCTGGAAGTGCTCAAGCGCGTTGATTTGTCGAGCACATCGGCGGAACAGACGCGCGCCATGATGGACCGGCAGCTGCGGCAGCTGACTCATCTGGTCGATGAGCTGACGGACCTCAGTCGCATCACCAGCGGCCGGCTTGACCTGAACAAGGAGCCCGTCGCCCTGAGCGTCATTCTGTCCAGTGCTTTGGAGAGCAGTCGGCTGCTCATGGACAAGATGGGGCACGAGTTCGCCTACATTCCGTCCCTGGAGCCACTCACCGTTTATGCCGACGCGACGCGATTGGCCCAGGTGTTCGTCAATCTGCTGAACAATGCGGCCAAGTACACGCCGCACGGCGGAAAGGTCCGCCTGAGCGTCGAACGGCAGGAGGACGAGGCGGTCGTGGCGATCCGAGACACCGGTATCGGTATTTCGGCCGATGCGCTGCCGTACATCTTCGACATGTTCACGCAGGTGAAAGGATCCTCGGAACTCTCGCAGGGCGGTCTCGGTATCGGGCTGTCCCTGGTCAAACGCCTGGTGGAGCTGCACGGCGGCACGGTCGAAGGTCGAAGCGCGGGAGACGGTGCGGGCGCCGAATTTATTGTTCGACTGGAGCTTTGCGACCCTGCTGCCGTCCCAAGTCCTAGGCCTTAAACGCCGGCCACGGCAGACTGGCCGCTCTCGAAGAATCTTCGTGAGCCAATGCACAGCGTTTTTAGATGCCGGCGCCGACTGGCACTTCAATCAGATTTCGCCTACGAGAAGTGTCCGAATCACTGTGTACGATCCCGGATGCGCCGTTACACCCGTGCGGCACATTCAGGGAGACCGACATGAAGACCGGGCTGTTAGGGATTTTTGGCGATTACGAATCGGCCGAACTGGCTCGAGCCATTTTGCTGGTAAGCGCCTTTCCCATCGAGCGGATCACCTTGACCGCGATGCAGGGACCCGGGCAATCCAGAATCAGCCCGATCCCCGCCGCGCGGGATAAATTTCTAAGTTCGCTCCGCGGGCTGTTCAAGCAGGACAAGGATTCCAGCCGCGCGGAACGCCTCGCCGATCGCGTTGAGCGGGGAGCCGCTACCGTGTCGGCCTACGCGCACAATCCCGCCGCGGCAGGACGGATTGCGACGATCCTTAAGGATTGCGGAGCCACCGACGTCGTTCAGGACACGGGAAGCGATCAAAGCTCCGAACGTACGGCCAATCACCATGAGGCCCCCTGGCCCAGCTATCTGTGGCCGGCAACCTGAGGCGGGGCGTTGTGGCCGCGAGGCTCTGACCCCCGGTGTCAGGGCGGGGGAATGGGCGCGCCCGGCAGCGTCCCGTAAGGGGTGGAGTCGACAGGCCGCGGCCTTTCGGAGGTGGAAAGACTGTTGGTCGTGGATCCGGTGTCATTACGGGTCCATTGGCAGGCGTCCTTCATCTGTTCACGGCTCGCACCGTCATTTTTGGCCGCCTGCATGTGCAGGCATTCCTTCATCGTGAGGTGAGCGCTCGCCTCGATGTCGGTCCCCTGGACCTCGGAGGCCAGTACTGGCGCTGAGAGGAGCGGAAGAGCGAGCGCGAGTAGGAGTGGAGTTCGTAATTTCATGACATGTCCTCCTGGAAGGGAGCCTCAATGTCATTTAATGAGATACCGTGACGCCGTCCCATCGGCGGAGCCCCTAGTCGCATGCAGGACCCCGGCTACGTCGAAAATATCGTTTTCAGGCCCAATGGTAGGCCCCGCGCCGGGGGTACCCGGCGCGGGGTTATCACAACAGCCGCCTCAGAGGGGCGATCGCCGCGGGCGACTCAGCTGGGCTTCGGGAGCGGAGTCTTTTGCTTTTCGGCCAGATACTGCACGTTCATGCGAGTGCGGTCCTCGTCCGAAAAATGCTTGCGGACGTCCCGCCAGATGTTGCGTTCCTCTTCCTTGATGTGGTGCTCGACCAGTTCCCTGAGCACTTTGCCGTGGCCTTGTGGTCGGGGGAAGTGGCGTCGGTGATCGCATTGAGTTTTTCGATGGTCTTGGCCGCCCACTTGTGCTCGAGGGCCCCCTCGTAGCCATCGATCTGCGCCTGCTGATCCGACAGGCCTTTAACCGCCTCATACACGACCTTTTCCTCCGCCACCGAGTGCGGTACGAGCGCTGCGGTGATCTCTTTGACCAGTCCGCGACGCTGAGTGGCATTCTCGGCATCCTGCAGGTTCGAGAGGAGCTCCCTGACCTCGTCGTGTTCTTTCTTCAACGTATCGAGGATATCGGTGTCGGTCGCGCTGTCTTCGGACGGCTTGAGCGCATTGACGACGGCGTGTTTCGCATCCTGAATCTGTTCCTTGAGGCTCATAAAAAACTCCTTCGATGAGTTCTGTTCATGCAATTAACTGGCAAGATCGATGGTAGTGGGCGGATGCGCCACGGCCAGAAGCACCGCATATTCGAACGCGGCCTCTCGGGAATTCACACTGATCAGCGGCTCGCGCATTCGGTCGCACAACACTTCCCACCGACCGTTAAGCAGGCCGCGCAGACTGATGTGCAAGGGATCTTCGGTGCGACAAGCCGCAGTGCTAATTGCCATGGTCTGCTCCTTAAGGGAATTCGTCTGCCGCATCTTGTGACCGGACATAACGGGGGTATGCCGGTAAGGGGCCTAGCGCGGCGTGGGATAGCGCCGACACCACGCTCGCCGCTGACAGACGAAAAAGCTCCGAGGCTCGCCACAGCCCGATAGCTGGGTTGTCCTACATCAGCGGCGTCTACGACTTCGTAGCATCCGTTGCAGCGAATGTGACCGTGGGAACAACATGTCGATACGCAATGCCATCGCCAGCGTCGCGGTCAAAGACCTCAAGTCCGCCTTGCCGTGGTACGAAAGACTCCTGGGTCGGGGCCCCGATCGTGCGCCACACGCCGATCTTGTCGAGTGGGTATTCGAGCAGGGAGGCCGGTTACAATTGCAGCAGCAGCCCTCGCGCGCGGGTCAAGGATCGGTCACCCTGGCGGTCGGCAGTCTGGACACGGAAATGCTCCAACTCAACAGATGGGGAATCAGTACGGGGGATGTCATCACGAACCTCCGCCCAGCGGATCCTCGTTATTGAAGATCCCGACGGCAACACGGTGTCTCTGGCGGAGATGTTGCTTCCGGCTCCGCGCGAAGGCGTATCGACCGTGGGCGCCACCGAAGGCGCGAAGGGTCCGCATCCGCTTGAACTGGCGCTTGAGAGTATCGCCGCGGAACCCCGGCTCAGTGCCCACACCGTCACTGATTTTCTCGACAACCTGATTGTGGATCTGGAGGCACTGTTGCGGGCCTCCGAGGAAAGCATGACGGGATTGGAGCAGGGCATCGCCGCGCAGCTCTTGCAGCGGGCTCACATCGTGCGCGACAAAGTCGCGCCCTCCTCGACGCCGGCCTGAATCAACGGGTCCGGCCCTTAAGCGGCGAAGATCGAGAATCGCCGAGCGACGGAGCGGCCTTTCAGTTCTCAGGCTCGCGCGCACCGTCGTACGGCATCAATGAGCTCGTAAGGATCCCCGGATTTGAGGACGTATTCGGTGGCGCCGGCCGCCAGCGCGGCGTCCACCAGCGCGGGCAGAGCGTGCCCGCTGTAGATGAGAAATCGCGCTCCGGGCACCTCTTTGGCCAGTCGTGGCAGCCGGCTGAGGCTCGATTGCCCCTTCAGATCGAGATCCAAAATGACCACCTGCGGATTGCGTGGAGGCGGCCAGTGGGCCGACCTGGTCCAGCTCGGAGGTCTCCGCCACACAGCGCATATCCGATTCGGCATCGATCAACGCGACCATGGTAAATCGCAGGTCCTCGTTATCCTCGGCGATCATGATTTTTATGGGTCCCGGCACGCTGGAAAGTTAACAGAAACGCCGCGTATGGAGATGTAGGCGGCACCTTACGCGCCTTAAGGGCACGAACCGACTGCCCTCCTGCCGCATTAGTCCAGCGTGGAGCCATCACCCGGAGCGCAAATCCCATTACGACCTCATGATTTCCATGCCACTCAACTTTTCCGTCCACCCAGCCTGCGGGCCACTGGCGAGGCGCCCGCTCGCGCCGCGCCGTGTCGGGGCCATTGCGCGTATTTGTTAAATGGCCGCGCGTGCGGGCCGGGGGGCATGATGCTGCGCGTCCTTCTGGTCGAAGACTCCAAGTTGCTGGCCGAGCGCGTTCGGGAGGTTCTGGAGCAGATACCGGGCGTCCAGGTCGTCGGAACTGCCGATACCGAGGAGGCGGCGGTGGCCATGGCTCGCGCCAACGAAGTCGACGCCATTATTCTGGATCTGCAGCTTCCGCGAAGGGACAGGGTTTGGCGTGCTGCGGGCGCTTGGGCAAGGCTCGACCGGCGGTCATCGTGCTCACGAATTTTTCGCTGCCGATTTTCGCCGAGCGGGCCAGGGAGCTCGGGGTGGAGCAATTCCTGGACAAGGGCATGGGCTTCGAGCGGCTCCCCGCGGCGCTGGCCTCGATCAGGAAGACCCTCAATACCCTGAATTGATTCCGGCCTGCTTTTGACTGACCTCAACGGGCGAGGGGCATACCCGCCTCTATATGCCGGTCGTCGGCGCGTGCGATCGAGGCCGGCGCTCGCTGTGAGACTTGGAGCTGATCTCGAAATCAGATCGCCCGGATCGTCGGCAACTGTGCGCGCTCGCATCCCTCCGCACGCCCTCCGTCCACACGGATCACGCCCTCGGGGTTCGCGCGAGAGCGGCCGGCGCCGGACAGTTACCCTGCCCGGGCAACCTGCTCAGCTGGTGGCCTAACGTAGGTCCTAGGTGAGCCCGCTTGGCTCATCCCGGGTCCGGTCATAAGGGTTTTCGACCCTGGATGACACGCACCAGGATGACCACGATCGCGATCACCAGAAGGATATGGATAAACCCGCCCAAGGTGTATGAACTCACCATGCCGAGTATCCACAACAGGATCAGCACTACCGCTATAGTTTCTAACACCCCATTCTCCTTATTGGTTGTTCTCGCACTGCTCACCTTTAAGAACCCAGCTCATTCATTCGATCAGCGATTCTCAAAACACTGGAAGCAAGTATCGGCAACGCCGGCCCCAGAGGATATACACGGTTTGCCATAAAGATCGTAGGATAATTCTGACGGCACATTGAGGTCATTCTTCGGGGAACAGCGCCGGAAGGCCGCTACCGCAGCCGAAAAACGGAGGCCGCGTCCTCGCATGCTGTCGGACACGCGTTGGCCGCCTTCGCTCAATGCCCCGGGCTGACCGTTTATGGCCCGGGGCGGGTCTATCGGGCCGCCGGACAGAAAGTGACTGATGATCTGCAGCCCCTCGATGCGCTCAAAGACGACGTTCAAGGCCATCATGACCGGGATGCCCAGCAGCAATCCCCAGGTCCCCCACAGCCAGCTCCAGAACAGCAGGGAGATGAACACGGTGATTGCGTTGAGTCGGCTGGCCTTCTGCGTGAGCCAGGGCACCAGCAGCATGCCGATGATGCCGGTGCTGAGCAGGATGCTCGCCACGAGGGCGATCACCGGGCCGAAGGTCGGGAACTGAACGTAGGCCACCATGGAGACGATGACCAGGAACACCGCTGGTCCCACATAGGGGATCATGTGCAGCAGGGCGCCGCAACAGGCCCAGAACAGCCGCGTTTTCCAGGCCCAGCGCAAAGAAAGCCAGCCCGACCACGACGCCCAGCAACGCGCTGGTGGCGACCTGGAGTGTCAGGTAGCGCTGAATCTGCACGACGATTTCGGAAAATATCCTCAGGGTCACCTTTCTCTTGGCCATGCTGGGGCCGCTGGCCCGCACCAGCGCCAGTCGAAAATTATCGCCCGAGATCAGCAGAAAAAAGACCAGCGAGAGCACCACGACGAGCTGCCCGAAGCCGGCCACGGCATTGGCCGTGCCCATCATGATGTAATCGCGCACGTTGATCGGGGGTTCTACCGCGGTGGGTGCGCGGGCGAGGGGGCGTTGCGCGCTTGCGACCGGGGCGTTGGCCGCGGCGCGCTCGATCTCGGTCGCGGCCCGGTTGAGCTTTTGCAAGGCGCCGTTGTGATCGCGCGCGTTGACGCGCATCGCTTCGCTGAATTTTGCCGTCGCGCGTGGCACGACATCCAGGACGCGTATGAGCTGGGGCTGCAATGAATTGGCCCCCAGCCCGATCAGCGCGCAGAGCAGCAGCAGTATCGCCGCAGCGCCCAAGCGGCTTTGGGATGCGGGCTCGGCGACGCAGCCAGCGCACCATCGGCGCCAGGGCGCAGGCGGTCATGATGGCCAGCATGACCGGAATGAATACCGCCTGCGCCATCCGCAGAAAATAGATGGTGCTCAGGATCGCGAGCATGGCCAGCGAAGTGCTGCGCAAGTTCGTTGGACCGCTCAGCTTTACAGTCGGACGGAGGTAGGTCACTGGATTGCCTTAATAAGGTGAGTTGGCCTGCGCCCGCAGAGGTCGAATGAGTCGATCTTTGTTCGCCCGGACCATGTCCGTCCTAGAGGACGTAGGCGTGTTCCGCCGTCGGCCACCACCTACACCTGGATTTGCATCGCTGATTTTCTGGCGCGTGTATCAACAGTCTCGGCGCACTTCGCCGAACGCAAGATGAGGATTATGTAGGAGTTCCCACGGGCCAATGTAGGCAATGCCCTGCCCTGAAAGTCGGGATTCGTACCTACTCGCAGCCCAGGCCCGGGTGTCTACTGGAAACGTGAAGTGAGACGGCGTCGGCCCCAACGGAACGAAGCCCGCACTTCAATTCGTAACGGAGGATCTAAAAATGAATACGGCTGTACAGAGGAACCATCAGAGGAACCACCGGATTGTCGTCGGCGCAGGTGTCGCGCTGGTCGCTTTGGTCGGGCATCGGCGTGGGGGCGGTAAGCGTCCATCGTCAGGTGCTCGCGAAGCACTCGGCCACTACCCCGGCGTCCTATCCGAACGCTTCAACGCCACCGGCCGGCCAGGATTTGCAGAACTCGCCGCCGCCGCCGACGGCGGAAAGTGCGCCCCTGACGCGACTCCACGGCAGCCGCGGCCGCCGCAGCGCCGACGCCTGAAACAGCGCCGGCCACGAGCCCGACTCCGCCATCGAGTGCGCCCACTCCGAAGCAGGCGACGCCCAGCAGCTCGCCGAAGGCCGCCCAGCCGGCCTCGACGCCGCCGTTGGCTGCCACGCCCAAGCGGGCTGTGCCGGCGGCGAGCGCGGCTAAGAATGCGCCGGCTGTGGAGCCGGCGTTGGCCAGTGTGCCCGCCGGTCAGGGCGCCATCGCCCCGCTGGCGGCCACCTCATCGGCCGCAGGCGCGGGGACGTCGACGCGAGTGATTCGAGCCGTGCACAACGCGGCCTCTGAAGCGGCCGGAACCGAGCAGCGTTGCCGCGGCCGAGACGGCCCAAGTGCGGCGCCTTCGGGTGGTGAAGTGACCACCACGATGCAGGCCCGGGCGGCCGGTGCGGATTCGGCCGATGCGGACCGAACGATCACCACGGCGGTGCAGTCGCAGATCGCCTCGGATCCCGCGGGCGCGGGGCTCGCCGTGAACACCATCAATGGTGTGGTGATCCTGACCGGTTCCGTGACCAGTGCCGATGCCATTGCGCACGTCAAGCAGGCCGCGGAGCAGGTGAAAGACGTCAAGGGTGTAGATGCAACCGCCGTGAGGGTCTCCGGTTCCTGAGCCAGGAACAGGTTGCTCCAGAGGATGGGCGAAGGACTCCGAGCAGTCCTTCGCCCATTTTCGTTCTGGGCCGGACTTAAGTTCTGCACAGTCGGGTGGCTGGCAGATTTCCACAGTGAAGGGCATTAAAGGCTGCTTGCCGATGTGCCGCTGAACGTTTTTCGCCCAGAATCTTTCGGCGTGTTTCCCGTGCGTAAATCGTGAGCGATTACTCAGGCCTGCGATTGTCGGAGGCCTCCTACAGGCGTTCTGCCATTAGACCTACAGTTGATTCCTGCCCATCCGGTATGTTCCGGGACACGATGGCATCGTAGCGGGGCGGCGGGTCTATGCGTATTCGGCCGCTTGATGGGCGATGTGACCGTCGAAGTCAGGTCTGTCCCCAATTCTCGGTGGTCACATGAACGAAGTCAGGACGCGGCAGCGCCTTAAACCTTCTGGCGCCCCCTCCCCACGCACGCGCGGCAATGGCCGCCTGCACAAGGCCGCATGAGTCCCCGCTGTGGACCGAAGACACGCCGGATGCACAAACGCGACAGATCATCGCCGCGATGGAGGCCTTCCGGGACGGTAATTTCAGTGTGCGCTTGCCCACGCAGTGGACCAATGACAACGGCCGCCTGGCGGCCGCCTTCAACCAGGCCATCGCCCAGCAGCAACGCATGTCCGAGGAGGTGGCGCGGCTCACCGAATCGGTCGGCAAGCAGGGCCGGTTGCGGCAGCGCATCTCGCTCCCCGGAGGCGTGGGGGGATGGGCGGCCGAGGCGGATGCGGTCAATACGTTGATCGATGATCTGGTGCGCCCGACCACCGAAATTGCGCGAACCATCGGCGCCGTCGCCAAAGGGGACCTGGCCGAGTCGATGGATCTGGAGGTGGACGGCCGCCCGCTCAAGGGCGAGTTCCTGCGCTCGGCCAAGCTCGTCAATACGATGATCCAGCAGCTCGCGGTATTCACCTCCGAGGTGACGCGCGTCGCGCGCGAGGTCGGCACCGAAGGAAAGCTGGGCGGACAGGCCCAGGTCCAGGGCGTATCCGGAGTCTGGAAGGACTTGAGAGACTCGGTCAATCAGATGGCCGGCAACCTGACCGCGCAGGTGCGCAACATCGCCGAGGTCACGATCGGCGTCGCCAACGGCGACCTGTCCAAGAAGATCACGGTCGACGTTCGCGGCGAGATCCTGCTGCTCAAGGAGGCGACCAACACGATGGTCGATCAACTGCGCTCCTTCGCCTCCGAAGTCACGCGCGTGGCGCGCGAGGTGGGCACCGAAGGGCGCCTGGGCGGTCAGGCGGTGCTGCCGGGTGTCGCCGGCACCTGGAAGGATCTGACCGATTCGGTGAACGCGATGGCCACGAACCTGACCGCGCAGGTGCGCAACATCGCCACCGTCACCACCGCGGTCGCGCGCGGGGACCTGTCGCGCAAGATCACCGTCGATGTCAAGGGCGAAATCCTCGAACTCAAGGAGACCATCAACACGATGGTCGACCAGCTCAACGGCTTTTCGGCCGAAGTCACCCGCGTGGCGCGCGAGGTCGGCACCGAAGGGAAGCTCGGCGGCCAGGCGCAGGTGCCCGGCGTCGCCGGCACCTGGAAGGATCTGACCGACTCGGTGAACTCGATGGCCTCGAACCTGACCGGCCAGGTCCGCAACATCGCCGATGTGGCGACCGCGATCGCGCGCGGCGACCTGTCCTCGAAGATCGCCGTCGAAGTGCAGGGCGAGATCCTGGCGCTCAAGAACACGATCAACACGATGGTCGATCAGCTCAACGGCTTCGCCTCCGAAGTCACGCGCGTGGCGCGCGAAGTGGGCACCGAAGGGAAGCTGGGCGGCCAGGCGCAGGTGCCCGGCGTCGCCGGCACCTGGAAGGACCTGACCGACAACGTCAATTTCATGGCCTCGAACCTGACCGGCCAGGTCCGCAACATCGCCGATGTGACCACGGCCGTGGCCAACGGCGACCTGTCCAAGAAGATCACCGTCGACGTGCGCGGGGAGATCCTGGAACTCAAGAACACGATCAACACGATGGTCGATCAGCTCAACGGCTTCGCCTCCGAAGTCACGCGCGTGGCGCGCGAGGTGGGCACCGAAGGGAAGCTCGGCGGCCAGGCGCAGGTGCCCGGCATCGCCGGCACCTGGAAGGACCTGACCGACAACGTCAATTTCATGGCCTCCAACCTGACCGGCCAGGTCCGCAACATCGCCGGCGTGGCCACCGCGGTGGCCAACGGCGACCTGTCCAAGAAGATCACCGTGGACGTGCGCGGCGAGATCCTGGAGCTCAAGAACACGATCAACACGATGGTCGATCAGCTCAACGGCTTCGCCTCCGAAGTCACGCGCGTGGCGCGCGAAGTGGGCACCGAAGGGAAAGCTCGGCGGCCAGGCGCAGGTGCCCGGCGTCGCCGGCACCTGGAAGGACCTGACCGACAACGTCAATTTCATGGCGAACAACCTGACCGGCCAGGTCCGCAACATCGCCGACGTGACCACCGCGGTGGCCAAAGGCGACCTGTCCAAGAAGATCACCGTCGACGTGCGCGGCGAGATCCTCGAGCTCAAGAACACGATCAACACGATGGTCGATCAGCTCAACGGCTTCGCCTCCGAAGTCACGCCGCGTGGCGCGCGAAGTCGGCACCGAAGGCAAGCTCGGCGGCCAGGCGCAGGTGCCCGGCGTCGCCGGAACCTGGAAGGACCTGACCGACAACGTCAATTCCATGGCCTCGAACCTCACCGGCCCAGGTGCGCAACATCGCCGAGGTGACCATTGCGGTGGCCAACGGCGATCTTTCCAAGAAGATCACCGTCGACGTGCGCGGCGAAATCCTGGAGCTCAAGGAGACCATCAACACGATGGTCGATCAGCTCCGGTCCTTTGCCGCCGAGGTGAGCCGCGTGGCGCGCGAGGTCGGCACGGACGGGAAGCTCGGCGGCCAGGCGCAGGTGCCCGGCGTCGCCGGCACCTGGAAGGATCTGACCGACAACGTCAATTCCATGGCCTCCAACCTCACCGGCCAGGTCCGCAACATCGCGGACGTCGCCACGGCCATCGCGCGCGGCGACCTGAACCGCAAGATCACGGTCGACGTCAAGGGCGAGATCCTCAAGCTCAAGGACACCATCAACACGATGGTCGATCAGCTCTCCGCCTTCGCCTCGGAAGTCACGCGCGTCGCGCGCGAGGTCGGCACCGAGGGCAAGCTCGGCGGCCAGGCCGCCGTGCCCGGCGTGGCCGGCACCTGGAAGGATCTGACCGACAACGTCAATTCCATGGCCTCCAACCTGACCGGCCAGGTGCGCAACATTGCCGAGGTGACCATCGCGGTGGCCAACGGCGATCTTTCCAAGAAGATCACCGTCGACGTGCGCGGCGAGATTCTGCAGCTCAAGGAAACCATCAACACGATGGTCGAGCAGCTCCGCTCCTTCGCCTCGGAAGTCACGCGCGTGGCGCGCGAGGTGGGCACCGAAGGGCGCCTCGGCGTGCAGGCCGTGGTGCCCGGCGTCGCCGGCACCTGGAAGGATCTCACCGACTCGGTCAACACCATGGGCGCCAACCTCACCGCTCAGGTGCGCAACATCGCCGAGGTCACCACCGCGGTCGCGCGCGGCGATCTGAACCGCAAGATCACCGTCGATGTCAAAGGCGAAATCCTCGAACTGAAGAACACCATCAACACGATGGTCGATCAGCTCAATTCCTTCGCCGGCGAAGTCACGCGCGTGGCGCGCGAGGTCGGCACCGAGGGCAAGCTCGGCGGCCAGGCGCAGGTGCCCGGCGTGGGCGGCACCTGGAAGGACCTGACCGACAACGTCAATTTCATGGCCTCGAACCTCACCGAGCAGGTGCGCGGCATCGTCAAGGTCGTGACCGCGGTGGCCAACGGCAACCTGATCGCAACGCCTGACCGTGCAGGCCAAGGGCGAGGTCGCCGCGCTCGCCGACACCATCAACAACATGACCGACACGCTGGCGACCTTCGCCGACCAGGTGACCAACGTGGCGCGCGAAGTCGGCGTGGAAGGGCGGCTCGGCGGCCAGGCCAACGTCCCGGGCGCCGCCGGCACCTGGAAGGATCTGACCGGCAACGTCAACCTGCTCGCCGCCAACCTCACCACCCAGGTGCGCGCGATCGCCGAGGTCGCCACCGCCGTGACCAAGGGCGATCTGACGCGCTCGATTCAGGTGGAGACGCGCGGCGAAGTGGCCGAGCTGAAGGACAACATCAACACGATGATTTCCAACCTGCGCGAGACCACCGAGAGCAACCGCGAGCAGGACTGGCTCAAGACCAACCTCGCCAAGTTTACCGGCATGCTCCAGGGCCAGCGCGAACTGAACACCGTCGGCCAGATGCTCCTCAGCGAGCTGGCGCCGCTGGTCAATGCCCACCAGGGCACCATCTACCACGTCACCGGACGTGGACGATGAGCCCGAGCTCAGGCTGCTGGCCAGCTACGCCTACGGGGGCGAGGTGAAGTTCATGGACACGATCGCGCCTCGGCGAGGGCATGGTCGGCCAGTGCGCGGTGGAGAAGAAGCGCATCCTCCTCAACAATGTCGCCTCGGATTTCATCCAGATCTCCTCCAGCCTCGGCGCGGCCCGGCAGGTCAGCATCATCGTGCTGCCGGTGCTGTTCGAAGGGGAGACCAAGGCGGTCATCGAGCTGGCCTCGCTGCGAAGCCTTCAGCCCGGGCTCCCTGGCCTTCCTCGACCTGCTGACCCAGAGCATCGGCGCCGTGTTCAATACGATCGAGGCGACCATGCGCACCGAGGGCCTGCTGACGCAGTCGCAGCAGCTGACCGTCGAGCTGCAGTCCCGCCAGAGCGAACTGCAGCAGACCAACGAGGAGCTGGGCACCAAGGCCAAGCTGCTGGCCGAGCAGAACGCCGAGGTCGAGCGCAAGAACGCCGAAGTCGAGCAGGCCCGCCACGCGCTGGAGGAGAAGGCCGCCGAGCTGGCGCTGACCTCGAAGTACAAGTCCGAGTTCCTGGCGAACATGTCGCACGAACTGCGCACGCCGCTCAATTCCATCCTGATCCTCAGCCAGCAGCTCGGCGAGAACTCGGCGGGCAATCTCTCCACCAAGCAGGTGGAGTTCTCCCGCAACATCAACTCCTCGGGCTCGGACCTGCTGCACCTGATCAACGACATTCTGGATCTGTCCAAGATCGAATCCGGCACGGTGACCGTGGAGGTCGAGGAAATTTCCTTCGATCAGGCCTGCGCGACAACATCGAGCGCAACTTCCGCCACGTGGCCGAGGCCAAGAATCTGCCGTTCCAGGTGCAATTTCGCCGACGACCTGCCGACGGCCATGGACAGCGATCCCAAGCGGCTCCAGCAGATTCTCAAGAACCTGCTGTCCAACGCCGTGAAATTCACCACGCAGGGCCACGTCGAGGTGCGCGTCTCGCTCGCCACCGGAGGCTGGAGCCCCGATCACCGCGTGCTCAGCCAGGCGCGACAGGTGGTGGCCTTCGCGGTCGAGGACACCGGCATCGGCGTCGCGCCGGAGAAGCAGCGGCTGATTTTCGAGGCCTTCCAGCAGGCCGATGCCGGCACGTCCCGCAAGTTCGGCGGCACCGGACTGGGCCTGGCCATCAGCCGTGAGCTGGCGGCGCTGCTCGGCGGCGAAATCCGCCTGGTGAGCCGCCTGGGCGAGGGCAGTACCTTTACGCTGTACCTGCCGGTGCTCTACTCGGGCCCGGACGGCCAAACCAGCGACGCAGCGATCAGCACCGGCCCCGCACAGGCGCATCGCCCGCAGCCTACTGGCCGTGCTGCCTCCGGCGCGCGAAGAGCGCGTCGAGGACGACCGCGGCGCCATTGGCGAGAACGATCCGGTGGTGCTGGTCATCGAGGATGATCCGCACTACGCCCGGATTCTCTTGGGTCTGGCGCGCGACCGCGGCTTCAAGGGCCTGGTCGCCACCAACGGCGCGCTGGGGCTTGTCGCTGGCGCGCCAGTTCCGCCCGAGCGCCATCTCGCTGGATATCTTCCTGCCCGACATGCTCGGCTGGACGGTGCTCAACCGGCTCAAGAGCGATCCACTGACGCGCCACATCCCGGTGCAGATCGTCACGCTCGATGAGGAACGCCAGCACGGACTGGCGCACGGGGCCTTCGCCTATGTCGTCAAGGCACCCACGGTGGACGTGCTGAACGGGGCCTTTGACCGGATCCAGGAATTCACCAAGGCGCGCACCAAGCGGCTGTTGATCGTCGAGGACAACCTCATCGAGCAGCAATCGATCCAGGCGCTGCTCGGCTACAAGGACATCGAGATGGTGGCGGTGGACACGGGCGCGGCCGCGCTCGAGCAGATGCGCGACGGCCCTTTGACTGCGTGGTGCTGGATCTGCGCCTGCCGGACATGAGCGGCTTCGAGTTGCTCGAGAAGATCCATGCCGAGCCCGAGCTCGCCGGCGTTCCGGTGGTGGTGTACACGGGCAAGGAACTGAGCGAGGCCGAGCAGCATCGACTCCAGGCGCTGGCCAAGAGCATCGTACTGAAGGATGTCCAGTCCCCTGAGCGGCTGCTGGATGAGACCGCGCTGTTCCTGCACCGCGTGGTCGCGGAACTGCCCGAGAACATGCAGAGAGTGCTGCAGGGCCTGCACAGCTCCAACGAAGTGCTGCGCGGTCGCAAGGTCCTGGTGGTGGACGACGATGCCCGAAACATCTTCGCCCTCACCTCCCTCCTTGAGAACCAGGACGCGGAAGTGATCAGCGCGACCAACGGGCGCGACGCCATCAAGACCATTCTCGACAATTCCGAGATCAGCATCGTGCTGATGGACATCATGATGCCGGACATGGACGGCTACGAAACCATGCGCCAGATCCGCGAGGTTCCGCACCTGCGCACCCTGCCGATCCTGGCCTTGACGGCCAAAGCCATGAAGGGCGACCGCGAGAAATGCCTGATTGCCGGGGCGAGCGATTACATCGCCAAGCCCGTCAACACCGATGAGCTGCTGTCGCTGATGCGGGTATGGCTGTTCCGATGAGCGCCGTCGGGCGCCCGGCACCGGAGGGCCGCCGCGCGCGCGCCTCGGGGCTGCCGAGCGCTGCCGATGGGGCCACCGTTGCGCAAAGACGGGCCGCCCGATCCGATCAACATCCTGATCGTCGACGATGAGCCCATCAATCTCACCGTGCTCGAGACGGTGCTGGAAGATCCGGGCTACAAACTGGTGCGGGCCGAATCGGCCGACCAGGCGCTGCTCGCGCTCATGGCGCAGGAATTTGCCCTGCTGATCCTCGATGTGCGCATGCCCAGCATGACCGGGTTCGAGCTGGCCGCGCTGATCAAGCAGCGCAAGAAGACCGAACAGATACCGATCATTTTCCTGACCGCCTACTACAACGAAGACCAGCACGTGCTCGAGGGATACAGCAGCGGCGCGGTCGACTACCTGCACAAACCCATCAATGCCACCGTGCTGCGCTCCAAGGTCGGCATCTTCGCCAATCTGTATCGCCAGGCGCGCGAACTCGAGCGCATCAACCGCAAGCTCGCCGAGGAAGCCGCGGAGCGGCGCGAGGCGCAGCGCGAATTGCAGGAACTGAACCGGACGCTCGAACAACGCGTCAAGGCGCGCACCACGGATCTGGTGGAGCGGACCCGCGTGCTGGAAGCCGCCCAGGAGCAGTTGCGCACGGCCGAGCAGACATTGCGCGACGCCGATCAGCGCAAGGACGAGTTTCTGGCCACCCTGGCGCACGAACTGCGCAATCCGCTGGCCCCGATCCGCAACGCGGTGCAGATTCTGCGCGACCAGAACGCCAGTGCGGACACCCGCAATCTTCAGGAGATCATCGAGCGCCAAATCGGACAGATGGCGCGGATGGTCGATGATCTGCTCGATGTAAGCCGCATCAGCCGGGGAAAACTCGAGTTGCGCAAGGGCCGGATCACGCTGCAGCAGATCATCCAGGGCGCCGTGGAGACCAGCCGACCGCTGATCGACCAGAACCATCATCAGCTCGAGATCATCGCTCCCGCCAAGACTCTGGTTCTCGATGCGGATCTGACCCGGCTGTCACAGGTTTTTGCCAATCTGCTCAACAACGCCGCCAAATTCACGGAACCTTCCGGTCGCATCAAGCTCGTAGCAGAGGAGCGGGGCGATGAGGTGGTCGTTTCCGTGATCGACAGCGGAGTGGGTATCCCGGCCCGACAGATGGCGAATCTGTTTGATCTGTTCTCCCAAGGCGAGAGCGAACGCCGGGGGACCGGTGGCGGGCTGGGCATCGGCCTTTCGCTCGTCAAGCAACTCGTCGAGTTGCACCACGGCCGCGTCACCGCCAGCAGCGGAGGGCGAGGTATGGGAAGCGAGTTCGCCGTGCAATCTGCCACTGTCCCGCGACCAATCCATGCCCGCTTCCGCCGACGAGGCGCGTCCAGAAAGACGCGCGGCCGCCGGACGGCTGCGGATTCTGGTGGTCGATGACAGCGAGGATTCGGCCCTGACCCTGGCGACGCTCCTTGAGCTTTCCGGGTACGAAATGCACGTGGCGCACGATGGCGAGCAGGCCCTTGCCGTGGCCGAGGCGTCGCGTCCCGACGTGGTGCTGCTGGACATCGGCCTGCCGAAAATGAGCGGCAATGAAGTCTGCCGGCGCTTCCGACAGCAGGAGTGGGGCCGTCAAATGACCGTCATCGCCTTGACCGGCTGGGGGCAGGAGCAGGATCGCCGGCGGACCAGGGAGTCGGGTTTCAATCACCATCTGGTCAAGCCCGCCGATCCGATCGCGCTGCTCAAATTGCTGGATGGCATAAACGCCTAGGCGAGACCGTGCCCGCCCAGGAGGCGCACGAATGCTCCGGTCAGGTCGCGAGCAGAAGCACCGACTCGGGCGATTTTTGCAGGATGGCGGCCGCCGCGCGGCCAAAGAACAAGGTATCGGCCGAGCGCGGAGTCACGCCCATCACGAGCAGGTCGTAGGAAGCGCTGCTCAGTTCATTCAATATGGCCTGCGCGGCATCGGCGCCATGCTTGATGCGCGTGCGCACCGTGGTCTCGAAGTGTCCTCCCAGCTCGACCACTTCTTTGAGGACGGACTCGCCCTGTCGGCGCGCCCGCAGCGCACCGGCGAAGTTCTGGCGCCAGCGGGCCATCGGTGCCTGCGGATCCACGTACAGGGCCGTCAAAGGACTGCGGCTTGCGTGCGCGAGCGCGAGCGCTATTTCCGCGGCGCGATTCGAATAGGCGGTTCCCGTCACCGCGAGCAGAATCCGCAGCGACCCGGGGGCCTGCATGGCGCGCCCGTTTGCCCCGGGCACTGACGATGGCCGCATGGCCCCCGAAGCCCGCCACCAGCTCAGCCACCTCGGCATCGATTTCTCCGGAGGCATTCGATGGCCGGATCGACGCCCACCCAAACCAGATCAAAGCCCTTCTTCGCCTCGCGTCCCACGGCTTCCTGCGGTCGTGATTTTCCGGAGGGTGCCGCGACTTCGATGGCCACGGCCGATCCGGTCGCCGCAACCTCGCCCTCGGTCGGGACCTGGGCCTGCCCGGCCGCCTCGGCGACCGCGGGGGCGGCGCCTCCCTGCCTCGGCGGCCTTGCTCGCACTGTGCTTGATCGGCAGCACCGTGGTGGGCATTCCGCGGGCTCCGGCCAGCAGGCCCGCCAGGCGTGAGGCCAGCTGACCGCTGCTGCTCTGATCCACGGCGATCAGCAAACGCTCGAGTTTCGCGACGTAGCTGCCTTGGTCAAACTCGCGCTGCTCCAGGCGACGCGCCTCATCGCCGGTCAGCGGAATTCCTCGCAGCGCCGCGCCCAGGGTCGAGGGCATGACCAGCGTCGTGACGATGGCCATGATCACAATCAGGGTGAACAGCGTCGGGCTCAGCACGCCCATGCTCAGCCCCAAGGTCGCGATGATCACTTCCGTCGAACCCCGGGCGTTCATGCCGCAGCCCACGGCGGTCGATTCGCGCCACGACAGCCCGCCCACGCGGCCTCCGACGAACGCCCCGGCAAATTTGCCCACCGTGGCCACCGCGATCACGATCAGGGCCCAGCCCAGAATCGATCGATCGTCGCAGCAGTCCGAAATTGGTGCCCAGTCCGGCCAGGCCGAAGAACACCGGCATGAACAGCGCCGTGATCAGGCCGCGCAACTCGCTTTCGATGTGTGAGGTCAATATGGGCGATCGCCCAATCAGCATGCCCGCGACGAAGGCGCCCAGAGCGGTGTGGAGTCCTAAGCCATCGGTCGTCAGCGCAAACAGACCCAGGATCAGAAGAATGACCGTAACGACGGCCAGCTCGGTCTGGAAATGATCGTTGGTCCATCGGATCACAAAGCTCACGGCCCGCCCGCCAATCGTGAAGCTCAGCAGCATGAAGCCGACGCGCGCCGAGCACCGTTCTCCACAGCACGGCAAAATCCACGGTGCCGTGGCGCGCCAAGCCCGAACACCACGGCCAGGATCAGCCATCCGAGCGTGTCATCGAGGACCGCCGCGGCCAGCAGCACCTGACCCACGCGCCGGTGGGTGAAGTTGAGCTGCTTGATGACGGCGGCCACAATCTTTACGGATGAGATCGCCAGGGCGATGCCCAGAAAAAGCGAGGTCAGAAGTCGCGCGCCCGGATTGGGCAGCAGCGTCTCCGGGAGCGCTTGACCGAGCGCAAATCCGCCCGCGAAGGGCAGGGCGATCCCGAAGAAGGTCACTCCGAGCGCGGCGCGCTGGACCCGCTTGACGATCGCGAGGTTGGTCTCCATGCCCGTCAGGAGCAGCAGCATCAATATGCCCAGTTGCGCCACGCCATCGAGCATCGCTTTCTGGGCCGGCGCGGACGGGAACAGCCAGTGTTCGGCGGCCGGCCAGTAGCCCAGCATCGATGGCCCCAGCAACACGCCGGCCAGCAGTTGTCCGATCACGGCCGGCTGCCTGAGTCGGTGGGCCACTTCCCCCAACAGGCGGCCGACCAGGAGCAGCGCCACGATCTGGGCAATGAATGTGGCGACCACCGCGCCGCTGGCGCTGTGGGTCAAGCGCGGATCCCCGCGTGCGGGTCCATAACTTTTAGCATGCCCTCGTGCGATCGGACAGCGCGGGCCGTGGAACGCGCGGCTTTGCCGCCCGCGGCTTATGACGCGCGCACCGGTTCTGGTATCGCTACGTCGGGGCGGGCGGGGAAGCGCCACCAGATATAGAGCCACAGCAGGGCGATCATCGGATACATCAGAAAGCTTGCCTCGGTCCCCAGCACTCCTCCGGTCAGCCAGTCCGGTCCGGAAAACCGAACGTCGAGCAGGCGACCGACCGGCACCTGCGCGCCGTTGGGAGTGCCGATGATGAACAGCTGCATGTAGTCAAAGGCGACGTGAAAGCCGACGGCGAACCATAAGGTGCCGGTACGCAGGACGCTGTAGCACATCAGCAGGCTCAGCGAAACGAGCGTGATGACGTCCCAGATGTTCTCTCCGGTCTTGTAGAAATAATGATCGGCCGCGAAGTTGAGCGCGATGATGATCGCGGCCGGCCAGAAGCCCACGGCTTTCCAGAGGGTCTGCAGCACGTAGGAGCGGTACCAGAATTCCTCGGCGACGCCTATGACAATGTTGGTGGCCAGCCAAGCCTAAGGCGGAAAGGGCCAGTGCGCTGCCCGTGGTGGCGACACCGATCACCTGCATGCCGCCGAGCAGATACATGCCCAGCGCGACGGCCCCGGCCATGACCACTCCGGTCAGTGCGCCTTCCCAGGTCCGCGGGCCGAGTGCGCGCCGCAGCGGCAGGCCGTAGCTGTCGATGCGCGCCCCTCGTAGCGCGCGAAGAGCGCGGTGCAGATCAATGTGGCGGTGAACAGGATCAGCTCTCCGAGCGCGATACTGGAGGCGGTCAGGCCCTCGCCGATGTGAAACGCGCGCGCGATCGGCTCGTAGGCGCTTCTCCAGCAACGGGATCAGCACCCAGTTGCCGAGCGAGAAAAACAGCAGGGCCCGCCAAAGCGGTTGCAGCTTGCGGTCCGGGCCGAACAGCCAGCTCGTCTTGTTTTTCTGATATGTCCATGGAGGGGCTCTGGATCCGTAGCGCCGTGGAACGATGGCCCCATGATACCAACCCGCCGGCTGCCCGAAAGCTCCGCGGCACCTACAGATGAGCGCAAGGGAACCTCAGTTGTTCCTCGGAAGGCCGTGCGGGCGCATCGAAGCGCCGATGATGCGCATCGATGCGCGTGCCGCATGCAGGGGCGCTTTGTTGAAGGGATGGGGGCTTCAGACTATCCTCTGCGGCCGGCGCGCGCACCGGCCCTGCAACCGAGAATGGAGTGCCATGCGGAACAAATTTTGGATTCGTGGATTGTCTGCCCTGACCGTAGGAGTGCTGCTGTCAGCGCCGGTCAGTGCGGCCACCATTTTTGGCACCTTGACCCAGAAAGGGAAACCCATCGCCAAGGCCCACCTGACACTCAGTTGCGCCGGGCTGGAGGCGCCGGTAGAAACCCAGACCGATGATCGCGGCAGCTACCATTTCTCGTTGAAGGCCAAGGGCAGCTGCAAGCTGACCTATCAGAACGGGGCAGTGCAGGCCCAGGCCGATGTCGTCGTCGATCCGAACCCCACGCAATACGATTTCGATCTGGACACCGGTGCCGCCGGCGCTCGCCTGGTACGCCGCTAAGCCCATGCGACCGGCATGGCTGAATTCGGAGACCGCCAAGACCATGCTGACGGTGTTGGCGATCCCGTTGGCTTTGGCGTACTTGTCGCACCGCTACGAGGAAACCACGGCCAAGAACCAGGCCGCCGATGCGCGGCTCCGCCTGTACACCGAACTGCTCACCTCGCGCGAGCAGGCGGACTCCGGCTTGCGCAAAGACATGTTCGGCAAGGTGCTCGACACCTTCATGACCAAACGGGATGGAGACATCGGCCAGCAACTGGTCGAACTGGAGCTGCTCGCGGCCAACTTCCAGGACTCGCTGAATCTCAGTCCCCTGTTCCGGCAGCTGCGGCGCCAGATCGATGCGCAGGCGCCCAAAGACAAGGCAAGCCTGATGGAACGACTGGAAAGCGTCGCTAACGACGTCAAGGCGAGGCAGATCGAGGCGCTCGAACTGGTGGGGGCCAAGATGGACGGCACCGTGAATTTCGCGCAGCTCGATGCCGGGACCAGCAAGCCGATCGTGGACAAGGAATTGGCATTTTCAGATCCCGGCAGCACCGATGCCGGCGCGGGCGGAAATCCGGGACTCCACAAGCGGCGTTTCCGTGTGGAAGTCCTGGAATGGGACAAGGATCAACAGCGATTGCTGGTGCAGGTGCACGACGGCGCCAAGCAATGGGTGATTGCCGTCGATCCGTTCGATTTCCCGCTGGTCGACTACACGCGCATCTCGAGCACCGAGCGCTTTACCGTGGCCATGACTTCGTATTCTGACGAATACGCTCAGCTGAAGTTTTTGTACTTTCCCAGTTCCCGAAGCGGTGTGAGCGATAAGCCGTACATCGATCAGGTATTGGCGAGTCTGCGTCTGGACCATTGAGGTTGCATGCCTCGATAGATTTCGATGTGTCCACCTGACGGACGGCCAGCACGAGCTGGATCGGTTCGATCTCGTAAAGTGATCGCTGCCAACGATGTACAAATGCGTCTACGACCGCTGCTCCAACGACTCGCTGCATGATACTGCCCGTGAGCAATATCGGATAAAGGCGTCTTCCTGAGCTACGCGTCGGAGGACGCGGTTGCTGCTGCGCGCATCTGCGAGGGATTGCGTGCTGTCGGAGTCGATGTGTGGTTCGATCAGAGCGAGTTGCGCGGTGGCGATGCCTGGGACCACCACATTCGCAACCAGATACGCGATTGCGCGCTCTTCATTCCGATCATATCGAGCCATACCCAAAGCCGGCCTGAGGGCTACTTTCGTCTCGAGTGGGACCTTGCCGAGCAGCGCAGTCACATGATCATGCGCAGCAAGGCCTTTATCGTTCCGGTGTGCATCGATCAAACATCGGACGTCAGGGCAGAAGTGCCGGACTCGTTCCTCAAGGCTCAGTGGACCCGATTGCCCGAGGGTGCGACCACGCCGGTTTTCTGTGAGCGCATCGTCAGGTTATTGGCGGGAGATGAGCCGGGCAGACGGCCCGTCGGCGCCGGCTCCCGCGGCGACAAGCGCGCACGCCGCTCCGAAGAATAGAATCCCGCTGTGGTTGGCCGGCTGCACGGCAGCCGTATCTGGTTGTCGCCGCAATTGGCTGGCAAATGTGGCGCCAGTCGCCGCCCAGGCTGCCCCGGATATGCCGGTATCGCTCGCCAGCGTATCGGAGAAGTCGATCGCGGTGCTGCCGTTCGTGGACATGAGCGAAAAGCGCGACCAGGAGTATTTCTCCGACGGGCTCTCGGAAGAGCTGATCGACCACCTCTCGCACAATCCGGACCTTAAGGTCATCGCACGGACTTCATCGTTCGCATTCAAGGGAAAGAATGAAGACATACGAAGCATTGCCAGGACCCTGGGCGTGGCCAACCTCCTGGAGGGGAGCGTGCGAAAGGCCGGGAACCAACTGCGCATCACCGCGCAGCTGATTCGTGCCGCCGACGGGGTGGACCTGTGGTCGGAGAGTTACGAACGCCAACTCACCGATGTCTTCAGGGTGCAGCAGGAAATCGCCGACGCGGTGGTCAAGGGGCTCCAGGCCAAACTTCTGCCGACCGCGCTTGCGCCCAACAGCACGCCGCATAACATGGACGCCTACAGTCTGTACCTGCGCGGCCAATACTTCGCGCGTCGCGCGAGCGATGAGGACGTGGCGCAGGGCATCGCGATTCTCAAGCAGGCCATAGCGCTCGAGCCCAACTTCGCCCCGGCGCACTCCGAGCTCGCAAACGCCTATCTGTACGTCGCCACCTTCGGTATGGGCGAAAAAGGGATCCTGGAGCGCGGCGGCCAGGAAATTGAGGAAGCGCTGAGACTCGATCCGACGCTGCGATCGGCGCTCAACCTGCGCGCCAACCTCGCGATCCTCAGTTGGGATTGGCCGCCGCCAAAAAGCAGCTCGACGAATTGCTCGCTACCGGACCGCACGATTACGGCGCGCTGCTTCGTAGCGGCCAGCTGGCACGGGCGCTGGGCCACCCGGAGCAGGCCCTGCCCTATTTTCGCGAATCATTGCAGCTGGACCCTTGTCGGTGCTGGGCCATGTACAGCTGGTGATGCTGCTCGACGCCATGGGGCAGCCCGCGGAGGCCCGCGCGGCAGCCGAGAGCGTGCTGGCCATCAATCCCATGGCGACCAAAGTCCACCTTCTCTTCGCGCTGCTGGACCTCAAGGCCGGGAATTTCGATGCCGCGAACGTCGCGATCGAAAAGGAGACCGGTGAATATTACCGGCTGGAGGGACGCTCCATCCTGGCATTCGCGAGCAAGCGCAGGGCGGATTCGGACGCGGCTCTCCAGAAGCTGATCAATGTTTATCATGGAACGGCGGCGATGCAGATCGCGCAAGCCTACGCCTACCGCGGCGAGCGCGATAAGGCCTTCGAGTGGCTGGACAATGCGTTCATGCAAAAGGATGCGGGGCTGGTCAACGTGAAGACCGATCCGTTGCTGGCCAGCCTGCGTGCGGATCCGCGTTTCGCGAATTTATTGCGACGGATGAATCTGCCGACGACCTGAGCCGTGCGCGGGGCGGCGAGGTCCCTGGCCTGATACGCCTGCGCATATGCGGCGAGGCTTAGTTCCGACCCAGGTAATCCATTTTGCCGAGCTCCACGCCGTTGTGCCTCAGGATGTTATAGGCCGTGGTGACGTGGAAGTAGACATTGGGCAGGGTGTGATTGCTGAGGTAGGGCAGGCCCTGCATCGACTTGGTGCTGCTGCGCGATTGCCAGGAGATCGTCTTGTCTTCGGTGCCATCGAGCTGCTCCGGCTTGATGGAATTCAGATACTCAATGGTCTTGTGGATTCGGGCCACGAGCGCTGCAAAAGTCGATTCGTTGTGCTCCATCACGGGCGGCTCATTGGCCGGCCAGCCTCGCCACGGCACCGCTCGCCGTATCGGTGGCGATCTGAATCTGCTTAGTGAATGGCAGCATGTCCGGGAACAGGCGTGCACTGAGCAACGCCGCGGGATCAATCTTTTTGGCCTCGGCGTGCGCCGCTCCCTTCTCGAGGATGGCCGCGAGGTTGGTCAATGCCCGGACGCAGGGAGGCACGGCCGATTGGTACATCGATGATTTCATAACTGGGCGGTATCCGTATGGCGAGGCAGGGGGGTGCTCTTGGAGATCGCCATCGTACAGGAGATGTCTCCCCGTAGGCACGCGCCTACAAGCTAACGAAAAACGGAAGCGGTGATGTGCAAGCCGCTGTCGAACCTCGTGCGGATTCGCGAGTAAAAAACTCGTTAGATCAACAGACAGAGAGGCCTGAGTGGTCGGCTTATGGCGCTCAGGTGCAAAGATGAACGCGTGATATGAACCGGGCGATCGAGGCCTCGGCACTTACTCCGTGCCAGCGACCTGTGCAAGGGGGGTACTGGGGGGCTGGTAAAAAAAGACTCTCACTAACTAGAGGAGACCTCCTATGTACCCAGTGACCGCACTTAAGCGGAGTTCCGCCGGCGCGCTGCTTGCCCTGTCGATGGCGGCCTGTGCGTCCATCGCCATATGCCCAGGTCGACAGCGCCGCATCGCATCAATTCTATCGCGCACACGCGCTGGTCTCGGACGGTGCAATACCTGCCGACGTGACCGACCCGAACCTCGTCAACCCGTGGGGCGTGGCCTTCAACCCCAATGCCGTGGTCTGGGTGGCGGACAACGGCACCGGTGTATCGACGCTGTACGACGGTGCCGGTGCGCGTCAGTCGCTGGTGGTGAAGATTCCGCCGGCCAAGGTCGGTGACGGATTGGGTCACCCGACCGGCATCGTGTTTAACAGCTCGACGGACTTCGTCGTCAGTAAGGGCGGCACCTCGAGTGCGAGCCTGTTCCTGTTTGCCAGCGAAGACGGGTCGATCAGCGGCTGGGCGCCCAGCGTTGATCTAGAGCACGCCGTGCGCGCGGTGGACCGTTCCGCCCAAGGGGCCATCTACAAGGGCCTGGCGCTCGGTGGCGATGGCACCACGCACTTGCTGTACGCGACTGATTTTCACAACGGGCGCGTGGACGTGTTTGATGCGAAGTTCGTCCGGGTGAACCGGCCGGGTGCCTTCCAGGACAACAACCTGCCGCCGCAATTTCGCGCCCTTTGGCATCCAGAACGTCAACGGCGACATCGTGGTCACCTACGCGAAGCAGGACAGCAAGGCTGAAGACAATCTGGACGGGCCGGGGCTGGGTGTGGTGGACGTTTTCGACGCCCGCGGCAAGCTGATCCGGCGCTTTGCCTCCCGAGGGGCGTTGAACGCGCCGTGGGGAATCGCCATGGCACCTGCGAGTTTCGGTCAGTTCGGTGGTGCACTTCTGGTCGGGAATTTCGGTGACGGCACGATCAATGCCTTCGATCCGGTCAGCGGAAATTCCCTCGGCGCACTTAAGGACTCCACGGGCAAGCCCATTCGCTACGACGGGCTCTGGGGCATCAGTTTCGGCAATGGCGTGGCGGGCCAGGCCAGCAACGCTCTGTATTTCGCCGCGGGGCCGGACGATGAATCCCACGGTGTGTATGGCGTGATTCGGGCCATGGGTTCTCCGTAATCCATAAGAGGATGGCGGCTGGCGCAAATGGAAAGCGCGCCGGCCGCCTGCCCCGGGAGCTCACTGCGCGTCGTTGATTCTGCCGCAAGAGAGACGTAAGCCGGGAGTAATCGCCTACATACAGTCCACAAGGAATCCGACTATGGTGAAGGGTTCGCCAAATGCCGGAGGGTTTTCCATGCGAAGGTTCCTGGTCCTCAATCTCCTGCCCGCCTCTGTGCTTGACGATTGGAGAAGGAATCCTGCCGATAAGAGAAGGGCGGCGGAAGATAAAATGGAACAGGAATGGCGGGATTGGACCGGCAGGCACAGGAAAATGTTTGTGGACCTGGGGGCCGGCGCCGGGAAGACCAAGCGTGTTACCGCGTGGGGAATTTCGGACGCCCGAAACGACATCATGCTCTATTCGATTGTGAGCGCTGAGTCGCACGATGCCGCGGCACAGTCCTTTTTGCGCCACCCGCATCTGCAAATTCCCCAATCCTCAATAGAGATTGTTGACCTGCACGCGCACGCGGTGATGTGAAGCGCCGCCGGTCTCGCCGCACTAGCGGTTTCGATGGCGCAGGAAGGTCACTGAAGATTCGTGGTCGGGGTCCTCGTCCGCCTCGGTCGGCCATGCAGCCGCTAAGCGCGCGGGCGTGTCACGCACGAATTGAATGATGTCCTCGAGCGGTGCCGGAGCGGCGATCAGGAAGCCCTGAGCCTGGATGTCTCCGCAATTCTCCAGAGCATCCAGCTGGCCGGGCCGCTCGATGCCTTCGACCGTGACCGTGAGCCCGCGGCTCTGGCAAAGCTGAATGCAGGAATGCGCAAAGCCTGCCGCGCTCGGGCTGATCTCGATGTCTTTGACCAGGCTCCGGTCCAATTTGACACGCGTCAGCGGCAGTTCGTCGATTGATTTGAGGGTCGAGTAGCCGGTGCCAAAATCATCCAGGGCCACCGCCACGCCACTGCGGCGCAGTTCATGCAAGGTTTCGATGGCACGGCGGCCCGTCTGCAGAGCACTTTCAGTCAGTTCCACTTCAAGGCAATCCGCAGGCAACTTCGTGGCGGCCAGCGCCTTGCGCACGCGCTCGAGAAACTGCCCGGCGAGCAATTGCTGCGGCGAGACGTTGATGGCCACCTTGGCTGACGCCCAGCCACTGGCTCGAAGGTCCCGTGCGGCATCCAGCGCCTTACGTATCAGCCAGTCGCTCAGGTCAATCAGCAAGCCAGACTGTTCGGCGATTTCGATGAATTCGCCCGCCGGCGCTATGCGCCCGTCAGGCTGCCTCCAGCGCAGCAAAGCCTCGACAACGCTGGTCTTTTTCGTAAGCAGCGACACTTCGGGTTGGAAGTGCAGCAGAAACTCGCCGTTCGCGATCGCGTGACGCAGCGCCTGCTCGGTGTGGAACCGATGTGATGCGCCGGCGAGCATTTCGGCGCGATAGACCTGAAACCCGTTGCGTCCCTTGTCCTTGGCGTCGTGCAGTGCGGAGTCGGCGGCCCGCAGCAGCGCTTCCACCGAATCGCCGTGTTCGGGAAACAGCGCGATGCCGGCCGTCAAGCTGACCAGCAATTCGCGGTCATCCACGCGCAACGGAACCGCAAATTCCCTCAGGACGTGCGCCATGAAGTATTCGACCGACAGGGGAGACTTGACGGTGGGAATAACCAAGGTGAACTCATCCCCACCAAGGCGCGAGAGGAATCCGACCTTTCCGGCGATGCCCAGCAGCCGGTCCGAGATGGCCCGCAACACCCGATCCCCAAACTGGTGGCCGAGCGTGTCATTGATGGTCTTGAAGTTATCGACGTCCAGGTACAGCAGCGCGCACGAAGTCCCGGCCGCCTGGGCGGTGGCAATCGTGCTTTCCAGACGCATCGCCAGCTCGCGGCGATTGGGCAGCTCAGTGAGCGGGTCATGGTGGGCGAGAATGCGCAATTCTTCAGTGCGTTGAGCGATGCGCTCCTCCAGCACCGCCTGGTGTTCGCGAAGGGCCTGCTGTGAGACGTACAGGGCTTCGGCCATGTCATTGAAGGCGCCCGCCAGTTCGTCAAGTTCCCGCAGCCCGCCGCGCGGCACGCGCGATTCCAGCGCACCGCCTCCCAGGCGGCGGGTACCGTGCAGCAAGCGGCGGATCGGCGCCGCGATGCCAAACAGGATGATCAGCGCGGTGAGCACAATGAGGGCGATCGTGCCGATGTTGAACGAAACGATCTGCCTTTCGGTGCGCTCGGCCGCGACGCGAGCGCGACCCGCGGCGTGCGTGAGCGCCTGCCAGGCGGGACGTTGCAATTCACTTTCGATTACGACGTCCAGATCGCGCGAGGTTTGCTCGAAGTCTGCCAGCGAGGAATCCACGCCCTTTTCAAGCGCCAAGAATCGCGAGCGGGCGCGTGCCGCCACGCCCATGTCGTTGGCCATGAGCTCGTACCAGGCCCGTCCTGGCGCGCGCAGGAATTCATCGGTGTGGGCGTGCAGCATGACGCGAAAAGTGGCTTCATTCTCGGCCGCCGCGTCCGCCGTGGAACTGGAAGGTGAAGCGAAGTACATCAGCGTGCTGGTGCGCATTGCCGCCGCCGCGCGCGACAATTCGGACAAGGACTTTCGCGTGTACACCTGATCGCCGGTCTCAAATCCCTGAGCCGCCAGCGCGGCTCGGCTTGCCAGCGCGTTGAGCGCTTCCTGTGCGGTGCGAGTGTAGGTCGCGCGTTGTCGGCAAAGCTCGGCGATCGCCAGCCCCTGGTTGCGGAACGCTTCGAGCCGCGGGCGCAGCTTCGAATCGGCTATTCCGGGGGCTCCGGCCGCCAGCGCGGCGTAGTCATCAAAGGCGGCAAGGAGACTCGCTCCGGATTCCTGGGTGGCGGCATCATCTTTCAGGCGCTCGTGGCCTTCGGCACTGACCTGGTGGCTGTAGGTGGTGAGCGCCTCTTCGAGTTCGCGTGTCTTTCGCAGGATCGGCTCGTACTCTCGTTCCACGCTGCCGATCAGGTGAGCGGCCTCGCTGGTGCTCCGGTGCGCGACCCGAACGCCGACCGACAATCCGAGAAACACGATCAGGAAGGCACATCCCAGCACCACGCGAAGGGAGGGTTTGGGAAGCCAATTGAAGGACGTCGCATCGAGCGCTCCGGCGATCGCGTCAACGTACTGGCGCAGCCGGTCGGTAGGCTCTGGAGTACCGCGGTTTGGGTGGACGCCGTGCTCGGACAACTAGGCACTCCCTGACAAGAGAGTTCAACCGTAACGAATTGCCGTACACGACGGTAAATTGCTGTTTCGAAATGGGAAGTTCATCACCGAGAAGCGGCCTTATGTCAATCGCCGGCGCCTCTTTCTCGAGCCCCGATCGGGGCCGCGGTTGGAGGCCCGGTCGGTATTTTCGCTACACTGTCCTTTGGACCCTCACCGCAATCCGCGCATACATTCCAAATGAAGGTAGTAATGGCAATTCTGTGCATGACGGTACTTGGCGCGCCGGTGCGGGCCGCCGCAACCTGGCAGCTGGCGATTCACGGTGGGGCCGGGGTGGTCGAGCCCGGTTCACTGACTCCTGAGAAAGACAAGGCGTATCGGGCCGGCCTCAACGCGGCCCTTGAAGCCGGAGCGCGTGTACTGCGGAGCGGTGGGGCCAGCCTCGATGCGGTTGAGGCCGCGGTGAGGGTGCTTGAGGATGATCCGCTGTTCAATGCGGGCAAGGGCGCGGTGTTCACCGCCGAAGGGCACAACGAGCTTGATGCCTCGATCATGGACGGGCGCACGCGACAGGCCGGTGCGGTCGCCGGCGTCACGCGTACCCGGAACCCCGTGAGCCTCGCGCGCGCCGTGATGGAGAAGTCCAAGCACGTCATGTTGGCGGGCCCAGGTGCCGACGCCTTTTCCCTCCAGCAGGGTCTGGAACAAGCGGATCCCAGTTATTTTCGTACCGAAGAGCGATGGCAACAGTTCCTGCAGTGGCGCGACAAGACGGGCGGGTTGATTGATCGCACGCATGCGTACGGGACGGTCGGCGCGGTGGCGCTTGATCAATCGGGTCATCTGGCGGCGGCAACCTCGACCGGAGGCATCACCGGCAAACGCTGGGGGCGAGTGGGTGACTCGCCGATCATCGGCGCGGGCACCTATGCCGAGGACAAGATTTGCGCCGTATCGGCCACCGGCGATGGCGAATTTTTCATTCGCGGCTCCGCCGCACGCCAGATCCGCGACCGTATGGCCTGGCACGCGGAGAGCGTGCAATCGGCCTCCGACAACACCATCGCAGACATCGGCACACTCGGTGGAGAGGGTGCTGTCATCGCGATGGACGCACAAGGTCACGTGGCTTTTTCGATGAACAGCGTCGGCATGTACAGGGCTACGATCGGCTCAGCGACATCGGCCCATACGGCCATCTACGCCAGCGAGAAATGAAGGCCTCAAAATCATTGTAACTTACTGAAATAAATGATTTTTATGACGGTTATCGATAGATAACAAATACTTCATAATTAGTTCACTTTACAAACCAATTCAAGTGCGTATTATGTCCGCCATGGGTACCGTTCGACTTCAAGTTCGGCGGTGCCCCTAAGTCGCGGAACAAGACCCCCCCCGTTTCCGCGCAATACCTTAGAGCCCCGCTTGCGGGGCTCTTTTTTTGCCCGCCTGATCGGCTCGCATATTCCGGTGTGAAGGAACGCCTTCGTTCGCAGCGGAAATGGCCTCCTCTCGCTGCTCGGGCCCTCGTGCGTCGGTCCCAACGCATAGAATTGTTCCGATGACACTCGCGAACGATCACGCCGAGCGCGCCTTCCAGGCCCTGGAAGAACGCGCGCCCTCGTGCGCGTCTACTCTGAAGAATGCCGGCCCGGCGATTCTGCAAGCCGGAACGCGCGTGCTCGCCTCGAGCGATTTCGTTCACGATGCACTGGCGCGCGATGAGCAATTACTGCCACGGCTCCTGGAGGATTCAGCGACGCAATTTGCGAATGCGTTTTCGGTGCACGGCGCCACATCGATCGCCGGCGATGAGGGCCAGTTCATGGCCGAACTGCGCCGCTGGCGGCGCGCTGAACTGACCCGCATCGCCTGGCGCGATCTGGCGGGCTGGGCGGACCTTGCGCAGACTCTGACGGATTTGAGCAACGCGGCCGACACGGCGATAAACGTTGCGCAGGAATTTGCGTGGCGGCAGCTCACCGAGCGCCACGGTCCGCCGGCGACCGACAACCCGGAGGCCCAGCGCCTGGTGGTCATTGCGATGGGCAAGCTGGGCGGGCAGGAGCTTAATTTCTCATCCGACATCGACTTGATCTTTCTCTTCGATGCTCACGGGGAAACCACCGGCGCACGACCGCAATCGCACGAGGAGTTTTTTCTGCGCTTGGGCCAGCTGCTGATTCGGTATCTGGATGCACCAAGCGTCGAGGGACGCGCCTTTCGCGTCGACATGCGACTTCGACCTTTCGGCGCCAGCGGTCCACTGGCGGTGAGCACGGCGGCGTTCGAGGATTACCTGGAGCGTCAGGGCCGGGACTGGGAGCGCTACGCCTGGATAAAGGCGCGTGCGGTGACCGGAGAGAAGCTCTACCAGCAGGTCTTCCGCTCCAGCGTGCGACCGTTCGTTTACCGCCGCTACCTGGATTTCGGTGTCTTCGAGGCATTGCGTGAAATGAAGGCGCTGATCGAGCGGGAAGTGTCGCGGCGCGACCTGCAGGACAACCTCAAGCTCGGGCCGGGCGGAATCCGCGAAATCGAATTCATCGTGCAATCGCTCCAGCTGATTCGTGGAGGGACCGAGCGCCGCCTGCAGAGCGCCTCGCTCCTGCACACGCTCCCGCTGTTGGGCGAGCGCACGGCTCTTGCCGGCAGCGGTCACCGCGGAGCTGTCTTCGGCCTACGAGTTTCTGCGTCGCCTGGAAAACCGGTTGCAGATGTACCAGGACCAGCAGACCCATGCCCTGCCGAGCGATCCTTCCGCCCGCGAGCGCATCGCCCTGAGCATGAATTTCGCGGACTGGGAGCAGCTTCGCGCCGCCCTCGATGCGCATCGCTCGCGGGTCGCGGCTCACTTTGCGGCGCTGGTGCAGTCCGACGGCAGTGCGCAGCGCCAGGCGGTTTCGCTGGCCAGCTGGCTTGAGGGCGATGATCCGCGCGCGACCCTCGAGGCGCGACTGCAGGGCCTTAACATGCCGGAAGTCGCGGTCGTAGCCCAGCTCCTGGTGGACTTGCGAGGATCGGCGTGGCCTAAACGGCTGGACGGGACAGGGCGCAGGCGCCTTAACTCACTGCTCGGGCAAGTGCTCGAAGAGGTGGCGCCGTTCCCGGAAGCATTGGCGATCCTGCGACGGCTCCTGCGCGTCATCGAGGCCATCGGCACGCGATCGGCCTATTACGCCCTGCTGCTGGAGAATTCGATCGCGCGGCGGCGACTGATCGAACTGGCCCGCCACGGTGATTTTCTGACCGCGCAGATTGCCGCACTCCCACTGCTGCTCGATGAACTGATCGATGAGCGTTTGTACGAGCAGCTGCCCGCACGCGAAGAGCTGGCCGCCGAGCTAAAGGCCCGGCTGGCGGATGTGGAGCCCGGCGATGAGGAGCAGCTGGTCGTGGAGCTGCGCAATTTCCAGCGTGCCGCGCTGTTCCGGGTGGCCATCGCGGACTTGTCGGGCGGGTTACCGTTGATGAACGTGAGTGATCGCCTGACCGAGATCGCCGAGCTCATCATCGAGGAGACCCTGAAGATCAGCTGGGATTTCGTGACCGCGCAATACGGCACGCCGATGTGTGGTCAGGGCGAGGAGCGGCGCGCGGTGCGAATCTGCGCAGTCGGCTACGGCAAGCTCGGGGGCATTGAGCTCGGCTACAGCTCGGACCTGGATGTGGTGTTTCTGCACGACTCGACCGGAGTGGGCCAGGACACGCAGGGCGCGCGCAGTGTCGATAACCAGGTGTTCTTCATTCGATTCGTCCAGCGCATGGTGCATACCCTGACGATGCACTCGTCCGCCGGGCGATTGTACGAGGTGGATATGCGCCTGCGGCCCAGCGGCAAGGGCGGAATGCTGATCACCAGCATCGAAGCCTTTGAGGAGTACCAGCAAAGCGAGGCCTGGACCTGGGAACACCAGGCGCTGCTCCATGCGCGCCCGGTGTGCGGGGATGCGGGGCTGCAGGAGCGCTTCTCGGCCATCCGCCTGCGCGTGCTGAAGGAATGCGTCAAGCGCGAGAGCCTTCGTGAAGAAGTCCAGCGCATGCGCCAGCGCATGCGCACGGAACTGTCGGCGGCCAAGCCGGGGGAATTTGACCTGAAGCAGGATCCGGGTGGGATCGCCGACATCGAGTTCCTGGCGCAGTACTGGGCGCTGCTGTGGGCGGGTGATTACCCGCCGGTGGCCTGGTATGCCGACACGATTCGCGAGCTCGAGTCGGTGGCCTCCGCCGCGCTCGTGCCCCAGGCCACGATCGATGTGCTGACCGGCGCTTACCGCAAGTACCGGGAGTGCAGCCACCACCGCACCATTGCCGGGTTGACGGCGGTCGTGCCGGACAAGGAATTTGTCAGTGAGCGATCGGGCGTAACGGCGATCTGGCAGCAGACGATGCAGGGTATAATGTCAGCCATGAGTTCACCCACGGGCCTGCTGCCCGCCAACACGCAGCTGGCAATACGAGATCACCGAGAAGGATCTGCCGCTGAGCTGCCCGAGTCCGGCGATGGCGCTGTGGAATTCCCACCCGCGCGTGTACCTGGCGATTGAGCAGACCGGCTGGGCAAAATGCGGCTACTGCGGGGCGGAGTACACGCTCAAGCGCTAAAGGCGTTCAGGCGTACGGTCGGTAGGATTTTTCCTCGACCAGCGCCGAGCCCAGCTTGAGGTTGATTCGTTTCTTGATGGCGGCGCGCTCATCGTTATTGATGTAGACCGCGCGCGCCAATTCGATAAAGCGCGCCTCGAAGCGTTTCTCGGCTTCCAGGTCCCGGATCAGGTCCTCCACTTCCCAGAGCTTGGCATTCACTTCCTCCAGTGCCCGCTCCTCACTCGCCACATCGATCCCTTCAGGCAAGGCCGTGCGCCATTGCTTCTCGAGCAGGCCCAGTTCCCGACGCACGTTGGCGAGCTTGACTGCATCGGCGATGCGCGCCGACTTGATGCGCAGGATCGTGATCTTATCGAGCAGCTCGCCCGGGGAAATGGGCACCAAAATGTCTTGCATCGATCTATCGTAGCAGGGGGTAGGGTGCCCGTGGCGCCGGCTTGGCTTTTTCTGTGTCTCAGCCGAGCAGTTCATCCAGCCGCGCACAGACCGGCTGCGTCTCGATCAGGTCCATGACCCCAGGCACCTCGATGGTTTCGATCCACGGCAGTTCGCTTTCCGGCCGGCCGCGGTATTTCAGTGCCGCCTCAGCGAACCGATCGACGCACCAGCGCTGCGACAGGTACGGACCGCTCCGCGCGCTGCGCGTACCGGCCATCAGCCCGATCACCGGCGTACCCACCATGGTTGCCATGTGCGCCGGCCCGGAATCAGGCGAAAGGAGCACCGTGGCGCGGGCCAGGAGGGCGAGCAACTGAGGAAGCGTGTCGGTGCCGATGATATTGCGCACCGGAACAGTCACGGCCCCTTCGATCGCCGCGCCCATGGCGCGCTCCTGCTCGCCCGGGCCTCCGCACAGCAGGACCTTGAGGCCGTGGCGACGCACGGCGTGATCGATCAGCGCTGCGTAGCGATCGCTCCTCCAGTTGCGCGCGCTCCAGCGCGAGCAGGGGCTCACGATCAGCGTTCGCTGGCCTTCGGGAATGAGGTCCTCGGCCCAGCGCACGGCCGCTTCCGGCACGGGCAGCGCCCACTCCAGGCGCCGCTCCTGGATGCCGATGGCCTCGGTAAATCCAAAAAAACTGTCCAGGACGTGCTCGCGCGAACGCGGCTGCGATCTTGCGGTTGGTGAACAGCCACTGGAGCTCCCGCGCCCGGGCGCGATCAAATCCCACCCGCACCCGGGCGCTGATGAGCGTCGAGTACAGGCTCGCGCGCAGTGCCGTCTGCATGTGCAGCAACACATCGAAGCGCCGGCCGCGCAGTTGCCGACGGAGCTCTACGGCGCCCGCGCGCAGGGAGCGCTTGTCTATAATGATAAACTCGACGCCAGGCAGCAGAGCGACCAGGCGCGCCTCGATCCGGCCGACCACCCAGGTGATCGCGGTTTCGGGCCAGGCGTGCTGCAGGGTACGGACGATTGCGACCACATGGGTCACATCGCCGATCGCCGAGAGGCGCAGTAGGCATAAGGTGCGGGGCGGCGTGACCAAATCACTCATGCGAAAGCCGGATCCCCAGTGGCGCGTGTGAACTACATGGCCTTGGGCCCGGAAGTAAAAATCCAGGATTACCAGGGCGGCACGATCCTATATGACAGCTCCCGGGCCAGCAATGCATCGCCCGGGTGGCTCGATCCGTCGTTCTGGGCCGAGCGCGGCACGATCAGCGCGGCGGAAGGAGGACGCGGTTCGGCGTACCTGATCGAGGCCGACGCACGCAGCCTCGTGCTGCGCCATTACCGTCGCGGCGGGCTGATCGCGCACCTATTCAAGGACCGCTACTTCTGGCGCGGCGCTGAGCGCACGCGCTCCTTTCATGAGTGGAACCTGCTGTACCTGATGTATCGCGCGGGCCTGCCCGTGCCTTTGCCGATCGCGGCCGGCTACAAGCGCAACGGTTCCACGTACACCGCCGATCTGCTGGTGCGGCGGATTCCCGCGGTGCGTACGCTGGCCTCCGCCCTGAAGGCAGGTCCGGTGTCGCTTCCGGTCTGGGTGGCGATCGGTCGGTGCCTCAGAAATTTTCATGCCCACGGCATCTACCACGCGGATCTGAACGCCCACAACATTCTGCTGGGCGAGGATAACAACGAGGTCTGGCTCATCGACTTCGATCGCGGCGCGGTGCGATTGCCGGGCTGGTGGTCGGATGCCAATCTGGTGCGCCTGCAGCGTTCCTTGCACAAGATCTCCTCCGCGCTCGGCGGTGAGCGCTTCTCGGCCGCCGACTGGCAGGCGCTGGTGCACAGCTATTTTTCCGCCGCGATCGAGACCCGACCACTCCAGGTTCCCGTGGCCGGCTAGAGCGTGCGCGCGCTCTACACTTTGCTCGCCACGCTCGCGCTGCCGTTTGCGAGCCTGGTGATTGCCTGGCGAGGCGTGCGCGAGCGCAGCTACTGGCAGGGCTGGGCCGAGCGCTTCGGGCGCGGCGCGGCGCTTCCTGGGTCGGCACCGGGCTTGTGGGTGCACGCGGTTTCGGTCGGGGAAGTGCAGGCGGCGGCTGGGCCTGGTGGCGGCCCTGCGCCGTGCGTGGCCCGCACTGCCGGTGGTGGTCACAAGCGCCACGCCCACCGGTCGCGCGCGGGCGCGCGCCGCCTTCGATGCCAATGTGCAGGCCAGCTATGCGCCCTACGATCTGCCCTGGTGCGTGAGCGCGGCCATGACGGCGATTCCGTCCGGCGCTGCTGATCGTCATGGAAACCGAGCTCTGGCCGAACCTGCTGCAGGTCTGCTCCGAGGAGCAGGTGCCGGTGATCATCGCCAGCGCGCGCCTTTCGGAGAAAAGCGCTGCGCGCTGGGAAGAAATTTTCTTCCCTCCTGCAACCGGCGCTCACGCCTCAACGTCACCGTGGCGGCGCAGACGACCCGCCGATGCGCGGCGTTTTGAGTCCTTCGGCGTTCCGGCTTCGAGCATCCACGTCAGCGGCAACATCAAATTCGATCGCGCCACGGCGCCTGCCGTGCGATCTGAACGGCCACGCGCTCCGGGCCCGCTACGCTCCATCGCGCCGCTGTGGGTCGCCGGCAGCACGCATCCGGGTGAGGAGCAGGCCGCGCTCGCCGCGCACGCGGCTTTGCGGGCCGCGCACGGGGATGCGTTGCTGGTGATCGCGCCGCGCCACCCGCCGCGGTTCGATGATGTGGCGAAGCTCATCGAGGCGAGCGGTGAGTCGTGGATGCGCTTTAGCGCCGCCGGATCGGTGGATGCCAAAACCTCGGCGCAAGTGTCGGTGCTGTTGCTCGATACGCTCGGTGAGCTCGAGAATTTCTACGCCGCCGCCGATCTCGCCTTTGTGGGCGGAAGCCTGGTGCCGATCGGCGGGCACAACCTGCTGGAGCCCGCGGCCCTCGGGGTGGCCACGCTCACCGGCCCACATCAGCACAATTCACCGGATATCGCGCCGCTGCTCGTGGCCCGTCACGCCTTGGTGGTGGTCGAAAATGAATCGCAGCTGGTCACGACGGTGGTGAGACTGATGGGCAACGCGCCCGAGCGAGCGCGCATGGCGGAGGCCGCGCGCGAGGCCGTGTCTGAAAATCGCGGCGCGCTCGAGCGCCTCCTGGCGATCCTCAGCGAGAAGGAGGGGATGGTGCCGCGCTCGAAGGAAGCACCTCGGGCCCGCCGCTAGGAGGCGCGGGCCTCTGTGCAGGGACCGGGGCCGGAGTCCTCGGAGCGGGGGGCGCAGGGGTCGCCGTGCCCGGAGACGGAGCCACCGGCATCGGCGTGCCTGCCGGCGCAACCAGCGTGGTCGAGGCTCCCGCGGCGGGAGTGGGCGGATTCGCGCTGCCCGGAGCCGCACTCTCCGAGCCCGCCGGCCCCGACGGTCGGGGTGCCCGGACTTGTAATGATGGTCGGCGTGGCTTCGGTGGGCGGGGGCTGGGGTTGGACCAGCCAGCCATTGATTTGCTGGATCGTGGCGGCATCGAGGTTGCCGGCCGCGAGGCGCAGCGCGACGATGTTATTTAAGTAGCCGTATTTGGCCTGCGAATAATTGGTCTGTGCCTGCACCAGCAGTTCGCGCGAGGACAGCACGTCGATCGCGGTCTTGGTCCCCACTTCGTAGCCCGCCTCGGTCGCCTGGAGGGAGACCTGGTTGGACTCGACGGCCTGCTTGAGCGCGCCGACCTGCGCGATCTGGCTGATCACGCCCTGGTACGCATCGCGCGCCAGCTGCTCGGTCTGGCGCTGCGTAAAGTCATAGCCGGACTTGCCGGCATTCCACAGGTACCGGGCCTGACGCACCCGAGACTGCGTGGCCCCGGCGCTGAAAATGGGCACCGTGATCGCCGACCTGCCAGACGATGTCGTTGGTGTTGATAAATCCGAGCGTGTTGCCGGTGATGTCGCTTCCCGGTTCCCTGACGAATGATCCCTTGGAGTTGGTGTCCTGAAGGTTCCAGCTGCGGGTCGCCGTGGCACTGACCGAGGGCAGGTGCCCGCCGATCGCCGCGAGATAATTTTCGTGCGCGATGTCCGAGTTCATCCGGCTCGCGATCAGGTTCGCGTTCTGGCTGAGCGCGGCGGTCACCCAGGCGTCCTCGCTCGCAGGGTCGGGCGTGAGCAAGGGCATGCCGTCGCCCGGCTCGTTCAGGCGCGAGTATTTCTCGCCCGTGGTGGCGCGCAGCTGTTCCTCCGCATTGGCCACAATGCGCTTGGCCGCGATCACCGCCGCGGCGGTGCTGTCGCGCGCCGCGCGTGCGATTTGCACGTCGGTCACGGCAATCAGGCCGACTTCAAACCGGCGCTCGGCCTGCTCGAGCTGACGGCTCACCGACTGGAGCGCGCTGGCCTGGGCCGCCAGCGTGTCGTTGGCGGCGAGCACAGCGAAGTATTGCTGCGCGACGCGCACGACCAGATCCTCGCGCGCCGCGAGGTAGTTCGCCTCGCCTTGCGCCACGATGGTGTTGGCTTGTTTGAGCGCAATCCATTTGTCCCAGGAGAACAGATTTACCGACAGGGCCAGATTCCCCAAGATGGGCGTCGCTGCGTAGTCGCTGTTGCGGCCGTTCCAGGTCTTGCTGACGTTGGTGTCGAGCGGCAGCATGTCCAAAATCGCCTGAGTGCGGGTTTCCTTGGAGGCCATGTGCAGCGCCTCGGCCTGCTGCATGGTCGGATCGGCGCTGAGCGCGTGGTCATAGACCGTTTGCAGATCCACCGAGCCCGCCGTGTTTGGCGCGCTGGCGGTGCTCACGGTGGCTTCAGCCGTTGCGGCGTTGGCCGCGCTCGCGGCCATGATCAGGGACAGGGCCAGGTACGAGAGGCGATTCATGCGTAAATTATCCATGGTTTTCAGTATTCGGGGACGTCCGGATCGATGTCGCGAGTCCAGGCGTTGATGCCGCCTTGCAGGTTGCTCACCTTGCTAAAGCCCTGGGCCGCGAGGTAGTCGGCTGCGCGCTGGCTGCGGCCGCCCCCCTTGCACATGACAATGATCTCGGAATTGGCGTCAAGTTCCTTCGCTCGCTCGGGAATTTCGTGCAGCGGGATGGCCAGACTCCCCTTGATCGAGGCCAAGGCCACCTCCCAGGGTTCGCGCACATCGAGCAGGCAAAAGGACTCTCGGGCATCCATCTTGGCTTTTAACCCGGCAGGGTCTATCTGGGTTACAGCGTTCATGGCTCAAAAGCGAAAAAGCGGCGGAGAAGGGACATTCTCGAGCGCCTCCAGGGAGGTCTCAAACAGCACCTGGGAGCTGAATTCGTTCGGGCCGTTCCGGCGCAGGAGACGCGCTTCCATCAGCGGGCGCGGTGCCCACCACCGCGAACAACCGCCCGCCGAATTTCAACGCACGTTCAAAGCGCGGTACGTACATCGGGAGCGAACCGGTCAGCACGATCGCATCGTAGGCGGTCTCGCTGTAGAGGGCCGCGCCATCGGCGCAGGTCACCTCGATCCCCTCGACGCCCGCCGCGCGCAGGTTCGCGCGCGCCAGCTCCGCGATCGGCGCGTGGAGCTCCAGGGACTGGACCTGGGCGCCCAAAGCGGCCAGGCAGGCGGACATGTAGCCTGATCCGGTGCCGATCTCCAGCACCTGATCGCCCGGGATCACTTCGAGCGCCTGCAATATGCGCCCGACCAGCATCGGCGTGAGCATGCGCTTGCCCAAAGGCAGGGGCAGCGCGCATTCGGCGTAGGCGAGCGAGCGCGTAGGCAGCACCCACGAAGTGTTCGCGCGCGACCGAGTGCATCGCGTCGAGACACCCGCCCATCGAGCACATCCCAGGTGCGCACCTGCTGGGCGATCATCTGGTCGTTTTCGGCCTGGGGACTGAGCATAGGGGTCGAAACCATCGGTGGTCCAAAGTGAAGCTTAACTTATTGTGCCCCGCCGCTTCAGCTGTCCGGCGGACTCGCGAGAAAACATCGCGTGCAACTGCGGGGTAACGCCACGATGATATGGTGAATTTGGCCTCCGGTGCGACCGCGCGCTGGGCTATGCTGCGGTAACTTAGATGAGCGGCACCTCGCGAAGGTTTGGCCGCACTCGAGCAGCACAGGACGTCTCCAGCCACCCCATGTCGAACCTGTTTCTTTTCGGCACGACATTTGCGGTGCTGGTGATCGCGATCGTAGTGATCCAGACGCTGATGCATCGCCAGCGCCACGCGCTCGAGGAGGTCACGCGCCAGCTCCATCGGATCGCCGTGGGCGGAACGCTCCGCGGGCGCGTCGAGCTCTCGACCGACCAGCGCGAGGTCGCAGCGCTGGTGACCGTGGCCAACCATCTGCTGACGCGCGCCGCAAGCGCCACGCCCGACTCTCAGCCCGCTCCGTCCGCACCGGTGAGCGTGCTGGCGGACCAGCTGCACGAGGCCGTGCTGATTCACGGGAGCCGCGGAATTCTTTACGCCAACCCGCAGTTCGCGACCCTGATCGGCGCGCAGCCGGGCGAGCTGGTCGGACGGCGCCTCGAAGACCTGGTCCCCCCGGAATACGCGGAGCTGGTCGGCGAGCACATCCGTCGTCGCCTCAGCGATGAGCCGGCCGCCCCGCGCTACGAAGTGGACCTGCTCGGTCTGCAAGGACAGCTCGCGCGGCTTGAACTGACCGCCTGGCCGATCCAGCACGAGGGACATCGGGCGCTTCTGATCGTCGGGGTCGAAGTGATGCCGACCCAGACCGTGGCGGCGCTCGCGCTGCCCGGCGGCATGCGCTCGCGCGCCCGCTCGGCGCTGATGTCGATGCCCGGTGCCGTGGCGACGCTCGATGCGGCCGGCCGGGTCGAATACCTCAATCCCGCGGCCATCGCGCTGCTGGGCGTGCCCGGCGATGCCGCCACCGGCATGAGTCCGGATCAGCTGGTCAGCAGCGCCAATGAAGCGGATCAGAAATTGCTGGCTGAACTGGTGCAGCAGGCGCTTAGCGCCGGAACGCCGCTCAATCTGGGGCGCCGTCCACTGGGGCTGGGGCAGGGCGCCAATGAGCGCCTGGTCGAGGTCATGGTGGCGCCGATCCGCAACGACAGCGGTGATATCGACGGGGCGGTGCTCACGTTTAACGACGTGACCGAATCGCGCGGGCTGACGCGACAGATTTCCTACCAGGCCGCACACGATGCGCTCACGGGCCTGGTCAACCGCAGAGAATTCGAGCGCCGCCTGCAGGAGTCGATCGAATCCGCGCGGCGCGGTGACAGCAGCCACGTGCTTTGCTACCTGGACCTGGATCGATTCAAGGTGATCAACGACACCAGCGGACATCAGGCCGGCGACAGCCTGCTGCGCGACATCGCCAAGCTGGTGCGCGGCGGGGTGCGCGACTCGGACACGGTCGGGCGCTTGGGCGGCGATGAATTTGGCATGCTGCTGGTCGGTTGCCCGCTCGATAAGGCCCGCCAGATCGCCGATGACGTGTGCCGCAAAGTCGCCGATCACCGTTTCGTCTGGCGCGATCGCATATTCAATGTCGGGGCCAGCATCGGCCTGGTGGAGATCGCCACGGCCGCCGGCAACATCGATGAAGTGCTCGCCGCGGCGGATTCGGCCTGTTACCAGGCCAAGCGCCAGGGCGGGCACGTGACCGTGTACTCGGCGCGCGATGAAACCTACGCGCGCGAGAGCGGGGAGATCCATTGGCTGCAGCTCCTGCAGGGTGCGCTCAAGGAGCATCGCTTCGAGCTGTACTGCCAGCCGATCGTCGCCGCCTACGGCGATGGCGATGCGGGCCCGGCGATGGAAGTGCTGGTGCGGCTGCGCAACGATGCCGGCGAGCAGGTCTCGCCCGCCGATTTCCTGCAGGCCGCCGAACGGTACCGTCTGATGGGACTGGTGGACCGGCAGGTCGTGCAGACCACGCTCGAGGCCTTAGGTCGCGGCGCGATCGCGCTGCCGAGCAATCGCAGCATCGCCGTGAACATCTCCGGGCAGACGCTCGCCGATGTGCAGTTCCTCGAGTTCGTCGTGGATTGCTTCGATGCCACCGGCGCCAACCCCGCGCAGGTGTGCTTCGAGATCGCCGAAGGGCGCGGTGATCGCCAACATCGATCACGCGCGCCGCTTTATCGGCGTGTTGCACGGCATGGGTTGCCGCTTTGCGCTCGATGACTTCGGAAGCGGCATCGGTTCATTCTCGAAGCTCAAGCTTCTGGCGGTCGATTATCTGAAGATCGACGGCTCGTTCATGCGCAACCTGGCGCGCGATACCGTCAATCAGGCCATGGTCACGGCCATGATCAAGCTGGCGCGCACCTTGAACTTCAAGGTCATCGCCGAGCAGGTGGAGGACGATTCCTCGGTCGAGGCCGCGCGCCTGATCGGGGTCGATTTCCTGCAGGGCTACGCGCTGGGACGCCCGGCACCGCTCCCGCTCGCCGCCTGACGGACCTTAAGCGCCCTTCAGGCGCTTTCCCGATCCAGCAGGGCGCGCTTGCGCTCCACGCCCCAGCGATACCCTGAGAGCGCCCCGTCCTGGCGCACCACGCGATGACACGGTATCGCCACCGCCAGCGCATTGGCGGCGCAGGCCTGGGCCACCGCGCGCGTCGCGCGCGGCGCGCCGATGGTGCGGGCGATCTCCGCGTAGCTTACGGTCTGACCCGGCGGTACTTTGCGCAGCGCCTGCCAGACCCGTTGCTGGAAGGCGGTGCCGCGCACATCGAGCGGGAGTTTTAATCCGATCTGCGGCGAGTCGACGAACCGGATCACTTCGGCCACCTGCTGCTCGAAGCGCTTATCGCCTCCGAGCAGTTGCGCGTGCGGGAAGCGGTCCTGCAGGTCCTGCAACAGCGCCTCGGGCTCATCGCCGAGCAGTATCGCGCACAAGCCCTTGAGGCTTCGCGCCACCAGGATCGCGCCGAGCGAGCAATCGCCGATCGCGAAATGGATTTTGGTTTTTGCGCCTCCCGCGCGGTACTGGCGCGGGGTCATGCCTAAAAGCTCGTTGGAGTCGGCGTAGAACCGGCCGCCCGAGTTGTAGCCGGCATCCATGATCGCCTGGGTCACGGTCGGAGCGCGCTTGAGCTCGCCGCGCACGCGGCGCGCGCGGTGCGCGGTGGCGTACGCGCGGGGGCTCAAGCCCGTGGTGGCCTTGAACACGCGGTGGAAATGATAGGCGCTCATGCCCGCCCGCTCGGCCAGCTCTGAAAGGCGAGGGGGCTGCTCGGCCTGTTGGATGAATTCGCAGATCCTGGCGACCGTGGCCGCGCGCCGGTCGGTCAGTGAGGCGGCGCGCGGTTGGCAGCGCTTGCAGGGTCGAAAGCCCGCCTGCTCGGCGGCCTCGCAGCTGTCGAAGAAGGCGACGTTCTTCGGATTCGCGCGCCGCGAGGGGCAGGAGGGCCGGCAATACACACCGGTCGTTCGCACCGCGTAGAAGAAGGTGTCATCCGCCTGGGCGTCGCGCGCCAGCACGGCGGCCCAGCGCGAATCGGCTCCCGCCGTCGCCAATTTGCGTTCCTGGTTTGGGTCGTTGGTATTCATGAGGCTGATCCGCTGGTCTGTGACTGTGGCACAGACTCTAGCCCGCGCCCACCGGGCGCACACTCCGTCGCTTGCTATGAAATTTTCTCTTTCCCGATCAGGCGCTTGGGCGCCTGGGCGGTGGGAGCGGGTCGGTCGCGGGCGGGAAAGCTTTTTAGGCGAATGCCGCCACGGTCGAAAGATCACCCGGCTCGGCGAGGCGGCTGAGGGCAGGTTCAGTCTCGGCGGTCGAGGGTTCGATGGCACCGCGCGCAAAGGAGTGCACGCTTCGCGCCTTGCGGCCGCGCAGGATCACGCGCAGCACCGCGCGGCTGGGCAGGCACATCTCTCCGTCATGGGCACGCAGTGCGCGGAGCGAGCCCAAATCCACCTGGGCGGTGGTCGTGCCTCCGCCCGCGGGCGATTCATCGCCGATCGTGACCCATTGATAATGTCGGTGGATCGCCAGGCGTCGGATGATCTCTCCGACATAGAGCGAGGCCACCCAGATCGTGGTCAGGAGCGATGAGCCGACGGAGGTCTGTTCATGCTCGTGCACCACGTTCAGGTATTCGTCGATGACGTGGAGGCTTTCCAAGCTGAAATCGAGCTTCGAGCGATCCAGCCGATCGGGCATGACGATGTCATCGGGCGATGGGCCGCCCTCGACGAGGAGCCGCTCCATGGTTTCCATGAACATAGCAATGGCATCAGCGCGTGTGTCCGCCACGATCTGTCCCCCCGAAGCAACGTGACACAATTCTGAAATATTTCGAACAGATTATGGGGGAGCGCCGTATCCGACAACAAGTCGGTGTACGGCGACACCTCGTGCGCTGACAGTTGAGCAATCGTTGCGCGCTGGATCGTTACAACAGGGGCACCAGCAGCAGGGCCACGATGTTGATGATCTTGATCAGCGGATTGATCGCAGGACCGGCCGTGTCCTTGTACGGATCGCCGACCGTGTCACCGGTGACCGCGGCCTTGTGCGCCTCGGATCCTTTCCCGCCGAAATGACCTTCTTCGATATATTTCTTGGCGTTGTCCCAGGCGCCACCGCCCGTGCACATCGAGATCGCGACGAACAATCCGGTGACGATCGTGCCGATCAGCAGTCCGCCGAGCGCCTTGATGCCTTCGCCCGGGCCCATCAACGCGTTCACGCCGAAGGCCACGATGATCGGCACCAGGATCGGCAGGAGCGAGGGCACGACCATTTCCTTGATGGCGGCGCGGGTCAGAAGATCCACGGCCTTGGAATAATCGGGCTTGCCCGTGCCTTCCATGATGCCCTTGATTTCGCGGAACTGGCGGCGCACCTCGGTGACCACCGAGCCGGCCGCACGACCGACGGCCTCCATGGCCATGGAGCCAAACAGGTACGGCACCATGCCCCCTAAGAACAATCCGATGATCACGGCCGGATCCGACAGCGAGAATCCGACCATGACGCGGCCCGTGGCCGTGAGGTGGGCCTCGAGGTTATGGGTGTAATCGGCGAACAGCACCAGCGCGGCCAGCCCCGCCGAGCCGATCGCATAGCCCTTGGTCACCGCCTTGGTGGTGTTGCCGACCGCATCGAGCGGATCGGTGATGTCGCGCACCCGCTTGTCGAGCCCGGCCATCTCCGCGATGCCCCCGGCATTGTCGGTGATCGGACCGTAGGCATCGAGGGCCACGATCATGCCGGTCAGTGAGAGCATGGCGGTCGCGGCGATCGCGATACCGTAGAGCCCGGCCAGCGCGTTGGCGGCAAAGATCGCCGCGCACACCGCAATGACCGGCAGCGCGGTCGATTTCATCGACACGCCGAGCCCCGCGATCATGTTGGTGGCATGGCCGGTCTGCGAGGCGGCCGCGACCAGCTGCACGGGCTTGTATTCGGTGGCCGTGTAGTACTCGGTGATCACGATCAGCACGGCCGTCAGGGCCAGACCGACCAGCTCGCAGCCGAACATCGCCTTGAAGTTCGCGGGCATGATCTGCTGGGTGATGAACCAGAACAGCACCGCGGAGATGACGCCCGAGACGATCACGCCCTTGTAGAGCGCGTTCATGATCTTGCCGCCCTCGGAGGTCTTCACGAAGAAGGTGCCGATGATCGAGGAGAGGATCGAGGCGGAGCCGAGCGCCAGCGGGAACACGATCGCGGTGATGCCCGCTTCCTTGAGCAGGAGTCCTCCGAGCAGCATCGTGGCCACGATGGTCACCGCGTAGGTCTCGAACAGATCCGCGGCCATGCCGGCGCAATCACCGACGTTATCTCCCACGTTATCGGCGATCACGGCGGGGTTGCGTGGATCGTCCTCCGGGATGCCCGCTTCGACCTTGCCGACCAGATCGGCGCCCACATCGGCGCCCTTGGTGAATATGCCGCCCCCTAAGCGCGCGAAGATCGAGATCAGCGAGCCGCCGAAGGCCAGGCCCACCAGCGAATGGAGCGCCGCCTCATCACCGATCCGACCGCGCACGGCCAGGAAGTAACCGGCCACACCCAGGAGCCCCAAGCCCACCACCAGCATGCCGGTGATGGCCCCGCCGCGGAATGCGACCTGGAGGGCGGCGTTCAGTCCCGAATGCGCCGCCTGCGCGGTGCGCACGTTCGCACGCACCGAGATGTTCATGCCGATGTAGCCGGCCAGGCCTGAGAACAGCGCGCCGACCGCAAAGCCGCCGGCGGTGGGCCAGCCTAAGGCCCACCACAGCACGACGAACAACACGACCCCGACCATGGCGATGGTGCTGTACTGGCGGTTCAGGTAGGCCTTGGCCCCGGCCTGGATGGCCGCTGCAATCTCCTGCATCCGGGCGGAACCCGCATCCAGTCGCAGGATCGAGAGCATCGAGAACACACCGTAGGCGACGGCAAGCGCGCCCGCGATGACAGCCAGCCACAGCCAATTAGCGGCATCCATGAAAACCTCCGGAATTCAACAGCTTCTGGTTAATTTTGGGCCCCTGCGATCCCCCCTGGGGAGGGCTCCCTTGCAGGGGCGCGCAATATACCACAGGGCCGGCCGGTTACCGGGCGGGCAGTCCCAAGGAGCGGCCCATCGGGCCTTAAGTTAAGGCCGGTGCGCCGCGCGGCGCTCAAGCCAGTGATCGAGCGAGTACCGGCCCGCGCCGAACACCGTGATCACCAGCAGCATGTAGCCCCAAAGGAAATGATCGTAGGGGAGGCCTTCGGCAAACAGCACCTGGCGGTAGGAAATCATCGCCATGGTGTTGACGAAAAAGGTGCCCAGCGCCCCGAAGCGGGTGAACAGCCCCAGGTACAGCAGGATCGGGAATCCCAGCTCGCCGCAGGTCCCCATGACGGCGGCGAGATCGGGCGGCAGGAGCGGGACGTGGTATTCGTCGCGAAACAGCCCGAGGGTCGTGTCCCAGGAGCTGATCTTCAACCAGCCTGACTTGGTGAATTGCCAGCCGACGTAGAGCCGGGTCGCCAGCAGCAGCACGGAGTGCAGCGGGGCAAGAAATCGCCCCAGGCCCGCATGGCCTCGCGTCAACGATGAAAGGACTTTCACGCCTTAAGGCCTCCAAAGTTCACCAAAACCTGAGGTTCCCGGGGCGACGTATACCACAAGCTCGCGCGGCGAATCTCCGTTTCGCTGACGGAGAGGGCTTAAGCGCATGGGCTAGATTCTTGCTCATGATGCGCAACCTGCGGGCCAAGTTCGGACCCCAGCGAGCCGGGTGAACGTGCCCTCGCTCCCGGAGTGGTGGGTGCTGATCAAGAAGACCATCACCTCCTGGCTCTCCGATTACGCCCCGAGCATGGGCGCGGCGCTCTCCTATTACACGGTGTTCTCGCTGGCACCGACCCTGCTGATCGTGATCTCGGTGGCCGGCCTGCTCTTCGGGCCCGACGCGGTCCGCGGTGAGATCTTCGGCCAGCTCAGCGACATGATGGGACCGGCGGCGGCGGCCACCGTCCAGCAGGCGCTGGCGAACCTGCACCAGCAATCGCACGGGGTGGCCGGGACGATCATCGGGGCGGCCCTGGTGCTGGCCGGCGCCACCTCCGTGTTCGGCGAGCTGCAAAACGCGCTCGATCGGATCTGGCACGCCTCGGCGTCCGGAGTACAACGGGCTCTTCAGCCTGATCCGCGCGCGGCTGGTGTCCTTCGGCCTGATTCTCGGGATCGCTTTCCTGCTGATCGTTTCACTGGTCCTAAGTGCCGCGATCGCCGCCATGGGCCACTGGTGGGCCGGGGCGTTCGGGCGCTGGGAGCTGCTGGCGCAAACGGTGAACGGCATGCTGGGCTTTGTCATCACGATGGCCTCCTTCGCCGCGATCTACCGGCTGATCCCGAGGGTGACGATCCACTGGACGGACGTGTGGCTGGGCGCCTCGGTGACCGCGCTCCTGTTCACCCTCGGACGGTTCCTGATCAGCATCTATATCGGCAAGACCGCGATCGCCTCGGTGTTCGGGGCCGCAGGCTCGCTGGTGATCGTGTTCGTGTGGGTGTATTACTCCGCGCAGATCTTTCTGCTCGGCGCGGAGTTTACGCGCGTGTACGCCTTGAGCTTTGGATCGCTCCGCGGGCTCGACACCGAGGCCGCCTCGGGCGAGGATCGCACCTTGCCCCCGCACCGCGAAATCAAGGGGGCTGATACCGACACGAGAGTGAGTCCCATGAGCCGTCCGCCGCTGCCGCCCTTTACCGCCAGACCGCCGCGCAGAAAGTGCGCATGGCCGAAGACGCCTGGAACAGTAAGGATCCCTGCGCGCGTCGCGCTCGCGTACACGCCGGACAGCCAGTGGCGAAACCGGAGCGAGTTCCTGCAAGGGACGCGAGGCGATCGAGCAGTTCCTGAAGCGCAAGTGGGCCCGCGAACTCGACTACCGGTTGATCAAGGAGCTGTGGGCCAGCTTCGGGCAATCGCATCGCCGTGCGCTTCGCCTATGAGTGGCACGATGAGGGCGGCCAGTGGTACCGGAGCTATGGGAACGAGAACTGGGAGTTCGATGGCGAGGGACTGATGCGCCGCCGCATCGCCAGCATCAACGATCTGCCCATGGCCGTGGCCGAACGCAAATACCACTGGGCTTCGGGCCCGCGGCCCGCCGATCATCCCTCCTTAGCGAGCTGGGTCTTTAAGATTTTCCCGTGAGCGCGGCCTCAAGGCACAAGCGCCACGGCGTGGCGCGCGTGATCTCCAAACTGGGCATGGCCTCGCGCAGCGTGGCGACGCGCTGGGTGCTGGAAGGCCGGGTGCAGGTGAACGGTCGCGTGGTGCGCGATGCGGAATTTCCGGTGCGCCAGGGCGTGGACAGGATCGAAATCGGGGGCCGGACGCTCGAGGCGGCCGCGCGCCAGGTGCTGATGCTGAACAAGCCCAGAGGGTCTGGTGACCACGGCAAGAGACGAGCGCGGACGCGAGACGCGTGTATCGGTGTCTCGCCGGGGCCGATCTTCCGTGGCTCGCACCGGTGGGCCGGCTGGATAAGGCAAGTGAGGGGCTGCTGCTGTTCAGCAACGATCCGGCCTGGGCCGCGCGCATCACCGATCCGATCACCGGGCCCGATAAGACCTATCACGTGCAGATCGATCAGTTGCCCGGATGCGGCATTGCTCAAGCGATTGCAGGTCGGCGTCGTGCTGGAGGGCGAGCGGCTCTGCGCCAAATCCGTGCGTTGCCTTCGCACCGGTGCCAAGCACGCATGGCTCGAAATCGTGCTCAGCGAGGGCCGCAATCGCCACATCCGCCGCCTGCTGGAGCACTTCGGAGTGTCCGTCCTGCGCTTGGTGCGAATCAGGATCGGCGCCCTGTCGCTGGGCGATTTGCCCAAGGAACACTGGCGCCGGCTCACCGAGCAGGAAATCGCGGCACTGTTGATGTGATTGCGCGCAACGCCGCCCAGGGTTCACCCGGCGGCCGGCTTGATCCCCAGAGCGAATGAACGCACGCGCTGGAAATACAAACCACTTCGCGCGGAGTTTTCTGTCGGCCTAAAAACATCAATCACGGTCGTCGGCGGTGTTTCAAAAAAAATGGAACACTGGGCACTCGCGCCGCCCAAAGGGCGCGTTGCGCTACTCAACCAGCTTTTTGACCCAATCGGCGAAGGCCGCCATGAATTTGCTCAAGGAACTCGCGGGTCTCCGCATTCTTGAGCTCGCCGCTCCCATCAAACAGGTCCGCAGCGCCGCCGATATAGGCCTCCGGCTGCTGCATGACCGCGCATGTTGAGGAAAACAAAAGTCTGGCGCAGCGCGTGGTTGGCGCCGAAGGCGCCCATCTTATAGGGCGTGACACTGACCACGCCGGCGGGCAGGCCATCGAATACGCTCTGGCCGGAGGGGCGTGATCCGACATCGATCGCATTCTTGAGGCCACCGGGGATGGAGCGATTGTATTCGGGCGTCAGGAACAGGATCGCATCGCGGCTCTTGATCTGCTCGCGCAGCCGCGACCACTCCGGCGGCGGGCCCGCTTGGTCCAGATCCTCGTTGTAGAGGGGCAGATCGCCGATTTCGACGATCGTGCAGTCAAGGGACTTGGGCGCCAGGGCGATGAGTGATTTTGCGACCATGCGCGTGTAGGAAGCTTTGCGAAGGCTGCCCACCAGTACAGCAACTTTTATTTCGGGCATCGGCGGTGTCCGGCGTGTTTGGGAACAGAGCCAGTATTTCAGGCCCGGCGCGCACGCCCGTTTCAGTCGGCGTCCGCCTTCGATTTCAGCTTAAGGGTGCTCCGCCTCGGCGTGCACGTGTTCCCGGCGCGCCAGGAACAGGCCCGCCCCCATGATGATCGCCGCTCCCAGCAGCGTGTAGTGATCGGGCGTGGTCTGCCAGATCAGCCGGTCCAGGCCCAGCGCCCAGATCAACGAAGTGTATTCAAACGGCGCGATCGCCGAGACTTCCCCGTGCCGAAAGGCATAGGTCACGCCCCACTGACCGAAAAAGCCGGTCAGGCCCACTCCGGCGATCAGCCAGGCGTCCTGCGGGCGGAGGGACAGCCAGTGCGGCCAGGCCAGGAGCGAGGAGCCCAGGGCGAGCATCGAGATCAGCCAGAACATCAGGCTTTCCATCGAATCGGTGCGCCCGAGGATCCGCACCGCGATCGCCGAGAACGTGTAGCAGACGGCCGAGGCGATGACCGCGAGGCCAGCGAGCGTGAACACGCCCGATCCGGTCGGCCGCAGCACGATCAATACGCCCGTCATGCCCACGCCGATGGCGAACCAGCGCGCCTTGCCCACGCGCTCACCCAGCAGTGGCACCGAGAGCGCCGTGATCAGGAGCGGGGCAATGTAGAAGATCGTGTAGATCTCGGTGAGCGCCAGGTGACGCAGTCCCATCACGAAGGTCGCGAGCATCACGACCGCGAGCGCGCCGCGCAGCAGGTGCAGTGGCCAGCGAACATTGAGCATGGCCGCGAACGAACTGCGCCACGCCACGTAGATGTAGACGAACGGCAGGGAGCTCAAGCTCCGCAGCGCGGTCACCTGCATCGGCGGGTAGTACTGCGAGAGCAGCTTCATGCCCGCATCCATGACCGTGAACAACGCCGCGGCCGAGACCATCACCAGGATGGCCGGCAGATTCTTGTTGGCGCTCACGCGTCGATGCTGAGAGTGCCGGTCATGACCGGCGCGCAGCGTCCCCCGACGCGGACCGAGGCGACTTTCCCCGCGCGCTTGGTGGTGCCGCCCAGAAGGACGCTGGGCCGTCCCATGTCATCGCCCTGGTGCACGCGCCAGCGGCGCTCGATGTCGGAAGCCCGTTCCAGCTGCGTGAGGAGCGCGAGTGTTGAGGCGGTGGCGCTCCCGGTGGCCGGATCCTCCGGGATCCCATCGAGCGGTGCGTACATGCGGGCGTGCAGCACGCCGAATTCACCCTCGTCCTGGTCCCGCACGTAGGCAAAGATCGCATCGACGCCGATTCCGGGCAGGAATTTCTCGTGCGCGGTCAGATCCGGCCGGGACCGCGCGAGCGCCTCGCGCGTGGCGACCTCGGCGATCAGAAACGGGAGACCGACCGAGGCGACCATCGGCGCGTGCACGGCCGTGCCGATGTCCGAGTCCGCCAGTGTCAGGCACGCGGCGGCGATGGCCGGAGCCACCGTCGCTCCGCGGCTTAAGGCTTCCGGCGCGGTCAGTTCCGCGCCGGTCACCCGGTGGCCTTCGCGAAGGATACGCACCGGAACGATTCCCGCGCCCTCTTCGAACTCGAAGCGCTCGGGAACCGGCTTGCCCTCGGCCGCCAGGAGCTGCGCGAGCACGAAGGCCGTGCCCACATTCGGGTGGCCCGCGAACGGAACTTCCGAGCGCGGCGTGAAGATCCGCACCTGCGCGGTGTGCTTCGGATCGCGCGGCGGCAGCACGAAGGTGCTCTCGGCGTAGTTGAACTCCGCGGCGATCGATTGCATCTGTGCGCCGCTCAGTTCCAGGGCATCGAGCACCACGGCCAAAGGATTGCCGCCGAACATGCGCTCGGTAAATACATCCACGGTCCGGTAGCGCCGCTCCATGATCTCCCCCTCCCATCTCCCAAGCCCGAGGCTCACTTCAGGCTGAAAGTCCCCTTGAGTCTCCTGCGCACAGCCTTGCCCCGAAGCCTGGCGTATTCGGGCAGGCCATTGTGGTACGGCGGGTAGTCTTCCCCGCCGATCAGCGGCTCCAGATAGCGCCGGCAGGGGGCGGTGATCCCGAAGCCATCGGCGGTGATGAAATGGCGCGGCACGGTCTTCTCCACGTTGGCCACCGCATCGAGCGGCACCGGCACGATGCTCCAGCGATACGGTTTGGAGGACAATCGCTTGATGGCCGGCATCACGCCGCTCTTTCCGGCGATCGCGTACTCAACCGCCGCTTTTCCGACCGCATAGGCCTGCTCGACATCCACGCGGGAAGCGACGTGGCGCGCGGCGCGCTGCAGGTAATCGGCCACCGCCCAGTGGAACTTGTAGCCGTGCGCCTCGCGCACCATGTTGGCGACCACCGGACCCACGCCCCCCAGCTGCGTGTGGCCGAACGCGTCCTTGGTGCCCGCCTCGGCCAGAAACTTCCCTTCCCCGTAGTTCGCGCCCTCCGAGACCACGATCACGCAATAGCCAAAGTCATTCACGCATTCCTTGACGCGAGCCAGGAAGCGCTCCTTGTCGAAGGCGATCTCCGGGAACAGGATGATGTGCGGTGCCTCGCCGCGCTTGCGGCCCGCCAGGCCCCCGGCGGCGGCGATCCAGCCCGCGTGCCGGCCCATGACCTCGAGCACGAACACCTTGGTCGAGGTGCGCGCCATCGAGGCCACATCAAGCGCCCCCTCGAGCGTGGAGATGGCGATGTACTTGGCGACCGAGCCAAAGCCCGGGCAGCAATCGGTGTGCGGCAAATCGTTATCGACGGTCTTGGGGATCCCGAGGCAGGCGATCGGGTAGCCGAGCTGGGAGGCAATCTGGGAGACCTTATGGGCGGTGTCCATCGAGTCATTGCCGCCGTTGTAGAAGAAGTAGCCGATGTCGTGCGCCTTGAACACATCGATCAAGCGCTGGTACTCGGCGCGATTTTCCTCCAGCCCCTTGAGCTTGAAGCGTGCCGAGCCAAAGGCGCCGGCCGGCGTGTGGCGAAGCGCGCGGATCGTGGCGCGATCCTCCGCACCCACATCGATCAGATCCTCGGTCAGGATCCCGACGATGCCATCGCGCCCCGCATACACGCGCTTGATCGCGCGGGCGCGAAGTGCGGTCTCGATGACCCCGCAGGCCGAGGCGTTGATGACGGCGGTGACACCACCGGACTGGGCGTAGACGGCGTTGCGGGCGGCGGGCTGCGACATGAGGGATCAGGCTCCGGGAGAGAGGGGAATTCGGGCCCGAAAGGATAGCCGAAGGCGACATCCGGCGGCAGCGGGTGTTTGACCCTGATTGGGCGCACCGGTACCTTTGCGCGGATGCGTATTGTCCTCCTAGGCGCGCCCGGCTCGGGCAAAGGCACTCAGGCGCAGCGACTGGTCGCTCGCCTCGGGATTCCACAGATCTCAACCGGGGACCTGTTGCGCTCGGCCGTGGCCCGCGGCACCGCGCTGGGAATGCGCGCCAAGGCCGCCATGGACACCGGCGCGCTGGTGGCCGATGAGATCGTGATCGGGATCATCCGCGAGCGGCTCAAGGAGCCGGACGCGGCCGGCGGCTACGTGCTGGATGGCTTTCCGCGCAACCTCGCCCAGGCCGAGGAGCTGGCCACGATGCTCAAGGGCATCCATGCACCGCTCGATGCGGTCGTGGAGTTCAACGTCGATTACGCCGAAATCGCCCGCCGCATCGCCGGTCGACGGAGCTGCCCGACCTGCGGCACGATCTACAACGTCCACGATGAGGCCACTCGCGCGATTACGCATTGCCGCAACTGCGAGGCCGCCCCGCTCCTGGTCCAGCGGCCGGACGATAACGAGCAAACCGTCGCGCGGCGCCTTGGCGTCTACGACGAGCAGACCCGCCCGCTGATCGAGCACTACCGCGCGCAGGGACTCCTGCGCTCAATCGATGCGATGGGCACCGTCGGTGAGGTGGAGGCGCGCCTTGCCGCCGTGCTGCCCAAGTCCCTCAAGGCCGCTAAGGCCTAGAGCGCATGGGCGGTGGTGGTTGGGATTTGGACGTCAACGCGTAATGTCGTGACCCGCGGCCAATCCGCCTGCGGAAGCGGCAAGACCCCGGCTCGACGATGGACCAGTGCATGGACATGCGGCATCAATCAGCCATCGGCTCCTTGCGCCGGCGCGCCCGCGCCCTGAGCGTCGCGTTGGGCGCGCCGTTCCTGGTGGGGCTCGCCGCTGCTGATCCACCGCCGACCGCCGGACCGGCGCAGCAAACCGCCTTAGAGTCCGGAAAATCCGATCTTGAGACGGTGACCATCAGCGCCCAGCAGCGCCGGGAATTGACCGAGCGGCAGGTCAGCAAGTTTGTTTCAGCGATCACGCTCTCGGCCCGTGACGAATCTTTGGCACGCTGGTCGGTGCCGATCTGCCCATTGGTCGCGGGCATGACGCGCGAAGCGGGCGAATTTGTGCTGGCACGTCTCTCGCAGGTGGCACGGGACGCCGGCGCTCCGCTCGCGCCAGAACAGTGCGCGCCCAATTTCCTGGTGGTGCTGACCTCCGAGCCCGATTGGCTTTTGAAGAAATGGTGGGCTCGCAATCCGCGGCTGTTCAACGCCGAGCGCGGGATCGGCGGCATCCATCACTTCGTCAGCACCCCTCGTCCGGTACGAGTCTGGTACAACGCGAGCTCCGAATGCGCGGGTGGGCCCCCGACCACCTACATCACTGGAAACACGACCTATTCCACCTGCAGTCACGGCGTGCCGAACTCCAGACTCAGTTGGGCCGCGGTCAAAAAAATAAGCCTGGCCGTTGTGGTGGCCGACACCGGACTGGTCAAGGACATCCGTGTCGGACAGCTGGCCGACTACATCGCCATGGTCGGCATGGCGCAGATCCGCGAGAGCGCCAAGCCGGGTGATGCACCCACGATCCTGCGGTTGTTTTCCGAACAAGGCGCGGCGCGACCAGCGGGACTGAGTCGCTGGGATCAGGCGTTCCTCAAATCGCTCTACCTAACGGATCCCAACAACGTCACGCAGATCTCCGAGATCAAATTCAACATGGACGGCACACTGGCACATTAGGAGCCCGGCAAGTGTCCCCGTCACCAGCGGCGCCTGGCCGTGGTGTATGAAGTAGTCATGGAAGTACCTCGGCGAGTTCGCAGCCCCTCGGCGCGATGTTGCCCTCGCGGATTGCTGCGAACGCCTAGAGCGCTTTGAGCAGTTCCGCGCCGACCGCGGCCCGGCGCCAGCCGCTCAAGGCGGGCCCATCGCGGTGTCCTGCGGCCAGGCGCTCCATATCGCGCCGCGTGGCCAGCAGTTCCGGCGCGAGGCGAAGTTCATTGCCGATCCGCCGCGTGATGTCCGAAAGGCGCTGCACCTTCTCAAGGTGTTCCGGATCGGGCCGGCGGCGCTGCGGGAGCGGGGCGGGCGGTACCGGCACGGCCGCGGCGCCGATCAGTTCCAGCAACTGCGCGCCGCTGTTCTCGCGTATGCCCTCGGGCAGCTCGTTCAATCGTTCAAGCGCCGCCGGATCGCGCGGCACCTGGAACACGATATCGCGCAGCGCCGCATCCGGCAGGATCCAGCCCCGGGGCCGGTTCGACTGTATGGCGCGCTGCTCCCGCCAGGCGGCGAGTGCCCGCGCCAGGCGTTGCCGGTCCGGATCAAGGTCGGCGAATGCCTTGATAGCGAAGCCAGGCCTGGTCCGGATCGACGACAAAGGAATCACTGCCGAGCTGCGCCATCTCTTCCTCGAACCACGCTTCGCGCCCCAGTTGCGCGAGCCGTTCGGAGAGCTTCTCGCGCAGTGGCGGGAGATAGCGCACATCATCAAGGGCGTAGTCCAGCTGGGCGGCCGATAACGGGCGTCGCGACCAGTCGGTTCGGGTCTGGTTCTTGTGCAGCTGGATGCCGAGGATCTCGCGCACCAGTTCGGCATAGCCGACCTGCGCGGAAAAACCCACCAGGGCGGCGGCCACCTGCGTGTCGAAAATGTTGGTCACCGCGCCCACGGTGGGAGCGAGCACTTCCAGGTCCTGGCGCGCGGCGTGCACGATCTTGCACAGCTGTGCCCCGCCCATCAGCGGGCGCAGCGCATCGAGGCGAGGGGAGGGCGAGCGGATCGATGCACACGGCGAGCTCTTCGCTGGCGATCTGCACCAGGCACAACTGCGCATAGTAGGTGCGCTCGCGCATGAACTCGGTATCAAGACCGAGCACACGCGCACGCGACGAGGATTGTGACCGCGGACTCAAGGGCCGCCGGATCGGAGATCGGTGTGGACAAAGTTTAGCTCTTAGCTCCCTGTCGCCTGCATCCGCACACGCTCGCATTCAAGGCGCGCGTGTACAATCGGCACAATTATGCACGTCCATATCCTCGGCATCTGCGGTACTTTCATGGGCGGTGTGGCCGCCATTGCGCGGGCCGCCGGCCATAGGGTGAGCGGTTCTGACCGCAACGTGTACCCGCCGATGAGCACGCAGCTGGCCGCGCTCGGCATCGAGCTGAGCGACGGGTTCGGCGCCGAGCAGCTCAATCCGCGCCCGGATGTGGTCGTGGTCGGTAACGTCTGCACGCGCGGCATGCCGGTCATCGAGGCGCTGCTCGAAAGCGGCATTCCGTACAGCTCGGGGCCCGAGTGGCTCGCGCGCGAGGTGCTGGCGGATCGCTGGGTGCTGGCGGTCGCCGGCACGCACGGCAAGACCACGACCGCGGCGATGCTGGCCTGGATACTGGAGGATGCGGGTCTCGGCGCCCGGGTTCCTGATCGGTGGAATTCCGGGCAACTTCAAGCAGAGCGCGCGCCTGGGAGAGCTGCCCTTTCTTCGTGATCGAGGCGGATGAGTACGACACGGCTTTCTTCGACAAGCGCGCCAAGTTCGTCCACTACCGCCCGCGCACGCTGGTTCTCAACAACCTCGAGTTTGATCACGCCGACATCTATCCGGACCTGGCCGCCATCGAGCGCCAGTTCCATCATCTGATCCGCACCGTTCCCGGCAGCGGGCGGCTCCTGGTCAACGGACACGATCAGAACCTGGCGCGTGTGCTCACGCTCGGCTGCTGGAGCGAGGTGGAGCGCTTCTCGCGCGAGCGCGCCGCGGCGGGCGCCGGATCCACCCCGCTGTGGAGCGCGGAGCTCGCTGCGGGCGAGGACGGGTCGGAATTCGCAGTGCGCCTGGGCGAGGAGCTTTGCGGCACCGTGCGCTGGCCGCTGATGGGTATGCACAATGTCGATAACGCACTCGCGGCGATTGGCGCGGCGCGCCACGTCGGCGTCCCGCCCGCCCGCGCCTGCGCGGCCCTGGGTGATTTTGCCGGCGTGCGCCGGCGCATGGAACTGCGCGGCACGGTGGGGGGAGTCAAGGTCTACGACGACTTCGCGCATCACCCCACCGCCATTGCCACGACCCTTGAGGGCCTGCGCCGACGCGTTGGGGCGGAGCGCATCATCGCGGTGCTTGAGCCGCGCTCGCACACCATGCGCGTGGGCACCCATCGTGACACGCTGGCCGAATCCCTCCGCGGGGCCGATAGCGTGTGGTTGTACGCCCCACCGGACTTAGGCTGGGACGCGGAGGGCTCGCTTGGCCCGATCAAGGACAAAGCGCACGTGGCGCATGATCTGGAAGCGCTGATTGCGGGCTTGGGTGGCGAACTGCGTTCCGGGGATCACGCGCTGCTGATGAGCAACGGTGGCTTTGGCGGTCTGCACGAGCGTTTGCTCAAGAGCCTGGCCGCGCGCCCCTCCCATGGTTGAGCTGCCGCTGTTTCCTCTCAACACGGTGTTGTTCCCCGGAGGTTTGCTGCCGCTGCGGATCTTTGAGCCGCGTTATCTGGACATGGTCGGCCGCTGCATGCGCGAAGGGACGGATTTCGGCGTGGTGCTGATCATCGAGGGGGAGGAAAGCGGTGCGGTCGCGGCCATGGCCGCCGTGGGCACGGGCGCGCGAGTGGTTGATTTCAGCCGGTTGCCCGATGGACTGCTCGGGGTGATGTGCCGCGGCTCCCGACGCTTTCGGTTGCTCAAGCATGGCATTCAGTCCGATGGGCTTCGCGTGGGCGAGATCGAGTGGATGGCTGAACCCGGACCCGATGCGATCGCGGAAGAACATCGGCCGCTGGCCCTGGTGCTCCGGCGCGTGCTGCAGGAGCTCGGAGATACCGCGCGGCACCTGGATGCGGATTTCGAAGACGCGGACTGGGTCTCCAATCGGCTGGCGGAATTTCTGCCGCTCGAGCGCAGCGACCAGCAGGCTCTTCTTGAACTCTGCGATGCCCAGGAACGCATGCGCCGGCTCGCGCCGCTGATCGAGGTCGCGGCGAATTCAGCCCACTGAAGGCGCCTGGTCTCACGCGGGCACGGCCGGCTCTGGCCCTTAGGGCCTTACTCTCTACGGCGCGGTTTTCTTTAAATAGAGGCTCGCCACGCCGTGCGCTATCCGGCCCGGCTTGGCGCCCTCAAGATTGGTGAGCACGACCACCGTCAGCCCGTCATCGACGTAACGGGAAATCTGGGTCTCGAAACCCTGCCAGGCACCGCCGTGCTCGATCAGCCGGTGTCCCTTTTCTCCTTCGACAAACCAGCCAAAGCCGTAGTGGCCGGAATTCGGCTTTCCGTCCCGCAGAGGAGCCACCGTCCACATCTGCTCCAGGCTTGAGTGCTTGATCAGTTTCTCGGTGTAGAGCGCGGCATCCCACTTGGCGAGATCCAGGATCGAGAAATACAAGGCGCCGTCGGCCGTCGTGTTGAGCGTGGGGGAGACCCATTCCTGGTTCTTGAGCTGGCCCTTGACCAGCCGGTAGCCGGCCGACCGATTCGGAACAATATCCTCCTCGCTCATGATGCGGGTGGAGGTCATGCCGAGCGGCCGAAAAATCCGCTGCTGCAGAAAATCGCCGTAGAACTGACCGGTGACCTTATGGATCAGAATCCCGAGGGTCAGGAAACCCAGGTTGCTGTAGCTCCAGTTTGTGCCCGGGGGGTAGGCGAGCGGTATCGACTCGACGATCTTGAGCAGATCCGCCTCGGTGTAGTCCTTGCGCATGTCGAAGTCTTTGGGATAGTCGGTAAATCCTGCCGTGTGACTCAACAGTTCCCGCACCGTCACCTGCTTCCAGGATGCCGGGGCTTCCGGGAAGTACTTGGTCAGTGGGTCCTCCAGGGCGACTTTGCCGGCCTCCACCAGCATCATGACCGCCGTCGCGGTGAACTGCTTGCCGACCGAACCGGACTGAAAAATCGATTCCGGCTTGGCGCTGACATTCAGTTCGACGTTCGATAGGCCATATCCTTCCGATCGTATCGGCTTGCCGTTCCTGGAAACCAGCAGCGTCAGGCCCGGAATGTGCTGCTGCTGCATTTCGGCGCGTACCAGTTTCGCCACCTCATCGGGCGGGGCGCTGGCCGCGATAATCTGCGCGGAAAAAATGAAGCCGAAAGCCAGAGCCGCAAATTGCCGGTAATTCATGCCATCCCCTCGTGAGAACCAATTGAGTTATTCGAGTTTGTTGATACCAACCTCGCAAGACTACATCAAGCCGCAACGGACCGTCTCGGAGCTCGTACGAAACCCATCGGGGTGCGAAGGTTCGGGAGCGGCATGTGCACCCAAGTGGCGCGCCGCGCGGCGTTCTTCTTGCTGCTCAAGAATGGAGAGCGAAACTCGCGAGTGAGCGCATTCGCATCGCGCTTGTGGTCATTGACTCTCGATAACGCGCGACCGATCGCGCGCGACTTGCGCGGAAAAGTCGGACTCGCGCGTCCGTTCACCAAAACCTGGGGAGAAAGCTCGAGCGGATGCACGACAAAAGAGTCGTTTACGCACGCAAACTAAATTCTTCGAGAACTCCGAGCGCACAGTTTGAGCAAAGCAATGGGTAAAAGTATTCCTTTATGTGAAACGAAAAACGCCGGGAACTACTTAGTTTTACCCATGCGCGCGCTCTTCGAGCTGAAATTAATTCTGTGTAACCGGTCACAGTTTCCCGGCTTTCGGTACCACAATGGCTCTACAGCGCTCGTCATATAATGAGCGCACAAAATCCAGTGGGGGGATCACATGTACTTCTTGCGCCTTGTGTGTCGTTCCGCTGCGGACGCCACGCACGCGATGCTGCAGCTTTTCCTCGAATCAATCACGAGTCGCAATGACTCGATCCAACAGATGACACGCCAGCGGGGATCGCCACGCCGCGCATTGTTCTGGCCCGCCGCGACGACGCTCATCTTGGCTGCTTCCTACGCGGGCGCGCAAACTTCATTCACCGATGTGACCGCCGGCTCGGGCGTCGAGCACTTCAGCGAAACCTACGGCGCATCGTTTGGCGATGTGAACGGCGATGGCTTTCCGGACCTGTTCGTCAGCAACCATCGCACGATGAAGAGCCTGTTCCAGAACAAAGGAAACGGGACCTTTGTCGATGTGGGCTCAAAGACGCCGACCTGGGACAATCGCCCCGGCGCGGACACCCATGGCGCGTCCTGGGCCGACTACAACAACGACGGCACTCAGGACCTGCTGGTGAGCTTGGGCACCGGCAATCCCAGCGAGTGGTTCGTCAATCAGAAGGGCAAGCTCGATTTTGAAACGCTGGGCTCGGGACTGGAACTCGAAAACCTCGGCGGTCGGATGCCTGTCTGGCTCGACTACGACAATGACAAGCGCCTGGATGTGCTGGTCGCTCAGTACGGCGGTGTGGCGAAGCTGTTCCATCAGAACAAGGACTCCACATTCACCGAACTCGAGCGCCTCCGCCAAGTTGCTGTGCATACGTTTCCACTATGCGCAGCTGGTGGACGTGAACGGGGATGGCCGGCTGGATGTGCTGTGCCCGGACGAGGCCACGTTCCCGCAGAAGATCTACGACACCTCGAGCTTCCCATGGAAGAAATTGTTTGATGCCTCCAAGCCGGCGGCGTTCATGCCGATCGTCCAGCACGTCGTGGACTCGGCGATCGCGGATTTCGACAACGACGGGCGCATGGACATGTTCGTCCTGGGTGGCGTGCAGAATCGTCCCTCGTCCGTGGTCCAGGGAGGGACGAACCGCATCGAGGCCCTGCTGGCCGGAGGCAGCAAGGGTTTCAAGTTCGTAAGTAACGGCACCGTGACCTTCACGATCGACTGGAACAAGGCGGTCGAAGGGGGCGGAACGGACATCCAGAAGATTCAGATCGGCTCGAAGGGCACCCATCCGAAGTCCACGACGTTCAGTCTCGATCCCACCAGTTCATCCGTGTGGGGTATGCCTCCGGCACCGAATTCGCAGTCGCAATTGCCGCTCATGCAGATTGGATACGACCAGACCGCGCACCGCTGGACGCTGGCGATCGTGACCAAGCTCAACGCGGACAGCCCGAGTATTTTCAGCGAGGGCTACATGCAGGTCTTCGCGACCGCGCCGATCACGGGACTTCAGGCCACGGGCCTCTGGCCCACCGACCTGCCAGGGCGGCCGACTTTGCTGATGAACCGCAACGGCACCTATGTGGACCAGACGGTGGCTGCGCACCTCGATGCCAAGATCCAATGCGGGAGCGTGACGGCGGGCGACTTTGACAACGACATGTACGTCGATCTGTACCTGGCCTGCCGCACCGGGGCCAGCAACATCGCCAACATTCTCTACCACAACAACGGCAACGGCACCTTTACGGCCATTCCGAACGCGGGTGGCGCCGAAGGGGTGATGGGACTGGCCATCGCCGATGGCGCCGGCACGGCCGATTCTGCGGTCTCGGGCGATTACGACGAGGACGGATTCCTGGATCTGTTCGTCACCAACGGTTTTAACCTGCAGCCCAGGTATATCGGCGGCCCCAACCAGCTGTTCCACAACAATCGCAACGGCAACCACTGGATCGAACTGGACCTGATCGGCGTGAACTCCGACCGGGACGCGACCGGCGCGCGCGTCTACGCCACCGCGCTGGGCGTGACTCAATTGCGCGTGCAAGACGGGCGATACCATCGCTGGTCGCAGGATTCGAAGCGCATTCATTTCGGGTTGGCGAGTGCAGGCAACGTTTCGCTCACCATCAAATGGCCGGGCGGAGCGACGCAGACTTTCCCGAATGTGGCCGCCAACAAGATGTACAAGGTCACCGAAGGCGGCGCGCCGATCCCAGAGTAGAGGCAGGCGTCGTAGGTAAGCAGTCGTCCGCCCGTGTGAGCTGAAGCGGGCGCGACGAGGGCGTGTGTGGGTTTAGGCCGTCGCGCCCTGAATCTCACCGAGCCGCGCGGTCATTCACGTTGGCGCTGTGGCCGCAGCCTGCCGGCCTCGGTGCTCGTTCGTCAGCCGCCGGCGGCGCGCTGGTTGGATTGCGCGCCCACTTCGCGCGTCACGCGCACCACTTCCGTGTCGATCGTGCCATCGGCACGCAGTGTCAATCGCCGGTAGGCCGGCGGGGCCGGGTCGATCGCGAAGTGGTCCGAGTGCGGCAGGAACTGCGCGCAGGTCGAAGGCGTGGCCAGGAGCCGCACGCCCTTGCGCCTCGAGTCGTGACTCTGGTGGACGTGGCCCCAGACGATGGCGCGCACGCAGGCGTAGCGGTCCGTGATGGCAAAGAATTCCTCGGGATTCCTTAAGCGCCACCGAATCAATCCAGCGGCTCCCCATCGGCAGCGGATGATGATGGAGTCCTATGAGGACCTGGCGTTCGCCCGCCGTGGCCAGCGCGCTATCGAGCCGGGCCAGTTCCGCGGCGCTGAGGCGCCCGTGCGCTTTCCCGGGTACGCAGCTGTCGAGCATGACGATGCGCCAGTGCCCCAGGTCATGGTGGCCGCCCACCGAAAAGGGCGGCTGCTCAAGTTCACGGAGCATGATCTTGGGATCGTCATGATTGCCCGGCAGGCACCATACGGGCTTGCCCAGATCGCCCATCAGTTCGCGCACCGCTCCATAGCCGCCCGGATCATCGTTAACTAAATCCCCGGTCAGCAGGATGGCCGCCGCATTGGCCTGATGCGCTTTGGCGTGATCTAAAACCGATTCGAGCGAGCGGCGCGTCACCACCCCGCGCAGCGCACCGTCTGCGGGGCCAAACAGATGCGGGTCGGAGATCTGCAGCAGGCGAAGCTCTGAACTCATGCGCGTCATTTTAACGCGCACGCGCATCGCTCCGGGTGAACTACTTCTGATTCGTGCCAATCGCGCGGGCGCCGGCGGTCGACCTGCTCCACAGTTTTTTCAGCTGCGAGCGTTCAGATGTCAAAACCCGCCGGCGTCCCTGTCGCCGATCCGCGCCATGCGACCTAATACTGCAGTCCAATTCCTACAGAATGCGCCTAATAACGGTAGTGATCCGGCTTATACGGTCCTTGCTTTTCGACGCCGATGTAGCGCGCCTGCGCATCGCTCAGCGGCGTGAGTTCGGCGTTGAGCTTGACCAGCTGGAGACGCGCGACTTTCTCGTCCAGATGCTTGGGCAGCACGTGCACGCCGATCTTGTAGCGCTCGTGGTGGCTCCAGAGTTCGATCTGCGCCAGCACCTGGTTGGCAAAGGAGCTGCTCATCACATAACTGGGATGGCCGGTACCGCACCCCAGGTTGACCAGGCGTCCTTCGGCCAGAAGGATGATGCGCTTGCCGTCCGGAAATATGACATGGTCGACCTGCGGCTTGATGTTCTCCCACGGGTACTGCTTGAGGGAGGCGCAGTCGATCTCGTTGTCGAAGTGGCCGATGTTGCACACGATGGCGTTGTTCTTCATCCGGCTCATGTGATCGTGCGTCAGCACGTGGAAGTTGCCGGTCGCGGTCACGAAGATGTCGGCCTTGTCGGCCGCATAATCCATGGTCACCACGCGATACCCTTCCATCGCGGCCTGCAGGGCGCAGATCGGGTCGATCTCGGTCACCCAGACCTGGGCCGAAAGGGCCCGCAAGGCGCTGGCCGAGCCTTTGCCGACATCCCCGTAGCCGGCGATCACGGCCACCTTGCCGGCCACCATCACATCGGTCGCGCGCTTGATGCCATCGACCAGTGATTCGCGGCACCCGTAGAGGTTGTCGAACTTGCTCTTGGTGACCGAGTCGTTGACGTTGATGGCCGGAAAGGCCAGTTCCTTGTCGCGCGCCATCTGATAGAGGCGCTTAACGCCGGTGGTGGTCTCCTCGGAGACGCCCCGGATCGCCTTGAGGCGCTGCGAGTACCAGCGCGGATCGCGCTTGAGGGTTGCGGTAATGGCGGCGAACAGCGCCGTCTCCTCCTCGCTCGTTGGATTGTGCAGCACGCTGGTGTCGCTCTCGGCGCGGCTCCCCAGGTGCAACAGCAGCGTGGCATCGCCCCCGTCGTCCAGGATCAGGTTGGCGTAGGCGCCGTTGGGCCACTCGAAGATCCGGTGCGTGAACTCCCAGTACTGCTCGAGCGATTCGCCCTTGTAGGCGTAGACCGCCGTGCCACTGGCGGCGATCGCCGCGGCCGCGTGGTCCTGGGTGGAAAAGATGTTGCACGAGCACCAGCGCACCTCGGCCCCGAGCGCCTGGAGCGTCTCGATCAGCACGGCGGTCTGGATGGTCATGTGCAGCGAGCCGCTGATGCGCGCGCCGCGCAACGGCTGCTGCGATTTGAACTCCTCGCGGATGGCCATCAGACCGGGCATTTCGGTCTCGGCGATGGCGATTTCTTTGCGGCCCCAGTCGGCGAGCTTGAGGTCTGCGACGCGAAAGTCGCGATTCTCGGTGATGGGTTTTACGGTGGCATTCATGGCGTCTCCAACTCCTTGTGTAACTTTAGGGTTGTGAGCGCCGTTGGCTCCGTAGCCACGATGCATCAAGCCTGGCACAGCCCACCGCCTTTCGCGGTGTGCCCTGTCGCAACGCTCCTTGACGCACCGGCGTGCCGCAGGGCAGCACGTCGTGGGACAAATTATACCTTATTTCTTGGAATACCGGCCGGCACGGCGCGCCATGGAGCGGCCGGAGGCGGCCAGGGCCTCGGCCCGGTCGGTCCGCTCCCAGGTGAACTCCTCTTCCTTGCGTCCGAAGTGCCCGTAAGCGGCGGTCTTCTTATAGATCGGCCGCGTCAGGTCGAGCATTTCGCGCAGCCCGTACGGGGTCAGGTTGAAATGGCGGCGCACCAGCTCGGTGAGCTGCTCGCGCGAGAGCGCGCTGGTGCCGAAGGCATCGACCATGACGGAGGTGGGTTCCGCCACGCCGATGGCGTAGGACACCTGCACTTCGCAGCGCGCCGCGAGTCCGGCGGCGACCAGGTTCTTGGCCACGTAGCGCGCGGCATAGGCCGCCGAGCGATCCACCTTTGAGGGGTCCTTGCCCGAGAAGGCACCGCCCCCGTGGCGCGCGAAGCCGCCGTAGGTGTCCACGATGATCTTGCGCCCGGTCAGGCCGCAATCGCCCACCGGGCCTCCGACCACAAAACGCCCGGTCGGATTGATGTGATATTGGGTGCGCTTCTTGAGCCAGCGCTTCGGGAGCACCGGCTCGATGATCTCTTCCATCACCGCTTCGCGCAGTTTCTTGGTGGACACCTCGGGGCTGTGCTGCGTGGAGAGCACCACCGCTTCGATGCCGACCGGCCGGTCGTTCTCGTACTGCAGCGTGATCTGGCTCTTGGCATCGGGACGGAGCCACTCGAGCTTGCCGCGCTTGCGCACCTCCGCCTGGCGCTTGACGAGGCGGTGGGCGAGGGTGATGGGCGCGGGCATCAGTACGTCGGTTTCGTTGGTGGCGTAGCCGAACATCAAACCCTGGTCGCCGGCGCCCTGCTTGCGCTTGCTCTTGCGATCGACACCCATCGCAATGTCAGGGGATTGCTTGCCGATGATGTTGACCACCCCGCAGCTGGCGCCATCAAAGCCCATCTCCGAGCTGTTGTAGCCAATCTCCAGCACGGTATCGCGCACCAGTTTCTCAAGGTCGATCCAGGCCGAGGTGGTCACTTCCCCGGCCACGACCACCACCCCGGTCTTGATCAGCGTCTCGCAGGCCACGCGCCCTCCCGGGTCCACGGCCAGGATGGCATCGAGCACGGCGTCGGAGATCTGGTCGGCGACCTTGTCCGGGTGGCCTTCGGAAACCGACTCGGAGGTGAACAGGAAACTGTTGGCCATCGGGGGTCCTGGCTTGAGGTTGAAGGGCTTGGGAACGCACAGTATACCGGTAGGTCCCCGACCCATATCCACAGCGGCGTTCTCCGATTGAATTTGCACTCTTCCCCGTGGACAATGCGCGCCCCTTTAGCCTGCCTGCCGCACTTCCAAAGGCCCCCCCATGCCCACCCGCCGCGAGCTCGCCAATGTCATCCGCGTCCTGGCCATGGACGCCGTGCAGCAGGCCAACTCAGGGCACCCCGGGGCTCCGATGGGCATGGCGGACATGGCCGAGGTGCTGTGGCGGGAGTTTCTCAAGCACAACCCGGCCAACCCCCATTGGTGGGACCGCGACCGCTTCGTGCTGTCCAACGGGCACGCCTCGATGATGCTCTATGCCGTGCTGCACCTGCGCGGCTATCCGATCGCGATGGACGAGCTGCGGCATTTTCGCCAGCTCGGGAGCCGCACCGCGGGCCACCCCGAGCACGATGTGAGCATGGGGATCGAGACCACCACCGGCCCGCTCGGGCAGGGCGTGGCCAACGCGGTGGGATTCGCCCTGGCCGAGAAGGTGCTCGCCGCGCAATTCAACAAGCCCGGCCTGCAGATCGTCGATCACCACACCTATGTGTTCGCGGGCGACGGCTGCCTGATGGAAGGCATCTCGCACGAGGCCGCCTCGCTCGCCGGGACCCTGGCGCTCGGCAAGCTGATCTGCCTGTACGACGACAACGGGATTTCGATCGATGGCAAGGTGAACGGATGGTTTCGCGACGACACGGCCAAGCGCTTCGAGGCCTACGGATGGCAGGTGATTGCCGATGTCGACGGACAGGACGGGGAGGCGGTGGCGGAGGCGATCCGTGCCGCGAAGGCGGAAACGCAGCGCCCGACGCTGATTCGCTGCCATACCGAGATCGGCTATCCGTCCCCCGGCCGCGGGGGCACCGCCAAGGCCCACGGGGAACCGCTCGGCGCGGAGGAAGTCTCGGCGGTCCGCAAGATCCTCGATTGGTCCGAGCCGCCCTTCGTCGTGCCCGCACCTCTGCGCGAAGCCTGGAATGGAGAGGCGGCCGGGCGGGCCGCGGAACAAAAATGGCAGGAGCTGTTCGCGCGCTACAAGGCGGCGCACCCGGGGCTGGCCGCTGAATTCATCCGGCGCATGCAAGGCGAGCTCCCTGCGCAATGGTCGGCGACCCGTGCGCAGTGCGTGGCGGCGGCCGCGGCGACGAGCGGCGCGCAGGCGACGCGCCAGTCCTCGCAGAACATGCTCAATGTCCTTGTCCCCGCGCTCCCGGAGCTGTTTGGGGGCTCGGCGGACCTGACCGGTTCCAACAACACGCTGAGCAAGAGCGCCCGCGTGATTACCCCGGAGGATTTCTCGGGAAGCTACCTGCACTACGGCGTGCGCGAATTCGGCATGACCGCGATCATGAACGCCGTATCGCTCCACGGCGGGTTCATTCCCTTCGGCGGGCACGTTCCTGACCTTCTCCGACTACGCGCGTAACGCCGTGCGGCTGGCGGCCCTGATGCGCCAGCGCGTGATCCTGGTCTACTCGCACGATTCGATCGGCCTGGGCGAGGACGGACCCACGCACCAGCCCATCGAGCAACTATCGAGCCTGCGCCTGATACCGCACCTGCACCTGTGGCGCCCGGCCGATGCGCTCGAGACCGCGGTGGCCTGGGGCGAAGTGATCGAGCGCACCGATGGACCGAGCTGCCTGGTGTTGACGCGTCAGGGCGTGGCCCAGGTCGCCTCGGCCATCGCGCCCGAGCAGATCGCGCGCGGCGGCTACGTGCTGCTGGATTGCAACGGGAGCGCCGAACTGATCGTCATCGCCACCGGGTCGGAAGTGGGCGTCGCGCTCGAGGCCGTCAAGGCGGCGCAATCCAAGGGCAGGCGCGTGCGGCTGGTGTCGATGCCGTGCACGGAAGTCTTCGATGCGCAGGATGCCGCCTGGCGCGAGTCGGTATTGCCGGCCAAGGTCACCCGGCGACTGGCGATCGAGGCGGGCTCGACCGGATTGTGGTGGCGTTACGTGGGCAGCGACGGGCGCGTGCTCGGGATCGATGAATTTGGCGCCTCGGGCAAGGGCCCGGAGCTGTTCAAGAAATACGGGTTCGGTGCCGATAATGTCACCAAGGTGGTACTAGAATCCCTACCCTGAATTCGGGCGGGGTTTCCGGTCGGGTTGTTTTTTTCAAAGGAGCTTCCATGGCAGTGAAGGTGGGCATCAATGGCTACGGTCGCATCGGGCGCAACGTGCTGCGGGCGTTGTACGAGAGCGGCCGGCAGCACGAGTTGCAGATCGTGGCCATCAACGATCTGTGCGATGCGCAGAGCAACGCGCACCTGACGCAGTACGACACCGCGCACGGCAAGTTCAGCGGCAAGGTCAGCGTCGAGGGCGATTCGCTCGTCGTCAATGGCGATCGGATCAAGGTCACCGCCAAGCGCGATCCGGCCCAGGTGCCCTGGGGCGCGATGGGCGCGGAGTTCGTGCTCGAGTGCACGGGCTTCTTCTCCACCAAGGCCGATGCGAGCAAGCACCTGGCCGGCGGTGCCAAGAAGGTGCTGATCTCGGCCCCCGGCGGCAAGGACGTCGATGCGACGATCGTCTATGGCGTCAATCATGGCGTGCTCAAGTCCACCCACACGGTGGTTTCCAACGCCTCGTGCACCACCAACTGCCTCGCACCGCTCGCCAAGGTGCTCAACGACGGGATCGGCATCCACAGCGGCCTGATGACCACGATCCACTCCTATACCAACGACCAGCGCCTCACCGACGTCTATCACGAGGACATCCGGCGCGCGCGCTCGGCGACCATGTCGATGATCCCGACCAAGACCGGAGCGGCCGCCGCCGTCGGGCTGGTGCTGCCGGAACTGAAGGGCAGGCTCGATGGGTTCGCGATCCGCGTGCCGACCATCAACGTGTCACTCGTCGACCTGACCTTCACCCCGAAGCGCGCCACGACGATCGAGGAGATCAACGAACTGGTGCGCAGCGCGGCCAACGGGCGACTCAAGGGGATCCTCGCCTACACCGAGGCGCCACTGGTCTCGGTCGATTACAACCACGACCCGGCTTCCTCGACCTACGATGCGACCATGACCAAGATCATCGACGGGAACCTCGTCAAGGTCTGTTCCTGGTACGACAACGAGTGGGGCTTCTCCAACCGCATGCTCGATACCACGCTCGCCTGGTCGCGGGCGGCCTGAAGCGATGCGCAGCAACGGCATGGCCGCACCGCTCCGCATGGTGGATCTGGATCTGGCCGGCAAGCGGGTACTGATCCGGGAAGACCTGAACGTGCCGATCAAGGCCGGCGAGGTGGCGAGCGACGCGCGCATTCGCGCCTCGCTTCCGACCATCCAGCTGGCGCTGGAGAAAAATGCCCGGGTACTGATCCTCTCGCACCTGGGACGGCCCAAAGAGGGCAAGTTCGAGCCGGAATTTTCACTCGCGCCCGTGGCCGCGCGGCTCTCCGAGCTGCTCGGCCGGCCGGTGCCGCTGATCAAGAACTGGCTCGATGGCGTGGACTGCGCGCCCGGCACCGCGGTGCTGTGCGAGAACGTGCGCTACAACCCGGGCGAGAAGGCCGACGATGAGGCGCTCTCGCGCCGCATGGCCAAATTGTGCGATGTGTACGTGATGGACGCCTTCGGCACCGCCCATCGCGCCGAATGCAGCACGCACGGGGTGGGCCGCTACGCGCCGGTGGCCTGCGCGGGACCCCTGCTGGTCGCCGAGCTCGATGCGCTCGAGCGCGCGCTGCTCAAGCCCGCGCGCCCGCTTGGTGGCCATCGTGGCCGGCTCGAAGGTCTCGAGCAAGCTCACGGTGCTCGGGGCGCTGCTCGAGAAGGTCGACAAGCTCATCGTCGGGGGCGGCATCGCCAACACGTTCCTGGCCGCGACCGGAGTGCAGGTGGGCAAGTCGCTGTGCGAGACCGAGATGCTCGACATCGCCCGGAGCCTGATCGCGCGCGCGCACGCGCGGGGCGCGGAAATCCCGCTGCCCACGGACGTCGTGGTGGGGCGCGAGTTTGCGGCGACCGCGCACGCGGACGTGCGCGCGGTCGGCGCGGTCAAGGCCGATGAGATGATTCTGGACATCGGGCCGGATACCGCCGAGCACCTGGCCGGTCTGATCAAGAACGCCGGCACGGTACTGTGGAACGGTCCGGTCGGCGTGTTCGAATTCGAGCAGTTCGGCGAGGGCACCAAGGCGATTGCCGATGCGATCGCCAGCAGCGGCGCCTTTTCGCTCGCCGGGGGTGGGGATACACTGGCGGCGATCGAGAAGTACGGGGTCGCCGACGGGATTTCGTATATCTCCACCGGCGGCGGAGCGTTCCTCGAGTTCGTCGAGGGTAAAACGCTGCCGGCCGTGGCGATGCTCCAGGAGCGCGCCGGGCAAAGCCAGGAACGATGGATACAGGGCGCCGCACAAAGATAGTGGCCACGCTCGGTCCTGCCACGCAGGACCGAAGCGTGATCGCCGCGATGGTCGATGCCGGGCTTGACGTCGCGCGCGTCAACTTCTCGCACGGGAGCCGTGCGTCCCAGCGCGCCGCGGTCGAGGGCGTGCGCGCCGCTGCGCAGGCCGCCGGGCGCAATGTCGGTGTGCTCGCCGACCTGGCGGGTCCCAAAATCCGAATCGAAAGCTTCGCGACCGGAAGCGTGCATTTGGTCGAGGGCGCACCGTTCGCGCTCGACACGGCGCTTGATGCGAACGCGGGCAACATCAACGAGGTCGGTTGTGCCTACCAGGGGCTGCCCGGCGATGTTCATGCGGGCGATCCCTGCTGCTGGCCGACGGTCAGATCGTGCTCGATGTCGAGAGCGTCAAGGGAAGCCGCATCCACTGCGTCGTGCGCGTGGGCGGGGAGCTTTCCAACCGGAAGGGTCTCAATCGGCAGGGCGGTGGAATTTCGGCCCCGGCGCTGACCGACAAGGATATTGCCGATATCCAGTACGCGGTCGAGCTGGGGATCGATTATCTGGCCGTGTCCTTTGCGCGCGATGCGGAGGACATCCGCCGTGCGCAGAGCGAGCTTCGCAAGTGGCGCGGCGAGGCGCGCGTGGTCGCCAAGATCGAGCGGCACGAGGCGCTGGATAATCTGGCCGGGATCCTGGCCGTCACCGACGCGGTGATGGTGGCGCGCGGGGATCTGGGCGTGGAGATGGGTTACGCGGAGCTGACCGGGTTGCAAAAAACCATCATCCGCCAGTCGCTGGCCCGCAACCGCGTCGTGATCACCGCCACGCAGATGATGGAATCGATGATCCAGAATCCGCTGCCGACGCGCGCCGAAGTGAGCGATGTGGCCAATGCGGTGCTGGACGGGACCGATGCGGTGATGCTCTCGGCCGAGACCGCGGCCGGCAAGTACCCCATCAAGGCCGTGCAGGCCATGGCCGATGTGATCCGGGGCGCGGAGAAGTACCAGCTCGGCGTCTCGCATCGGGCGGTGCGCGCCGAGGACGAGTTCAGCAACACCGAGGAGGCGATCTCGCGCGCGGTGATGTACACCGCCAATCACATGCGGGTGCGCGCGATCGTGGCGCTGACCGAATCGGGCCTGACGCCGCTGTGGATGAGCCGCATCCGCGCCGACATCCCGATCTACGCCTTTACCCGCCACCAGGCGACGCGCCGGCGCGTGACGCTGTACCGCGGCGTGTACGCGGTGCCCTTCGACATGACCAACGCCACCAGCCCGCAGGAACTGTACCAGGCGATTTTCGAGCAGCTCCTCGAGCAGCGGCTGGTCGACGTGGACGATCTGCTGATCCTGACCAAGGGCGAGCTGACCGGCGTGTCGGGCGGGACCAATTCCATGCAAATCGTGCGGGTCACCCGCAAGTAAAAATTCCAGGGGGGCGGATCATGAGAGCAGTGTGGTTCACCGCGATCGCGGCGTTGCTCGTGGCGGCAGGGCCTGCCGGTGTAGTGCCGCCGATGACGGGGAGGCGAGCTTCCGCGCCCTCTACAAGGAGCTGGTGGAGACCAATACCACCCTCTCAGCCGGCAGCTGCACGCTGGCCGCCGAGCGCATGGCCGCGCACCTGCGCGCGGCCGGCTTTCCGGACAGCGACCTGCATCTGTTTACGGCGCCCGACCATCCCAAGGAAGGGGGATTGGTGGCGGTGTTTCCCGGGCGCGATCCGAAGGCCAAGGCGATCCTGCTGCTCGCGCATATCGACGTGGTCGAGGCCAAGCGCGAGGACTGGACGCGCGATCCGTTCACGCTGGTCGAAGAGAACGGCAACTTCTACGCGCGCGGCGCCAGCGATGACAAGGCCATGGCCTCCATCTGGGTCGACACGCTCCTGCGCCTGAGCGCCGAGAAGAAGCGTCCGCGGCGCACGATCAAGATGGCACTGACCTGCGGAGAGGAGACCCAGGGGGCTTTCAACGGCGCCCAGTGGCTGAGTGCGAACAAGCGCGATCTGATCGATGCGGCCTTCGCGATCAACGAGGGCGCCTGGGGAGAGCTGGACGAGCAGGGGCACCGGGTGCTGTTGCAGGTCCAGTCGGGGGAGAAGACGCCACAGAATTACCGCCTCGAGGTGACCAACCCGGGCGGCCACAGTTCGCGGCCGGTCAAGGAAAATGCGATCTATCGTCTCGCCGCCGCGCTCGACACGCCTATCGGCCTACGATTTTCCGCCGCAGTTCAACGACGCCAACCGCGCCTATTTCACGGCCATGGCGCCGCTCCAGGCGGCCAAGGGCGAATCGGCCGTCGCCACGGCCATGACCGCATTCGTCAAGGATCCGAACGATGCGGGCTCGATCGCGCTGGTCTCGGCGAAGGATCCGAGCTGGAACGCGATGATGCGCACCACCTGCGTGGCCACGATGCTCGATGGGGGACACGCGACCAACGCTCTGCCGCAGCGTGCGGGCGCGAACGTCAATTGCCGGATCTTCCCCGGCGTGACGCAGGAGACGATCCGGCAGCGTCTCGAGGAAATCGTCGCCGACCCGAAGGTCAAGGTCACGACCCTCGAGATCCGTGGCCCCAGTTCTCCACCGCCCCCGCTGACGCCTGCGATCCTCGGTCCAGTGAAAAAACTGGCGGCCGAGTACTGGCCGGGTCTCCCGGTGGTGCCGATCCTGCAATCGGGGGCCACGGACGGGCAGTTCCTCAATGCCGCCGGCATTCCCACCTACGGCATCAACGCCACCTTCTCCGGTCCTGACCTGGGGCACGTGCACGGCCTCAACGAGTACATCAATGTGAACTCGCTCATGCAGGACCGGCAGTTCATGTACCGCCTGGTCAAGATCTACGCGGAGCAGCCCTGATTCGAGCGCGCGGAGCCTGCGGCTCGGCCCATGGCGGCTTTGGGGACGGCTCGACAGGCCGCAGGCCGCCAACGACCGAACGGACGGAGCCTTCTCCTTAGCGCCCGGAGATGCGCAGCGCGGCGAGGCTTTGGCGTTGGGCACCCGCGGAATCAAAATTCGCAGGCGCCAGCCAACTCTCGAATGCGGCTTTCGCTTCCGGCCATTCCTCCTCAATCATTGAGTACCAGGCCGTGTCGCGACTGCGCCCCCGGACGATCATGTGCTTGCGGAAGATCCCTTCGAAGGTGAACCCGAAGCGGAGGGCGGCACGGCGCGAGGGCGCGTTGAGTGCGTTGCACTTCCACTCGTACCGGCGGTAACGGAGATCCTCGAACACGTAGCGCATCAGCAGGTATTGGGCCTCGGTCGCGCCAGCGGTGCGCTGCAGGCTCCTCCCATACAGAATATTCCCGACCTCGATGCAACGGTGCGTCACATCAATCCGCATCAGGGTTTCAAACCCCAGCGCGCGCCCGTCGGATTGATTCACGATCGCGTAGAAGAGCGGATCGGGGGAAAGGGCCTTGCGAGTCAGAAAGTCGCGAAACGCATTCTCGTCCGCGAATGGGGTATCGAATAGATATTGCCACTGTGCCGCCGCGTCGATTCCGTGGGTCTCGTGCCACAGAGAAGTTCCATGGCGCACGGGATCGAGCGGTTCGAGGCGAATGAATCGGCCGGCGATCACCTCCCGTTCCGGCAGGCGAGCGGCGATCGCCGGTACCTCCGGTCCGATCGGCAGCATAGAGATGGGATCAAGGATCATGCCGTTCACCAAATGACTTTGCGGGTGGTGAAATTGTGGGTCGATGTGCGAGCCAGTCAGGGGCGATTATCCCATCCAATCGCAGGTATCAGCGCCTATTATGCCCATCAACGAGGTGCCCCAGGTTCGGGATGGTTTGAGCGCGGAGACTACTGGGCGCACCGCGGCGATGTGCGCCTCCCGTTCACTGAACGCGCCAGAGGCGGAAGCTGGCTTGGCGAGTGTCTTACTCCATGACCTCGATGGAGTTTCTGCGCGCCATCACATATCGCAGGGCGGGGAGGCTGAATGGCCTGCCCGGACAAGTATCAACGCGGAGCAGCCCTGATTCGTATATAAGCGGAGTTCGGGAATGCGGCTCTGAGCGAGGTGAATCACCCATGAGCACACCGAAGCGTGCGACGGTGTATTTCGAACCGGACGTCTACGAGGCGCTGCGCTCGCGCTCGCTGGAGGTTCGCCGCTCCGTTTCAGAATTGGTCAACGAAGCGATGCGCACAGCACTGGCGGCGCCGGGCAGCGAACTGCTGGTGACCGATGCCACGCGGAAGACGAAAAGCGCCACGTTCGACCGGCTGGCGAAGGCGCTGAAGCGCCGTCGCATGGTACGCCGCGTTCCCCGCCCTTAAGTTCCCAAGCCCATCACGCGAGCCGGACAGCACGCGAATGTCGCGCGCTCGCTCGGCTCAATCTACTGGCAGGCCTTGTCGTGATCGGCGTGATAACCCTGTGCCTTGGCGTCCGATTCGGACATGTAGCTGCCGTTCTGAGTCTTGCCATACCACTTGTCCGACGGGCAGTGATAGGTCTGCGTGTCCTTGTTGGCCCAGACCTTCGTGGAACTCGCGCCGTACCATTCCTTGACGCCTTTGTGGCTGCTGCAGGCCCCTTGCTTGCTGACGCTCGATGAGAACGTGCCGTCCTTGCACGTCGCGGTCGTGCCCGCAGGAGCCCCCACCGGCGCCTGGGCCCCGCATGCGCTGGCCCAGATCAGCGTGGACAGCATGGTGATCGCGATCGGTCGAATCATGTGGGTGCTCCTTAAACTATACGTAATGCAGTCACACAATCGGGCGTTGCTCACGAACGCCTCGCCACCTCCGGCTGGAAACGAGACCTTCATTGCCGAACCGCGGCGGATTGCGGTTATCTTATGCTTGTGGACCCGAATCCGTCACTGCATCCGAGGATGGGCGTCGGCAGCACCGTCGGACTGATCTTGCCCGGTGGTGGCGCACGCGCCGCCTATCAGGTCGGCGTGTTGCGCGCGATCGCCGACATGCTGCCCGGGGCGCCCAATCCGTTCCCGGTCATCGTCGGCACCTCCGCCGGCGCCGTTTCGGCCGCCGTGCTGGCCACCGAGGCGTTCCGCTGGCACCGGGCGGTCGATTCGCTGTGCCGGGTGTGGTCCGGATTTCACGTGCGAGCAGGTGTTTGAGGCCAACGCCTTGAGCATGCTGCGATCCGGATTGCGCTGGGGGCTGTCCTTGATGTCGGGCGGATTGCTGATGCCACCCTCCGCGGCGCTGTTCGATAACGCCCCGCTCCGAAGGCTCCTCAAGCGCAACATCCGCTGGGAGCATCTGCGCACCAGCGTGAACCGCGGCGCGTTGCGGGCCCTGGCCCTGTGCGCGACGAGCTACAGCACCGCGGCCTCGGTCGCATTCTTCGATGGCGCGCCGGAACTTCAGGCCTGGGACCGCCACCAGCGGGTCGGGCGCCGCGAGAAGCTGACGCTCGATCATCTGATGGCCAGCATGGGCGTGCCGTTCCTGTTCCCTCCGGTCCTGCTGGACGGTGAATACTACGGTGACGGTGCGCAGCGCCAGCTCTGGCCGCTTAGCCCCGCGATACACCTGGGGGCGGATCGACTGCTGATCATCGGTGTGCGTTCCGAGTACGGCGCGGGCGTGAATACGCGCCCGCGCACGGTGGCCCAGCCGCCCACGCCCGGCCAGCTGTTCGGCTACATGCTCGATACGTTGTTCATGGATCAGATTTACGCCAATGCCGAGCACGTGGCGCGCCTCAACCAGGTGGCCGAGGTCGCGCCGCTGGCGGTCCCGGGCGTGCACAAGGTCGGCACATTGATGATCGCCCCGAGCGAGGACCTGAGGGTGATCGCGACGCGCCACGTGAAGAGCCTTCCGCGGAGCCTGCGGGCGCTGTTTCGGGTGATGGGTGCGCGCGGCACGGCCGGCGCGCAGCTGGCCAGTTACCTGATGTTCGAGTCCAGCTTTACGCAGGAGATCATGGCGCTCGGTCAGCGCGATGCCATGGCGCAGCGCGAGGAACTGGTGGAGTTTCTGTGCGGCGAGCAGCTGAGCAACACCATCCGCATGCCGGTGATGCATCCTTGAGCATCGTGTATCGGAGCGATGTCGGGCGGATCTGTCCGGGGCTGCCGCCGTCCGATCGCTCAATGTGCCTGCAAGGATACGCGCGGCAGGAGCGTGCGGCCGGGGAAAGGTGCGGTGCGCGTCTCGCGCGTGACGGCCGGTCGCGGCGGCAAGGCGGTGTCGGTCATCACCGGCCTGCCACTGGATGAGGCGGGGCTCGTCGCGCTCGCGAAGGAACTCAAGCAGCGCTGCGGCTCAGGCGGAACGGTGCGCGAGGGTGCGATCGAAATCCAGGGCGAGCATCGGGACACGCTGGTCGCGGAACTTGCCAAGCGCGGTTACTCGGCGCGCCGGGCCGGCGGCTAAATATCACATTCCAGCGCGCAGGATCAGCGCACCGGGGCGGCTTTCGGAAAATGCCAGCGTGTCATTGAGGATCTCCCGGCGCGGGCGATACTGGCGCACCACGTAATTCCAGCCTGCAGGGGTGACCAGGCAGTTCACGCTTCCGGCACTGCAGCCGCCGAACTGGACCGTTATCGATCCGTCCTTGTTGGGTTTCGCGGTCAAGTTGTTCAGCGAGTAGCTGTCCAGCGCATTCTTCTCGAAAAAGCCCCTGGCGTTGTACACGCTGATCGACCAGAAACCATCGACCGGTACGTCCCGGACGGTCAGGCGCATGCACCGTCTTGCCGTCGTTGTTCTCCGGCACCACCGACTCATACACCGCCGCGTCGCGCGGATTGCCACCCCAGCCGGCCGCCGTGTACAGCAGGTGCTCGATCGGATCGACCTGCGAGCGCGCGCCGAACCGATCGGCCTTGCTGATGCCATTGTTCATGGCCAGAAAAAGTATGGCCTGGCGGAGCTTGATCGCGCGCGGCACTGTCCCAGTTGGGGATCTCAAAGCGCCCGATCGCGGCTTGTTTTACCTTGATCAGGTCCTGCGCCGCATTCGCCGCCTTGAGGTCGGCCGCATCCGTGGGGTTGGCGAGCGTGCGCACCGCGAACATCACGTAGCGCGTGCCGACCTGGGCGCGCGTGTAGGTGTGAGTGCCGGGCGCGTACACCACAGGCTGGGTGTAGTGGTCCTCATCGATGACCAGGAGCGACATGAAGCGCTTGCCGGTATCGGGCAGCGTAATGCTGACCGGCCCGGCGTCCAGATCGAACACGCCTTGCGAATAAAGGGTGTCGCGGTTCATGCGGATGACATCCTGCATGTCGATCGCCACGGGCGTCTCGATGATGCACGAGCTTGCCGAAAGCGCCGGCCGCGACCGCCTTGGCAAAATACATGTCGCTCTCGGCGCGGGCGAAATTCTGCACGGTGACCGGAACCACCGATCCCGCTGCGGTCTTGGGCGCTTCCGGCGGCGCGGCGAAGACCAAGGCCGCGAGCGTGGCGCCCGCCAGCAGCAACACTGTCGATGGCCTGTTCATTTTTAGGTCCTCCGGAATGATCACATCACGCACCGATCCGCCCACCGGCGTGCGCACTCCTCACTCGTCCATTTTCTAAGCCCGGGCTAGCTCGCGTTCGGGAGTGCGGCGTGGCGCACTTTGACGGCCGGTTGCATGTGCGCGAATTGCTCGGCCAGGCGCTCGACGATGTAGACGGAGCGGTGCTGCCCGCCGGTGCAGCCGACCGCGACGGTCAGGTAATGGCGCGAGCTGGCGTAGTAGGCCGGAATGCGCGCGTTCATGAACTTGACGATGTCGTCGATGAATTCGCGCACCTCGGGCTGCGCTTCCAGAAAGCGCACGACCGGCGCATCGCGCCCGGTCAGCGGGCGCAGCGCGCTCTCCCAGTAGGGATTGGGGAGCGAGCGCGCGTCGAACACGAAATCCGCATCGCCCGGGATGCCGTGCTTAAAGCCAAAGGACTCAAACTGCATCGACAGCCGGTCGGGCGAGCGCGGATCCACGCGCCGGTTGATCAGCTCGCGCAGCTGGTGCACGCCCATGCGCGAGGTGTCGATGACCTGATCGGCGATGTCCGCGATCGGCTCGAGCAAGCGTCGCTCGCTGTCGATCGCCTCGCGGAGCGTCTCGCCCTGGCGCCCGAGCGGATGGGCGCGGCGCGTCTCGGCGAAACGCCGCAGCAGTTCCTGGTCATCGGCCACCAGGAACAGCACCTCGCAGTCGATGGCGCTGCGTTTGAGCTCATCGATCAGCGTGGGCACGAGCCCAAAATCCGCATCGCTGTTGCGCGCGTCCAGTCCGATGGCGGTGCGGGCGTAGAGCTTCTCGTTGCTGCGCACCGTGTAGGAGATGAACGGCTTGAGCATCGCCGCCGGGATGTTGTCGATGCAGTAGTAGCCTAAGTCCTCGAGCATGTGCAGCGCCACGCTCTTGCCGGCGCCCGACAGGCCACTGAGGATGATGATCTGCATGCGGTAAGTGGCGTGCGCGCGGCCTAGACGCGCGCGCCTTTTTGCGCCTCGGCGGCGTGGTGATCGGTGATCTTTTCCTTGTGCTTGCGCACCAGGCGCTCGAGCTTGTCGGTCAGCGCGTCGATGGCCGCGTACATGTTCAAATTCTCGGCCAGCGCGTGCACGGTTTCCCCGCGCAGGTGCAGCGTCGTCTCGGCCCGTTGCATGAGTTTTTCCACCGTCAGCACGCAGTGCGCATCCATCAGGTGATCGGAATGGCGCACCAGGCGCTCGAGTTTTTTCTCCACGTAGCTACGCAGTGCGGCGGTGATCTCGACATGGTGGCCGGTGACGCTCAATTGCATGGGCTACTCCTTAAAAGAAGACCTTCATTTTTCGATCGTCGATTCGCATGTTCTTAAGAAACGTGTGCGGTGTTCTTGCTGGCCTCCCGCCGGCGTTCGTTGGAGGGGGCGAGGCCCAGGGCCTCGCGATACTTGGCGACCGTGCGGCGCGCCACCGTGACTCCCGCCTCGGCGAGCAACTCGACGATGCGGCTGTCGCTCAGCGGGTTATTCGGATCTTCCTCGCGGATCAGCTTCTTGATCTTGGCGCGGATCGCGGTGGAGGAGGTGGCACCGCCCCCATCCGCCGCTTCGACCTGGCTGGAGAAGAAATAGCGCATCTCGAACACGCCGCGCGGCGTGTGCATGTACTTGCCCGAGGTGATGCGCGAGACGGTCGATTCGTGCATCTCGATGGCCGCGGCGATATCGCGCAGGATCATCGGTTGCATGTGTTCTTCGCCCTGCTCGAGAAAGGCGTGCTGGCGGGCCACGATCGAGCGGGCCACCTTCGCCAGGGTGTCGTTGCGGATCTCCAGGCTCCTGACCAGCCAGCGCGCTTCCTGGAGCTGGGTGCGCATGGTGGCGTGTTCGGCGCCGCGCCCGATCAGCTGGGCGTAGCCCTGGTTGAGGCGCACGCGCGGCACGGTGGCCGGGTTCAGCTCCACCGACCAGCCGCGCGCGGTGCGCCGCACGAACACGTCCGGGATCACGTACTCGGCCGCCTCGGTGGTGATGACCGAGCCGGGGCGGGGATGACAGGCGCGCACCAGGGCGAGGGCCTGCTCCAGTTCGGTGTCGGTGGCGCGCAGCTCCCGGCGCAGCGGTGGCGAAATCGCGGTTGGCGACCTTGTCCAGGTGATTGAGCGCCAGGAGCCGCGCGGTGGCCAGCCCCGGGGTGGCCGGATCGAGGAGCCCCAGCTGCAGGCCCAGGCATTCACTGACGCTGCGCGCACCGACGCCGGCCGGATCGAGCGCCTGCACGTTCGAGAGCACCGCGGTCAGTTCGTCCTCACTGGCCTCGATCTCGGGAAGGAGCGAGGCGCGCACTTCCCCGAGCGCATCGGCGAGGTAGCCGTCGTCGTTGATGGCATCGATCAGCGCGCGCCCGATGGTCTGCTCGCGCGCATTGAGCTGCAGCAGGTCCAGCTGCCAGAGCAGGTGCTCGCGGAGCGTGCCGCCCGGTGGCCCCGGCGAGCTCCTGCACGCGCTCATCGTCCCCGGGGTTCCAGGGGTTCTCGGCAGGACCCGCGCCCGAATCGCTCCAGGCCTCATCGATGACCTCGACGTCGGGTTCCGGGGCTGGCGGCCGTGCTCTCACCGCCCATCTCGGTGGTGGCCAGCGGCTGGAAGGTGGCCGTGTCGGTGTCCTCCTCCAGCTCGAGCATGACGTTGCTTTCGAGCGCCTCGCGGATGTGCGCCTGCAACTCGATGCGTCGGAAGCTGCAACAGGCGTATCGCCTGCTGGAGCTGCGGCGTCATCGTCAGCGACTGACCCAGGCGGAGCTGGAGGGACGCTTTGAGCAATATACGAGCCTGATTACGTCTTAAAGCTGAAAAGTCTCGCCCAAGTACACCTCACGGACCTGTGGGTTGGCAAGCACTTGTTCCGCAGAACCGGAAGCGATTACAGTGCCCCGGTTGACGATGTAGGCGCGGGTACAAACCCCCAGCGTTTCGCGCACATTATGGTCGGTGATGAACACGCCGATCCCGCGCCCGGCCAGGTCGCGGATGATGTGCTGGATGTCGGCGACCGCCAGCGGATCGACGCCCGCAAAGGGCTCATCGAGCAGTATGAAGCGAGGTGAGGCCGCCAGCGCGCGGGCAATCTCGACCCGCCGCCGCTCCCCTCCGGACAAGCGACATGCCCAGCGTGCTGCCGACGTGGGCGATATGGAGCTGCCCGAGCAGTTCCTTGCAGCGCCGCTGCCGCTCGGTGCGATCGATCTTGGGCACCAGCTCCAGGATCGCCATGATGTTCTCGGCCGCCGTGAGCCGGCGGAACACGCGAGGCTTCCTGCGGCAGGTAGCCCAGCCCCAATCGCGCCCGCTGGTCGATGCCGAGCGGGGTGAGGTCCTGATCATCGAGCCGGATGGTGCCGGCATCCGCGCGCACCAGCCCCACGATCATGTAGAAGGCCGTGGTCTTGCCCGCGCCGTTGGGACCTAAGAGCCCGACGACCTCGCCGGTGTTGATCTCGAGCGAAAGGTTCTGCACCACCGCCCGGGACGCCGTAGGACTTGCTCAGTTGCGTTGCGGTAAGCGTACTCACGGTGAGCCCGACGCCCAGGGAGCGGCCTTCGGGACGATGAGCCGGATTCGCCGGCGGGTTCGGGGCGGGCGCAGCGGCCGGAGCGGGAGCCGCCGGGGCGGGCGCGGGGGCGCTGCCGGGGGCCGGGACCGGTGCGGTCGTGGAGGGTGCGCCCGGCTTGCAGCCGCGCTGGAAGGTTCCGCGGACGCGCTCGCGGCTCTGCCCTGCGGCCGGCTCGATGCTCTTGAGGCTCTTTTGCGCCAGGTTGTAGACAAATCCGGAGCCGTGGATCTCCTTGCAGCCGTCGTACAGCTGCACATCGCCCACCAGGCGCACTTCACCGCCTCCCTGACTCTCGTAGTCGATCGTCTTGGCGCTGCCGTGCACGTTCGTGACGCTGGCGCCGGGCTTGGCCGTCATGGCCGCGCTCTCCTCGAAGGTCGCGGGCGCGCCGCGGAAGGTCGCCGCACTCAGATCTCCCTTCTTGATGTGCACGATGGCGTTGTCGGACTCGAGTTTCCCCTGCGCGAGGCGCGAGGTGACACCGCCCGAGAGATTCCAGGTGCTGTCGGTGAAATCGATCGAGGGGGTTTCGGCATGCTGCGCGCGCACCAGCAGGGGGCTCCCGCCCTGGTAGAGCACCACGTCGTTGAGCAGCACCTTGTCGCTCCGGTACTCGACATCGTCGGCGGCGCACAGGCACAGGTTCCCGACCTCGCACACCGGCCAGCTGGCCTGGTTCGAGGAATCGCAATCGCCCTTGGCCGCCTCGCGCCCTGGAGCGGTGCGACCACCAGCAGAAGGGGTGCGAGGAGCCGGCCAGGCGAGCGGATCGGGCGCGGCTAGTCATTTCCTGCTCTTGCCGCTCCGGGTGAATTCGCCATAGACCGGCGATATTAGTCTCAGGTGGTCGGTCTGCATATCGGCGTGCAGGCCCTGCGACCACAGTCGATTCGTTCCCCAGTCCATCGTCACCGGATCGGTGGTGTCGGCGCGTCGCGTCTGCATGTCGACGTTCAGGCTGGCGGTATGAATGTGGATCGGCTGGGCGTTGGGGCGCTGTCCCTGAGCGTAGACATCGCCCGTGAGGCTGATCTGCTGGGCCGTGGGCGGGAGCATGCCGGTGTGCGCATTGAGCGTCCAGACGGTGGTGCCCTGGTACTCGAACTGGGGTGAGGTCAGTTCGATGTCGGAGGTGGGGTCGGGTTGCGAGATGCGATCGGCGCGCAGCCGGTAGAGCGGCTGGCCCTCAGTGTCGGTCTCAAAGAGCAGCGCGCCGGTGGCGATGTAGCCCGGCTCCGGGCGTGGTCGGTGCCGTGGGACTGGGTTGTCGGAGACTTCCTCGCGCGGGGAGCGCCACAGCCACATCACCAGTGCGACGGCGAAAGCCAACAGCAGCCAGGAGCGGCGCATCGGGGCTTCCTTCAGCGCCGCGCGCGCGCGCGCGCGGCGAGCAGCCAGTCACAGACCTCGCGCACGCAGCCCGCACCACCGGGCAATCGCGTGCGCCGGTGCGCGGCGCGCTTGGCATCGGCGTGCGCGTCGGCCACGGCAATCGGCCAGGCCCACCTGGCGCATCATCGACACATCGAGCGTGTCATCCCCGATGCAGGCGCACTCGCGCGCCGGGATACCGAAGCCGCGCGATCAGCGCCGAAAACGCCGCGCCCTTATCCGCCATGCCCTGCTGCACCTCCCGGATCCCCAGATCCAGGCAGCGCCGCGCCACGGCCTCCGAGCTCCGCCCCGAGATCAGGGCGATCATGACCCCGGAGGCCGCGAGCGTGCGGATGCCATAGCCATCGCGCACGTGAAAGAGTTTCTCGCGCTCTCCGTCCGGACCGTATCGCAATCGGCCGTCGGTGAGCACGCCGTCCACATCCAGCACCAGCAGGCGGATGGCGGCCAAGCGGCGTGGAGCGACGCGCCATGTGCTCTAGACCACGCCCGCGCGCATCAGATCGTGCACGTTCAGCGCACCGATCAGCCGACGCTGCGCATCGACCACCAGCAGCGCCGTGACACGGTGCGTTTCCATCAGCAGGGCGGCGGCGGCGGCCAGATCGCCCGGCGCCACCGTGCGCGCTTCGGTGGTCATCGCCTGGCGCATGGTCGTGGTGTGCAGGTCCGTGTGCCGATCGAGCGCGCGGCGCAGATCCCCGTCGGTAAAGACTCCGAGCACCCGATCCTCGCCATCCACGATCGCGGTCAGCCCCAGGCCCTTGGCGCTCATTTCGACCAGCCCGGCGGCCAAGCCGCGTGTCCGGACTCACGCGCGGGATCGCCGTGCCGGTGCGCATGATGTTCTCGACGTGCATCAGCAGGCGCCGGCCCAGCGTTCCGCCCGGATGGCGGCGCGCGAATTCCTCGGCGGAAAAGCCGCGCGCCTCGAGCACCGCGACCGCCAGCGCATCACCCATCGCCAGCGCGGTCGTGGTGCTGGTGGTCGGCGCCAGATTGTGCGGGCAGGCTTCCTGCTCGACGCTGACATCGAGCGCGATGTCGGCGGCGTGCGCGAGCGAGGAATCCATTCGCCCGGTGAGCACGATCAACGGCACGCCGAGCCGCTTGACGTGCGGGATCAGCAACAGGATCTCGGCGGTCTCGCCCGAATTGGACAGCGCCAGCAGCAGGTCGGGGCGCGTGATCATCCCTAAGTCCCCGTGCCCGGCCTCGGCCGGATGCAGGAAGAAGGCGGGCGTGCCGGTGCTGGCGAGCGTGGCGGCGATTTTTCCGGCGATGTGGCCCGACTTGCCCATGCCGCTGACGATGACGCGGCCCTCGCAGGCCAGCAGCGCCCGGCAGGCGGCGGCGAAGTGCGCATCGAGGCGCTTGTTGAGTGCGGCGATGCCGGCCTGTTCACTGGCCAGGGTGCGCCGCGCCGTGGCCAGCAGGGCAGAATCCTCAAGCGTGCTGGCGGAAACCTTGCGCATCGGTGCGCATGATAGCGCGCCAGTACGGTAATGTAAGATGCGTACTAGGCTTCCCTTGACTCTAAAGAACGCATGCACCCAGCCCAAGTCGCTGATCTGATTCGCGCCGCGATGCCCGATGCCGACGTCGCCGTGGATTCCCCCGACCAGACGCACTTCACCGCGCGCATCGTCAGTGCGCAGTTCGAAGGGCTCCGCGGCGTGGCGCGCCACCAGCTGGTCTACCGCGCGCTCGGGGAGCGGGTCGGGCGCGAGATCCACGCGCTGTCGATCGAAGCCCTGACGCCGCAGGAACTCTGCGCAGCGCAATCCGCCGGCCGGGCCGGGCCATGGATAAACTTCAGATCACCGGAGGCGTGCGCCTGGATGGGGAGATCCGGGTGTCGGGCGCCAAGAACGCCACGCTCCCGGTGCTGGCCGCGTCGCTCCTGGCCGACGGGCCGGTCAACATCGGCAACGTGCCGCACCTGCACGATGTCACCACGATGATCGAGCTGCTGGCGCGCATGGGCGTGACGGTCACGCTCGATGAGCGCATGCGGATCGAGGTCGATCCTTCCTCGATCAAGGAATGCTTTGCGCCCTACGAACTGGTCAAGACCATGCGCGCCTCGATCCTGGTGTTAGGTCCCCTGGTGGCCCGCTACGGACGCGCGGACGTCTCGCTCCCGGGCGGCTGCGCGATCGGCGCGCGTCCGGTCAACATCCATGTCGCCGGCCTCCAGGCCATGGGTGCGGACATCCACATCGAGGGCGGCTACATCCGCGCACGAGCCGAGCGCCTCCACGGCGCGCGCCTGGTGCTCGATACGGTCACGGTCACCGGCACCGAAAATCTGATGATGGCCGCGGCCCTGGCCGATGGGGAAACCGTGATCGAGAACGCCGCGCGCGAGCCCGAAGTGGTGGACGTGGCGAATTTCCTGATCGCGATGGGTGCGCAGATCCAGGGCGCCGGGACCGACAAGATCATCATCAACGGCGTCAAGTCACTGCACGGCACCCACTACGAGGTGCTGCCCGACCGGATCGAAGCGGGCACTTATCTTGTGGCCGCCGCGATCACCGGCGGGCGCATCCGCCTGAGGAACGCCCGACCCGATCATCTGGACGCGGTGCTCGCCAAGCTGGCCGAGGCGGGCGCGAAGGTGCAGACCGGCACCGACTGGGTGGAGGTGGACATGCAGGGGCGACGCCCGCGCTCGGTCGATGTGCGCACCGCGCCGTACCCGGCGTTTCCGACCGACATGCAGGCGCAGTTCGCCGCCCTCGACACGATCGCCAGCGGCGTGGGCACCGTGGTCGAGACGATCTTCGAGAATCGCTTCATGCACATGCTGGAAATGCGCCGCATGGGCGCCGAGATCCGCCTCGAGGGGAACACGGCCATCATTCACGGCGTCGCGGAACTGACCGCCGCCCCGGTGATGGCCACCGACCTTCGCGCCTCGGCGAGCCTGGTGCTGGCGGGGCTGGTCGCGAAGGGTCGCACCGACATCGAGCGCATCTACCACATCGATCGCGGGTACGAGGCGATCGAGGAAAAACTCGCGCAGGTCGGCGCGCAGATCAGGCGCGTGCCGAACTAAAGGGCGAGGCGCTAGACCTGGCTGGGCCGGTCCACGACCTTGCACTGAACTTCCTGCACCTTCAGGCCCCGCTGCACGCGCAGCTGCACGGTGCCGCCGGGCTTGTGGCTTGCCAGCTGCGCCATCGCATCCTGCGCGCTGTGCAGGTCGTGCCCGTCGATGGCCAGCAGAATATCCCCGGCCCGCAATCCCGCATTGGCCGCCGGCCCGTTCGCGTACAGGTTGGTGATCACCACGCCCGCCGCGCGCCAGGCCGTACTCGGCCGCCTGCTCGTTGCTGAAATCATCGGCGATGATCCCGCTCCAGCCGCGCACCACATGCCCGTGGGCGATGATGTCGCGCATCACCCCGCGCGCGAGGTTGACCGGGATCGCAAAGCCGATGCCCTCAACGCCGGTGGCGTCCATGTTCTTGGCGATCACCGCGGTGTTGATCCCGACCAGCTCCCCGGCCGCATTGATCAGCGCGCCGCCCGAGTTGCCCTCGTTGATCGCCGCGTCGGTCTGGATGAAATTCTCGAAGGTGGCCACGCCCAGCTGTTTCCGATCGATGGCGCTGACGATGCCGTGGGTGACGGTTTGCTGCAGTCCCAAGCGGATTGCCGATCGCCAGCACCTCATCGCCCACCTGCAGCCGGTCGGAGCGCCCCAGGCTCATCACCGGAAGCTTGGTGAGCTCGACCGACAGGAGCGCCAGGTCGGTGTCCGGATCGCGCCCGACCACTTTCGCCTCGGCGCTGCGGCCGTCGGCCAGCTGGACCTTGATGGAGGTGGCGTTGGCGATCACGTGATTGTTGGTGATGATGTGCCCGCTCTCATCGACGATCACGCCCGAGCCGAGCGCGCGCTGCACGCGCTGCTGGAAGTGCGGCCCGTACTGGCCGAAGAGCCGCTCAAAGGAATTGGGCTGCACCTGCTCGGTGACCACGCGCGCGGTGTAGATGTTGACCACGGCCGGCGCCGCGCGGTGCACGGCGCCCGCGAAGGAGTGCAGGGCGATGCCGATGTCAGCGCTCTTGTTGCTCTCGGGAGCATCGGGGCTCGCCACCGTGGCCAGCGGCGCGGCCGCCGGGGGCGTGGTGCTTGCAGCGACCGCCGCCGCCGTCACGGTGCGCGTGCGCACCAGCAGTTCGGGCTTGAAGAACACGACCAGGAAGGCCAGTGCCAGACCACCGATGGTGGCCCCGATCAGAAACACTAGTCCCAGGCCGAGTTTTCGCAGACTCATTCCGACTCCTCAAAGTATGCCTGCGCGTTCTCGCGCGCCCGCACCGCGCCTTAGGCTCCCCGAGCGCCGTAGCGGGATGTGTATAATGCGACACTTCCCGAGACAATCGTGAGCCTCGCCTTAAAGCCCGCCTAGAGAAGCGGACCCAAAGTGAAGGCCAAAGGCAGCGGAGTAGCGACAGATGACGGATGCCGTAGTGACGGGCGAGCACAGCGAAGTGGACCAGGGACGCCGGAAATTCCTGACCGTGGCCACCAGCGCCACGGCCGCGGCCGGAGCCGTGTTTGCGATCACTCCGTTCATCGCAAGCTGGGAGCCCTCCGAGCGCGCGCGCGCGATGGGCGCGCCGGTGACGGTGGACTTGAGCAAGCTGGATGTGGGCCAGATGGTCACCTACGTCTGGCGCCGCCAACCGATCTACATCTTCAAGCGCTCCGCGCAGATGGTCGCGAGCCTCCCGACGCACGATGCGAGACTGAAGGACCCCCAGTCCAAGGAGTCCGACCAGCCCGCCTATGCGCTCAACGAGCGCCGCTCGCGACGCGCGGACATCGCGGTGCTGATCGCCACCTGCACGCACTTAGGGTGCCTGCCGAAGCAGCACTTTGATCCGGGCGATGCGGTGCTCGGCACCGACTGGCCGGGCGGGTTCCTGTGCCCGTGCCACGGCTCGCGCTTTGACATGGCCGGGCGGGTGTTCAACGGCTCGCCGGCCTCCACGAACCTGCGCATCCCGCCGTACAGCTTCCTCAACGAGAACACGCTGATCATCGGCCAGGATGAGCACAGCGCCCAAGGAGCGGCGTGATGGCGAACCAGGACGCATCCTATACGCCGGGCTTCTGGGGCTGGCTGAACAAGCGCCTGCCGGTGCAGAAATTCATGCGCGAGCAGCTGCTCGAGTACTACGCGCCGAAGAATTTCAACGTCTGGTACTTCTTCGGGTCCCTCGCCCTCGTGGTGCTGGTGATGCAGCTGTTTACCGGCATCTTCCTGACCATGTTCTACAAGGTGGGCGACACCTCGGCGTTCGACTCGGTCGAATACATCATGCGCGAGGTCGACTACGGCTGGCTGATCCGCTACCTGCACACGACCGGGGCCTCGGCGTTCTTCATCGTGATCTACCTGCACATGTACCGCGCGCTGATGTACGGCTCGTACAAGGCGCCGCGCGAACTGCTGTGGCTGTTCGGCATGTTCATCTATCTGGCGCTGATGGCCGAGGCGTTTATGGGCTACGTGCTGCCCTGGGGCAACATGTCCTACTGGGCCGCGCAGGTGATCATCAACCTGTTTAGCACCATCCCGCTCGTGGGCCCTGGGCTGGTGGAATGGATCCGCGGCGATTACGGGGTGGCCGATGCCACCGTGGATCGCTTCTTCGCGCTGCACGTGGTCGCGATCCCGCTGGTGCTGCTGCTGCTGGTCGCCTTGCACCTGGTCGCGCTCCGTCAGGTGGGTTCCAACAACCCGGACGGCATCGAGATCAAGGAAAAGCGCGGCCCGGACGGCAAGCCCCTCGATGGCATTCCCTTCCATCCGTATTACACCGTCAAGGACGTGGCCGGGATCGGGTTTTTCCTGACGCTGTTTGCGATCGTCGCCTTCTTCGTCCCGACCTTCGGGAACCTGTTCATGGAAGAGGCGAACTTCGAGCCCGCCAATCCACTGTCCACGCCCGAGCCCATCGCCCCTTCGTGGTACTTCACCCCGTACTACGCGATCCTGCGCGCGGTGCCCAACCAGCGCCTGGGCGCGCTGCTGCTGCTGATCGCGGTGCTGGCCTTCTTCTTCCTGCCCTGGCTCGATCGCTCGCCGGTCAAGTCGGTGCGGTACCGGGGCATGCTGTTTCGCGGATTCCTCGCCCTCTTTACCGTCTCGTTCCTGACGCTGATGTACCTGGGGCTCAAGCCGGCCACCGGAGGCTACGTGACGGCGGCGCGCGTGGCCGCGATCGGCTACTTCGCCTTCTTCCTGCTGATGCCCTGGTACTCGCGCGCCGACCGCACCAAACCTGTTCCTGAGAGAGTGCGCTTCCATGCGTAATTCCGCCCTCGCGATTCTCGTGCTGGGCTTCGGCCAGAGGCTGCAGGGGGCCTGCGCGGCCGAGGAGCACTCCGGCGCCCGTGGACTGGCAGGTATGGGCGGCGGGAAACGAGGTCGCCAACACCGATTCGCTCCAGCGCGGTGCGCGCAACTTCGTCGCCTATTGCTCGGGCTGCCATTCGATGAAGTACATGCGCTACTCGCGCATGGCCAAGGACCTTGAAGATTCCCGAACGAGCAGCTCAAGACCTACCTGCTCCCGGCCGGGGCGACCCCCGCCGATTACTTCCAGGCCAGCATCGCCCCGGCCGATGCCGTGGCCTGGTTCGGCAAGGAACCGCCCGACCTGTCGCTGATCGCCCGATCCCGCGGGGCCCGGACAAGATCTACCGGTTCCTCAAGACCTTCTACCTCGATCCTTCGCGACCCACGCGCAGCAACAACCTGGTGCTCAACAACCCGGCCATGCCCGCGGTGCTCTCGGAGCTCGAGGGAGTCAAGGCCGCGGTGTTCAAGAACAAGCAGTTCGATCATTTCGTCACCCTCAGCCCGGGCCAGCTGAGCCCGGAGCAGTTCGATGGCTTCGTGCGCGACATCGTCAATTTTCTCGACTATGTCGGGGAACCGGCGCAGGTCGAGCGGCGCAGCATCGGGGTGTGGGTGGTGCTGTTCCTGCTGTTGTTCACGTGGATGGCGTGGCAGCTCAAGAAGGAATATTGGAAGGACGTGCATTAATTTTGCAGGCGTGGCGTTACGGCCGCGTCGGCAGCAGGATCCCTGAAAGTTATGGCTAGCCGACGTTCAGTCATGACTCTGTTTTCCGCTCCCGACGAACCCCAGAGTCATCGGGTGCGCGTCGTGCTGGCTGAAAAAGCCAACGAGATTGACATCATCAGCGTGGTGCCGGGCCGCTATCCGGAGGACCTGCTCGATCTGAACCCTTACCGGAGCCTGCCGACGCTGGTCGATCGCGACCTGGTGCTCTACGACGCCCGCGTCATCATCGATTACCTGGACGAGCGCTTTCCGCACCCGCCGCTGATGCCGGTCGATCCGGTGCTGCGCGCGCAATTTCGGCTGGCGATGTATCGCGTGGAGCGCGATTGGTACGGGCTGGCCGAGCAGATCGAGCGCGAGCCGGATCGCAAGAGCCAGGCCAAGCTCAAGAAGGAGCTGCTCGACAGCATGCTCGAGAGCGCGGACCTGTTTAAGATCAAGCCGTTCTTTCTGAGCGACGAATTCTCGGTGGTCGATGCCACGATCGCACCGATGATCTGGCGCATGCGCCGCTACGAAATCGAGCTGCCGCCCCAGGCGCAGGCGATGGCCAAATACGCGGCCATGATCCTGGCGCGCCCCTCGATGCGAGCCAGCCTCTCGGAGGTCGAGATCGAAAGGGGGAGCGGTGGATGAGCCTCTCGGACGATGCCGGCACCGGCCTCTCGCGCCGCCCCTACCTGCTGCGCGCGATGCACGAGTGGATGGGGGATGCGGGCTTCACCCCGCACATCATCGTCGATGCCGGGACGCAGTGGCGTGGAGGTTCCCAACGCCTACATCAAGGACGGCAAAATCGTCCTGAACGTCTCGCTCAACGCCACGCAGCGCCTGCAGCTGCTCAACACCGGGATCGAATTCGACGCCCGCTTCGCCGGTGTCGTGCATCACGTGCGCGTGCCGATGGCCGCGGTGCTGGGCATCTACGCGCGCGAGACGGGCGAGGGCATGGTGTTCAATGAGAGTGAGCCCGACGCGCCTCCGCCCGCCGAGGCGGGCTCGCCCGCCACTCCCGTCAAAGGCGAGATGCGCCGCGCCAAGCTCACGGTAGTGAAGTAGCCCCCAGAACCCGCCGGCCCGCGCGCAAGAACGGCGTGGATCTGGCCGCTTCGCGCTCGCACGACGATTCTTTCCGAGCCACCGATCTCGCGGAGACTTTTCCCCATGAACAGAAGGAAGCCGGGTGTATTCCTGAGGCCCGATGAGTGCCCGCAGGCCGGAAGGGAACGCATGATCCTGCCCCAGCCGGTCGCGCTGGTGGGCCAGCGCACAAACCATCCTGAGGCCCCGATGCTCAGGCGCATGCGCGAGTCGGGCGCCGTGTTCATGATGGGGCAAAATCCCGAGCTGCCGGTGATGCCGAAGCGACCGACATTGCTGGATTTCTTTCACTACCGCTTCTCCGATATCGCATTCATGCATCTGCTGCAGTGTGCGAAGCTCGCCCTCGATGCGGGCCAGGAAGAGAAGATCGTCATGGCCTGCCTGCTCCATGACATTGCCAACGGCGCACTGCTTCGCACCGACCACGGTTACTGGGGAGCGCAGATGATTGCCCCCTATGTCAGCGAGGAGATCAGCTGGTCGGTGAAATTCCACCAGGCGCTGCGCTACTTCGCCGATGAATCGGTGGGCTTTAAGTATCCGGACTCGTACAACGCGTTCTTCGGTGCCGACTACCAGCCCCTCGAGTACCTGCGCCTTGCCCACCAGGAGGCGCGCCAGCACCGCTGGTACATGAGTTCGCGACTGATCACGCTCTATGACGTCTATGGCTTCCAGGAAGGGTGGGACGTCGACCCGGAGCAGTTCACCGACATCATCGGCCGGAACTTCAAGCAACCCGAAGAGGGCTTGGGGTTCGACAATTCACCGGTCGCGCACATGTGGCGCACGATGATCTGGCCGCACAATTTTTTATAGCGCGCCCGCTGTTGGCGCCGGCCACCCCCGAGAGCCCTACTCGTTGGGGGCGGCCGGACCGATCAGCAGCTGCGGCTCGCCGCTTCGGTTGATGCGCGCCCAGGCCGGTTCACGATGGATCCGTCCGTCCGCGGTCAGGGTCAGATCACCGGTCAGGCCTGCCACGTGCAGCGGATGTCCGCTCCGTCCGGCCGCGACCAGCGCGATCGCAAGTTGGCAGGCGTCGTATCCGAAGGCGTACAGGCCCGATTGCCACACCGTGTTCTCGCCCGACTGAGCGGCCACTGTGGCTCGGAGCGCTGAGGCCGCGCCGCTGTCGGGCACCAGCCAGGGCATGGCCGGGATAATGAGGCCGTCCAGATCCTGGTTGGCGACGCCGCCATCGGCGGCGTAGGCATCGCTGGTCGCATAGACGGGCACATCGCCCGCGTACTGGAATCGAAGTTGCGGTCGAAGCAAGCGCGCCGCGGCCGGTTGGGCCGGCAGGAAGATAAAATTGACGTCCGTCCGCCCGCGGGGCTCGAACTCAAATTTCTGACCCAGCACCGCTTGCAGCCGGAGCCGGCGCGCGTAACTCTGATCCGTCCCCAGCACCGTGCGAATCGGGGTGGCGAAGTCGTGCTCGGACGGATCGTAGACCGACTGCGTCACCAGCGTTCCGCCGCCCGACAGCAGTTCCTGCTTGAAGGCCGCCATCACGCGAGTCCCCCAATCACCGGTCGGGGCCAGGGCCACGCCGCGCTTCTGGCCGGCGGCCAGCAGGCGCAAGGCCACCTCGCGCGCCTCCTCCTCGGGCGAGAGCGCGAACTGGGTCATGCCCGAGGGAGCCGCGCGCCCCGCGCTGAGGAAATTCAAGGCCAGCATCGGCACGGCCGGGGAGGAGGCCGCGGCGATGTCCACTTCCTGGCGCGTCAGGGGTCCCACCACAAAGTCCGCCCCCTCGGCGCGCGCCGCGCGCAGCGCCTCATCGACCGTGACGACGCCGGTGTCATACACCTGCACCTGCGGGCGGGTGTCGGCGGGCAACTGCTGCAGGGCGTAATCAAAGCCCGCGTGAATCGTCGCGGCGTACCCGGCCGCCTGGCCGCTGACCGGCAGGAGCAGCGCGATCTTGTGCAGCTGCGAGACGATCGGCAAGGGCGATGGGATCGCGCCGGCCAGAAGCTCGGTGGCCGGATGATTCGGGTAACGGGCGCGCCAGCGCGCGGCATCCGCCCCGCCGTTGAGCGAGGCGCCCCCGCCGGCCACCGCGATCGCGCCCAGATCAAGCCAGCCACGCACCACCGGATCCTGGCTGGACTCGGGTTCGAGCTTGACGCCGCGGCTGCGCGCATCGCGCAGGAGCGAGAGTAATTCCGAGCGCATGGCGTGAAGGTCCGTGGCATTGGCCGCGAGCCGCTCAGCGGACATTTCCGCGCGCACGCCATCGACCGGGCGTCCGGCCGCCAAGGCGATGCGCATGCGACTGGCGAAATACTGCGGCGCGAGCGGCGTGCCGGTGGGTTCCGGGATGGCGCTGATCTTCTGCCACGCGCGTTGCGCCTGGCCGTTGGCCAGATCGATGTCCGCCTCGATCACCCGACGTTCGGTGAGCTGCGCGGGGCTCAAGGTCCCGGTGATGGCGCGGAGGTTGCGCGTGGCATCGGCGGCTCGTCCGGCCTGCAGCCAGGCGCGGGCGGCCTGCAGTTGGAGCCCCGGCTGGTCCGCCGCATTCGCGCGGCGCGCGGCTTCATCCAGGTGGGCGGCCGCCTGCTCGCGCGCATTGCCCGGGGCCGGCGCGGGAGGGCCAGCCGCCGGGGGCGGCGGCGGGCCGCCCGGAAAGGTGGCCTTGGGAAAGCTCGAACAGGCCGCAAGCGCGCCCAGCATCGCCACGGCGGCGAGCGCGCAGCGCGAAGAGAATTCCCGAGAAGGACGTGTTTGCATCTGAGGCACCGCGCCCGGCAAGCTAGGCGATCAAAACGTGGGCAGGTGATTATAGTGGCAGGCGGTGTGGGCAGGCTCGATGTCGTGGCGACGCCGATTGGCAACATCGCCGATTTGAGCCCTCGCGCCATCGAGAGCCTGCGCGCGGCCGACCTGGTGCTGGCCGAGGACACCCGGCACAGCGCAACGTTGCTGAGCGCCTTCGGAATCGCGCGGCCCCTGCTTTCGCTTCACGATCACAACGAGGCGAGTCGCGTCGCCTCGCTCCTGGCACGGCTCCAGCAGGGGGAAATCATGGCGCTCATCAGCGATGCCGGCACGCCTTTGCTGTCGGATCCTGGTTTCGTCCTGGTGCGGGCCGCGGCCGCCGCGGGTGTGCCGGTGCGTACGATCCCGGGACCATCGGCGGTGACCGCGGCACTTTCCGTCGCCGGGCTCCCGACCGATCGGTTCGTGTTCGAGGGATTCCTGCCGACGCGAAGCGGTGAACGCCAGGCCGCGCTGGGCCGCCTTTCGATGGAGACGCGCACGATGGTGTTGTTTGAGGCGCCGCACCGGATCGGCAAGACTTTGCAGCACATGGCCGCCGCCTTCGGCGGCGAGCGCGCCGCGGTGGTGGCGCGTGAGCTGACCAAAATGTACGAGACCGTCTATCGGGGGAGCCTGGCGGAACTGGCGCAACGCGCCGCTCAGGAGAAGGACTTCGCGCGCGGGGAGATCACGATCGTCGTGGCCGGCGCTGTGGCTTCCGCGGACGGGGACGCGCAGCTCTTGGCCCGGGCACTGCCGCTCCTTTTGAAGGATCTGCCGCCCGCGCGTGCGGCCGCCGTGGCCGCGCAGCTCTCGGGCGTGCCCCGCCAACGCGCCTACGAGCAGGCGCTGCAGCTGGCGCGCAATAAGGGTGCAGAGCAGGACTAGAGCCCGTATCGTGGGTGGCTGGAGAGCCGGCCAGGCAATCGCTGTTCCCTTGAGGGGCCCTTCGGGGTCTTTGACGGGGATGGAGGAAAGTCCGGGCTCGGCGGGTCAAGGTGCCAGGTAACGCCTGGGGGGCGCGAGCCCACGGAAAGTGCAACAGAAAGCAAACCGCCGAAGCGCCGCAAGGTGCTGGCAAGGGTGAAAGGGTGCGGTAAGAGCGCACCGCGGCGGTGGTAACACCGACGGCACGGCAAACCCCACCTGGAGCAAGGCCAAATAGGGAAGTCGCGGTGGCAACACCGCAGCGCCAGACCTGCGCGTGCTTCCGGGTAGGCCGCTTGAGGCCCACGGCGACGTGGATCCCAGAGGAATGATTGCCCACGACAGAACCCGGCTTATCGGCCGGCTCTCCTTCTTCACCGTCATCGCGGACGCCGCGGTCGGCGCCCCTCCGGCGGGGCTGTCGCGCCGGGAATGGCCGCTCAGATCAGCGGCGGGTCCTGATCGCGTTCAATGTGACGATGTTTGGCAAGCGCCGCCATGAAGGCCTTTGGACTGGCCGCTTTCTCCGTTAGCAGCAGACCCGGATCGGGATTTTCCAGCGGGATGCCGGCCTTTTCCAGAAGCGCGACGGACGCCCCCATGACCAGAATGGTTTTGCAGTGCCGGAATTGATCTTTGATAAATTCAACGGCTTGACCGGACTTCGCCAGCCCCTGTGCGCCATCCGGCAACACCACCCCATCGAACAATACCGAGGGGGAATTCTCCAAAGTCGCGTCCGCCTCGACACCGGTGCCCTCAACACTGCGCACCGATCCCAATCGCACCCCTAAAAACCGCGTCACCGCGCCGGCTTTTGTCAGTGCCGAGTGAACCGAGGCCACCGCCTCGGCGTTTATTCCGTCGGTGATCATGATCGCGACTTTGCGCGTGGCGATCCCGCCATCACCGGGGCGCGCCATCAACGACAGCGGCGGGGAGGCAGTAACTTCTGGTTTCGGGACTTTCTGAGCGACCGCGCGCGGCATGGCCGCGGGCAATTTCATTCCGAGGCCCTCGGCAACCTTGCCCGCAAGATCAGCGGATACGTTCATCAGTGAGCTGACCATCCGCGAGCGGATCGCCGGGACGGTGACCTTGCTCAATTCAAAGCGAAACGCGGCGACGATGTGGGCCTGCTCCACCGGGGTTTGGCTTTCGAAGAACAACGTCGCTTGGTTGTAATGCTCCGCGAATTTCTCAGGCTTGCCGCGCACCTTGTCGACCGGCTCATTGTTGGTTGTGATGGCGTCGGGAAAGGATACGAAGCCCTTCATGCCGGCCTGGAAAGGACAGCCGCCACCCAACGAATTGGGCTCGTAGGCCACCCGGCCTCTGGGTATGGCCTGACGATGCATGCCATCGCGCTGGTTATTGTGTACCCCCGCCAGAGGGGCATTGATGGGCAGCTCGTGGAAGTTCGCACCCCCCAGGCGCGAGATCTGTGTGTCCACGTACGAATGATGGCGGCCCAGCAGCAGGGGATCATTGCTGAAATCAATGCCGGGCACGACATGGGCCGTGCAAAACGCCACCTGTTCGGTTTCGGCAAAGAAATTATCGGGATTGCGATTAAGCACCATCCGGCCAACCGGAGTCAGCGGGACAAGCTCCTCGGGAATTAACTTGGTCGAATCCAGCACATCGAAGCTGAATCTGTCGGCCTGCTCCTCGGTGAACAGCTGCAGGCCCAGTTCCCATTCGGGGTAGTGCCCTGATTCAATCGCTTCCCACAGGTCCCGGCGATGGAAGTCGGCGTCTGCGCCGGCAATTTTCACCGCCTCGTCCCACACCAGTGAGTGAGTGCCGAGGATCGGTTTCCAATGGAACTTACAGAAGACCGATTCGCCCTTGGCATTCACGAGTCGAAAGGTGTGCACGCCAAAGCCCTGCATCATGCGCAAGCTGCGGGGAATCGCCCGATCGGACATGACCCACAGCAGCATATGCGTGGACTCCGGCATCAGGGACACGAAGTCCCAAAACGTGTCGTGGGCTGAGGCGGCCTGAGGTATCGCGTTGTGAGGCTCAGGCTTGACGGCGTGCACCAGATCGGGAAATTTCATCGCGTCCTGGATGAAGAAGACCGGTATGTTGTTTCCGACCAGGTCCCAGTTGCCTTCGTCGGTGTAGAACTTCACGGCAAACCCGCGCACATCGCGGGCGGTGTCCACCGAGCCGCGCTCCCCCGCCACAGTGGAGAAGCGGACAAACACGGGCGTGATCTTGCCCTGTGCAGCGAACGGGGCCGCCTTGGTGTGTTTCGTCAATGGCTTGTAACATTCGAAGAAGCCGTGCGCTCCCGAGCCGCGAGCGTGCACGACCCGCTCCGGTATCCGCTCGTGGTCGAAGTGCGTGATCTTCTCGCGGAGAATGAAGTCTTCGAGGAGCGTAGGCCCGCGCAGTCCGGCTTTCAGCGAGGCCTGGTTATCCGACACCGCCACGCCCTGGTTGGTGGTCAGCGTCTGATCAGCGGAGTTCACCCGAACTCGAGCGAGCGCCCCCTCGATACTGACGGGATCGATGGCCGCCGCAGCGGTTTTTTCCGATTCGTTCTTTTCGCTCAATGTACCGGCGCCAGCCGTGGGGGTGGGCATCTTTACAGTGCCTCCTTCCGCCGGCGCGACGGCGTTCTTATAGCCGTATTCACGCGGCTTGGTCGGGTTTGCGGGCAGGGCCGCAGCCAAGGTTTGCTGGTCCGCGGCGTGCGCCGCCATCGCATTTGAGGGCGCGGAAGGGTGGGTGGGGCCGCTCGAGGTCGAGCCCGCACCGGTGGCACTGGCCAGGGCAGAACCTGTGGCGCCGCTGCCCTTGGATTTTTTGGTGGCTTTCGAGTTCGTGTTCTTCATGAAGGGTTGTTCTTTAGCATTGGGAAAATAGTGCGCCACGAATCATCCACACCCTGAGGCGGACGCAGACTGCGGCACGGGGTTGACGTAAAAGTATTTGCCGGTGCATTCGCCTGAACCATAGGACAGCTGCGGCATTTCGCGTAGGCCGATGGGTCATCACAGCGGTGGCTGATGCAGCTACGTCTAAAGCGATTCCGTCTTACAGATCCGCACTGATGATCGCTCTAGCCTTAAATAATCTACTTATCTCCGTAAGCGCGCACTCTTTAAGGAACTGCTATGTCGACACCGCAAGAACTTGAAAGAAAATTGTGGAAAGCACTGAGTTCGGATCGAATCGTGATGCTCGGGTTGGATGGCGCGGAGAGCGGGCACACACGTCCGATGACCGCGCAAACGGAAGGAGAAAAGAGCCCGCTCTGGTTCTTCACCGGAAAAGACAACCAGATCGTCAAGCGACTCGGGACCGCTCAGCGCGCCACCGCGACGTTTACCGCCAAAGGGCACGACCTGTTTGCCAGCCTGCAAGGCACCCTGCATCAGCACAACGATCGGGCCACCATCGATCGACTTTGGAACCGCTTTGTCGCGGCCTGGTACGAGGGCGGAAAGGAGGACCCGAATCTTGCGTTGTTGCGTTTCGAAGCCACGCAGGCCGAGATCTGGGAGAACGAAAACAGCCTAATTGCAGGGGTGAAAATGCTGATTGGTGCCGATCCGAAGAAGGATGCGCAGGACAAAGTAGCGAATGTGAGCCTGCGCCGTTAGCAGGGCGCGCGTCGGCAGAAAATCCGGAGTTTTTTGCACTGAGGGGCCTCAAGGAGGCGCTGAGGGCGCCCTTTTTTACCCTCAGGGGGAGGCAAAGCCTGCTGTCGGGCGCCTTACCGCTTCGCACTTTCGCTTGGGGCAGGCCGACTCGGGCCGATCGTCCTTTTTAGGGTCCCCGATCGTCATTGTCCGTCCCGACGGCTGCCTATTTTTTCTCACTCTAAATGGAGGTTACTCAAGCAACTAATTGATCGATATGAGGATAGAAGAAAATCCCGTCCGGGCACCTCCGCAACCCGGTCCGTTTCGAGCGTAAGTCTTTGTGGGATAGGAATAATTTCACCGTAAAGCCATTGACACATGAGGGCGTCGATTCCTATAGTGGCGCCAAGTGGGAAAAAGTGGGGGCAGATGGGCGATTTTGCCCGTCAATCACATGTTTCGCGGTGCAACAAAGCTCACGGTCGACGACAAGGGTCGGTTGGTCATGCCAACCCGCCACCGGGAGCGGCTGCGTGAGCATTGTGGCGGCCAACTGGTCATCACGGTCGACCGCGATCCCTGCCTGCTGATCTACCCGTTGCCCGAATGGGAGCAGATCGAGCGCAAGCTCATGGCGCTGCCCACGTTCCAACCCCAGGCCCGACGCCTCCAGCGGCTGATGGTCGGTCACGCCACCGACATCGAGCTCGACGGCCACGGGCGGCTCCTTTTGCCCGCCGAATTGCGTGAATTCGCGGGGCTCCAGCGCCACGCGATGCTGATTGGCCAGGGGGGGCGCCTCGAATTGTGGGACGAAGCGCGCTGGATGGAAAGGCGCGACTTCTGGCTCAAGAGCGATGACTCGACCGGGAACCTCTCGGCCGATCTCGATTCATTGTCGCTCTAGAGGCCGCAGGTCAGGTGCGCCAGGGCGGGGAGTTTGGATGAGCACAAACCGGTGCTTGTCGATCAGGTGCTTGCAGCTCTTGCCGTGCGCCCGGCCGGCCACTACGTGGACGCGACGTTCGGGCGCGGCGGCCACAGCGAGCGCATCCTCGCCGCCCTCGGACCGCAAGGACGCCTCATCGCAATCGACCGCGATCGCGAGGCCATCGCCGCGGGCCGCGCGCGCTTCGCATCGGAAGGGCGTATTGCGTTTGTGCATGGAGTCTTTGGCGAGCTGGCGGCGCTGCTGCGCGCGTCGAACTCGCCCGTGCGCGTGTACGACGGCATCCTCATCGACTGCGGCGTCTCCTCGCCGCAACTGGACAATGCGGCGCGCGGTTTTAGCTTCCAGAAGGACGGCCCGCTCGACATGCGCATGGATCCTGGATCCGGCGAACCCGTCAGCGACTGGCTCGCTCGGGCCACGTTCGAGGAAATGCGAAACGTGATCGCCAGCTTCGGGCAGGAACGTTTTGCACGCCGCATCGCAAGCGCCATCGAGCGCGAGCGTGCGAGCGCGCCGCTGACACGCACTGCGCAGCTCGCCGCGCTGATCCAGCGCGCCGTGCCGGTGCGCGAGCCGGGCAAGCATCCGGCGACCCGCACCTTCCAGGCGCTGCGGATGATGATCAACGATGAACTCGGCCAGCTCAGGCGCGCGCTGGAGCAGTCCCTGACGCTGCTTGCCACCGGCGGGCGCCTGGCGGTGATCAGTTTCCATTCCCTCGAAGATGGCGTGGTCCGCGATTTTTTCGATGAGCACAGCAACGTCGATCCGTTGCTGGCTCGCTTACCGGTGATTCCTGCCACTGCCTTGCCGCGACTGCGGCGCATCGGGCGCAAGCAACGCGCCAGCGCCGCCGAAGTGGCCCTCAATCCGCGCGCGCGCAGTGCTCTGCTGCGCGTCGCGGAATTTCTTGGCCCGGTGGCGCAGTGACGCCCCTGTCCGGTAAGGCGCTGTGGATGGCCATGCCGCTGCTGTGGGTGGGCGTGCTTGGCTCGGCCACGGGAGCGATCTACTGCAAGCATCGTGCGCGCGAGTTGTTCGTCGAGCTCGAGCATCTCAACAGCGGGCGCGATGAGCTGGAGGCGGAGTGGGGGCGGCTCCAGATCGAGCAAAGCTTCTGGTCCACCTACGCCTACGTCGAGAACGTTGCCAGCACCAAACTGCAGATGCGCATTCCGGCTTCGAACGACGTCGAGATTCCCACTCCATGACCCGCGTGGGTTCGATGCGCAAGAGCGCACACGCGCGCACGGATCGAAGCGCCCGGCCGATTTCATTTCGCATGCGTCTGGGGCTGGTTTTCGGCCTGATGCTGGCGATCGGAGCTGCACTCGTCGGCCGCGCCGTGCAATTGCAGCTGGTGCAGCACCGCTTCCTGGCCGGTCAGGGCGCGGCGCGCTTTACGCGCGTGGCGGCGATCGTCGCGCACCGCGGCACGATCACGGACCGCTTTGGCGAGCCCCTGGCCGTCAGTACGCCGGTGGATTCGGTGTGGGTCAACCCGCGCGAGCTCTCGGGCAACACCGAACAGCTCCCGCGCCTGGCCAAGGCGATCAACGTGGACCTGCACGATCTGGTCGGGCGCGTGAGCACCGGCCAGGACCGTGAATTCATGTACCTCGCGCGCGGGCTCCAGCCGGCCGATGCGCGCAAGGTCCGGCAACTGCAGATCAACGGCGTCAACCTGGCGCGCGAATACCGCCGCTACTATCCGGCGGGCGAGGTGACCGGGCATCTGCTCGGCTTTACCGACGTGGATGACACCGGCCAGGAAGGCGCGGAACTCGCGTTTGATAACTGGCTGGGCGGGGAGGACGGTTCCAAGCGCGTCATCCAGGACAGCCAGGGGAATCACGTCGAGGACGTCGAGAGCATCCGCGCCGTGCGCCCGGGCCGCGAACTGAAGCTCAGCATCGACCTGCGCATCCAGTACCTGGCCTACCGCGAGCTGAAGGCCGCCATCCGCGACAACCGCGCGCGCTCCGGTTCGGTGGTTGTCCTGGATGTGCGCACCGGCGAAGTGCTGGCCATGGTCAACCAGCCGAACTTCAACCCGAACGACCGCCGCCAGCTCAGTCCGGCGTTCTACCGGAACCGCGCCGCCACGGATCTGTTCGAACCCGGCTCGAGCATCAAGCCCTTCTTCGTCGCCGCGGGCCTGGCCTCGGGGCGTTATCAGGCCGACAGCATCATCGACACCAGCCCGGGTTACATCCAGGTCGGCACCTCGATGATCCACGACGAGCACAACTTCGGTTCGATCCCGCTGGCCACCGTGCTGGCGTTTTCATCCAACGTCGGCATGGCGCACCTGGCGCTCTCGCTCGAGCCCAAGCAGATCTGGAGCACCCTGGATGCGCTCGGCTTTGGGCAGGTCACCGCAAGCGGCTTTCCAGGCGAGTCGGCCGGCCAGCTGTCCAACTACTCCCACTGGCGGAACGTGCTGATCGGAAACATGTCGCACGGCTATGGCCTGTCGGTGACTCCGCTCCAGCTCGCGCAGGCCTACGCGACGCTCGGTGCGCTGGGGTTGCGTCGCCCGGTCTCGATGCTGCGCGTGGATGGGCCCGTGGAGGGCAATCGCGTGCTCGCCGGCCCGGTATGCGCATCGCTCCTGCACCTGCTCGAGTCGGTGATCACGATGCCCGGGGCCACCGGAAAGCTGGCCGCCATACCCGGCTACCGCATTGCTGGCAAAACCGGCACCGCGTGGAAGGCGGTGGACGGAGGCTATTCGCAAAACCGTTACGTCGCCGTGTTCGGAGGCGTGGCGCCGGTGAGCAACCCCAGGCTCGCCGCCGTGGTGGTGATCGATGAGCCGAGCGCGGGCAAGTACTACGGGGGTGATGTCTCCGCGCCGGTGTTCTCCGCGGTGGTGGGCGGCTCATTGCGCCTTCTCGGCGTGCCACCGGATGCCAGCAGCGCCCGCCCGACGGGCGGCGCGGTCAATTCCGGAACCCAGGTGGCGCGTCGATGAACCTGCACGCCCATCAGGGTTCGACCGAGCCGGTGTGGCGTCCGCTCAAGGCGTTGCTGGGCGGCGGGATCGATGTGCCCGACGATGTCGAAGTGGCGGACCTCACCCTCGACAGCCGCCAGGTGCGCCCGGGCGCGGCTTTTCTCGCCTGTCGCGGACGGAGCCATCATGGGCTTGATTTCGCGCGCGCCGCGGTCGACGCCGGCGCACGTGCGGTGTTGTGGGAACCGGCCCCCGGTGTCCATGCGCCGCAGCTGCCGGCCTCCGTGCTGGTGGTGGCGGTTCCGGAACTGTCCGCGCAGGCCGGCTTTATTGCCGATCGGTTTTTTGGAGCCCCTTCCGCGCGCCTTGCGGTCACCGGCATCACCGGAACGAACGGCAAGACCACCTGCGCCTGGCTCCTGGCCGAGGCGCTCAATGCCAGCGGGCGTCCCTGCGCTTACCTCGGCACCCTGGGCTTGGGTGTGGCGGGGCACGTAGTCGCCGGCACGCACACCACCCCCGATGCCGTGAGCCTGCACCGGCAGCTCGCGCAGTTGCGCGATGAGGGCGCGCTCGCCGTGGCGATGGAAGTCTCATCACACGCGCTCGATCAGCACCGCTGCGCGGGCGTGCGCTTCCATGTGGCGGTATTCACGAACCTGAGCCGCGATCATCTGGACTATCACGGTGACCTGAAGAACTACGCCGCCGCGAAAAGCCGGCTGTTCGAATGGCCGACCTTAAGTGCCCGGGTCATCAACGTCGACGATCCGCTGGGTCTGGAGCTGGCCGCGCGCGCGCCGGCCGATTCACCGTTGATTGTGACCGGCCGGCGCACCGATCCGGCCGAGCGCGTGCCCGGGGCGCGCTACATCCGCGCGCTGCGCAGCGCTCATCAGCCCCAGGGGCTCGAGATCGCACTCGACACCAGTTGGGGAAAGGCGCTGCTGCGCAGTCCCCTGATCGGGGATTTCAATGTCGATAATCTGCTCACCGTGCTGGGCGTGTTGCTGGCCAACGGCATGGCGCTGGAGGCCGCCTGCAGTGCTCTTGCGCAGTGCCAGGCCCCGCCCGGGCGCATGCAGGTGGTCGGCGGCGGTGCGCTGCCGCTGGGAATCGTCGACTACGCTCACACGCCCGATGCGCTCGACAGCGCGTTGCGCGCCGCGCGCGCGCACTGCGCCGGACGGTTGCTGTGCGTGTTCGGATGCGGGGGCGATCGGGATCGTGGCAAGCGTCCGCAGATGGGGCAGGTGGCCGAGACGCTCGCCGACGAACTCTACGTCACCGACGATAATCCGCGCGGAGAGAATCCCCAGCGCATCGTGGCGGAGATCCTCGGCGGCCTTCGCCATCCCGAGCTCGCGCACGTAGAACACGATCGGGCCGCGGCGATTGCCGGAGCGATCAGCGCGGCGAGCGCGGGCGATGTGGTGCTGGTGGCCGGCAAGGGGCACGAGGATTACCAGCTGATCGGGGATCGCCGGCGCGCATTCAGCGATCTGGCGCAGGTTCGCGCCGCACTGGGCGCGCGGGGTGCGGCATGAAGCGCACGCTCGTCACAGTTTGCCCGCGCGTGCGGCGGGCGCCTGGAGGGCGCCGATGCGGAATTTGCGGACGTCCTGATCGACTCGCGCAAGATCGGCGTGGGCGACTTGTTCCTGGCGCTGCCCGGTGAGCACACCGACGGGCATGAATTCGTCGGCGCCGCGGCGGCCGCCGGCGCGGCCGGCGCCGTCGTCAGCCGCAAGATCAATGTGCCGCTTCCGCAGGTGCTGGTCGGCGATGTGGCGCGCGCCTTGGCGCAGGCAGGCGGTGCGTGGCGCGCGGCGTTTGACGCGCCGGTCTTGGGCGTGGCCGGAAGCAACGGCAAGACCACCACCAAGGAAATGCTTTCCGCCATCCTCGCGCGCCGCGGCGAATGCCTGGCGACGAAGGGAAATCTGAACAATCACCTGGGCGTACCGCTGACGCTGCTGCGTCTGCACGAAGGCTACCGGAGCGCGGTCATCGAGATGGGCGCCAATCGGGCCGGCGAAGTGGCCGAGCTCGTGCGACTCGCACGCCCTGACGTGGGGCTGATCACCAACGCCGGCGCGGAACACCTGGAGGGTTTTGGAAGCCTGGAAGGCGTGGCGCAGGCGGAGGGCGAAATGGTGGCCGGGCTCGAGGCGAGCGGAACGGCGATCATCAACGCCGATGACACCTACGCGCCGATGTGGCGCGAGCTCACGCGCGCCCGCGTGGTGACTTTCGGGCTCGCCGCAGATGCCGGGGTGTGCGCGCTGTCGCTCCGGCTCGATGTGGGCCCCGAAGGGTTCATGACGCGTTTTGACTTGAAGTGCCCGCTGGGCACCGTGCCTGTGGCACTCGCCCTGGCCGGGCGTCACAACGTGTACAACGCGCTCGCCGCGGCCGCCGCCGCCATGGCCGCAGGCGCGAGCCTCGCCCAAGTCAGCGAGGGCTTAGGCGCGGTGCGCTCGGTCGCCGGGCGGTTGCAATTTCACCCGCTCCCCGGAGGGGCGTGGCTGATCGATGACACCTACAACGCCAATCCCAGTTCGGCGCACGCGGCCCTCGAAGTGCTCTCCGACCTGCCGGGCCGCCGCTGGCTGGTGCTGGGCGACATGGCCGAGCTGGGCCGCTTCGCCCCGGCCAGTCACCGCGAGATGGGCACGCTCGCGCGCTCGCTCGGAGTGGAGCGCCTTTTCACCTTCGGCCCGCTCGCCGCCCTGGCCGCCGAGAGCTTTGGGGCGGGCGCTGAGAGCTACACGGACATCGATGCGCTGGTGCGCGCCTTCGGAGGCGCGGTGCCCGGTGAGGTGCGATTGCTGGTCAAGGGCTCGCGTGTCAACCGGCTCGAGCGACTGGTGGCCTCACTGACGGGCGCGGGCGCGGCGCGGCAGGCCGGCTGATGCTGTACTGGGCCGCCAAGCACCTGGCCGTGCACTACTCGGTGTTCAACGTGTTCTCGTACCTGACGTTGCGCTCGATCCTCGCGGCGATGTCAGCCATGGCCATCGCGCTGCTGGTGGGTCCGTTCATGATCTCGCGGCTGGCGCGCTACCAGATCGGCCAGATCGTGCGCGATGACGGGCCCCGATCGCACCTGCCCAAGGCCGGCACGCCGACGATGGGCGGCATGCTGATCATCTTTGCGGTCGTGGTGACCACGACGTTATGGGGAGATCTGGTCAATCGTTTCGTGCTGATCGCCTTAGGCATCACGCTCGGCTACGGGCTGATCGGCTTCTACGATGACTACCTCAAGCTGGTGGTCGGAAACTCGCGCGGGCTGATCGCACGCTGGAAATATTTCTGGCAGTCCGTGCTCGGCCTGGCCGCAGGCATCCTGCTCTACCGGCTGGCGCACACCGCCACGGTGGCGGCCTTCCACGTGCCGTTCTTCAAGAGCGTGGCCTGGCCGCTGGGCGCCGGCGGTTTCGTAATGCTCGGTTACCTGATGATCGTGGGCATGAGCAACGCGGTGAACCTCACCGACGGGCTCGATGGCCTGGCGATCGGTCCCACGGTCATGGTGGCCGGGGCGCTGGCGATTTTTGCCTACCTGACCGGCAATGCGGTGTTCGCCAACTACCTGCAGATCACCGCCGTGCCCGGCGCGGGCGAGCTGGCCGTGTTCTGCAGCGCGATCGTCGGTGCCGGGCTGGGGTTCCTGTGGTTCAACGCCTACCCGGCGCAAGTCTTTATGGGCGACATCGGGGCGCTCGCGCTCGGGGCCGCTCTCGGCTGCGTGGGTTTTATCGTCCGCCAGGAGATCGTCACGCTCCTGATGGGCGGCATCTTTGTGCTTGAGACGGCCTCGGTCATCCTGCAGGTCGCCTCGTTCAAGATGACCGGCAAGCGCATCTTCAGGATGGCGCCGCTCCATCACCACTTCGAGCTCAAGGGCTGGGCCGAGCCGAAGATCATCGTGCGATTCTGGATCATCAGCATCCTGCTGGTGCTTGCAGGACTCGCCACCCTGAAACTGCGATGAGCGCCGCACCCCACAGCGCGCCGCGAACCGTGGTGGTCGGCCTGGGGCGGACCGGCCTGTCGGTGGTGCGATACCTGCGCGCGCACGGGGCGGCGGTGGCCGTCGCCGACACGCGCGCGGCGCCGCCGGCCCTCGGAGAGCTCCGCGCGCTGGCCCCCGAAGTGACGGTGAGCACCGGCGCGCTGGATGCGAAACTGCTCGATGGCGCCGATGCGATCGTGGTTTCCCCGGGCCTGGCGGCGCGCGGCGCGTTCTTCGATGCGGCGCGTGCGCGGGGCGTGCCGGTGTTCGGGGATATCGAACTGTTTGCGCGCGCGGTGCGCGCACCGGTGGTGGGAATCACCGGCACGAACGGCAAAAGCACCGTGACCACGCTGGTGGGCCTGATGGCCGAGCGCTCCGGCCGGCGCACGCGCGTGGGCGGAAACTTGGGCGAACCGGCGCTCGAGCTGCTGGAGCCGGGCGTCGAGCTCTACGTGCTGGAGCTATCCAGCTACCAGCTCGAGACCACCGAGTCCCTCACGCTCGTGGCCGCGACGGTGCTGAATCTGAGCGCCGATCACCTGGATCGCTACGCGACGCTCGAGGACTACGCCGCCTCCAAGGCGCGCATCTTCCGGCGCTGTGGAACCGCCGTGCTCAACGCCGATGATCCGAACGTTGCCGCGATGGGCACCCTGGCGCACCGCCGGTTGCGTTTTTCGCTCGATCAGGCGAGCAGTGCCGAGTACCGCCTGCAGCCCCACGCCGGTCGCGAGTGGCTCGCGCGCGGCGATGAACGCCTGCTCGCGCTCGAGGACCTCAAGCTGACCGGCCGCCACAACGCCGCCAACGCGCTCGCCGCTCTTGCCCTCGGTGAAGCCCTAAGGCTCCCTCGCCCCGCGATGCTCGAGGTGTTGCGCGAATTCCCGGGACTCCCGCATCGCACCGAATGGGTGGCCGACCGGGCCCAGGTGCGCTACGTCGATGATTCGAAGGGGACCAACGTCGGGGCGACACTCGCGGCGGTGTCGGGGTTTTCCGGCCCGCTGATCTTGATCGCCGGAGGCGAGGGCAAGGGACAGGACTTCACACCGCTGGCCGCGGCGCTTCGCGGCAAGGCGCGGCGCGCATTGCTGATCGGGCGCGATGCTCGGCTGCTCGGTGCTGCACTGGAAGGGAGCTGCACGATTGATTATTGCGCCAGCCTTGAGGCGGCGGTGCAGCAGGCCGCGCAGCACGCGCGCGCGGGCGATACCGTGCTGCTCTCGCCGGCCTGCGCAAGCTTTGACATGTTCCGCGACTACGCCCATCGCGGTGAGGCGTTCGCGGCCGCCGTACGGGGGCTCAGCCCATGAACGAGCTGGCCTCACCGGTCCACCGCTCAGCCGAGCGCGGCCCACTGCTGCGCCTTGATCCGCTGATCCTGCTTCTGTCCGCCTCGATCCTGCTGCTCGGACTGGTCATGGTGACCTCCGCCTCGGTCACCACCGCCGCGCACGAGAGCGGGGATCCTTTCGCCTATCTCGAACGCCAGCTGGTGATCGTCGCCTCGGGCCTGGCCCTCGCGGGCGCCGTATTCCTGATCCCGATCGCGGTCATCGAGCGCATCGCACCGGCCCTGCTGATCGCCGCCGGAGTCCTGCTGGTGCTGGTGTTGATCCCCGGACTCGGGCACGTGGTCAATGGCGGACGCCGGTGGCTGCGCTTTCCGGGAATCAACTTCCAGGTCTCCGAGGCGGCGCGCGTGCTCGCGCTGATCTACATCGCGCAGTACTGCGTGCGTTTTGAAACCGCATTGCGCGGCAGCATCGGTGGACTGGTCAAACCCTTAGGGCTCCTGGTGGTGCTCGGAATCCTGCTGCTGGCCGAACCGGACCTTGGGGCGGCCACCGTGCTGTTCGTCACCGGTTTTGGACTTCTGTTCCTCGCCGGCGCGCAGCTTCGCTGGGTCGTGGTCGCGGTGGTGGGCGCCAGTGCGGCGATGTCGGCGCTGGTGATGTTCTCCGATTACCGCATGCGCCGCGTGACCGGGTTTCTCGATCCCTGGGCCGATCCCTACAACACCGGATTCCAGCTCACGCAATCGCTGATCGCCATCGGCCGCGGGGAGTGGTTCGGCGTCGGGCTCGGCGCCAGCGTGCAGAAACTGTTCTACCTGCCCGAGGCCCACAACGATTTCCTGTTCGCGGTGCTGGCCGAGGAACTGGGGCTGGCCGGCGTCGTGCTGACGCTGGGCTTGTTTCTGGCCCTCGCCTGGCGCGTGTTCGCACTCGCGCGGCGCGCCCACGACGGCAACATGAAATTCCACGCCTACCTCGCCTCGGGCTTTGGGCTGTGGTTGCTGGTGCAGGCGTTCGTGAACATCGGCGTGAACATGGGAGTGCTTCCGACCAAGGGACTCACGCTCCCGCTGATGAGCTACGGGCGCAGCAGCATGCTGGTCGCGCTCGCCTGGCTGGGGCTGATCCTGCGCGTGCATCACGAAGTGGCCCTCGGTGCGCGCGGCGCGGCCCGCGGGCGGCATGCGTGAGTGCGCCGGTGGCCCTGATCATGGCAGGCGGGACCGGTGGACACGTGTTCCCGGCCCTCGCGCTGGCGCGCGAACTGCGCACGCGCTCCTGGCAGATCGTGTGGCTCGGCACGCGCCGGGGCATGGAGGCGCGCCTGGTGCCGGCTGAAAATATTCCGATCGAGTGGCTGAGCGTCTCGGGCCTTCGGGGCAAGACCATGCTGACCTGGCTCGCCGCACCCGTGCGCCTGGTTCAATCGCTGTTTGAGGCGCTGGCGATCATTCGCCGCCATCGGCCCACCGTGGTCGTGGGACTGGGCGGTTACGTGTCGGGCCCCGGGGGCGTGGCCGCGTGGCTCGCGCGCCGCCCGCTCCTGATCCATGAGCAAAATGCGATTGCAGGAATGACCAACCGCTGCCTGGCGCGCCTGGCGCGCGAGGTCTACACGGCCTTCCCGGGCGCGTTCGGGAGCGGCGTGGTCGCGCACCAGATCGGCAATCCCGTGCGCACCGAAATCGCCTCGCTCCCGCCGCCCGCGGTGCGCTTTGCCTACCGGAGCGGCGCGATCCGCATCCTCGTGGTCGGTGGAAGCCAGGGCGCCGCACGGCTCAACAGCGTCGTGCCCCACGCGCTCGCCCGGCTGGCCGGAAACATCCGGGTCGAGGTGCGCCATCAGGCCGGCGCACGTGGGGAGGAGGGGGCGCGCCGCGCCTACGCCGCCGCGCTCGTGCAGGCCGAGGTCACCCCGTTCATCGATGACATGGCGGAAGCCTACGGCTGGGCGGACCTGGTGATCTGCCGCGCCGGCGCGTTGACGGTGTCCGAACTCGCCTGCGCCGGGGTGGGTGCGATCCTGGTGCCGTTCCCGGCGGCCGTGGACGATCATCAGACCTATAACGCGCAGGTGTCCACCGCCGAGGGCGCGGCGATCCTGATCAGCGATCGCGAGCTGACCGCCGAGCGTCTGGCCACCGAACTGACCGCGCTGTGCGCGGGCCGCGGGCGTCTGATCGCGATGGCCGAGCGCGCGCGTCTCCTCGCGCAGCCTCGCGCGGCCGCGGATCTGGCCGCGGCCTGCGTGCAATTTGCCGGAGCGGCCGCATGAACCCGCGCATGCGCCGCATCGGCACCATTCATTTCGTCGGCATCGGCGGGAGCGGCATGGGCGGCATCGCCGAGGTGCTGATCAACCTGGGCTACAAGGTCCAGGGCTCGGACCTCAAGGCCAATGCCGTCACCGCGCGCCTCAAGGAACTGGGTGCGCGCATCGACATCGGTCATCGCCCGGAAAACGTCGACGGGGCCGATGTGGTGGTGACATCGAGCGCGGTCGCGACCGACAACCCCGAAGTGCGCGCGGCCTTGAGCCGACGCGTGCCGGTGGTGCCGCGCGCCGAGATGCTCGGTGAGCTGATGCGCTTTCGCCAGTCGATCGCCGTCGCCGGCACGCACGGCAAGACCACGACCACGAGCCTGGTGGCCAGCGTGCTGGCCGAGGGCGGGGTGGATCCGACCTTCGTGATCGGCGGGCGCCTCAAGAGCGCCGGAACCAATGCGAGGCTCGGCACCGGGAAGTACCTGGTGGCCGAGGCCGATGAAAGCGATGCCTCCTTCCTGCACCTGCAGCCGACCATCGCGATCGTCACCAACATCGACAACGATCATCTGGGCACGCACGGGGGCGATTTCGCGCGCCTGTGCGACAGCTTCGTGAGCTTTCTTCACAACCTGCCCTTCTACGGACTGGCGGTGCTGTGCCAGGACGATGAGAACCTGCAGCGAATCCTGCCGCGCGTCGGCCGTCCGGTGCTGACCTACGGACTGAACGAAGCGGCCGACGTTCGCGCCTTCGACATTCGCCGCGAGCGGATGCGCACGCTCTTCAGCGTGGCGCGGGCCGGGCGGAGCGAAGCGCTGACGGTGACGCTGAGCATGACCGGCTTGCACAACGTGCGAAATTCCCTGGCGGCGATCGCGGTCGGGAGCGAACTTGAGATCGAGGACGCGGCCATCGTGCGCGCGCTCGCGGGCTTCCAGGGGATCGAGCGGCGCATGCAGTGGCTCGGCGAGGTGCAGACGGCCCACGGCAAGGTCAACTTCGTCGATGACTACGGCCACCATCCGACCGAAATCGCCGCCACGCTCGATGCGCTGCGCCAGGCCTGGCCGGGCCGGCGCCTGGTGCTGGCGTTCCAGCCGCACCGCTACACCCGCACCCGCGATCTGCTCGATGACTTCGCCAACGTGCTGACCGGGTTCGACGTGCTGCTGATCACCGAGGTGTACGCCGCGGGCGAAGCGCCGATCAAGGGCGCGGATGGCCGGGCGATCTGCCGCGCGATCCGCTCTCGCGGCAAGCTCGAGCCGGTGTTCGTCAATCGCGTCGAGAACATCGGCACGGCGCTGCGGGACGTGCTGCGCGACGGGGATGTCGTGGTCACGATGGGTGCCGGACACATCGGCGCGGTGGCCCACGAGCTGCTGATCCGGCTGGCCGCCCCGCGCGCGGTGGAGAGCCGACCATGAACCTGGCGGTGTCCGATCAGTTCAGCGCGCGCATCCGGCGGAACGAGCCGATGTCCAAGCACACCTCCTGGCGCGTGGGAGGGCCGGCGGACCTGTTCTTCACGCCGCACGATCGCGCCGATCTGGCCGCGTTCCTTCGGCAGCTCCCGCCCGATTCCCGATCCTGTGGGTCGGCCTGGGCAGCAACCTGCTGGTGCGCGATGGAGGGATCCGTGGCGTGGTGATCTGCACCTACGGCGCCTTGACGCGCCTGGAGCATCGCGAAGCGCAGCTGGTGTATTGCGAGGCGGGCGTGCCCTGTCCGCGCGTGACGCGCAACTGCGCCAGCTGGGGCCTGGGCCATGCGGAATTTTTCGCCGGCATTCCCGGCACGATGGGCGGCGCGCTGGCGATGAACGCGGGCGCCTACGGCGGGGAGACCTGGAGCTACGTGCGCGCGGTGGACGTCATGGCGCGCAACGGCACCTGCCGCACGCGCCCGGCGAGTGAATACCAGGTCGGCTACCGGCACGTGGTGGCGCCGGCCAACGATGAATGGTTCCTGGCCGCGCGAGCTCGAGTTCACGCCCGCCGATCCGGCCAACGCCGGTGAAGTGCGGCGCCTCGCGCAACGACGCAAGCTCACCCAGCCGCTGGGCGAGAAGAGCTGCGGCTCGGTGTTCACGAACCCGCCCGGCGATCACGCCGCGCGGCTGATCGAGGCCGCGGACCTGAAGGGCTTTAGGATCGGTGGGGCGGCGGTCTCCGAGAAGCACGCGAACTTCATCCTCAACGAGGGCCACGCCACGGGCCAGGACCTCGAGGAACTGATCGCGCACGTGCGAGCGAGCGTGCTGCGCGTGCACGGCATCGATCTGGTGCCCGAAGTGCGCATCGTCGGGGAGGCGCGCCTGATGCACCTTCGACACGATGCGAAGAACCTAAGGCGCGTGAGCCACGCGAAGGACTTTGGCCGCGTCGCGGTGCTGCTGGGCGGGGCCTCCACCGAGCGGGAGGTGTCGCTGCTTAGCGGCAAGGACGTGCTCGCGGCGCTCAAGAGCCGCGGGATCGATGCGCACGGCTTTGATCCGGCCGAGCGCGAGCTGACGAAACTGCGCGATGAAGGGTACGAGCGCGCCTGGATCGCGCTGCACGGTCCGGGAGGCGAGGACGGCACGGTGCAGGGCGCGCTCGAATTCCTGGGGATCCCCTACACCGGGAGCGGGGTGACCGGATCGGCGATCGCGATGGACAAGCTCCGCACCAAGCGCCTGGCGGCCGCGGTCGGCGTGCCCACGCCCGAGTTCGTGGTGCTGCGGAGCGAGGCGGATCTGGAGGTGGCGCTCAAGCGCCTCAAGGTCCCGATGATCGTCAAGCCCGCCTCGCAAGGATCAAGCGTCGGCATGACGCGGGTCGAGAAGCGCCGAGGAACTGCCCGGCCGCCTGGCGCGCGGCGACCGCAGCACGAACCGGTCGCCTTCGCCGAACCCTGGATCACCGGAGGGGAGTACACGGTCTCGATCCTGCAGGGCGCCGCGCTCCCCTCGATACGCATCGAGACGCCGCGCAAGTTCTACGACTACGAGGCCAAGTACCTGCGCGATGACACGATCAAGACCTGCCCGTCGGGCCTGAGCGCTCCGGCCGAGCGGCAGCTCGCGCAACTGTCACTGACGGCCTTCGAGGCCTGCGCCGCCGAGGGCTGGGGACGGGCGGATTTCATGATGGACGCGCAGGGCCACCCGTTCCTGCTCGAGGTCAACACGGTTCCCGGCATGACCGACCACAGCCTCGTGCCGATGGCCGCGCGCGTGGCGGGCATGGATTTTGGCGAACTGGTGTGGCGGATCCTGGAGACCAGCCTGGTGCGCACGCCATGCTAGGCCGCAAGCGCAACGTGCGCCGCCGCGCCGAGAATGCCGAGCGCTGGCAGTTCTCGCAGCTCCCGTGGCGGCGGATCGGTGCCATCGCCGGTGCGATCCTCGGCGCCGGCGTCATCGCCGCAGGTCTCCTGCTGTTCATGAACCAGCCCATCGAGCGCATCCGCGTCGATGGTCAGTTCCAGCACCTGACGCGCGCAGGATGTGGAAAAAGCCGTGCGGGCGCAGCTGCACGGCGCAGGACTGCATCAGCGTGCGATCTGGACGATGTGCGCCGCGCACTGCGCTTGCTCCCGTGGGTCGAGGCGGCGACCGTGCAGCGCAGCTGGCCGCGCGGCCTGGCCGTCACGGTCATCGAGCAGCAGGCCGTGGCGCGCTGGAACAGCACGGACCTGGTCAACTCGCACGGCGATGTGTTCTACGGCAACTCGCGCTTCGTGCCGCCCGAACTTCCGCAACTGGCCGGCCCACCGGGAACCGAATCGGACGTGGTGGCGCGCTACCTCGCCGTGCAGGGCCGGATCGTGGAATCGGGCGTGCGGCTCACGGCCTTGAGGCTCGATGCGCGCGGCGCCTGGGAACTGGAACTGGACGATGGGGTCTCGGTGCGCTTCGGACGGCGCCAGGTCGATGAGCGCTTCGAGCGATTCCTGACCGTGGCGCTGCGCGTGGTGTGCCAGCGCGCGGCCGATATTGCCTACGTCGATATGCGCTACACGAATGGATTTGCGGTCGGCTGGCGGAGCGCCAGCCCGCACGCGCCCGCGGAAAGTAATGGACAGGAAGGTAAAGCGGATGGCTAAGCGTTCCGATCGGACACTGGTGGTCGGCCTGGATATCGGCACTTCGAAAGTGGTGGCTCTGGTCGGTGAACTGACGAGCGATGGGGCGATCGAGCTGATCGGCTTGGGCTCGCAGCCCTCGCGCGGACTGAAGAAGGGCGTGGTGGTCAACATCGAATCGACCGTGCAGTCGATCCAGCGCGCGGTCGAGGAAGCCGAGCTGATGGCCGGGTGCGAGATCAACGCGGTCTATGCCGGCATCGCCGGAAGCCACATCCGGAGCCTCAATTCGCACGGCGTGGTCGGGATCCGCGATCGCGAGGTCACGGCGGCGGACGTCGAGCACGTGATCGAGGCGGCCAAGGCCGTGGCGATCCCGGCCGATCAGCGGATCCTGCACGTGCTGCCGCAGGAATTCATCATCGACGGGCAGGAGGGGATCCGCGACCCGATCGGCATGTCGGGCGTGCGCCTGGAAGCGAAGGTGCACATCGTCACCGGCGCCGACAGCGCCGCGCAGAACATCATCAAGTGCGTGCAGCGCTGCGGGCTGGTGGTCGAGGACATCGTGCTCGAGCAGCTCGCCTCGAGCTTCGCGGTGCTGACCGACGATGAGAAGGAGCTGGGCGTGTGCATCGTCGATGTGGGCGGGGGCACCACCGACATCGCGGTGTTCTCGGGCGGCGCGATCCGCCACACCGCGGTGATCCCGATCGCAGGGGACCAGGTGACCAACGACATCGCCGTGTCCATGCGCACACCGACCCAGTACGCCGAGGACATCAAGGTGCGCTTTGCCTGCGCGCTCTCGCAGCTGGCCAACCCGGACGAGAGCATCGAGGTGCCCAGCGTCGGGGACCGGCCCGCGCGCCGCCTGGCGCGCCAGACGCTCGCCGAGGTGGTCGAGCCGCGCTACGAGGAGCTGTTCAACCTGATCCGCGAGGAACTGCGACGCAGCGGATTCGAGGAAATCATCGCCGCGGGCCTGGTGCTCACCGGCGGGAGCGCGCGCATGGAAGGGGCCATCGAGCTGGCCGAGGAAATCTTCCACGTGCCGGTGCGCTTAGGGTTCCCGCAGCAGGTGCGCGGGCTCGCCGATGCGGTTCGCAATCCGATTTATTCCACCGCCGTGGGACTTTTGCTGTACGCGCGCGAGAACGCCGCGCCGGTGGCGCGCAACGCGCTGCTCGGCGGCACGGCCGGAGCGGCGCTCGGGCGCATGCGGCAATGGTTCCAGGGACATTTTTAGCTGTATTTCCGTTCAACCGACCAAAGAAGGAGCTGACACTCATGTTTGAACTAATGGATGCCTACAGCCAGAGCGCTGTGATCAAGGTGATAGGCGTGGGCGGGGGCGGCGGCAACGCGGTCTCGCACATGGTGACTTCGGGCATAGAAGGTGTGGATTTCATCTGCATCAATACCGACGCGCAGGCGCTGAAGTCCTCGAAGGTCAAGACCCAGCTGCAGATCGGCAGCAACATCACCAAGGGACTGGGCGCCGGGCGCCGATCCGGAAGTGGGACGACAGGCCGCGGTCGAGGACCGCGACCGGATCGTCGAGCTGATCACCGGTTGCGACATGCTGTTCATCACCGCGGGGATGGGCGGTGGAACCGGAACCGGCGCGGCCCCGGTGGTGGCGCAGCTGGCGCGGGAGCTGGGGATCCTTACGGTCGCGGTGGTCACCCGCCCCTTCGAGATGGAAGGCAGCAAGCGCGGCATGATCGCCGGGCACGGGATCGGTGAGCTGACCAAGAGCGTGGACTCGCTGATCACGATCCCGAACCAGAAGCTCCTGACGGTGCTCGGCCCGACCACGACGCTGCTCGATGCGTTCAAGTCCGCCAACCAGGTGCTGCAGGGCGCGGTCCAGGGCATCGCCGAACTGATCACGCGACCCGGGCCTCATCAACGTGGACTTCGCCGACGTGCGCACCGTGATGTCGGAGACCGGCATGGCGATGATGGGCAGCGGCATGGCGAGCGGCGAGGGCCGATCGCGCACCGCCGCTGAGGCGGCCGTGTCCTCACCGCTCCTGGAGGACATCAGCCTCTCGGGCGCCCACGGGATCCTGGTCAACATCACCGCGGGCCTTGACCTGGCGATCGGCGAGTTCGAAGAGGTCGGGCGCATCGTCAAGGAGTTCGCCTCGGACGATGCCACCGTGGTCGTGGGCACCGTGATCGATCCGGAAATGAGCAATGAGCTGCGCGTGACCGTGGTGGCCACCGGGCTGGGCTCGCCCCATATCGTGACGCGCGCTACGCCCACGCCGCGAGCGCGAAGTCGCGAGAGCCTCGCGACCCGCCGTGAACTTCCGAGCGATCCGGGCCGTGAAGAGCGCGCCGATGACCGCGCACGACTACGCGAGTCTGGACCGGCCGACCGTGCAGCGTCAGCGGGCCGTGGGCGATGGGCTTCGTCCGGAAGCCGCGCGCGATGCCGGCCGAGGAGATGCTGGACATTCCCGCGTTCCTGCGCCGTCAGGCCGACTGATGGCCGCGCGCGTGGACGCACGCGAGGACACCGCCACCGCAGGACTCCGGCTCCGGCCGGAGCTGCGGGCGACGGCGATTGCGTGTAGGAATCGGCCCGGCCCGGCGCGCGGCGGCAGCGCTCTCGCTTGGAGTGCGCTTCACCTCTTTAGGTTCCGGCGCGCGATCAGGGCGGTGTCTTATTGTCAGGCGCAGGCGCGTGCGGGCCGTTGTGACATCGCGCAAGCGCTCGCGGGTTGCGATGCCCCCGTGCCGCGTGGCTGTGGTACGGTAACGCCCATGGTAGGCCAGCGCACAATCCGCAACAGCATCCGCGCCACGGGCGTGGGACTGCACACCGGACGTCGTGTCCTGATGACGGTCAGGCCAGGCCTTCCCGATACCGGCATCGTGTTCCAGCGCACCGATCTCGTGGGTGCTCCCGACATTCCGGCCCGGGCCTCGAATGTCGGGGAGACCAACCTCGGCACCACGCTGGTCCAGGGCGAGGCCAAGGTCTCGACCGTCGAGCACCTGCTGTCCGCATTCGCAGGTCTCGGCATCGACAATGCGCGCATCGAGGTCAATGCCCCGGAAGTGCCGATCATGGACGGGAGCGCGGGCCCGTTTGTGTTCCTGCTCCAGTCCGCGGGGATCGAAGAGCAGAAAGTGCCCAAGCGCTTTACGCGCATCAAGCGCACGGTGCGCGTGGAGGACGGCGACAAGTGGGCGCAGTTTGATCCCTACGAGGGATTCAAGGTCAATTTCGAGATCGAATTCGACCATCCGATTTTCAAGCGCCGCATGCAGCGGGCGACGATGGATTTTTCCACCACCTCGTTCCTGAAGGAAATCAGTCGTGCGCGGACCTTCGGGTTTATGCGCGATCTGGAGATGCTGCGCTCCCATAACCTCGCGCTCGGCGGCACGCTCGACAACGCCATCGTGCTCGATGACTCCAAGGTGCTGAACGAGGGCGGGCTCCGCTACGAGGACGAGTTCGTCAAGCACAAGATCCTGGATGCGATCGGCGATCTGTACTTGCTGGGCCACAGCCTGATCGGTGAATTTAGCGGGCACAAGTCCGGCCACGGCCTGAACAACCGCCTGCTGCGCGCTCTGCAGGCCGAGCCCGCGGCGTGGGAAGAGGTCGTGTTCGAACGGCCCGATCAGGCGCCGATTTCCTACGTGCAGGCGCTGACGATCCCCAACACGGCGCTCGCCTCTAACTAAATAGTCGACCCGTTCACTTTTTTTGCGCTCCCGGCCGACTGGGGTATAACCCGCACCCGCACTTTTACAATATCGGGCGCGCGCTCCTTGAGCGTTTCCATAATCGGATCGAGGCGCATAGCGGAGCCGGGCGCTCCAGGCGGCCGATGTGGCCAGCAGCGTCAGTTCTTCGCCCTTGCGCACCACATTGACGATCGCCCCGCCCAGCTCTTCAGGCAAGCTCGCGCGGAACCATTCGAGCCATTCCTGCTGCTGGGTGCGAATCTGCTTGAGGCTTTGCATCCAGCCGTGTTGTTTCATAATCCCGGCCACGGTTTGCATCGGCCTGCGCACTAGTTTGCGCGGCGCGTCTGTAGGCGGGACTGCCTCCCTTTTTGCCGATTGTCTTCTTGTCTTGAGAGGGGTTCTTCGGCATAGTCTCGCGCATCGAACTAAGAGCCAGTTCCGCCTGTCATAAGGCGGACCAGCAAGAGCCACAGGAATTTCGCGGGAGCGCCATGATAACCGGCCAATCGATTGTGCAGCTCGCCGCGCGAATAGTCCCTCCGATACGGACGGCTCGCCGCGTGAACCTGATCTTATTTTCGCCTCGCCAGGGCCGGGCGCGGCACCTGAACCTCTCCCATCCGCTGACCGTCACGCTGCTATCGATCGCCGCACTGGCGGTGCTGGCCGGCGTGTTTGCGCTCGGGGTCAAGGCCGGAGTTCAGGGCGCAGGTTTGGGTGCGCTGGGCGGAAAGGCCGGGAGTCGCCCAGGAGCGCGCGGAACTCGCCCAGCTCAAGGTCCACCTCCAGGAGGGGATCGACGGACTGGCCCTGAAGATGGGCCTGCTCAATGCGCACCTGGTTCGGCTCAATGCGCTGGGCAAACGACTCACCCAGATGGCGAACCTGAGCAGCCGTGAATTCGATTTTGATCACGACCCGGCCCTGGGCGGACCCGAGACCGAAAGCACGGGCCGCGGAGCCGAGGTCCCGGACCTCTCGGCGATGATCACGCAGTTTGACCGGAGCCTGGATTTCCGCACCGCGCAGTTCTCGGCCCTCGAGTACGTGCTGCTCGGTCGGCAGTTGTCGGCGGAAATCCGCCCGCAAGGGAAGCCGGTGATGGCCGGCTACATCTCCTCGTACTTCGGCGAACGCATGGATCCATTCAATGGCGAGGAGGCCTTTCACAAGGGCCTGGATTTCGCCAGCGAAGCGGGGACCGATGTGCTCGCGGTGGCGCAGGGCGTGGTGACCTGGGCCGGACCTCGCGAAGGCTACGGCATCCTGGTGGAGATCAATCACGGCAACGGGTACGTGACCCGTTACGCGCACAACTCGCGCGTCTCGGTGACCCGCGGGGATACCGTGGAGCGCGGCCAGGCGATCGCGGTGGTCGGATCCACCGGCCGCTCGACCGGACCGCACGTGCATTTCGAAGTGATGAGGGATGGACGACAAATCGATCCGATGGCGTTTATCGGCCATTAGCTAGCGGCGCCGGTCGGCGTCTCGCGAAATTCAATTCGATCTCTGATGACTCCGGGCATCGGCCCGGCATACCTGCGCCGTCACGACAGAGCCTAGGACCTGGCGGATCGGCGATCCGGTGGGAAGCCCTCCAAGACGCTGCGGCCCCAGGCATCCGAATTAAGATTGACCCGGCCGGTGGAATGAAAGCCAAGTACAACGAGGCGTTCAAGTACGCGCCACTGGGCCGAACTCAAAAAAACCGCGGCCGCAGCACAACAGGTCAGTTAACCACGCTTGCTCCACCTGCTCGACAACATCTTCTGGAATGCGCTCACCGGCCCGCACGCCAACTTCGCGACCGGCACCGGCCGGCGCGCCGCTACGCGCCCGGCTTCTCGCCCATCGTCGGCTTCCCCGATCCGCTGCAGCCGGACTTCGCGCCCTGCTGCCCTACTGCGAACCCGGCGAACGCTTCTACTGCGACGCCTGGTCGGGTCCGGCGCCGGCAGGCTGGCGCATCGAAGTCGAGCCATGGATTCTTGGGACGGCGCGTGAATTCCATGCCCGACCGACGAAGCGCCCGAAGCGATCCCGCTGGACGCCAGCATGCCGCGCAGGCCCTGGAGCTGGCCCTGCTGACCAGCCCGGGCCTTTCGGCCCGCGCACCATCGAGCTGGGCGAATACTTCGGCTACTTCAGGGGCGGGCCCTGGTCGCCATGGCCGGCGAGCGCATGCCGCGCCGGGCTGCGCGAAATCAGCGGCGTCTGCACGCATCCGGATCACCAGGGCCACGGCTACGCGCGGCGGCTGATGAACAAGGTCATCTCCCACCAGCTGCGGCGGGCGAAATTCCCTTTCTCCATGTCATGAGCAGCAACGAGCGCGCCCGCGAACTCTACGAGCGATTAGGGTTCCGCGATTACCGGGAGACGATCGTGCGGGTGATGTCCCCGATTTAAACCGGGCCCGCCGGCCACCCCTTGTCCTGCCGTCCTTGGGCCCCATACACTGGGAGGAACCATTAAGCTCGCGGCCTTCGCTCGAACGAATTCCTCCTTGCCCCATCTATCCGTACAATGCGCGGTTCCTCAGCTGGCCCCGAAGGCGAATGTAGGGCCACTCTATTGATTTAAAGGATTTTTTACGTGCTTAAGGCCCTGACCAGAGTGTTCGGGAGCCGCAATGAGCGGCTCGTCAAAGGCTACGGCCGCGCCGTACGCGCCTCCGCGGCCCTCGAGGCGAAGATTTCCGCGCTCAGCGACGAGGAGATGCGGGCCAAGACTTTGAATTCCGCACCAAGCTGGCCGCCGGCGTGCCGCTGGAGAACCTGCAGCCCGAAGCCTTCGCCCTGGTGCGCGAGGCGGCCAAGCGCGTGCTCAAGATGCGCCACTTCGACGTGCAGCTGATCGGCGGCCTCGCGCTGCACGAGGGCAAGATCGCCGAAATGCGACCGGCGAGGGCAAGACGCTGGTGGCCACGCTCCCGGCGTACCTCAACGCGCTGAGCGGGCAGGGCGTGCATGTGGTCACGGTCAATGAGTACCTGGCGCGGCGCGATGCCGAGTGGATGGGCCGGACTACCGATTCTTCGGCCTCACGGTGGGCGTCATCAACCAGCAGGACTCCGCCGAGAAGCTCGCCGCGTACGCCTGCGATATCACCTTCGGCACCAACAACGAATTTGGTTTCGATTACCTGCGCGACAACCTCGCGTTCCGTCTTGAGGACCGGGTACAGCGCGCGCTGACTTTCGCCATCGTCGACGAAGTCGATTCGATCCTGATCGATGAGGCGCGCACGCCGCTGATCATCTCGGGGCCCGCCGAAGAGAGCACCGAGGTGTACCAGCGATCAACCTGCTGGTGCCGCGTCTCAAGCGGCAGGAAATCGAGGAAGGTCCGGGCGATTACTCGGTCGATGAAAAGGGAAACAGATCCATCTGACCGAAGCCGGCCATGAGCATGTGGAGCAGTTGATGCTCGAGTCCAGGCTCCTGCGCGAAGGCGAGAGCCTGTACGACGCGTCGAACATCCGGCTGATGCATCATCTGAACGCGGCGCTGCGTGCGCATGCGATCTACAAGCGCGACGTGGAGTACATCGTGCGGAACGGGGAAGTGATCATCGTCGATGAATTCACCGGTCGTACGATGATCGGCCGGCGCTGGTCGGACGGCCTGCACCAGGCGGTCGAGGCCAAGGAAGGCGTGAGGGTGCGCGGAGAACCAGACCGTCGCCTCGATCACCTTCCAGAACTACTTCCGCCTCTACAAGAAACTCGCGGGCATGACCGGCACCGCCGAAACCGAGGCGCCCGAGTTCCTGCAGATCTACGGGCTCGAAGTGGTGGTGATCCCGACCCACCGGCCGATGATCCGCAAGGACAGCGCCGACTTCGTCTACCTGACGCAGCGGGACAAGTTCAAGGCGATCATCGCCGACATCCACGATTGCGTAGCGCGCATGCAACCGGCCCTGGTGGGCACGACCTCCATCGAGACTTCCGAGTACCTGTCCGGCGTCCTGCAGAAGCATAAGATCGCCCACGACGTGTTCAACGCCAAGCAGCACGAGCGGGAAGCGCACATCGTCGAAATGCCGGGCGCCCGGCAGTGACACTCACGATCGCGACGAACATGGCGGGCCGCGGTACCGACATCGTGTTCGGCGGGAACCTGGAGGCGGAAATCAACGGGACAGCCGGCTGAGACCGATGAGGCAGCGCCGAGCGCGTCCGCGACGACTGGCAGGCGCGCCACGAGGCAGGTGGTCGCCGCCGGCGGCCTGCACATCATCGGCACCGAGCGTCACGAGTCGCGCCGCATCGACAATCAGTTGCGCGGCCGTTCCGGCCGCCAGGGCGATCCGGGCTCGAGCCGCTTCTACCTGTCGCTGGAAGACAACTGATGCGCATCTTCGGCGATCCGGCGCGCACCAAGCGCTGGCTGCAGATGGCGGGCATGAAGAGAAGGCGAGGTGATCGAGAGCGGCATGCTCACGCGCCAGATCGAGAAGGCGCAGCGCAAGGTCGAGGCGCACAACTTCGAATCCGCAAGCAGCTGCTCACGTTCGACGACGTCGCCAACGACCAGCGAAGGTCATCTACCAGCAGCGCACCGAAATCATGGGCGCGGAGAACCCGCGCGACGCCGTGCGGGGGCATCCACGCGGAGGCGGTGGGCGGCCTCGTGGACGCGCACCTGCCGGTAGGGAGCGCTCCGCAGTCCTGGGACCTGAACGCGCTCCAATGAGGCGCTGCAGCGCGATTTCGGCTGCACGGTGGACGTGGCGGCCTGGCTTGTCGCCGACCCGCAGCTGGAAGACGGCACGGTACGAGCGCGCGTGGTGCAGGCGGTGCAGGATTCCTACCAGCTCAAGGTCGAGCGGATCGGTCCGGAGCTGATGCGCCACATCGAACGCGATGTGGTGCTCCGTCAGCTCGACACGCACTGGCGCGATCACCTGGCCGCGATGGATTACCTGCGCCAGGGGATCCATCTCCGCGGCTACGCGCAGAAGGATTATCGCTACGAGTACAAGCGCGAGGCCTTCGAGCTGTTCACCGCCATGCTCGGGCGCGTCAAGTACGACGTGGCCGCGCAGATGAGCAAGCTCGAGGTGCGCACCCAGGAGCAGATCGATCGCGAGGAGGCCGAGCGGCGCGAGCGGCTGATGAGAGCGCTCCAGGCGCAGCACGCCGAGGTGCCCGCGACCCTCACTCAGGACCTGCCGGCCGATGCGGAAGCTGCCGGAGCGGCCGGCGCCGCTCCCGGGGCGCTGGGCGTGGAAGGCGCAGCGGCGCCCCGTTCGTGCGCGGGGATCGCAAGATCGGGCGCAACGAGCCGTGCCCGTGCGGGTCGGGACGCAAGTACAAGCAATGTCACGGCTTGCTGGAGTCGTAGGAAGACCCACGATACGCGTGGTCGCCGCGGTGATTTATGATCCCGAAGGGCGTGTGCTGGTCGCGCAGCGGCCGGCGGGCAAGAGCCTGGCCGGAAGCTGGGAATTCCCGGGCGGCAAGATCGAGCCCGAGGAGAACGGCAAGGCCGCGCTAGCGAGAACTGCTCGAAGAACTCGGGATCCGCGCCAGCGCGCTACGGCCCGTGTTCGAGCTCAGGCAGAATATCCGGAGCGGCACGTGGAGCTGTCGGTCTGGGAGGTGGATCGATATACGGGCGTGCCGGCGGAATTGGAGGGACAGCCGCTGCGATGGGAGCGGCCCGCGGGGCTCCGTTCGATCGGGATGCTGCCGGCGGACCTTCCGATCATTGACTGGCTAGAGAGTGATTAATCAGCCGAGGATCAGACGATGGCCCAGGAACCCGCTTGCCCGACATCCAAGTGGATCGCGATGCGCTGTATCGCGAGGACATGTTCACCGATCGCAAGGCCGGCACGATACGCCGGCTGACCCGGTCGACGCCCAGGGCGAGCCGGATGCTTCGCGTCCCGTGCTGTACTCGGGTCAGACGCAGTTGCTGACCCCGGGCGGGGTGCTGCCCTTGTCGTTTGACATCGAGGCGAGTTCGCTCTCCGATGCGGTGGCCCGATTTCCGGCCGCCGTGCACGCGGCCCTCGAGCAGGCGATCGAGGAGGCGCGCGAGTACCGGCGCGAGAGTTCATCGCGCATCGTGGTGCCGGAAATCGGCGGAGGCGGCGGGATCCCGGGGGCGGGAAGATCAAGCTGTAACGGGCGGAAGTCCCAGGTCGCGGGCGACCGCGGCGTGCACGACGCGGCCGTTGACGACATTCAGTCCTGCCTTCAGTCCCGGATCGTCCGCGAGCGCCTGCTGCCAGCCCTTATCGGCCAGCGCCTTCACGTAGGGAAGCGTCGCGTTGTTCAGCGCCAGCGCGGAGCTGCGTGCCACGGCGCCGGGCATGTTGGTGACGCAATAGTGCGTGACCCCGTGCAGCACGTAGACCGGATCGGCGTGCGTGGTCGGGCGGCTGGTGGCAAAGCACCCGCCCTGATCGATCGCGATGTCCACGACCACCGTGCCCGGCGCGCATGCGCTTGATCATCGCCTCGGTGACCAGCTTCGGGGCCGCTGCTCCCGGCACCAGCACCGCGCCGATCACCAGGTCCGCCTCGCTCACGGCCCGCTCGATGGATTCGGCGGTCGAGAAAATCGTGTTCACGGCGCCGTGAAACTGCACATCCAGCGCGCGCAGGCGCGGGAGCGAACGATCGATCACCGTGACATCGGCGCGAAGTCCGTGCGCCATCTCGACGGCCGAGGTTCCGGCCACGCCACCGCCGATGACCACGACCTTGCCGCGCGGCACCCCGGCCACCCCGCCGAGCAGCACGCCGCGGCCGCCCTGCGCCTTTTGCAGGTAGTACGCGCCCACCTGCACCGACATGCGGCCGGCCACCTCGCTCATCGGCACCAGCAGCGGGAGCGAGCCATCGCGCGCGGTGACGGTCTCGTAGGCGATCGCGATCGCGTTTGATTTCATCAGCGCCTGGGTCTGGGCCAGGTCGGCGGCCAGGTGCAGATAGGTGAACAGCACCTGCCCGGGGCGCAGCATCGCGCACTCGGCCAGCTGCGGCTCCTTGACCTTGACGACCATGTCGCAGCCCGAGAACACCAGCTCGGCGGTCGGCGCGACTTCCGCGCCGGCGCTGCGGTAATCCTCATCGCTCGAACCCACGCCCGGCCTGCGCCGGTCTGCACGATGACCGTGTGGCCGGCCTGCACCAGCTCGCGGACCGAAGCGGGCATGAGCCCGACGCGGTATTCGTGGATCTTGATTTCTGCGGGGACGCCAATGCGCATGGGATGGATCTCCGGCGTGAAGCGGGGGCGATTTTAGGCGCTATTTTCGCTGGCGGCCATGGCGGGGGATTGCAAAATGCGCACTGCCGGGCTATAAAAGTGGCAGAAAGAACCACTAATTAAAGGTTTCGTAGCAGATCATGCCACTGGATCCGAAGGACAAGGCCATCCTCGCAGCGCTCCAGGCGGACGGGAGTCTGGCCAACGCCGCACTCGCCGCGCGCGTGGATCTGTCGGAGTCCACTTGTCTTCGGCGCGTCAAGATGCTCGAGCAATCGGGCGTGATCGAGCGCTACACCGCGGTGCTCAATGCACTGAAGGTCGGCATGAGCGTGAGCTTTCTGGTGCGCATCACGCTCAAGGGACAGACGGACCGGGACCTGGGCGCCTTCGAGCAGGCGGTGTGCCGGGTGCCGGAAGTGGCCGAGTGCTATCTGACGACCGGGGAGTCGGACTACATGATTCGCGTGGTGGCGCGAAGCGCGACCGACTTCGAACGCCTGCACAGCAAGGTGCTGACCAAATTACCGGGCGTCGCGCGCGTGGATTCGAGCTTCGTGCTGCGCGCCGTGGTCAAGCAGGCGGGTCTCCCTCTCGACTAGCATCCCCCGGGATGTCATCGGCCGGTTCACCGGGAATGGCCCGGTCATTGGCGAGCCACGCGCCCAAATCCACCATCTTGCAGCGCTCGCTGCAGAACGGCCGCCACGGAAAATCACTGTTCCAGGCAATTTCGCGCTTGCAGGTCGGACATTCGTAGCGCTTGGGAGAATTCACGCTCTCACCCTCGCCTCAAGGACAGCACGTCAGCGTGAAGGGCACGTCCACGTCCGTTTGCTTGGGGCGGCTGTCAATGTCGGTCCACTCCAGAAACCGCATGCTGCAGCGATAGTGGCTCCCGCTGATCTCCGGGTACAGCGCCGCGCCCGCCGGCAGCGTGACGCGCAGCAGCTGGTAGGGCGTCTCGCGATCGAAATTGATGTTGAACACGCCCCCGCGCGCGACCTCGGCGGTCGAGCGGCCGTTCTGTCGGGTGAGCCAGAGAAGCTCGGCGATCGCATCGCACAGCGGTCGCAGGAGTCCCTGCCAGCGCACGAAGGTGGCCATGCGCACCGCATCGGACTGGTTGAGCCAGAAATAATAATCGGGCAGGTCGAATTCACAGGTCCCGCCCGGAATGGCGCTGCGGTGCTTGATGGCCGCGAGGAACTCCGAATCCCGGAGCGGCTGGAGCCAGGCCACACCCGCGGCCGACAGGTCCGCGCGCAGGCGCAGCAGATTGCTCATCAGCGCACGGAGCCGCGTGCCGTCGATCCCCGGATGATTCTGGTATTCGTGGAGCTTGGCCAGGTGGCGCTCGAGGTCCTTGAGCACATCGCTCCGCACATCCCCCCGGATGGCAATGGCCAGCATGTCCAGCAGGCTCGCCATGGCCGCACGGCTCCCCCAGCTGCTGGCCTTGTCGTTGTGATAGAGCGATTGGCTGTAGAGGAAATCAAGGCGCAGGAAGGTGCGCAGCCGCTCGTTCAGAGGCTGCTCGAACACGGTGGGGTCGGCCCCCGGCAAGCGGGCGGTGCTCGGTTGAATCTCGTTCATGGACGTATTGTGCTTGAGGCCGCCCGGGTGTGAAAGCGCCACGTCAGCCCCCCGCGCCAATGCCAGGTACTTCTCGTGGAGCTCGCGCACCCGCGGGCGGAGCGCTGCGAGCGCCCCATCGTTGAGGAGGGTGTCATCGGCCAGCGCCTGACGCGCGCCGCGCGTGGCCTGGGCGCTTAAGGCCGCTTCGATCGTCGCCGCGCTGCTCCGGTCCCGCTCCGCCAGGCGTTCGCGCTGCAAGCGCTCCTCGCTGTCCACCAGCAGCACCCGGTCGTAATCGCCCGCGCGCTTGGTTTCGGCCAGCAGCGGCACCACCGTGATCACGTAGGGACCGCGGGCGGCGGTTTCGAGTTCCGCGGCGCGTGCGCGGATCGCCGGATGAAGAATCGATTCCAGGCCGGCGCGCGCGTTCGCATCGCGAAAGATGATCTCGCGCAGCGCGCGACGATCCAGGCTCCCATCGGCCGAGCGCACGCTCGTTCCGAACCGTTCGATCACCTGCGCGAGCAGCGCGCTGCCCGGTGCGATCAGCTCGCGGGCAATCACGTCCATGTCCACAATGGGCACGCCGAGTTCGGCGAAGAGTTGAGCGACCGTGCTCTTGCCGCTGGCGATTCCGCCCGTCAGTGCAATGCGCATCGGTGTGCTGCCGGCCATGCGCTAAGTCTAGCGATCAATGCCGGCTGTACAACCCCAGATAAGTGTCGACCCATTGCGGGCCCCACATCATCGCGAGCCAACCGGCGGCGGCCAGGAACGGGCCAAAGGGTATCGGTACGCCGCGCCCGCGCCTCGCAAAGACGATCAGCGCGATGCCGACGATGGCCCCACCGCGGCCGAGCACAGCACGATCGGCAAGAGCATGTGCCAGCCGAGCCACGCGCCGAGCGCGGCCAGTAGTTTGAAGTCGCCATAGCCCATGCCTTCCTTGCCGGTGCACAAGCGAAACAGGTGATACACGCTCCACAGGCTCATGTACCCGGCGGCAGCGCCGATGATCGATTCGGTGGGCGCGACGGGCAGGCTGGTGGAAGTGAGCACGTTCCAGCCCAGCGAAGCCAGCAAGCCGCCCCACAGCAGAGGGAGCGTAGGGAGTCCGGGAGCAATTGATGATCAAGATCGAGCCGGTGAGGCGATCAGGAACCAGGTGACCAGCAGCGCGCAGCGCCAGGGCTATGCCGGTCAGGGCGATCAGGAACCAGGTGATCAGCAGCGCGCAGCCGCCGGGCCCGCTGGCCCCGAACCGCCAGATCACCGCGGCGCTCAGCACGCCACAGAGCAACTCGATCAGCGGATAGCGCGCACTGATGCGCACCTTGCAGTTCGCGCAGCGCCCGCGCAGCAGCAGGTAACTGAGGATCGGGACATTCTGCAAGGCCGTGATCGGAGCACGGCAGGCGGGACAGGCCGAGCGCGGCACCACGAGGTTATAGGGTTCGGTGGCCGCCCGCGTGGCCGCGTGCGCGGCACCCGGGGAAGTGAGTTCGGCGGACTGCTCGCGCCATTGCCGCTCCATCATGATCGGCAGCCGATGGATGACGACGTTGAGAAAACTGCCCACCAGGAGCCCCAGCACGAGGCTCAGGACGACCCAGTACGCGGGCCCGAGTTCTGGCAGGCCCGGCACTTTGCGGACTTAGACGACGGCGCCGAGTTTGAAGATCGGCAGGTACATCGCGATGACCAGTCCGCCGACCAGCACGCCCAGGATCGCCATGATCAGCGGCTCGAGCAGGCTCGACATGCTGTCGACCGCGTTATCGACGTCTTCCTCGTAGAAGCTGGCGACCTTGCCCGACATGGTGTCGAGCGAGCCCGACTCCTCGCCGACCGCGATCATCTGCACCACCATGTTCGGGAACAGTCCGGTGTTCTCCATGGCGCGCTGGAGGCGTTGGCCGGTGGCCACCTCATCGCGCACCTTCATCGTGGCGTCTTCATAGACGATGTTGCCGGTGGCGCCGGCGACCGATTCGAGCGCCTCGACCAGCGGCACGCCGGCTTGGAACATGGTCGAGAGCGTGCGCGCGAAGCGCGCGATCGCCGCCTTGTTGAGGATCGGCCCGATGATCGGGAACTTCAGCATCATGCGATCCAGGAACTCTCGGGTCTTGCGCGAGCGCTTGTAGGTGTAGAGGAAGAACCATACGCCGGCACCGACTACCGCAAGGATGTAGATGCCTTTCGCCTGTATGAAGCGCGACAGGTCGATGACCATCTGCGTGAAAGCCGGCAGGTCCGCGCCGAACCCCTTGAACAGGCTCTCGAACTGCGGGATCACGAAAATCAGCAGGATCGTCGTGACCACGAGGGCCACCACCATGACCGCGGCCGGGTAGAACAAGGCCTTCTTGACCTTCTTCTTGATGGCCTCGGTCTTTTCCTTGTAGGTCGCGATCTTGTCGAGGAGCGACTCGAGCGCACCGGCCTGCTCGCCGGCCTCGGTCAGGTTGACGTACAGGTCATCGAAGTACAGCGGGTGCTTGCCAAGCGCCTCGTGGAGCGAGGTACCGCCTTCGATGTCGGCCTTGATCTCCATCAGGAGCTTTTGCATCGAGGGCTTGTCGTGGCCGGCGCCGATGATCTCAAACGCCTGCACCAGCGGGATGCCCGCGCCCAGCATCGTGGCCAGCTGGCGGGAGAATATGGCGATGTCCCCGGCATTGACCTTGCCGCCCTTGCGCGCGGCGCCGGACTGTTTCTTGATGCGCGTGGCGGCGATGCCCTGGCGGCGCAGCTCGCCGCGCACGGCCTGCTCGTTCTGGGCCACGGTGCGGCCCTTGACCTTCTGTCCCTTACGATCACGGCCTTCCCAACTGAAGGGCATGTCGCGCTTGATGGAACGGATTGCGGTGCTAGCTTGCGCCATAGTGCTTACTCAATCGTTACGCTGTTGACTTCATCGATGCTGGTGAGGCCGGCCTTGACCTTCTCGAGTCCGGCGCGCCTCAGGTCCCAGACCCCTTCCTTGGTGGCCTGGTCGGAAATGTCGATGGCGTTGCCGCCGGCCATGATGATGCGGCCGATCGACTCGGTGACTTCCATGACCTGGTACAGACCCGCGCGCCCCTTGTACCCGTCGGTGCAGTTGGCGCAGCCCTTGGGCCCGTAGATCTTAAGCCCCGGAATTTCCTCTTCCGTAAAGCCTTCCTTGCGCAGCGCCTCGGCCGGTATGTCGACCAGCTGCTTGCAGCTCGAGCACAGGCGGCGCGTCAGGCGCTGGGCAATGATCAGACTCACCGAGGTCGCGATCGCGTAGGGCTTGACGCCCATGTCGATGAGGCGCGTGAGGGTCTGGGGCGCGTCGTTCGTGTGCAGTGTGGAGAGCACCAAGTGTCCGGTCTGCGCGGCCTTGATCGCAATCTCGGCGGTTTCCAGGTCGCGGATTTCACCGACCATGACCACGTCCGGGTCCTGGCGCAGAAACGCGCGCAGCGCCGAGGCGAAGGTCAGGCCGACCTTGTTGTTGACGTTGACCTGGTTGACGCCGGGCAGGTTGATTTCCGCCGGGTCCTCCGCGGTCGAGATGTTGGTGTCTTCCTTGTTCAGGATGTGCAGGCCCGTGTAGAGCGAGACGGTCTTGCCGCTGCCCGTGGGCCCGGTCACCAGAATCATGCCCTGGGGCTTGGCCAGGTGCTTGAGGTACATTTCCTTCTGGTGCGGCTCGTAGCCGAGCGCATCGATGCCGAGCATCGCCTGGGAGGAATCGAGAATACGCAGCACGATCTTCTCGCCGAACAGCGTCGGGCAGGTGCTCATGCGAAAGTCGATCGAGCGCGTCTTGGACAATCGCATCTTGATGCGTCCGTCCTGCGGCACACGTCGCTCGGCGATGTCCAGGCGCGACATGACCTTGAGGCGCGCACTCATCTTGCCGGCCAGCTGCACCGGGGGCTGGGCGATCTCCTTCAGGATCCCGTCGATGCGCAGGCGCACGCGGAACATTTTCTCGTACGGCTCGAAGTGGATGTCCGAGGCGCCGCGGCGGATGGCATCGAGCATCACCTTGTTGACGAAGCGCACGATCGGCGCGTCTTCGACATCGTCGCGGGAAACTTCCGCGCCGATGTCCTCCTCGCCGCCGCCGACTTCCAGCGCGTCGAGCTCACCGACCTCATCATCGCCGAGCGCCGGCATCGAGGTGTCGGCCTGCTCCATCGCCTTGTCGAGAAATTTCTGCAGCTTGTCGTCTTCGACGACGATCGCATCGACGGCCAGTCCCGGTCTGGAACTTGATCTCATCGATGGCGTGCACGTTGGTCGGATCGGCGACGCCCAAAAACAGGCGCTTGCCGCGCTTGAACAGCGGCAGCACGCGATGCTTGGCGAGGAGCTTATCCGACACCGTCTTGACGGTGTCCAGGTCCACGGTCAGCGAGTTCAGGTCAAAGAGCGGTACGCCGTATTCGGTCGATGCCGCGTTGGCAATGTCGCGTGCGGTGGCGGCGCCCGAGGCGATCAGCTGCGTGACAAAGCTGGTGCGCTTCTCGCTCGCGGAGGCCAGGGCCGCGCGCATGCCGGTCTCATTGACCACCCCGTCCTGCAGCAGACGCTGCGGCAGGCCGCCCAGGCCGCTACGGGCCGGGCTCATGGCTAAAGAAGCGTTGTCATTCATGGGCTTATGAGCGACCCCGGGGCTTGTTCAAACACTAGTCTAACCGACAGGTACCGACTATCAATGTCAAATCCTTGGGGATATTTGCATAGATGCGGGCCCGACAGGGTGACGGGCTTCCCAAAAGAAGAAGCCCCTCCGCAGAGGGGCCTTCTCGGGTCAAATAACGGGCGAATGCCGGTCCGTTACGGACGGCAGTTGGCCGGCCGGTGCTTGGCCAGGAGCGAGGCGCTACCGGCGGCAGAGCCCGTGGCCACAGTCAAGGTCGTGCCCGTCATCGGGTGATCGCCGCACTGCCAGGACACGTCCTTGTTCAGGCTGGTCCACGGCGTCAGGGTCATGTTCTTACCGGCAATGGCGGTGGCCTGGTTGCCGTAAAGAATCGTGATCTGGCCGCCGGCGCCTACGGTCACGCTCTGCACGTACTTACCGTTGATGTTCGCTGCAACATCCAAACCCGCCGCCGCGTTGGACGCCGGCCAGGCCTGGTTGGAGGCAAACGACTCGGCAACGGCCGTCTTGGCAGCCGAGGCCAGATTCAAGCCTTCCGTCACCTGCGCGCGGACCGTGTAGTCCTGGTAGGCCGGGATCGCGATCGCGGCCAAGATGCCGATGATCGCCACGACGATCATCAATTCAATGAGGGTAAAGCCTTTCTGTACCGAATTCATGTCCTATCTACCTCGTATCGGTTTGCGTCGTATCGGTTTGCGCGCTTGCGCCATTACTGATGAACAATTCTTCACTATCGTGCCCTGCGATACCGGACACCGTTCTCGTTTTTGCGAGCAGAAAATGGGCTTGTAACACGAATCTGTCGGTTCGACCGCAGCGCTTTTGCCACATCCTGCGTGCAAGAGGCCGATAAATTGCCCGTCATTAGCCCCCCTTCACACGATCGTGTCCGTCCTTGCACCCCATGCCACACAGTGGCGGCTCCCAAAAAAGAAGAAGCCCCTCGGCTGAGGGGCTTCTTCCGGATCTCACCCGAAGCGAGATCGATCAGCCATTACGGACGGCAGTTGGCCGGCCGGTGCTTGGCCAGGAGCGAGGCGCTACCGGCGGCAGAGCCCGTGGCCACAGTCAGGGTCGTACCCGTCATCGGGTGATCGCCGCACTGCCAGGACACGTCGTTGTTCGCGCTGATCCACGGCGTCAGGGTCATGTTCTTACCGGCAATGGCGGTGGCCTGGTTGCCGTAAAGAATCGTGATCTGACCACCCGCGCCCACGGTCACGCTCTGCACGTACTTACCGTTGATGTTCGCAGCGACATCCAAACCCGCGGCGGCATTGGTCGCCGGCCAGGCCTGGTTGGAGGCAAACGACTCGGCAACGGCCGTCTTGGCAGCCGAGGCCAGATTCAAGCCTTCCGTCACCTGCGCGCGGACCGTGTAGTCCTGGTAGGCCGGGATCGCGATCGCGGCCAAGATGCCGATGATCGCCACGACGATCATCAACTCAATGAGGGTAAAACCTTTTTGAACCGACTTCATAAATGCTCCTGAGAGTTAAGGGAAACAATCCATGGCCTACACCATCGTGCCTAAGACAAAGCAATTGCCGTGCCAATCGGAACGAGTTTCCGTAACCTCTTGTTTATGAATATAAAATAGCTCGATAGCTGTTGTTTTTATACCTATTCACCGGCTGTTTCCGCCGACACAATCGGCCGTGGAGCGTCACATTGCGACCCACTGCGTCAGTCGCCGTAGGACGGGCCGGAGGCGCCCCGGCGCTACTCGATGCCGAGTTTCTTGACCTTGTAGCGCAGCGCCCGAAAGCTCATTCCGAGGAGCCGGGCCGCCGCCGTCTTGTTGTAGCGGGTCTGCTCGAGCGCCTTGAGGATCGCATCGCGCTCGATGTGCTCGAGTTGGCCGCCCAGGTCCGTGCCCACCGTCAGCGCCGGGGACAGCTTCGGACCCGCCGACGCCTGCGCATCGGCGCCGGCCGCGGCGGGGCGGAGCTGAAGATCCTCCACGCCGATCCGCGTGCCCGCGCAAAGGGTCAGGGCGCGTTCGAGGATGTTTTCAAGCTCCCGCACGTTCCCCGGAAAGGCGTAGCCCTGCAGGGCCGCGAGCGCATCGGCGCCGAGCTCCGGGGCGTCATCGGCCAGGCGCCGGCCCAGGCGACGGAGCATCGATGCGGCCAGTTCCGGAATATCGCCGGCGTGATCGCGGAGCGCGGGCACCTTAATTTCAATGACGTTGATGCGGTAGTACAGATCCTCGCGGAAGCGCCCCGCGGCCACCAGGGCGCTCAAGTTCTTGTGCGTGGCCGACAACACGCGCACGTCGATGGGCTGTTCGTGCTGCTCGCCGATCGGGCGCACCGTTTTTTCCTGGATCACGCGCAGCAGCTTGACCTGCATGTGCAGCGGAAGATCGGCGACTTCATCGAGAAACAAGGTGCCGCCCTCGGCGCTTTGCACCAGTCCGCGCTTGTCGGCGACCGCGCCGGTAAAACTGCCGCGCTTATGGCCAAAGAGTTCGCTTTCCATCAGCTCGGTGGGAATGGCCCCGCAGTTCACGGCGATAAAGGGTCCGGTGGCGCGCGCGCCGCCCTCGTGGATGAGACGAGCGACCAGCTCCTTGCCGGTTCCCGACTCGCCCGTGATGTGCACCGGGGCCTGGCTTCGCGCCACGCGCGCAATGAGCGCACGGAGCGATTCCATTCCCGGGGAATTGCCGAGCAACAGGGGACCTGCGCGCGTGACGGTGTGATCGGCCTCGCCGAGACGGATCGCGACCGCGACCAGGCGACGCAGCACGCCCTAAGTCCAGGGGCTTTGAGACAAAATCAAACGCGCCGGCCTTGAGCGCGCGCACGGCGGTTTCCACGTTCCCGTGCGCGGTGATCACGGCCACGGGGAGCTGGGGCTGGTTCTGCTCGATCCAGGCGACCAGATCCAGCCCATCGCCGTCGGGCAATCGCATGTCGGTGAGGCACAGATCGAAGCGCCGCTGGCCCAGCAGCTCGCGGGCCGAGGCGAGATTTGCGGCCGAGGCCGTGGCCAGGTGCATGCGCTCGAGCGTGAGGGTGACCAGCTCGACCAGGTCCGGTTCGTCATCGACGATCAGAACGGTGGGTTTGGTCATGGCGCTACTTTAAAAGAGCTTCGGTGAAAAAGAAAAATCAGTGAGCCCGCACCGCGGGCAGCTCGGCGGTGGCCCAGCGTGCCGGATCGGCGAATACCAGGCGGAAAAGGCTCCCGCCGCCCTTGCGAGGCTCATACAGCAAGCGTGGCGCCGTTGATCTCGGCCAGCTCGCGCGCCAGGAACAGCCCCAAGCCCGTGCCGTCCTCCCCGCGCGTATAGAAGGGTTCGAAAATGCGCTCCACGTCGGCCGCCGCCACGCCCGCGCCGCGATCGGTGACCTCCAGGCACACCCGTCCGTAACGGGCCACGCGCACCAGCCGCACTTCGACGAGGGCATCGCCATCGGAGGCGCGGCCGTGGCGAAAGCGCGTTTTCGCACAGATTCCACATGATCTGGTGCAACTGGCTCGGATCGACCTGCGCCTCGAGCGTCGGCTGAGCCGAGCTGGAGCTTGAATCGCGAGGGCTCGCACTGCGTGGTCTGGCAAAATTCATCGCGGAAGTGCTCGCACCACTGCGCCAGCGCGATGCGTTCGGGGCGCGGGCGGTTCGCGGCGCGAGAGACGCAGCACGTTATCGACGATGGCGCTGATGCGCTGGGCGTTGCTGCGCATGATCTCGGTCATGCGCAGCTCCTCGGCCCCCAGACCCTTGGCCTCGGCCAGGAGCTGCGCGGCGTGGCTCATCGCGCCGACCGGATTTCTGATCTCGTGCGCAATGCTGGCGGTGAGCCGGCCGAGCGCGGCGAGCTTCGATTGCTGCACGCGGGCGGCCAGCGTGCCGGTGTCCTCGAGAAAGATGAGCACGGGCAAGGGCGCGGCGACGCCCAGAGGCGCAAAGTGCGGCTCGATGACGCGCACCCCATCGGCGGCCGCAAAGGTGCCGGGCGTGCCCTCGGCGGTCAGGGCCTCGGCCGAGCCGCGCCACATCATCAGCAGGTACAGCAGGCGCGGCGAGACCTCGCCCAGAAGCGCGCCGGGCACTGCGACGGCATCGCCGAGCATCTCGGCGGCCGACTCATTGATCAGGCGGATTCGATCGGTCGGGTCGACCACCAGGATGCTCTCGCGCAGCCGCTGCACGATGTACTGAGAGAGCTGCGCCATGTTGGCCAGGTCCACTTCCTGCTGCCGCACCTGCGCTTCGCTCTCGCGCAAACGCTTGGCCACGGGCCAGGCGGTGGCGGCGACCAGGAACACGATCGCGCCCATGATGCCTGCGAGCGGGTAGTCGTTGACGGTGCTAAAGCCCTCGGCTTGACTCGCGATCTGCTGCACCAGGATGGCAAGGGCGGCCATCGCGGCGATCACCAGGCCCTCGCGGCCGACGGCGAGCAGTGCCATGGAGCCCACCGGGATCACCAGCAGCATGGCGAGATTGCTGGCCACGCCGCCGCTGGCATAGGTGAGCACCGCGACGGCGTAGGCGTCGACCGAGGCGTGCGCGAGCACCAGCGAGCGGCGCCCGGGCCAGAATCGGCGCCCGGCCAGCGCCAGGAGCACCGCCAGCGCAAAATAGGTGACCAGTGCCACGCGGAACACGCGCGGCGCGGCGCTGCCGAACACCGTCGTTGGTTGAGTCGCCGGCGTAGAGGGCCACCAGCACCACCACGGCCAGCAGGCGGTACAGGTTGGTCAGGCCGACGATGCGCCAGGCGAGATCGGCGTCGCCGAGCTTTCGGCTCGCCATCATCTCCGACATTGCACTCATGGCCGCACGGTAGCATCCGAGGCGGCTTTCCGCGACAATTCCAGCTCCGTCCATTCCTCTGGCCGCCTGATGTACCTGCACGAATACCAATCGAAGAAAATATTAGCGAGCTACGGCGTCCCAGTTCCGGAAGGTCTGGTGGCCGCAAATCCCGAGGAAGCCGAAGCCGCCGCGCGCGCGCTCGGCGGTGCGGCCTGGGTCATCAAGGCGCAGGTGCACGCGGGCGGTCGCGGCAAGGCCGGGGGCGTCAAGCTGGTGCGCGAACTTGAGGGTGTCGGCGCGGCCGCCGCCGCGATGCTCGGCCAGCGCCTGGTGACCAAGCAAACCGGCGCCTCGGGACTGCCCATCCAGAAGGTCTACGTCGAGGCGGGCTCCGAGATCGATCGGGAGCTGTACTTGAGCCTTACGCTCAATCGCGAGCGCGGCCGAATCGCCGTGGTCGCCTCCAGCGCCGGGGGCATGGACATCGAACAGGTCGCGCACGACACGCCGGAAAAAATACTCTCGGTCGCGGTGCACCCGGCCGCCGGATTGCAGCCCTGGCAGTGCCGGCAGCTCGGTTTTGGATTGGGACTCAAGGGCGATGAGCTCACGCAGCTCCAATCGATCCTGGTCGGCGCTCTACCGCCTGTACCTGGACAAGGACGCGAGCCTGATCGAGATCAATCCGCTGATCGTCACGCGCCAGGGAAAGCTCGTGGCGCTGGACTGCAAGCTCGACATCGAGGCCAATGCGCTGTTTCGCCAGCCGGACATGGCCGCACTTCGCGATGTGGAGCAGGAGGATCCGGCCGAACGCATCGCCAGTGAGCACGATCTGAACTACGTTTCACTCGACGGCGACATTGCCTGCATGGTCAACGGCGCGGGCCTGGCCATGGCGACGATGGACCTGATCAAGTTGCAGGGCGGAGCGCCGGCGAACTTTCTCGACGTCGGCGGCGGCGCCACGGCAGAGCGCGTGACGGCGGCCTTCGAGCTGATCCTTTCCAACCCGAAGGTGCGCGCGATCCTGGTCAACATCTTCGGGGGCATCGTCCGGTGCGATCTGATCGCCGAGGGCATCATCAATGCGGTGCGCGATGTGGGCGTTAGCGCGTGCCGGTCGTGGTGCGCCTGGAAGGCACGAACGCGGAGGCCGCGCGCGCCAAGCTGGCCGCCGGCTCGCTCGCCATTACCGCGGCCAGTGATCTGACCGACGCGGCGCGCAAGGTGGTGGCGGCCGCACGCTCGGGCGGCGCGCGGGGTGGCGCATGAGCATTCTGGTCAACAAGCGCACCGCGGTCATTTGCCAGGGAATCACCGGGCGGCAGGGAAGTTTTCACACCGAGCAGAGCATCGCCTACGGCACGCGCATGGTCGGTGGCGTGACCCCGGGACGCGGAGGAGAGCGCCACCTGGGTCTTCCGGTGTTCGACACGGTCCGCGATGCGGTGCGCGAGACCGGAGCGAGCGCGAGCGTGATCTACGTGCCGGCGCCCTACGCGGCGGATGGCATACTCGAGGCGGCCGAGGCCGGCATCGAGCTGATCGTTTGCATCACTGAAGGCGTGCCGGTCAATGACATGATCAAGGTCAAGGCCGCTCTTGCGGGCACCGGTGCGCGGCTGATCGGTCCCAATTGTCCCGGCGTGATCACGCCGGGCGAGTGCAAGATCGGCATCATGCCCGGCTTCATACACAAGCGCGGTTGCGTCGGCATCGTCTCGCGCTCGGGAACTCTGACCTACGAGGCGGTGTTCCAGACCACCAACAATGGCCTAGGCCAGAGCAGCTGCGTCGGGATCGGAGGGGATCCGGTCCGCGGCATGAACTTTATCGACGTCATCGAGCTCTTCGAGCGCGACCCGCAGACCGAAGGCATTGTCATGGTCGGTGAAATCGGCGGGAGCGATGAGGAGGCCGCGGCCGAGCACATCCGCCGCTTCGTCAAGAAGCCGGTTGTGGCCTACATCGCCGGTGTCACAGCGCCGGCGGGCAAGCGCATGGGGCACGCCGGTGCCGTGGTGGCCGGAGGCAAGGGCACGGCGGCCGATAAGTTTCGCGCGCTCGAGGCCGCCGGCGTACGCACCGTGCACTCGCCGGCGGATCTGGGCAGCGCCATGCGGCAAGCGCTCCGGCGCGTCCGCGCGGCGCGCACCCGGGATGCCGCCATCCGCCCACGCGCGAAACTCAAGAGCGCCTCGTCGCGTGCCAAAGCGCCGGTGAGCCGCAAGAGAAAATCCAAGCCAAAGCGCGCCAGCGCCAAGAAACCCAAGCCCAAGCGCGCGGTCAAACGCCGTGCCGGCTCCGCGAAGCGCAGCACCGGACGGCGGCGCACGCGGGCCCGGCGCTGAAAAAAGCGACCTCGCGCCGGAGCCTGATTGAATTCCACCGAACCGCTGATACTCGCGCTGGCGCAAATCAATCTGCTGGTCGGCGACGTGCAGGGAAACTTATCCCGCACGCTCCGCGAGGCGGCCAGTGCGCGCGCCGAGTTCGGCGCCGATCTGGTGCTGTTCCCGGAACTGACGCTGTCCGGGTATCCCCCCGAGGACCTGTTGTTTCACCGAGGACTGCGCTCGCAGATCGAGCGCGCGCTGCGCGGACTTTCGCGGGGCGCCCAAAGGCATCGGGCTGGTGCTGGGGTTCCCGGAATATCAGGGGAGCGAAATCTACAACAGCGGCGCCGTGTACCGAGACGGTGTGCGCCTGGCCCTCACGCGCAAGTCCTGCCTGCCCAACTATAAGGTGTTCGACGAGAAGCGCTATTTCAGCGCCGGAGAGGATCCGGCCGTGTTCGAATGCAAGGGCATCAAGCTGGGACTTCTGGTGTGCGAGGACGTCTGGGAACCCACACCCGCCCGCCGTGCCCGGGAGCTGGGCGCCGAAGTGCTGCTGGTGATCAACGCCTCGCCCTTTGAGATGAACCGCCAGCGCGATCGGGAGCGCGTGGCGCGCGAACGGATCAGCGAGTGCGGCTTGCCGCTGGTCTACGTGAATCTTTGCGGCGGTCAGGACGAGCTGGTCTTCGACGGCAATTCCTTCGTGATGGACGCCCAGGGCGAACTGACGTTCCGCGCCCCGGCCTACGCCGAGGGCTTGTACCCGGTGCGATTCGAGCGGCGCGAGGGCAAGGTCGTGCCCGTGCCCGGCACGATTGCCCCGGAACTCGATGTGGAGGCGAGCGTCTATGAGGCCCTGGTGCTGGGCGTACGCGACTACGTCAACAAGCACGGCTTCCCGGGCGTGGTCATGGGACTGTCGGGGGGCGTGGACTCTGCGCTGACCCTGGTGATTGCCGTGGACGCGCTGGGCGCGGAGCGGGTGCAGGCCGTCATGATGCCCTCGCGCTACACCTCGCAGATGAGCAAGGACGATGCCCTGGCGCAGGCGCGCTCGCTCGGCGTGCAGATCAGTTCGATTCCGATCGAGGGCTTGTTCGAGGCGGCGTTGGCCGCGCTGGCCTCCGAATTTGCGGGCCGTGCGCCCGACACCACCGAAGAGAATATCCAGGCGCGCGTGCGCGGACTCTTATTGATGGCGATCTCCAACAAGACCGGCCGCATGCTGCTGACGACCGGCAACAAGAGCGAAATGGCCGTCGGCTACGCGACCCTCTACGGGGACATGAACGGCGGATTTGCGCCGATCAAGGATTGCAGCAAGCTGCTGGTGTACCGGCTCGCCCATTACCGCAACGCCCAGGCCGGTGGCAAGGCCCTGGTGATTCCGCGGCGCGTGATCGAGCGTGAGCCGAGCGCGGAGCTTCGCCATGACCAGAAGGACACCGATTCGCTCCCGCCCTACTCGGTGCTCGATCCGATCCTGGAGGCGTTCATCGAAGAGGATCTGTCGGTCGATGAGATCTGCGCGCGCGGCTTCGAGCGCGCGGTGGTCACGCGCATCCTCAACCTGGTCCAGCGCAACGAGTACAAGCGCCGTCAGGCCCCGCCCGGGGTTCGGGTCAGCCGCCGCGCCTTTGGCCGGGACTGGCGCTATCCGATCACGAGCGGCTATCGTCGCTAGCCGGGCGCTAGCGGGGCGCTACCAGAAGTGCCACCACTTTTTCTTGGGCGCGTTCTCTGCGCTCGAGTGCTGGTAGTTGGTCTCGTAGACCTTCTCGACGTTGGACTGAAGATCGGGGTTTCCGAGCTTGCGGTAACTGTCGATCATGATACCGAGCCCGTCCTTGACCGACGGGGCCCCATCGTAGAGCTCGATCATGTGTAGCGAGCGGTCCGCGGCGGCGACGTAGGCCCCGCGGCGCAGGTAATACCGGGCGACGTTGATCTCGTATTCCGCCAGGCGGTTGCGCAGGTAGATCAGGCGCAGCTGCGCGTCGTGCGCGTACTCGCTCTTCGGGTACTGCTTCACCACGGTGCTGAAGGCCATGATCGCCGTGTTCAGTTCCGCCGGCGGTCGCTTGGCCGTATCGACACCGAGCCAGCGCTCGATCTTCCAGGGCGTATCCTCGTAGTCGATCAGGCCCTTCATGTACCAGGCGTAATCGACCCGCGGATGGGTCGGGTTCTCGCGCAGGAACTGATCCGCCGCATCCTTGGCCGCCTCCTTCTCTCCCTTGCGGTAGTAGACGCAGATCAGGTCCAGGCGCGCCTGGCGCGTCTCGTCCGAGAACGGGTAGCGTGAGGTCAGGGCCTCGTACTGCTTGACGGCCGACTCGTAATCGTTGTCTTCGAGGGATTTGCGCGCATCGTGATAGAGGCTCTGGGCGGTAAAGCGGTCGAACTGGCGCTGTTTGTTCTTGTTGCTCTGGCAGCCGCCCAGCGAGACGAGTAAGGCCCCCAAAAGCAAGGCCGATAACAGGGCCGGCGTGCGCAAGGAGCGCAGGCCGGGGCGGGGACTCACGGTCACGATGTATCCTAGTGGGGCGAAAACGCCAGTATAACGAATTAAGTTCTCCGCACCTGCGACCGGCCCATGCCCACCAAGTTCCGCATCCATGAGCTCCAAGTGCCCGCCGATGCGGTCGGGCAGCGCTTTGATGTCGTGCTCGCCTCACTCCTCCCGCAGTACTCGCGCGCGCGCCTGCAGCGCTGGATCAGCGCGGGCGCGGTGCTTCTTGCAGGCCGTGCGGTGTTGCCGCGCCAGCGCCTCGGCCGGCGGGGAGCCGGTGCGGGTGCAGGCGGAATTCACCCCGGATGAGAGCGTGGGACCTGAGCCCATCGCCCTGCGGATCGTCTTCGAGGACGAGGCCTTGCTGGTGATCGACAAGCCCGCGGGCCTGGTCGTGCACCCCGGGGCGGGGAACCGTGCGCATACCCTGCAAAATGCCCTGCTGGCGCACGATCCGCGCGCTTGCCCTGGTCCCGCGGGCCGGCCTGATCCACCGGCTGGACAAGGACACGAGCGGGCTGCTGGTGGTGGCGCGCACGCCCGAGACCCACACCGCGCTGGTCTCAAAACTGCAGGGCCGGGAAATCCAGCGCGGCTATCTCGCGCTCGGTGCTGGGCCGGCCCACGGCCGGCGCCACGATCGATGAGCCGATCGGTCGGCACCGCTCGCTCCGCACGCGCATGGCGGTGCGGCGCGACGGGCGCGAGGCGGTAACCCATTACCGGATCGAGGAGCGGTTTCGGGCCCACACGCTGTTGCGCGTGCAGCTGGAGACCGGGCGCACGCACCAGATTCGCGTGCACCTGGCGCACGTGGGCTTTCCGATCGTCGGCGATGGCGTCTACGGGGGCCGGCGGCGGCAGGTCGCCGGCGCGGGCGAAGAATTGCGCGCGGCACTGCAGCTGTTTCGCCGCCAGGCACTGCACGCGCAGCGCCTGGCCTTCGATCATCCGATCAGCGGCCGCCACCGCACCTTCGAGGCGCCGCTGCCCGAGGATTTTCGCTCGCTCCTGGCGGTGCTTCGCGAGGACGAGGAGGAATCCTCGGCATGAGTGCGGGGTTTTTGATTCCGACCTGGAATGCGCCCGAGCGCGGTGCGAGCGGCCTGCACGCTTAGGACCGGGGGTGTCAGTGCGGCGCCGTACGAGACCCTCAACCTTGGACAACACGTGGGCGATGATCCGGCGGCGGTCGCGGAAAATCGAGCTCGCCTGCGCGCGGCGCTGTCGCTCGCGCGCGAGCCCTTGTGGCTCGAGCAGGTGCACGGCACACGCATCGCCGATGCGGACCGGGAGATCGAGCCGGCACGCCGCCGACGGTGCGGTCACTCGGGAAGCCGGGCGCGTGCTCGCGATCCAGGTGGCCGATTGCCTGCCGGTGCTTCTGGCCAGTGCCGATGGGAGCGGTGGTGGCCGCCGCGCACGCCGGATGGCGGGGCCTCGCCGCGGGCGTGCTGGAAGCGGCGATCGCCTCGATGCGGACCGAACCGAAGCAGATCGTGGCCTGGCTCGGCCCGGCCATCGGCCCGGATCACTTTGAGGTGGGCGAGGAAGTACGCGCCGCCTTTCTGGCGCACGATGCGCGTTCATCGGAAGGATTTGTGCCGCAACGCGCGCGGTCGCTGGCAATGCGATCTGCCGCAACTGGCTCGGCGGCGACTGGCGGCCTTAGGTGTTCGGGAGGTCGGCTCCGCCGCACCTTTGCACCTACGAGGCGCGCGATCGGTGTTTCTCGTACCGGCGCGAGTCGCGCACCGGACGCATGGCCGCGCTCATCTGGCGCTACCTGAGGGCTCGCTAAAAGTACGCGTGCTAGAGTGGCCTTCATGCCGACTCTCGCCTGGATAGTTCTTGCGACGCTCTTTGGGGGCCTGCTCAGCGCAGGGCTGGCCGGGCCTGTTCCTGAGCTTTCCGGCCACACGGCGCGCCAAGCTTGCTGCCGCACCTGATCAGTTTTGCCACCGGCGCCATGCTGGCCGCGGCGCTCCTGGGCTTGCTGCCCGAAGCCATCGGCGCTGTGGGGCCGGGACGGGTCGAGGGGATCGGCGCGGCGCTGCTGGGCGGCATTGCGCTGTTCTTCATCCTGGAGAAGCTGGTGCTCTGGCGCCATTGCCATACCGAGGACTGCGAGAGTCACCAGGTGCCGGCGATCGAGCACCGGGATCGCGCCGCCGGCTGGATCGTGCTGATCGGCGATGGGGTGCACAACGGGTTTGACGGCGTGCTGATTGCCGCGGCGTTTCTTACCGATGTGCGGCTGGGGATCTTAACGACGATCGCGATCACCGCGCACGAGATCCCCCAGGAACTGGGCGATCTGGCGGTGCTTCTCCACGCGGGCATGAAACCCATGCGCGCCTTGTTCTTCAATACCGCCAGCAGCCTGACCTCGATCGTCGGCGGGTTGGCGGGTTACTTCGCGCTCAAGGGCACGCTCGATGTCCTTCCGTACGCCATTTCAGTCGCGGCGGCCTCGCTGATCTACGTGGCGGTGGCGGACCTGATTCCCGGGCTCCACCGGCGCGTGGACCCGGCCGGCAGCGCCATGCAGGTCCTGCTGATCGGGGCCGGAGTGGCCACGATCGCGGTCGCTGAGGTCGTCCTCGGATAGCCCGGAAGGGGCTTAAGCGCGTGGTTGAAATCCGCGCCCGGCGACCCCAAATTAGCGCTAATTCCGTAGCGAAACCCCAGGGTCTTAACCGATGCGAATGGACAAGCTGACAAGTCGCTTCCAGGCGGCGCTGGCCGATGCCCAATCCCTGTGCGTCGGCCGGGACAATCAATTCATTGAGCCGGCCCACGTGATGCTGGCATTGCTCGATACGCAGGGCGGCGGGGTCGCGCCGCTCCTGCTCAAGGCGGGCGCCGACGTCAGCCGGCTGCGCTCGCTCCTCAACGCCGAACTGGATCGGCTGCCTAAGGTGGAAGGCACGCCCGGCGAGGTCCATGTCTCCAACGATCTGAACCGGCTGCTCAATGTCACCGACAAGCTGGCCCAGCAGCGCGGCGACCAGTACATCTCGAGCGAGCTGTTCCTGCTGGCGGCCTTCGAGGACAAGGGGAGCTTGGCCAAGCTCTTCAAGGAAAGCCGCATCCAGAAGGCGGCCGTGAGCCGGGCCATCGACGAGGTGCGCGGCGGGGAGTCGGTCAAGGACGCCGGTGCCGAGGAACAGCGCCAGGCGCTGGAGAAATACACCGTCGATCTGACCGCGCGCGCCAGCTCCGGCAAGCTCGATCCGGTGATCGGACGGGACGATGAGATCCGTCGCACGATCCAGGTGCTGCAGCGACGCACCAAGAACAACCCGGTGCTGATCGGGGAGCCGGGCGTGGGCAAGACCGCGATTGTCGAGGGTCTGGCCCAGCGCATCGTCAACGGCGAGGTGCCCGAGGGCCTGAAGGACAAGCGCATCCTGGCCCTCGACATGGGATCCTTGATCGCCGGCGCCAAATTCCGCGGGGAATTCGAGGAGCGGCTCAAGGGCGTGCTCACGGATCTGGCCAAGCAGGAAGGCCAGGTGATCTTGTTCATCGACGAGCTGCACACCGTGGTCGGCGCCGGCAAGGCCGAGGGCGCCATGGACGCGGGCAACATGCTCAAGCCCGCACTCGCGCGCGGCGAGCTGCACTGCGTGGGCGCCACCACGCTCGATGAGTATCGCAAGTACATCGAGAAGGACGCCGCGCTCGAGCGCCGCTTCCAGAAGGTGCTGGTCAATGAGCCCACCGTGGAGGACACCATCGCGATCCTGCGCGGATTGCAGGAGCGCTACGAAGTGCACCACGGCGTCGATATCACCGATCCGGCCATCGTCGCGGCCGCCACGCTCTCGCATCGCTACATCGCCGATCGGCAGTTGCCGGACAAGGCGATCGACCTGATCGATGAGGCCGGTGCGCGCATCCGCATGGAAATCGATTCCAAGCCCGAGGCGCTCGATAGGCTCGACCGGCGCATCATCCAGCTCAAGATCGAGCAGATGGCGCTCAAGAAGGAGCACGACGAGGCCACGAAAAAGCGCCTGGCCGCGCTCGAGGAGACACTCGCCGCACTGGAGAAGGAATCGGCCGACCTGGAGGAGATCTGGAAGGCCGAGAAGGCGACGCTCCAGGGCGGAGCGGCCATCAAGGAAGAACTCGAAGCCGTCAAGGTGGAGATGGAAGCGGCGCGCCGGCGCGGGGACTTGGGCAAGGTCGCCGAGCTCCAGTACAGCAAGGTGCCCGCGCTGGAAAAGCGCCTCATCGAGGCACAGGCCGCCGAGAGCAAGGACACGCAGCTGGTGCGCAGCAAGGTCACCGAGGAGGAAATCGCCGAGGTGGTCTCCAAGTGGACCGGGATTCCGGTCTCCAAGATGCTCGAGGGCGAGAAAGAGAAATTGCTGCGCATGGAGGAGGCGCTGGCCAAGCGCGTGGTCGGCCAGGAAGAGGCCGTGCGCATCGTCTCCAATGCCATTCGCCGCTCGCGTGCCGGGCTGGCCGACCCGCGCCGTCCGAATGGCTCGTTCCTGTTCCTCGGGCCCACGGGCGTGGGCAAGACCGAGCTGTGCAAGGCGCTCGCCGAGTTCCTGTTCGACACCGAGGACGCGATGGTGCGCATCGACATGTCCGAGTTCATGGAGAAGCATTCGGTCGCGCGCCTGATCGGCGCGCCGCCCGGATACGTCGGCTACGAAGAGGGCGGATACCTGACCGAGGCGGTGAGGCGCCGTCCTTACGCGGTGATCCTGCTCGATGAGGTCGAGAAGGCGCATCCGGACGTCTTCAACGTGCTGTTGCAGGTGCTCGATGACGGCCGGCTCACCGACGGGCAGGGCCGCACGGTCGATTTCCGCAATTCGGTCATCGTCATGACCTCCAACCTGGGCTCGAATGTCATCCACGAGCTCGCGGGCGAGGGCAACTACCAGCGCATGAAGAGCGCGGTGATGGAAATCGTGCAGCAGAACTTCAAGCCCGAGTTCATCAACCGGATCGACGACATCGTCGTGTTCCATCCGCTGGGCACCGAGCAGATCCGCGCCATCGTCGATATCCAGCTCGGGCTCCTGCGCCGAAGGCTCCTGGAGCGCGACCTGGAGCTCGAGCTCGACAAGGCGGCGCTCGATACGCTGGGCGAGGCCGGGATTCGATCCGGTCTACGGCGCGCGGCCGCTCAAGCGCGCCATCCAGCAGCAGATCGAGAACCCGCTCGCGCAGAGCATTCTCGCCGGCGCGTTCCAGCCCGGCGATCAGATCCACGTGGGCGTGGAAAAGGGCGTGCTGCACTTCTCCAAGGTGCGCTGAGGGCGAGGCGTCGCTCGCGCCGACACGCGGCGCGCGCACGCCCTATAATCTGCGTCGGGGAATCAATAGGTGCCGCGGTTATGCCCTTCTACGAGTACGAGTGTCCCAGTTGCCGGTACTACCTGGAAGTGCTCCAGAAAATCAGCGACAAGCCTCTGAAAAAGTGCCCCTCGTGCGGCAAGGCCGGCTTTAAGCGCCTGGTTTCCGCGCCGGTGTTCAGGCTCAAGGGCTCGGGCTGGTACGAGACGGACTTCAAGTCGGACAAGGACGGGCAACGGAATCTCGCCGGAGCGGAGCCGAAGGAGGCCAAGACCGAGGCTCCCGCCGCCAAGACGGGCGATGAGAAGAGCGCCAAGCCCGAGACCACCGGCAGCGGCGAGGGCGGCAAAGTCTGAAAGTGCGACCCCGGCCGACAAGGGCAAGAGCAGCAAGGCAAGTCCCGCGCCTGCCCGGGGAGGCACCGACCCGGCGCACGGTGAAGCGGCCCGCCGCCCGCGCCGCGCGCAAGAGCACCCGTACGGCCAAGCGCGGGAGCCGGCGACGGTGAACGAGCCGGCCGCCGCGGTCGCGAAGCGACCCGGGACCTTGATGCGCGCGCTGCGCCGCTACCTGATCAACGGTCTTCTGATCTGGGTGCCGGTCCTGGTGACCGTGCTGGTGGTGAACTTCATCCTGCAGATCATGGACCGCACGCTTCTGGTTCTGCCCCGTTCCATCCGTCCCGACGAACTGCTCGGATGGCATATCCCGGGACTCGGAGCGGTGCTGGGGCTCCTGATCGTGCTGCTCACGGGCCTTCTGGTCACCAACTTTATCGGCCAGGCGCTGGTGGCGATCGGTGAGGACCTGCTCGAGCGCATCCCGTTCGTGCGGGCCCTGTACAGCGGCGTGAAGAGTTTTTCCGAGACCGTGCTCTCGACCAGCGGCAACTCGTTCAAGAAGGTGCTGCTGGTGGAGTACCCACGCGCGGGGCTGTGGACGATCGGCTTCCAGACCACCGATCATCTGCCGGAAATCAACGCCCACCTGGGCGAGCCGCAGGTGTGCGTGTTCATTCCGACCACGCCGAACCCGACGTCGGGCTTCATTGTCTTCGTGGCGCGGGCCCAGTGCATCGAGCTGGACATGCACGTGGAAACGGCCATGAAGATGATCGTGACGCTCGGTGTCGTGGGTCCGGCCACGCCCTCGCATGCCGCGATTGCGCCGCCCCGCGCTGCCCCGTAACATCGCGCGCCTTTCCCCAATGGTTATGCCGATGATGCGCACTCATTACTGCGGACAGATCACCGCGAGCCTGGTCGGGCAGAAGGTTACCGTGGCCGGCTGGGTGCACCGGCGGCGCGATCACGGCGGGGTGATCTTCGTCGATCTGCGCGATCGCGAGGGTCTGGTGCAGGTGGTCTGCAACCCGGAGGCCGCCGAGGTGTTCGCGAGCGCCGAGAAGCTCCGCAATGAATTCGTGGTGCGGGTGGTGGGCACGGTCAGGGCGAGACCCTGCGGGCACCACCAACGCGAATCTTGCCACGGGCGAGGTGGAAATCCTCGCCACCGAAGTGGAAATCCTCAATCGCGCCGACCCGCTGCCGTTCCAGCTCGATGAGCAGGTGAGCGAAGAGGTGCGGCTGCGCTATCGCTATGTCGATCTGCGGCGCGAAGTGATGAGCCAGCGCCTGCGCTTGCGCCATTCGATCACCCGATCGATGCGCGCCTTTCTCGATGCGCACGACTTTATCGACATCGAAACCCCGATGCTGTCCAAGGCCACGCCCGAGGGCGCGCGCGATTACCTGGTGCCCAGCCGCACGCATCCCGGGAAGTTCTTCGCGCTCCCGCAATCCCCGCAGATCTACAAGCAGCTGCTGATGATCAGCGGCTTCGAGCGCTACTACCAGATCGTGCGCTGCTTTCGCGACGAGGACCTGCGCGCCGATCGCCAGCCCGAATTCACGCAGCTCGATATCGAGACCAGCTTCCTGTCCGAGGCGCAGATCACCGAGCTGATGGAAGCGCTGGTGCGCCAGCTGTTCCGCGACGTGCTCAAGCAGGAACTGCCCGATCCGTTTCCGCGCATGACCTACCACGAGGCGCTGCGCCGCTACGGCTCGGACAAGCCCGACCTTCGCATCGCGCTCGAGCTGGTGGATGTCGCCGACCTGGTGGCCGGCTCCGAGTTCAAGGTGTTCGCCGGTCCCGCCAAGGACCCGAACGGACGGGTGGCGGCGTTGCGCGTGCCCGGCGGCGCATCGCTCCCGCGCTCGCAGATCGATGAGTACACCGCTTATGTGGCGCGCTACGGCGCGCGGGGCCTGGCCTACCTCAAGGTCAACGATCGCGCCAAGGGGCGCGAAGGCCTGCAATCCCCGATCATCAAGTTTCTCGACGATGCGGCCCTTTCCGGGATTCTTGATCGGGTCAGTGCGGCCGATGGCGATCTGGTGTTCTTCGGCGCCGACCGGGCGAGCATCGTCAATGATGCCCTCGGCGCCTTGCGCCTCAAGGTCGGCCAGGACCTGAAGATCGTGGCAAGCGGCTGGCGTCCGCTATGGGTCGTGGACTTCCCGATGTTCGAGTACGACACCGAGGCCAAGCGCTGGGTGGCGATGCATCACCCGTTCACCTCGCCGAAGAACCCGGACGCGCCGGCCCTGACCGCAGGTCCCGAGCGCGCCCTCGCGCAGGCCTACGATCTGGTGCTCAACGGGTCCGAGGTGGGTGGCGGCTCGGTGCGTATCCACCGCCAGGAGCTGCAATCGGCGGTGTTCGAGCTGCTCGGGATCAGCGCCGAGGAGGCCCGATCGAAGTTTGGATTCCTGCTCGATGCGTTGCGCTTCGGCGCGCCGCCTCACGGTGGCATCGCCTTCGGGCTCGATCGGCTGGCCATGCTGATGGCGGGCGCCGAGAGCATTCGCGATGTGATCGCCTTTCCCAAGACCCAGACCGCCGCCTGCCTGCTGACCGAGGCGCCGACCGAGGTCGAGCGAACAGCAACTGCGCGAGCTGCACATCCGCGTGCGCCAGCCGCCACCGACCTAGGGACGTGACCCACCCGGCATGAACGCCGCCGTCGTTTACGCGCACGGCCTCTGGTTTTCCGGTCACGAAGCCTTCGTGCTGCGCCGGCGCCTGGAGAAGGAACGGGGCTACGCCTGGCGCGTGTTCAGCTACGCCTCCACGCTGCTTTCGATCGATCAGATTGCCGATGCGCTAAATGCGTACATCGCCGAGATCGATGAGCCCCGCGTTCATCTGCTCGGCCACAGCCTCGGCGGATTAGCGATCCTGCGATGCCTGGAGCGCCACCCTGAGCAGCCGCCCGGGCGCGTCGTGATCATGGGCACTCCCAGCATGGCGAGCCAGGCCGCCACAGCGCTCGCGCGTTTCAGGTTTGGCCGCGCGATGCTGGGGCAGGGCGCGGCGCAAGAACTCCTGCACAGCCACCAGCGCCGATGGTCGCACGAACGCCAGATCGGCATCATCGCCGGCACACAGTCCTTAAGCTTCGGCAGGCTGGTGGTGAATTTCGATGAACCGAATGACGGAACCGTGGCGGTCTCGGAAACCCGATTGCCCGGCGCGACCGCGCATCTGACGCTCCCGGTGAGCCACTCCGGCATGCTGCTGTCGGCACGGGTGGCCCACGAAGCCGGGCAGTTCTTCGAGCACGGACGGTTCGGCGGCTGAACAGTGCGTGGATACATAATGTCGCCCTTGGCGGCGCGGCGATGGTCTGCACGCATATATATAGAGTGAAGTTGGGTACCGGGCAGTTCGAACATTGGGGGGCGGGCGTGTCGGTTCAGTGCGATCCCAAATCCGAGCGGTGGCCCTTGACCGCCCCCACCGTTCGGTCCATCACGAGCGAGGATCGCGCTGACATACTGAGGATCAACGCCGCCAGCCGGCCCGCGGTCGCGGCGCTGGATCACGCCGAGCTCGACCGCCTTCTCCCTCTTAGCGCCGCTCACCGCGTGGCCGTCGGCGGTGACGGACTCGTCCTGGCGTACATGCTCGTCTTTGAACGACGCTGCGTCTACGACGGCGAGGAATTCCGGTATTTCCTCTCCCGGCTAACGGAGCCATTCCTGTACATCGATCAGATTGCCGTCGATCCGGATCGAAGCCGGGGCGGCGTGGGACGGGAGCTGTACGGGTCGCTGGTCGATCTCGCCCGATCGAAACGGATCAAGTGCTTGTGCTGCGAGGTCAACACCACCCCGCCCAATCCCGTATCGATGGATTTTCATCGCGCCCTCGGGTTCTCGCCCATAGGCAATGGCGATACACTGGATGGAAGGCGGGTCGCATTCCTGGTGAGGAATGTCTGATGGGCGCCTTCATCTTAAGGAATTCAGAATGAAGAAAATCAAGCTGTTCGCTGATTGCGGCCTCTCGGTCTGCGCACTCAACAACGTTTGGGCCAGTGAAATCACCGTGGTGAGCAATGTGCTGGGTCCCGAGGGCCCGCTGTACGTGGACGGATACGCTGTACTACGTAGGCTGGATCTCGAGCACGCTCTCGAAGTGGGACGGCAAGAGCAGCACCGTGCTGAATTCCACTCCTCATTGCGGCCACAACGGCCTGGCATTGACCCCACGCAAGACCCTGCTGGTCGCCTGCGACGAGCAGGGTGCGATCATGGAAGTGGACCTCACCGGCAAGCCGCTGCGCCGTTGGGACGCCGACAGCCTGGGTCAGAAGATGGACGGCGGCATCAATGATGTCGTTGTCGCGGCCAATGGCGGCGCCTACGCGACGCTCTCCGGGCCCTTCGATGACCCACCGGTCGCGGTGGTGGGCAAGGTGCTGTACTTGGCTCCGGGAGCCAAGCAATGGGTCGAGGTCACGGGCGATCTCAACTATGCCAACGGGATTGGGATTTCGCCCGACCAGAAGACGCTCTATGTCTGCGAGACGGTGGGAAACTCGATCAAGAAATTCACGATCAAGCCCGACGGCACGCTGGGACGCCGTGCCAACTTCGCGCAGCTCAACCTGCTCGTCAGGGACAAGGTCCAGTCCTGGTGGCTCGGGCCGGACAGCCTGAAAGTCGACAAGCAGGGCAATGTCTACGTGGCGCAATTCTCCGGTGGCAAGGTCCTGAAGATCTCCCCGCAAGGCAAGCTCCTGCACGTGTTTGAGATCGCATCGGGCGATGGCACGACGAATGTGGCGTTCGACCCGGGCGAGAAAAACCTGTTTGTCACCGTGGTCAAGGACCCTCGCGACCCGAAGGCCAAAGGAAGCATCGTCAAGATCCCGAACGTCCCCTAGTCGGTGGCATTGCGGCAGATGCACTTCAGGCCCGCGTTCGGCGCCCCGCACGCGGCAGAGTTAGCGCCATGAGTTTTCGCGCCGACCGGCACGTGCAGACCTTGATCATCGGCGGCGGTGCCGTGGGCACGGCGCTCGCCTATCACCTGGCGCGCGAGGGCCGAAAGGACGTGCTGCTGGTCGAAAAGGACCGCCTCACGCACGGCTGCACCTGGCATGCGGCCGGCTTGGTCGGGCAGCTCCGCGGCAAGAAGAACCTGACGCGGTTGATGCAGAACTCCGTTGCGGTGTTCGATCGCCTGGAGGCCGAGACCGGGCAAGCGATTTCCTGGAAGAAAGTCGGAAGCCTGCGCCTGGCCTCCAGTGCGGCGCGCTGGAGCGAAATCCGCCGCTCGATGGGCCAGGCGCGCAGCTTCGGGGTCGAATGCCACGCGCTCTCGGCGGCACGAGGCCAAGGAGCGCTTTCCCTATATCAGTACCGCGGGGATCGAAGGTGCGGCGTTCATTCCGGGCGATGGCTACATCGATCCGTATTCACTGACCATGGCCTACGCGCAAGGGCGCGCGCCAGCAGGGCGCGAAGATAGAGGAGGGCGTGTGCGTCGAGCAGATCGTGCTCGAAGGTTCGGCGCGTGGTGGGAGTGGTGACCGGCGCTGGCAATATTGGCTGCGAAACCCTCGTCAACTGCGCGGGCCTTTGGGCCAAACGCGTCGGGCGTCTGGCGGGCGTGGATCTGGCCACCAGCGTGGTGGAACACCAGTATTTCCTGACCGAGAAGAAACTGAAGCTCGATGCCGGACTGACGACGCTGCGCGATCCGGACAAGAATTTCTATCTCAAGCCCGACACCGGCGCCTTTGCCATCGGCGGCTGGGAGCAGGGCACGAGCGGATTCCATCGGGGCATGCCGCCCTGGTCATTCGCGCGGGAACTGCTGCCGGCCAACATGGATCGGCTCGAGCTCTTTGCCCATCCGGCCGCCGAAAGACTTCCGGTGCTCAATGAGATCGGACTGCAGACGGTGATCAACGGGCCCATCCCGGTGTCGGCCGACGGTGAGCCGCTGATCGGGCTTGCCCCGGGACTCGAGAATTTCTTTCGTCGCCTGTGGATTCACCGCGGGCATCGCGGCCTCCGGCGGGGCGGGGCTGGCGCTCAGTAACCTGATCGTTCACGGCGATGCGGGCATGGACCTTTGGCCGTTCGACGTACGGCGATTTTCCGCCGCGCAGGCCCAGCCGCGCTATCTGGAAAAGCGCGCCATCGAGGCCTACGGGGCCTATTACAAAATCCACTGGCCGCTCGAGGAGGCGCAGGCGGCGCGGAACCTGCGCCGCTCACCGATCCACGAGCAGCTCGCAGCGAGCCGGGGCGGTGTTCGGATCGAAAGCCGGATGGGAGCGGCCCAACTGGTTCGCCCCGGCGGGCACGAGCGCGCGCGATGAGCCTTCCTTCGAGGACAAACCCAACTGGTTCGGTCGCGGTGGCGGGCGAGGTGCGCGCCATACGCGAGCGCGCCGCACTGATCGATCAGACCTCGTTTGCCAAATTCGAGATCGCGGGTCCGGGCACCGAGCGCGCCATGCAGTTCATCGCAGCTAATGATCTGGGCGGGCCTCCGGGCAAGGCGGTCTATACGCAACTGTGCAACGAGCGGGGAGGGATCGAAGCGGACGTGACGCTCATCCATGATTCCGCCGATCATTTTTACCTGATCACGGGCGCGGGATTCGGGGTGCACGACTCCGGTTGGGTTTCCCGGCAGCTGCCGGCCGGCGTCTCGATGCGCGAGGTCACCAACAGCATCGCGGTGCTCAATCTGTGCGGGCCTCGCTCGCGCGAGATCCTGCAAACCCTGTCAGCGATGAGGACCTGTCCAACGCGGCGTTCCCGTTCCTCGCCGCCCGGCGCATCGATCTTGGGGATGCCCGCGTCCTTGCCGTGCGTATCGGCTACGTGGGCGAACTCGGCTACGAGCTGTACGTGCCGCAGGAATTCGCGGCCGGGCTGTTCGAGGCGCTTGTGGGAGGCGGGCAAACCCTTCGGACTCGCCCACGCCGGGTACCGCGCGATCGATTCTGCCCGGCTGGAAAAGGGCTACCTGTACTGGTCCGGCGATATTTCTCCCGACTACAACCCGTACGAGGCGGGGCTTGGATTTTGCGTGGCGCTGGAAAAGAAGCAGTTTCGTCGGGCGCGAGGCGCTGCTCAAGGTCAAGGCCGAGGGCGTCGCACGGAAGCTCGTCTCGTTCACGATCGAGGGCTTTCGTGCCCCTGCACGGGGGCGAGGCGATCGTGCATGAGGGCGCGGTCGTGGCATCGACCACCAGCGCCGGATACGGGCACACGCTGGGCCAGTCCATCGCCTTCGGGATACCTGCCCACCGCCCTCGCCGGGCAAAGCGAAGTTTTCCATCGAGGCCTTCGGCAAGAGCTACCCGGCGCGGCGCGGGGCGCGCTGCCTCTACGACCCGAAGATGGAGCGGCTCCGGTCTTGAGCACGGACGATAAGGGCATCGCCCAGGCGCGGCGGATCCTCGCCGAGCTCGAGCTGTTTAGCGGCATCGAACCGGCGGAGCTTTCGCTGACGCGCCTGGGGGGACTCACCAACCTGGTGTTTCGAATCGATCACGGCCCGAGCATCACTACGTGCTGCGAGTCCCGGGCAAGGGCACCGAGGAATACATCAACCGTACGCATGAGGCCCATGCGGCGCGCGAAGCGGCGCGGGTCCAGGTCAGCCCGCCGGTGCTGCACTTCGATACGCGATCGGGCGTCATGGTGTCGCGCCTTGTCGATCAGGCCGTGACCATGACGCCGGCGAACTTTAATTCGCGCGCCGGTGCGCCCGCACGGGCCGGCGCGGTCATGCGCCGATTGCACCGCTCCGATGCGGTGTTCAACTTTCGATTCGAGCTGTTTGCGATGATCGATGAGTACCTGCGGGTGTTGGCCGGCAAGGACACCCCGCTCCCTGCCGGGCTATCACGAGCTGGTCAAGGAGGCCGGAGCCGTCCGCGCCGCGCTCCAGGCCCGCGAGTTGCCTTCTGCCGCGTGCCATTGCGATCCGCTGTGCGAGAACTTTCTGGACGTCGGGGATCGCATGTGGATGGTGGACTGGGAATACTCCGGGCATGAACGATCCGCTCTGGGACCTGGGCGATCTTTCGGTCGAAGGCGGATTTAGCGCGGCGCAGGATGAAGAGATGATGCAGGCTTACTTTGGAGGTGAGGCGCGGCCGGCGGAGCGGGGACGCATCGTGATCTACAAGGCGATGTGCGATCTGCTCTGGACGCTGTGGGGTCTGATCCAGCACGCCAACAAGAATCCGGTCGATGATTTCTGGGCCTATTCGCTCCAGCGCTTCGAGCGCTGCAAGGCGCTGATGGCCGCACCGGAATTCTCCCGCCACCTGTCCAGCGTGCGCGCCGGTTGATGCTTTCGTTCAGTCAAATGCTCGGATTACCAGGGCCGGCTCGACCATCGATCGACAAAACGGCGCCGGTGCCTGAGCAGTGAGCGTGGAATCCGAGCCTGTCCGGACTGTCGGCCCGCGCGGTCATCGAGCGGCTCCGCCGCGGCGAACTGTCCGCAGAGCTCTATGCGAGACACGTGCTGGATCGGTGCGAGGCGAGAAAGGATCTCAATACCATGATCAGCCTGGATCCGGCGCAGGTGCTGCAGGCCGCGCGCGAGGCGGATCTGCGCAGGCGCAGCGGCAGGCCGCTCGGCAGGCTCCACGGACTGCCGATCCCGGTCAAGGACAGCATCAACACGGCGCACTTGCCGACCACGTCGGGGACCGGTGCGCTGCGCGATTTCACGGCCGAACGCGGATGCGCCGATCATTCGCCAGCTGACCGGGCAGGGCGGCATCGTGCTGGGCAAGACCAACCTGATGGAAATGTCGCTGGGCTGGACCAGCAACAACAAGCACTTCGGCGCGGTCCGCAACCCCTACGATGTCTCGCGCATTCCTGGCGGAAGCAGTGGCGGCTCGGCCGCGGCCGTGGCGGCACGCATTGTGCCGCTCGCGATCGGCGAGGACACGCTCGGCTCGATCCGGGTTCCGGCCGCGCTGTGCGGCGTGTGCGGTCTTGCGCCCCACCGTGGGGCGGTATCCGAGCGCTGGGGTGATGCCGATCACCCCGCGCTGGGACGCCCCCGGACCGATCGGGCGCCAGGTCGATGATCTTGTGCTCTTTGATGCGGCGATGACCGGGCGCGATGCGCCCATTCGCGCCGCGCCGCTGGCAGGGGCCCGCATCGCTTTGCCGCCCGAATATCTGCTCGGCCTCGATCCGGAGGTGGAGCGCGTGTTCGAGTGCGGCCCTGCGGAACGCTGGAGAAGGCCGGGGCCACGCTGGTGCGCGCCTCCCTGCCTGAGGTCGTTGCAGGGCGCGCGCAAGCTGGTATCGGCGATCCAGGCCTTTGAGATCGTGGCCAACCAGATCCGATATCTGGAGGAGTCGGGCAGCACGGTGCGGATGGAGGAAATGATCGCGGGCATGAGTCCTGCCCCGCAAAAGCGTTACCACAGTGATTTTCTGCCCGGCGGCGCCAATGCGATCACTGAGCAGGCGCGCGATGGGTTGCTTGGCGCGGCTCGCGCTGATGCGCAGCGCCATGCGTGCCTACTTTGCCGAGCACAAGATCACAGCGCTCGCCGCTCCTCCGACGCTGAGTGCGGCGATTCCAATTGGGGACGACGTCGATACCGATGTGGGCGGCGTCAGGGTCCCACTGTACGAGGTCATGGCGCGCAACGCCGGACACGGCAGTGCGGTGGGGATGCCGTGCCTGGTGCTGCCGGCGGGCATGACGCGAGGAAATCTTCCCGTGGGCATCGGCTTTGACATGCTTCCCGGCCAGGACGAGGATCTGCTCGCGCTGGGTCTGGGCCTGGAGCAGGTGCTCGGCCCCATTCCGCCGCCGCCGGATCAACGGCCGGGCGATTGACTCATCGATGACAGTTCCTGCGGGTCCGCGGTACCGAGTCAGGAAGGCCGGTAAGGCGAGCCAGGCACACTGCCCATAGAGGATATGAACCATGGCCGATCATTCCGGATCCAGCGCAAGGCTCACCCTCCACAAGTCTGCCCAACGGGGGCGAACGTTCCTCCTGGCTGTGTTTGTGGTCTCCGGGTTTGCCGGCCTGATCTATGAGTCCGTTTGGTCGCACTACCTGCAACTCTTTCTCGGCCACGCCGCCTATGCGCAGACCCTGGTGCTGGCGATTTTCATGGGGGGCATGGCGCTGGGCTCTGCGCTCGTCGCCCGCTGGTCCACGCGCATTGGGCAATTGCTGCGGGCTTACGTTTTCGTTGAAGCGCTGATCGGTGTTTTCGGGCTGGTATTTCATCGCCTGTTCGTCGCGGTCAGCGAATACTCGCTCGACACCCTGGTCCCGGCCCTGAACGGAGCCTGGGAGGCGCAGGCGTGCAAGTGGATCCTCGCCGCGTTGCTGATCCTCCCGCAATCCATATTGCTGGGCGCAACCTTTCCGCTGATCAGCGGAGGCCTGATCCGTCGATGGCCTGAGCGACCTGGGGCGACGCTGGCGATGCTGTATTTCACCAACAGCCTCGGGGCCGCTGTCGGCGTGCTGGTCAGCGGATTTGTCCTGATTCGTCTGGTGGGGCTGCCCGGCACCGTAATGACGGCGGGACTGCTGAACATCCTTTTGGCCCTGCTGGTCTGGCTGGCGGCTCGCGAGAATCCGGAGCCGCGACTCGAGGGCACCGGGAGCAGGATCTCGCTGGGGCCGATGCTGCGGCAGTGGTTCACCGTTGCCGCGTTCCTCACGGGTGCGGCCTCGCTGATGTATGAAGTGGGCTGGATCCGTATGTTGAGTCTGGTGCTGGGAAGTTCGACTCATTCCTTCGAGCTGATGTTGAGCGCTTTCATCTTTGGCCTTGCGATGGGCGGCCTGTGGATCCGACGCCGCGTTGACACAATCGCCAATTCCTACCTCGGGGTCGCTCTGGCGATGCTGGCCACCGGCAGCTGCGCACTGCTGACGCTGCCGCTCTACAACTCGACCTTCAGCGTGATGGGCTGGACGATGCAGGCCGTGTCGCACACGGCGGGTGGCTATGCACTGTTTAATCTATCCTCGCAGACCCTGGCGGCCGCCATTATGTTGCCCGCCACTTTTTTTGCCGGCATGACGCTGCCGCTGATGACCAATGCGCTGCTGCGCACCGGGAGCGAGTCGGCCATCGGAGTCATCTACGGGGCCAACACCGTGGGTGCAATTCTCGGAGTGCTCCTCTCGGTCCACGTGCTGATGCCTACGGTCGGAGTGAAAGGCATCATCCTGGCAGGCGTTTTCATTCATATGGGTCTCGGCATCTCCGGTATGTGGCGGGCCGGGGCGCCGCTCCGTCACATCTCGTGGGCGGTTGCCCTAGGTGCAGCCGGAACACTGGCCGCTTGCGCACTGCTGGTGAATTTTGATGCCAGAAAATTGACCGCGGGAGTGTATCGGCACGGGCAGGTCGAACAGGCGCCCGGCGCGCAGGTGCGATACCTGCGAGACGGCAAGACCGCAACGATCAGTCTCGTCGAGGAGGCGGGCGCCGTGACGATCGCGACGAATGGCAAGCCTGATGCGGCGATCCAAATGGCGTCCGGTCCCCTGGCCACCGATGAGGTCACGATGGTATTGGCTGCCGCGCTGCCCCTTAGCATGCACGCGCATCCTGAGCGGGTGGCCAACATCGGTGTCGGGTCCGGCCTGACCAGTCATGCGTTGCTTAGCAGCCCTCGGGTCCACCGGCTGGATTCCATCGAGATCGAACCGCTGATGGTCCAGGCGGCTCGATTGGGGTTCTACCCCCGCAACCGCAATTTGTTCGACGACCCCCGGAGTCGTATTCAAATCGAGGACGCGAAGACCTACTTTTCGCTGCAGCATGAGCGCTATGACCTGATTGTCACGGAGCCGTCCAATCCCTGGGTCAGCGGCGTGGCGACCTTGTTCTCGCAGGAGTTCTACCGCCGTATCAAGCGCTACCTCGAGCCCGATGGTCTGTTCGTGCAGTGGCTACAGATTTATGAAACGGACATGTCGGTGGTGGCCTCCGTCCTTTCGGCCCTGTCGGCGAATTTCGAAGACTACGCCATCTACAACGTCGACTTCTCCAACCTGGTGATTGTGGCATCGCCCAGCGCGGCATTGCCCGAAACCACCAGCGTCGTATTTACCGAGCCCCAAATGCGCGCCGAACTTGAGCGCATCGGTGTAAGCAATATCGCCGATTTCAAATCCCGGCTGGTGGGACGCAAGCGGTCCGTTGATCCGTTGATCGGCAGTTACGCGGTGCCCGCGAATTCCGATTACTTCCCTTATGTGGATTTGAACGCGCCGCGGCTGCGCTTCATGCAGCGTGACGCCGTGGAGTTACCGAGCACCTTGTTGTTGCCGTTGCCCATCGTGGCGATGCTCAGTGCCCGACCCGGTGCCGTGGCTCCGGAGGAAAGTTCCGTGGTGGGTACGAGTGATGATTACGCCGCCGGCGCCTTGGCCATCGATGCCGCGCTGAGCAGCGGATCATTGAAAGGACTGGATAAGGAGGCGGCAACAGCAGTATTCGCGGCTCGTATGAATGCCGCGATGTGCGCTCTTCCCGGCGCCGATGACATCTGGCGGGCCGCCGTCCATCAGATCGCCGATGTTACGGCCGCTCACCTGCCCCGTGCAGGTCTTGAGCGCGTGTGGAGGAGCATCGACGCCTCGGCCTGCGCCCAACACGCGAGCCCCGAAAGCCGTTCTTGGCTGGCCTTGCTTCGCGCAGTGGCCATGCGCGACGCGACAGCCATGCGAGTCGCCGGTGAGTCCCTCTCGCAATCCCCGACCATGCTCCATGGTCCGGCGGACCTGGCGTATAGCGTATCGGCAGCGGCCCTGGGAGCCTTGTCCAGCGGTCGGGCGTCGGAAGCGGCAACGCTGCTGGATCAGTATTCGGCGAACAACGTCGCGCCGAAGCTCTACGAGCTATCGATGCGTTGGCTACGGGCCTGCGCGGCGAGCGGCTCCTGTGAGGTCCATTAAATCGGCGGGGGGAGTCCTACCGATCTTGACTCACTCCTCCAGAGCGGACCGGAGCGTGGAGAGCGGCAGAGGCTAGTACGCCGATGCGGTCAAGGTGACATCCGCGCGTTTCCAGGCGGCGGCAAATTGCTGCGCGTACTCGCTCGCCTCCTTTGCCTTGCCCTGTGACTTAAGGGCCGCGCTGAGGCCATAGAGCGCCCATCCATTGCCGGGATTGAGCTTGAGGTCTTCTCGGTACACCGCCTCGGCCTCGCTCGCCTTGTTATCGTGCATCAGTTGCGCGCCGAGCAGGTGGCGCACCGGGAAGAACCAGTCTTTCGGCTCGTTGTAGGCCAGCTTGTCTTCCGCCTGCACGGCCTGCTGAAGCAATTTCACGGCGGAATCGGATTGGCCTTCGGCCGCGGCGAGGCGCGCCTGCACGATCAGAGCACCAATGCCCAACACGTCCCGGGCCGTGTTGTTGGCCGCCGGACTGTCGGCGGGCAGGCTCGCGATGATCCCCTGCAACTGCGCCAGTGTGGCGCGGGCCTCACGGGACGATTGCGGGCCGCCAGCGACAGGGCGCGCGCGTACAGGTAGCCGCCGGTGAGCGGATGAGAATTTCGCGTTGGGCGGGGCCATGGCCAGGATCTCGTCCCACAGTCCAAAGCGAACGCGTGCGGTGTATGACTCGGCCAGGTACCAATCGGCACCGGGCATGCCCATCAGCATTTCATCCGGGATCACACGGCGTGCGCTGTCCACCGCCTCGACCGTCTCGGCGCGCCGCCCCTCCATGGCCGCCGAGGCGGCCAGGAACTGGTAATTGTGCGCGTTGTACATCATGTAGTAATCGAGCGGCCGCGTGAGACCGACGTAGGTCTGATCCGCCGCCGCACCGCGCCGATTGGCCTCGGCCGCCTCCTCGTACCGTCCGACGCGCTGCATGATGTGGGCCGGCATGTGCACCAGGTGCCCGGCCGCCGGCATCATGGCGCGCAATCGCTCGGCGGACGGCAGGGCTTTCTCAGGGTGCGGTGAGGCTTCCAGCGTGTGCACGTAGTAATGATTGGCGCCGGGATGGAGCGGATCGTGGGCCAGCACCGCCTCGAGCGTCGCGACGATCTGATCGGTGCCCGGCGCCGCGCTTGCCATCGGCGCTCCACAGCTTCCAGGCATTCACGTTCATCAGGGACTCGGCGTACAAGGTCTGCACGTCGAGATCCTGTGGATACTGCTGCGCGACTCCTTTCATCGCCTCCGCGTAGGCCACCAGTACCGGTTGCAGATCGGGCATGAACAACGGCTTCGCCGACGGGTATCGTTTATCGAGCGCGCCGATCAGGGCCTGTTCGACCGGCGAGGCGTGCGAGAGATGCGCGCGCGCCAGACCTAAGGCTTCGAACGCCACTTTCGCGCGCTCTTCGACCAGCACGGGCAGGTTGTAATTGGGGCCGACCGTCAGCGAGACGCCCCAGTAGCAGGCGGCGCAGTCCGGATCGAGCGCCGCGGCCTTCGCGAAGGAACGGGTGGCCTCGTCATGATTGAAGGCCCACATCAGGCGCAGCCCCTGATCGAAATACTTCTGCGCCTCGGGGTTGGATGTCGTGATGGCCCGGTGGTACGTGCCCAGTCCGTCGAAGAGCATCGCACCGCGCGCCCAGTCCGCCACCGTCGCAGGCGCCTGGGGCATCAGGGCGGACGGCATCGCGCTCATCGCCGGCGGCTGAGCGGGGCCGGGGTCCGCTGGCGCCGGGGGTGGGGACAGATCGCACCCGCTCAATGCCGCTATGCACGCTGCCAAAGGAATGAGGAATTCGCGTTTCATGAGCATGGGCCCCCAACCTGGATCGGGGCGACGCCTCGCCCTCGCTGATCGCGAAGAATATCAAGCCGAAGCGCCCGATGCCTACGACAGGCCGGAAAGGGGGATGGGCGGGGGCGCGGTGGTCTAGCTCTGGCGCCGACCCTTGAGTTCATAGAGCAGGGCGAGCGCCTGCCGGGGCGTGAGCGCGTCAGGTTCGATCTGCGCGAGCTTAAGTTCCAGTTCGCTGACCACCGGAGCCGGCGCAGGGAGCAAGGGCAATTCGCCTTGTCCATTGATCTTCGCCAGTGGCGGGTGTTGAGCTCCGCCATCGCGCGTGCTTTCAAGTTCGGCCAGATACGCTCGGGCCCGCGCAATTACGCTGACCGGCACGCCCGCGAGCTGCGCCACGGCCAGACCGTAGCTGCGATTGGCCGGCCCGGGGCGAACGGCGTGCAGGAACACGAGCGAATCGCCGTGCTCTGTGGCGTCCAGGTGCACGTTGGCGCAGCCCTCGAGCTCCGCGCCCAGCGCCGTCAATTCGAAATAGTGCGTCGCGAACAAAGTAAAGGCCCGCACTTCGGTGGCCAGGTGTCGGGCCACGGCCCAGGCCAGCGACAGGCCGTCAAAGGTGCTGGTGCCGCGCCCGATCTCGTCCATGAGCACCAGGCTGCGGGCGGTCGCGTTGTGCAGGATGTTGGCCGTCTCGGTCATCTCGACCATGAACGTCGAGCGGCCGCCGGCCAGATCATCCCCGGCACCGATCCGCGTGAAGATGCGATCCAGCGGACCGATTCGGGCACGCACGGCGGGCACGTAACTGCCGATATGCGCCAGCACCACGATCAGGGCCGTCTGGCGCATGTAGGTGGACTTGCCGCCCATGTTAGGCCCGGTGATCACCAGCATGCGCCGCGCCGCGCGCAACTCCAGATCGTTCGGCACGAACGGTGATTCGCTGTAGCGTTCCACGACCGGGTGGCGTGCGCCCTCGAGCATCAGGCAGGGCTCATCGACCAGTTCAGGCTCGCTCCAGTCCAGGCTCACGGCACGTTCCGACAGGCACACGATCGCGTCGATTTCAGCGAGCGCCATGGCGGTGGACTGGAGGGGCCCCAATGCGCCGATCAGGCGCGTGAGCAGGGCCTCGAACAGTTCCTTCTCGCGCGCCAGGGCTCGTTCGCGCGCGCTGAGCACCCGGTCCTCGAAACTCTTCAGTTCCGGGGTAATGAAGCGCTCGGCGGACTTGACCGTCTGCCGGCGCAGGTACTCGGCCGGGACCTGGCCGGCCTGGGAGCGCGGTATTTCGATGTAAAAGCCCTGCACACGGTTGTAGCCGAGCTTAAGCCCGGCCAGTCCCGTGCGTGCGCGCTCGCGCTGCTCAAGATCGAGCAGGTACTCATCGGTGTGCGTGGCGATGCGGCGCAACTCATCGAGCTCGGCATCGTAACCGGCGGCGATCACATCGCCCTCGCGAAGGAACACGGACGGTTCGGCGGCGATCGCCTCAGTCAGCAATGTGCGCTCGGCCGCGTGATCGGCGGTATCGGCGTGTAAGCGTCTGCAGGAGCGGGGCGTCGATCTGGAAAAGCGCCGTGCGGAGCGGGGGCAGTTCCGACAGCGCGTTACGGAGCTGTACCAGGTCGCGTGGCCGGGCGCTGCGCAATGCAATGCGCGCCAGCACCCGCTCCAGATCGCCCACGGCACGAAGCAGCGTTCTGCATCGGCTCGTAGGCGCGCGCCTGAGCCACGGCGCCGATGGCCTGGTAGCGCTGACGCAGCACCAGGCGATTGGTGATCGGCCGGCCCAGCCAACGTCGCAGCGCACGCGCACCCATGCCGGTGACCGTGGTATCGAGTACCGCCAGGAGCGTGGCGTCCTCGTTCCCGGTCAGGCTCGATTCCAGTTCGAGATTTCGTCTGCGTTGCCGCATCGATCGACAGCGCAGCGCCGGATTCTTCGACCTGCAGCGCGCGGATATGTGGCAGGGCCGTGCGTTGCGTGTCGCGCACGTACTGGAGCAGTGCCCCGGCGGCGCCGATCGCGAGCGGCAGCACGTCAGCACCGAATCCGCGCAGGTCCAGCGTGCCGAGCTGGTCGGTCAGCAGGCGAGAGGCGCTGGCCAGATCGAAATGCCACGGGGCGCGATCACGGATCACGACTTGACCCCCGCTTGGCAACGGTCCGTCTTTCGTCTGATCTTCCCGCACCAGCAACTCGGCCGGCCGCAAGCGCTCCAGTTCTGCGGCAAGCGTCGCAGGGCCCATTGCCTCCATGACGGTAAAGCGTCCCGAACTTAACTCGAGCCAGGCCAGGCCAAAGCGCTCGCGATCCCGCAATAGGGAGGCCAGGAGCGTTGGCCGGGTCTTCTCAAGCAACGCGTCTTCGGTCACCGTGCCGGGCGTGATGACTCGCACCACCTGACGCTCGACCGGCCCCTTCGACTTTGCCGGATCGCCGATCTGCTCGCAGATGGCCACGGATTCTCCGCGCCGCAGGAGCCGTCCCAGGTAGCCCTCCACGCTGTGGACCGGGACACCCGCCATCGGAATGGGTTCACCCGCCGATTGGCCGCGGGTGGTCAGGGCGATGTCCAGGAGCGCCGCCGCTCGGCGCGCGTCGCCGTAAAACAATTCGTAGAAATCGCCCATGCGGTAGAGCAGCAATGTGTCCGGATGCTGGGCCTTGATACGCAGGTACTGCTGCATCACCGGCGTATGATCCAATTTGCTGTTTTCTTTGTTATTTTTTTGAGTTGTCAATTGGTGACCATGCGTAACGCGTGCGTTCGTCAGTTACTAACTTAGCTTGTAAATTGTCGTATCACGAGCATCTTCGACATTGTTCCGATCCTCGGTAAGTCTAATATTGGTGCCTTGCACTCGACCGCAGTGCTGGATCTGTGCAATTTTCTGTTGCCGTCCGTCGGTCCGAGTCAATGCTGGATCAAAAAGCGCTTGCCCGGAAAATCAATACAAACGATGTGATTGATGAAAAAACTGTATCCGATAAACATGTCGGTGCCTGCCGGCTCCGTGTAATCGGCAACCACGAGATCCAACGGGCCAAAATCACTCCCACCTAGCACGAATCGTTTGGTGGTCGCCGATTCGTCGATCACGCTATCCGAAAGTTTGTGCGCGTTCGCCTTACGAAGAATCGACACGGGCGAGCCAGTATCCCAAACAGCCGTCAATTCTCCGAAGTCCGTGGTGACCGTTGTTACGGCGCTTCCATTCCAACCTGACAGGAAAGGCACTGCGACTCCCTCACACGTTGGCAACTTCTTATCAGTGCTGGTCGGGGATATCAGTGTAAATGTCCGATGGCGATAATCGAGCACAACCTTATAGGACTGAAGAAGGGCAGTTCCCAAATAGCCTTGTTGCCCGACTTCGCTCGCCTGATAGGAGGGATCATGTAGGTCTGGCCGTACAATGACGTTCGTAAACACGGCGTTTCCTATTTCTATTCGGGGCAATGTGAAGGTCGCTGATTGAATCACGTTCCCCATGGCATCTTTGGCGCGGTGTGTTTCGGTCGCAGGCATAGCTTTCGCCCTGTCAATCACACTCTGCGCGAGCACTAGAGCCGATGCATCGCCCAAGTCAAATGCCAGCGGTACATCGATGCCGTCGATCCGCGCCGTGATTACCGGAAAGTTGCCGAGCAATCGCATCGGCACTGTTACGGATTGCGCTGAGGCCGTGCGACACAGCAGGGCAAGCAGCCAGACATACGCAATCGATTTATTCTTCATTGGAGGTCATTTTATTGAAAGTATCCGACGCGGCAACGGGTACATTGCAATACGGACCGAAAAAGGATTCTTCCTTACAGTCCCGTCACTCTATCGAACAGCCGGGTCAAGGTCCCGTATCGCTACCACGTCCATTTCCGCGCGCTTCGTGTCGCCTATAGCGGTATAGGCTGCTCGTCGAAAGCGATAAGCCATCACGTCTTTTGGGTTGAGCACAATGGCGGCGGTAAGGTCAGCAATTGCGGCTTCCGGCTCGTGACTTGTCAGCCGCACATATCCGCGACCGCGCAGTGCTTCGGCGTCTTTTGGATTTGCATCGATCACGAGGTTGTAGTCGGCAAGGGCCCCTTGGCCATCACCGACTTCCTGTCGAAAGAAGGCGCGTTCACGGTAGGCTATCAGCGAGCGAGGATCAATCTGGATGGCTTCAGTGAAATCAGCAATAGCAAGATCCCGATCATGCTTGGCTCCATACGCCTGTCCACGGTCGAGATACGCCGCGGCCTGCTTTGGATCAAGTGCAAGTGCGCTCGTAAAATCAGCAATCGCTGAGTCCCACTCAGAGCGGCCCAGGTAGGCCACGCCGCGGTTGATATATGCGGACATCAAGTTTGCATCTATCGCGATTGCCTGACTGTAGTCACTGATGGCCTGATCGCGATCGCCCAAAGACAGGTAACTGTCTCCTCGTCCCTTATAGGCTTGTGCATAGCTCGGGTTGAGCTTGATGGCCTGGTCAAACTCGGCGATGGCCTCCGCAGTGTGGCCTGAACTTTGCAGGCTAAGTCCTAGGTCTTGCCGTGCGGTGGCCATGCCGGGCTCCAGACGAAGGGCCTCCGTGGAATCGGCTGCCGCCCGAGTGTTGTCACCCAAGGCTCGATAAACAAAGCCGCGACCGCGCCAGGCCGCGGCATTTCTCGGGTTCAACGCGATTGCCGTGGAATAGTCAGCGAGTGCGTGATGTTGATCACCCCGGTGCGCATAGAGCGAGCCGCGACTAACATAGACGTCGGCGTCTTTGGGGTTCAGTCGAATCGCCTCATCTAGATCGGTCGCTGCATGCTCATCGTCACCGCGTTTCATGAAAATGGACGCGCGGTTTATGTAGGCTGAAGATAATTTGGGATCGAGTGCCACCGCCTGGCTGTAGTCTGCCAAGGCGGCTGCTTCATCACCCTTCCGAAAGTACACCAGACCCCGGTTTACAAAGACTTTTGCGGTTGGCCCCGGGTCCCAGGAAAGCTTCAGTGCTGCGCTGAAGTCGGCAATGGCGCGATCGAGGTCGCCCAGTTGCGAATAGAACACCGCGCGGTTCCGCAGCGCTATTAAATGATTTAAGTCCGTCTCGTGCTTATCGTCAATTATTGCGGTGCACGCCTTTATCGCGATCATCAGGTTGTCCAGAACTGCAGCGGATTCCATCGCCAGAATGACCTCCCTCGTGATTCGCGCCTTGGGAGAGTGCCCGATGTGCCGGCATAGTCAGTGCCAAGAGCGCAAGCATAAAGATGCGGAACGGGGGTGCCACGGTGGCGTACTCGATGGTCACTTGGTCCCGCTCGCACCACTCATTTCTTGTCCTCGGATTCGAGCGGCCATTGCCCAGTCTTGAGCATGAACAACTCGAACAAGCCCGAGGGCATTGTCCGATCCCCGGCTTCCCATTGCTGCCATCCGCGCAGGGACGCTCGCACCGTACGGGCGGCTTCTAACTGGGTCAGCTGCGCGATCAGACGTGCACCGCGGATTGCGGCGGGCTCAGGTTTCAGGACCTCAACTCGGTCCGCGGCGCTTTCGGCGGGGGCTGGACCGATGCGTGCGCATTCGGGGGTCCATTGGCGGAAGAGTTTACGCTCATTGAGCGTAATCTGCCACGCCGATGAGCCAGAGGACTCCATCCTGCCTGGCCTACAGCGGATACCCGCGCTGGCCAAATAGTAATAACCATTGATATAATATCAAATGATACGAATTCTCCGGAGTTGCCATGCATCGCCCGCAGAACCTCGGCTTCCTGCTCAAAGAAGTCAGCCGCCGCTACGTGGCGCGCTTCGAAGCCCACGCTCGCGCGCTGTCACTCACGCTGATGCAATGCAAGGTGCTGGTGCACCTGGAGCGCACCGAGGGCGCGAGCCAGGCGCGGCTCGCGGAAATCACGGAAATGGAACCGATGATGATGGTGAGGCTCCTCAATCGCATGGAGGAGGACAAGCTGATCGAGCGGCGCAGCGATCCGGCGGATCGGCGCGCGCGCAAGTTGTATCTGACGAGCAAGGCCAAGCCGCTGCTGGAGGAGATCTGGCGCCTCGCCGCGCTGGTGCGCGGCGAGATGTTCGGCGATGTCCCGAAGGCGGATCGGGAAGTGTTCGCGCGGGTGCTGGAAAAGGCGCGCGACAATCTTTGCGCGCTGGAGCGCGATTCGATCGTCCAGGCTGCGGGCAGTGCGTAAGCCTCGCAACCGCGCTCAGCGCGCCGCGTCAGGCTAGAGGTAGGATCATGAGCAGTACTGAAGATACACCCGCCGCCGGCGGCAACGCCCGAGCCTCCCGCTGCCGCCCGCACCGCCCACGCGGCTCCAGCGCCTGCGCAAGCCGCTGATGATATTCGGCCCGGTCGTGGTGGTGTGTCTGGCGCTCTATTTCTATCTCACCGGCGGGCGACACCAGTCGACCAACGATGCCTACGTGCAGGCGGCACGCGTGGCGATCAGCAGCAACGTCTCGGCGACGGGTCGTCGAGGTGGCCGTGCGCGACAACCAGTCGGTGCGCCGTGGCGATCTGCTGTACCGGCTGGACGATGCACCGTTCCGCATCGCGGTGCGCGAAGCGGAGGCGCAGCTCGCCGCCGCGACGCTGCAGGTGGAATCACTCAAGGCGAATTTCCGTCAGCGCAGCTCGCAGACGACCGCGGCGCGCGAGGCCTTCGCGTTCCAGGAAAGCGAGCTGGCGCGTCAGCGTAAGCTCCTGGCCTCGGGCATCACCTCGCAGTCCGCGGTGGACCGTGCGACGCACGCCTTGGACGATGCGCGCGGTGCCCTGGCCACCGCGCAGCAGGAGGCCGGCGCGGTGCTGGCTCAGCTCGGGGGCAATGCGAACATCACACCCGCGCAGCATCCGTCGGTGCAGGCGGCGCAGGCCGCGCTCGATCGCGCGCGCCTTGATCTTTCCTATACGCAAGTGCTCGCACCGGCCGATGGAGTGGTGACGCGCGTCGAGTCGCTCCAGGTCGGCAATTACGTGGCCGCGCACACGCCCGTGTTCGCGCTCGTATCGACGGGCGATGTCTGGATCGAGGCGAACTTCAAGGAGGACCAGCTCGCGCACATGCGCCCCGGGCAGGAGGCGAGCGTCAAGATCGACAGCTACCCCGGACAGCGCTTTCGAGGGCGCGTGGCGAGCGTGAGTCCCGGGCACGGGCTCGCAGTTTTCGATGCTGCCGCCGGAGAACGCGACCGGCAACTGGGTCAAGGTCGTGCAGCGCCTTCCGGTGCGCATCGAGTTGCTGACGGCAGACCGTGACGTCGGGATGCACGCGGGACTGAGCGCCACCGTGGATGTGGACACGCGCTGGCAGCGCCACCTGTTCCGTGCCGCCGCGCTCGAGCCGCCTGCGCCTGAGGCCCTGGCGCGCCGATGAGCCCGGCGAAGACAGTCGGCGCCGCGCCCTGGGAGGTGCCGCATCGGGGACTGATCACGCTGTGCGTGATGGGCGCCTCGATCATGCAGGCGCTCGACACCACGATCGCCAACGTCGCGCTGCCGCACATCCAGGGATCGCTCTCGAGCACGCAGGAGCAGATGTCCTGGGTGCTGACCTCCTACATCGTCGCCACCGCCATCATGACGCCGCTGAGCGGCTGGCTGGCCGGGGAGATCGGGCGCCGGCGCGTGTTCCTGGTCTCGGTGCTGGGTTTTACGATCGCCTCGGCGATGTGCGGCATTGCGCAGTCGCTGCCGGAGATCGTCATCGCCCGTGCGCTGCAGGGCATTTGCGGCGCGGCGCTGATACCGATGTCGCAGGCGGTGATGCTGGACATCAATCCGCCGGCGCATCACGGGCGTGCCATGACGCTGTGGGTCATGGGCGTGACCGTCGGCCCGATCATCGGACCCGCACTCGGTGGCTGGCTGACCGAGTACTACAGCTGGCGCTGGGTGTTCTTCATCAACGTGCCGGTCGGAATCCTTTGCTTTGCGGGCATCGCCGCGTTCATGCCCGAATCGACGCTGCGCCGCTCGCGTTTCGACTTCTTCGGCTTCGCCACGCTGAGCCTCGCCATCGGCGCGCTGCAGCTGATGCTGGATCGGGGCCAGACCCAGGACTGGTTCGGTTCGCTGGAAATCTGCATCTACGCGACGATCAGTGCGTTGAGCGCCTATCTGTTCCTGGTGCACGTGACCACCACGACCCGGGCCCCGTTTATCAGCCTGGCACTGTTCCGTGACCGCAACTTCGTCACCGGCAATTTCTTCATCTTCGTCGTGGGCCTGGTCCTGTTCGCGACGCTCGCGCTGCTCCCGCCGCTCCTGCAGGACCTGATGGGTTACCCGGTCGTCTTTACCGGCCTGGTGACCGCGCCGCGCGGCCTGGGCACGCTGGCGGCAATGGTGATCCTGGGGCGCCTGATGGGCCGCACCGACATGCGCTTGCTGATCGCCGCCGGCTTTGCGATGACGGGTGTCTCGCTGTGGATGATGACGCATTTCTACCTGCAAATGCCCAGCGGCGGCGTCGTCTGGTCGGGCGTGCTGCAGGGCATAGGGACCGGCTTCGTGTTCGTGCCGGTCTCGGCGATCACTTTTGCGACGCTTGCCCCGCACCTTCGCAACGAGGGCACCGCGGTGTTCAGCCTGATGCGCAACATCGGCAGCAGCATCGGCATCTCGGGCGTCGTGGCGCTCCTGACCCGCAACAAGCAGATCCTGCATGCCCGTCTGGCCGAGCACATCACACCCTTCGGCGATGGACTGGCGGGCGCCGTGGCGCATCCGGATACCGCCGCCGCGCTCGCCGCCCTCAATGGCGAGGTCAACCGGCAGGCGACGATGCTCGCCTACAACAACGATTTCTATCTGATGCTGCTCCTGTCGCTGTGCGCGGTGCCCTTGGTCCTGGTGCTGCGTCCGGTCAAGCGGGGATCGGCGCCGATCCCGGCGGTGGCGGAATGATCGCGCCGCGCAACAGCCACGGTGCCGCGCTTGCCGCGACCCTGATGCTGATCGGGTGCTCCTCGGGACCGGACTTTCATCGCCCCGAGCCTCCCGCGGCGCAGGCGTATCGGGCCGAGCCCTTGCCGCAGACACTGGGCTCAGAGGGTGAGCCCGTGCAGCATCTGGTGGCCGGCGCAGATCCGGGCGACCCAGTGGTGGACACGATTTCAGTCGCCGGCGCTCGATCAACTGGTGCAACGCGCGTTGGCCGCCAACCAGACGGTCGCGGCGGCCGCAGCGTCACTGGATGAAGCGCAGGAGCTGGTCAGGGCACGGAGCGGTGCAAGCCTTCCGCAGCTCGATCTTGACGTGGGCATCGGTCGGCAGAAGTACGGCGCGGAGTTTTTAGGGCCGCTCCCCAAGCCCCCGCCGTTCACCTACTTCGCGATCGGCCCCTCGGTCCACTACACGCTCGATTTCACCGGCGGCATCAGCCGCGGCGTGGAGCAGCAACGGGCGCTGGCCGAGTACCGGGGCCACCAGCTGGCGGCCGCTCAGCTGGCGATCAGCGGCAACGCCGTGATGCAGGCGCTTAAGATCGCAGCGCTCCGGGCCCAGCTGAACACCGTCAATGAACTGCTCGAGCGCGACCGACGCAATCTCGATCTGGTGCAGCAGGCGCACGAGGCCGGTTCGGTCTCGCAGCTCGATGTCATCAGCGCGCAGAGCCAGCTCGCGGGCGACACCACCGAGCTTCCGCCGCTCCGCGAGTCGCTCGGCATCGCCGAGCACGCGCTCGCGGTGCTACTGGGTGCAGCGCCCGGGGATGCCGCGCTTCCCGAACTGGACTTGGCCCACATTGCGCTGCCTGCCGAGCTGCCCTTGAGCGTGCCGTCCGAGCTGGCGCGCCGCCGGCCCGACATCCTGTCCGCCGAGGCCCAGCTGCACGCCGCCACCGCCGCGGTCGGCATCGCGCAGAGCAACTTGTACCCGCACCTGACGCTGACCGCCGCCTACGGACAACAGTCGATCCGGGCCGCGGACCTGTTTGATCCGGCGAGCACCGCCTGGGGACTGACCTCGGCGCTGGTCGCACCGCTCTTCGACGGCGGTACGCTGCGCGCGCAGCATCGGGCATCGCTCGCGGCCCTCCAGGCGAGCGCGGCCAATTACCGCCAGACCGTGCTCGAGGCGCTCGAGCAGGTGGCCGATTCGTTGCAGGCGCTCGATCAGGGGGCCGAGCAGCTCCAGGCGCAGGCGAATGCTCAGCGCGCCGCCATGCAGACCGCCGATCTGACCCGCCAGGCCTACGACGCCGGCGAGGCGAGCGTGCTGCAGGTCCTCGATGCCGAGCGGCGCTACCAGCAGGCGCGCTTAGGCTACGTGCGCGCTCAGGCCCAACGTTACCTGGACACGGCACAGCTGTTCCTCGCCCTCGGCTCGGGAATCGCCGGTCCGGGCTCCGAGGCGACCGCGCTTCGAAATTGATCTGAAGAAAAGCTTCCGGTCGCGATTCCAGTTCCTTATTACTATGGCGATCGACTCGCCGAGCACCGAACGCATGAGCAAAAAACGCTTTCTTTCATTCTCCCTGTCACTGGCCTGCGTGGCGAGCCTGACCGCTGACCCGCTCGCCTACGCGGCCGATCCGAATGAGGCCATGCACGCCTGCCTGGCGAAGAAAGTCGAGACCGCACCCGATTTGACCACGGTCGCCGAGCTGCGCGACACGTGCACGAAGGAACTCAAGGGGAGCGCGCCCGCCGTGATCGAGATGCAGGAGTCCCTGGCCAAGAGGCGGCTGCAGGAGGAGATCCATACCGAGCAGAACCCCTATCTGCTCACGGCGTACAAGCAGAATTACATCCTGCCCTGGAGCTACGTCACCGAGCAGAATCCCATCTACAGCGACAACGGCCTGTACGTGAATCACGCCGAGGCGAAATTCCAGTTCAGCTTCCGTTTCCCGCTGAGCTCCAGGGACCTGTTCGTCAAGGGCGACGGCCTGGATCTGGCCTACACGCAAAAATCCTTCTGGCAGGTGTACAACTCCGACTCGGCGCCGTTTCGCGAGACCAACTACAACCCGGAAATCTTCTACACCATGCCCCTGTCGTTCCGCCCGTTTGGCGCCGACACCGCGTTGCGCTTTGGACTGGAGCACGAGTCCAACGGCCGCGGCATCATTGGAGGAGTCCTGCTGAGCCGCAGCTGGAACCGGGCCTACGCCAATCTGATCTACGCGAAGGACAACTACATCATTTCAGTGCGGCCCTGGTACCGGTTCCCGGAGAATGCGAAAACCTCCCCGACCGACCCGGCCGGCGACGACAACCCGGACATCGAGAAATACCTCGGCTATTTTGACCTCACGGCCGCCCTGCAATACCGAAACCTCGAGTTCTCCCTGTTGGCGCGCAACAACCTGCGCACCAACGAAAACCACGGGGCGATCGAACTGGGCATGAGTTTTCCGATGTATCACAAGATTCGCGGCTACGCCCAGTTCTTCAACGGCTATGGGGAAAGCCTCATCGACTACAACCACAACATCAACCGCGTGGGCATCGGCATCTTGCTGACCGACATTCTCTAAGAGCGCTAAGCTACCCTGCGGATCGGCAATGGCCCGTTCCCGGAGGCGCGGAACTGGCCCGAGGAACGGCGGCGCCGACAGAACTCCGCTGGACAGCTGCCCGCGCCCGGCGCGAGAGCAGTGCGATGGGCCTTGAGCCCGGGGGTGAGATGAGTCAAAGCACCGAATCCGACACCGAATCGCTGGCGCTGGAGGCCGGCCGGGCCCTGCGGGCCGCGGGTCTTCGGGCGGTGACGGCCGAATCGTGCACCGGTGGTGCTCTCGCCAAGGCCCTGACCGACATCCCCGGCAGCTCGCAGTGGTTCGAGAGAGGGTACGTAACCTATTCAAATGCCGCCAAGAAGCACGATCTGGGTGTGGAGGCCCTGACCCTGGAATCCCAAGGAGCGGTCAGCGCGGCGGTGGCCGAGCAAATGGCCGCGGGTGCCCTGAGGGTAAGCGGGGCCGATGTGGCGCTGGGGATCACCGGCATTGCGGGCCCTGACGGAGGCACGCTGGAAAAGCCGGTGGGCCTTGTTTACTTGGCCATCGCGCATCGAGGGGGCGAGGGAAGCGTGCGACGGGAGCTCTTTGCCGGGGATCGCGCGGCCGTGCGCGCGCAGGCCGTGGCCGCAGCGCTGCGGCTCCTGGCACGGGCGGCTGGACCGGGGAAAATTTAGGGGCAAATCGCCGCGATTTAGCTCCTCGCGTGGGCGCTCCGATATGGGATAATTGCGCATATCAACAGAGGTGGCCGCACGCTATGGAAGACAACCGCAAGAAGGCACTGACTGCCGCACTGAGCCAGATCGAGAAGCAATTCGGCAAGGGCTCGGTCATGCGATTGGGCGATGCGCCGGCCATCTGGGACATCGAGGCGGTGCCGACCGGATCCTTAGGACTGGACATCGCCTTGGGCGTCGGCGGCCTGCCGCGCGGGCGCGTGGTCGAAATCTACGGCCCGGAGTCCTCCGGCAAAACCACCCTGACTCTGGCGGTCGTGGCCGAAATTCAAAAGCGCGGCGGCACCGCCGCGTTCGTGGACGCTGAGCACGCGCTGGACCCGGCCTACGCCGAGAAGCTGGGCGTCAACATCCAGGAGCTGCTGGTCTCGCAGCCCGACACCGGGGAGCAGGCCCTCGAGATCACCGACATGCTGGTGCGCTCGGGCGGTGTGGATCTTGTGGTCATCGATTCGGTGGCGGCGCTGACCCCGCGGGCCGAGATCGAGGGCGAGATGGGCGAGCTGCAGGTGGGGTTGCACGCGCGCCTGATGAGTCAGGCGCTGCGCAAGCTCACCGGCAACATCAAGCGCTCCAACACCATCGTCATCTTCATCAATCAGATCCGCATGAAGATCGGCGTGATGTTCGGCAGTCCCGAGACCACCACCGGCGGCAACGCCCTGAAGTTCTACGCCTCGGTGCGACTGGATATCCGCCGCATCGGTGCGATCAAGAACGGCGAGGAAGTGGTCGGCAACGAAACCCGCGTCAAGGTGGTCAAGAACAAGGTCGCCCCGCCGTTCCGCGAGGCCGAGTTCGAGATCATGTACGGGCAGGGCATTTCGCACGAAGGGGAAATCATCGAGATCGGATCGAACCACGGCATCATCGAGAAATCCGGCTCCTGGTACGCCTACAAGGGCGAGCGCATCGGCCAGGGCAAGGAAAACGCGCGCGTGTTCCTGCAGGGGCACAAGGAAATTGCCCAGGAAATCGAAGACCTGATCCGCGCCAAGCTCCTGCCTTCCAAGCAACGTGCCGAGCCTGAGGAAAAGAGCGCCTAGGCGCTCGCAGGCCGCCGACCCGAAGGACGCCGCCGCCGCCGAAGTGGCCGCCGTCGCACTGCTGGCGCGCCGCGATTTCGCCAGCGGCGAGCTCGCCGCGAAGCTGCGCGAGCGTGGCTTTGATCCGGCCATGGTGGGGGAACTGATCGAGCAGTTGGCCGCGCGACGATTGCTCAACGATGAGCGCTATGCCGGGCACTTCGTGCAGTATCACAGCGCTCGCGGGCAGGGCCCGGTCCGGATCCGCCGCGATCTTGAAGCGGCCGGCGTCGATCCGGCACTGCATTGAGACGGCGCTCGAGGCCGTGGCCGATTGGGCGGCACTGGCCCGCGAGGTGCGCCGCCGCCGCTTTGGAGCCGCTGCCCCTACGGTGTGGCGCGAGAAGGGCCGCCAGGCCCGATTTTTGCAATACCGTGGCTTTTCCAACGATCATATCCGCACTGCCCTCGGGCCCGATTTTGAAATGGATGCATGAGCGCGAATAAAACCGCCCTACATGAGCGCAACGGAAGTCCGGCGCGCCTTTTTGGAGTTTTTCCAGGAACGCGGCCATACCGTCGTGCCTTCCGCTTCGCTCGTGCCCGGGAACGATCCGACCCTGCTGTTCACCAACTCCGGCATGGTGCCGTTCAAGGACGTGTTCCTGGGCAAGGAGAAACGCTCCTACAGCCGCGCGGTCACCAGTCAGCGCTGCGTTCGTGCCGGCGGCAAGCACAACGATCTTGAGAATGTCGGCTACACCACCCGGCACCATACCTTCTTCGAGATGCTGGGCAATTTCTCGTTTGGTGAGTACTTCAAGCGCGAGGCGATCCGCTTTGCCTGGGATTTTGTCACCGGTAAGTTGCAGCTCGATCCGGCGCGGCTCTATGTCACCGTGTATCGCGACGACGATGAGGCGGCGAAGCTGTGGGTGAGCGAGGCGGGCATACCGGCCGCGCGCGTGACGCGCATGGGCGAGAAATCGAATTTCTGGGCGATGGGCGACACCGGACCGTGCGGTCCTTGCAGCGAGATCTTTTACGATCACGGCCCGGAAGTGGCCGGCGGACCACCGGGATCGCCCGATGAGGACGGCGATCGTTACGTGGAGATCTGGAATCTCGTGTTCATGCAGTTCGAGCGCTTCGACGAGCGGTGAGCTGACCCCGCTCCCCAAGCCCTCGGTCGATACCGGCGCCGGCCTGGAGCGGCTCGCGGCGGTCATGCAGGGCGTGCATTCGAATTACGACATCGACCTGTTCAAGGACCTGCTGCAGGCGGCCGCGGCCGCCACCGGAACAACGGATCACGCCTCGCCCTCGCTGCGCGTGATCGCCGATCACATTCGGGCCTGCAGCTTCCTGATCAGCGATGGCGTCGTGCCTTCGAACGAAGGTCGCGGCTACGTGCTGCGCCGGATCATCCGCCGCGCGGTGCGCCATGGCTATAAGCTCGGCCAGTCGCAGGCGTTTTTCTACACGCTCGTGCCGGTGCTGGCGCGCGTCATGGGTGAGGCGTATCCGGAGTTGCGCGAACGCGGCGATCAGATCGCCCGGGTGTTGCGCGCCGAGGAGGAGCGCTTTGCCGAAACCCTCGAATCGGGCATGGCGCAGTTTGAGGCGCGCATGGCCGAGGCGGGCGGCACGCTCGTGCCCGGATCGCTCCTGTTCCTGTTGCACGACACCTATGGTTTTCCGCCCGACCTCACTGCGGACATCGCCCGCGAGCGAGATCTGCAGGTGGATCTTGAAGGCTACGAACGCGAAATGGAGCTGCAGCGCGAGCGGGCTCGTGCAGCGAGCAAATTCGGGGTGGACCTGAGGGCAGGGGCCGGGATCGATGCGAAGAGCCAGTTTCTGGGCTACGACGTGCTCGAAGCCGAAAGTGATGTGCTCGCCTTACGCCACAACGGGGCGCTCGTTCAAACACTCGAGCCCGGTCAATCGGGCGAAGTGGTGCTGTCGCGCACACCGTTTTATGCCGAATCCGGAGGCCAAGTCGGCGACACCGGAGAAATCCAAGGCGCAAACGGAGCTCGTTTTGCAGTCGGTGACACACAGAAACTCGGCACCGCCATCGTGCACACTGGCACACTCCATGGTGGCGCGCTGCACGTGGGTGATACGGTGCAGGCGCGGGTCGATGCGCCGCGCCGAGCTGCCATTCGCCTCAATCACTCGGCGACCCATCTGTTGCACGCGGCGCTCCGCCAGGTGCTGGGCAAACATGTCACCCAAAAAGGCTCGCTGGTCGCGCCCGATCGCCTGCGCTTTGATTTCTCGCACTTCCAGCCGGTAACTCCCGATGAACTGGCCAAGATTGAACGGCTCGTCAACTTGCAGATTCGCGCGAATGCTGAGGCGCGGACCCGCCTCATGGAGTACGAGCAGGCCGTGGCCGCCGGCGCCATGGCGTTGTTCGGTGAGAAATACGAACGCGAGGTGCGGGTGCTGAATTTTGGCGACTTTTCCACCGAGCTGTGCGGAGGTACGCATGTCAGCCGCACCGGGGACATTGGACTATTCCGCATCGTGAGTGAGGCAGGTGTGGCTGCCGGCGTGCGCCGCATCGAGGCGGTGACGGGCGAGGGCGCTCTCGAACTGATTGCGCGGAGCGAATCCGTGCTGCGCGATGTCGGGGCCATGCTGCGCGGGCATCGCGATGAACTTGCGGACAAAGTTCGTGAGGTATTGGAGCGACTGAGGGCACAGGAACGCGAGATCCGCGGCCTTAAGGACAAGCTGGCCTCGGGGCAGGGCACGGATCTCGCCGCGGGCGCGGTGGATGTGGCGGGCACTAAGGTCATTGCCGCACGCGTCGAAGGCGCTGACAGCGGTTCGCTCAGGACAGCGGTCGACAAACTCAAGAATCAGTTCAGTTCTGCGATCATTGTGCTCGCCGCGGTCGAATCACCAACTAAGGTGATACTGGTGGCGGGGGTAACTCCTGATCGGAACTCACAGATCAAGGCCGGCGAACTGGTCGGCTCGGTCGCCGCGCAGGTCGGAGGCAAAGGTGGCGGGCGAGCAGACTTTGCGCAGGCCGGAGGGAACAATCCGGCGGCACTCGATGCCGCGCTGGCCAGCGTGCTGACCATCGTGCGCGAGCGATTGTCGAAATGATCGGCGTTGACCTGCAGCGTCCATTGTTATGCCCTCAAGTAAGACCGAAGTCATGTTGATACTTAGCCTGCGAGTCGGTGAGAGCGTGCGTGTCGGCGACGATATTTCATCACCGTACTTAAGGTCAAGGGAAACCAGGTGCGCCTGGGGGTCAGTGCGCCCAAGAGCATCGCCGTTCATCGCGAAGAAGACTCGACCGCAGACCAAATCGGAGCACGCGATGAAAGCCTGCCGGACAGGCCGTCGAGAGCGAGCGCCTGCTAGAGTTAGTCGTCCGGCATTGAAGGCGCTTTTCAATATTGCTGCGCCTTTACCTGTGCGGGGGTCGCCAGTATCATGTCGCCCCCGCGTGAAGTGCAGGGACCAATCGTCCAAGCTGATTGATTGTGTATTGGTTTTAGACGTCAGCGGAGAGATGGCCGAGTGGTCGAAGGCGCACCCCTGCTAAGGGTGTAAGGGTCAAAAGCCCTTCGAGGGTTCGAATCCCTCTCTCTCCGCCAACTTTTACCGCAAGTTATCGTTTGCAGGCGTGTCTAAACGACGGGTACCTGGCTGACATTGTTTTTCGGATCCATCCAGAACGATTCGTTAGCGAAGCGGCTGAAAATCTCACGCGGCAGAACAGAAATACGCTCGACAGGCTCTACCTTCGGACGCACGGTATGCAGGCCGGGCATGCCAACCCGGGCATCGAACTCGTCCGCGTTATAGGCCAAGTGCTCGAAGTCGTGTTCAAACCAGGGCTCACCGATGAACTGGTAGACCGCACGCATGGCGGCCAGTGGGTTGCGCGCCAGGCTCTCGTAGGTCAACAGCAGCAGGTGGCCCGGAGCGTATTGGCCGTAGAACGCATCCTTGGTGGCCTGAAAAGCAAACCCAACCATGCCGCGCGGATCGGTCAGCGCCTCAACGCGCGAGTACATTGTGGTATTGGTGTCGAATCGGAACACCTTGCTGACACCGACCGGTTGCCTGCGCACCAGCCGTTCCATGCTATCCAGAACCCAGGATAAATGGCGTACGCAGGCGATGACCTTTGCCTCAGGCAACAACGCGCCGAGCAGTTGCATCCGACTGCACCACAGCCGGCTGGTATCGAATATGACGCCGCCATCGGCCTGGCCCGAGTAGAAGTTTTCGACCAGGCCGCGTAGCAAGGCGACGCGCTGCTCATCGGAGACGTCAAAGGAAAAATCATTCTTGCTGCTGGCTTCGGCCATCACCACGCCCATGATGTCGGCCAACGGACTGGTCATGCCCGCGCGGAAACGCGGGTTCTGATTGAGGATGGCCGCCAGCAGCGTCGTGCCCGCGCGCGGCATCCCGGAAATGAAGTGAATTCGCCGGGCCGCGCTGGCGCCGTGGGTGGTGGCAGGCATCTGCGCCCTCTCCTGTGGATCGGTGAAGCGGATTGTACCCGAGGGCTCGCCCGTTACCCTTATTGCGTAGGGATTGTCAGTGAGTCCCGCTAGCGGCGGTAATCGGGATAATCCGCGTCGCCAGGTTCCAGCCGCTCACCTCGACGACCGGCATCGTCGTCCCAATGGCCTTGATACGCGCTGACACGGTACGCGATTCGCCGGGCCACAACGTGATGTCATTGTCGCTCCACACGACGGGAACCACGGGTTCGCCGTGCTCGGACTGCTTGATCGACAGGTGCTGGAAAAAGCTTACGGCTGTGGACGATGAGGGCACAGTCAAGGTAATCGTGATGACCTCTTCACCGCCCTCGCCACGCATCGATCGCCAGCGCCTCGCTCGAGACGGTAGGCATGGTCTGCAACGCCGTCAGGTCCGCGTAGCGCGTCACCGGAGTGAGGTACCAATTGGAGTTTGCCCAGTCGAGCTCGTCGGTCCGGGTCGCGAGCCAATAGACGTTGCGGCTGATCGTCTTACCGTCAGCGGCCGCGAGCTCGAGCTCGATGAAATAGGTAGCAGACAAGTCCGGCAGCGCCGGCACCACGGCCACCGCCCGCGCGACATTGCCGGGTAGGTCGATGCCCTGCAAGCGACGCTCGAAAGCCACGCTACCATCCAGGTTGCGCACGCGTATCAGCGCCCGTAGCCGGTTCTCGGTGGCGAGGGTCCGATTGACCAGCATGATTTCGCGCGTGTCGTAGGAATACTGAATGTGCAGCGGTTCGTTGGCAATCCTGGCGCCGAAGTAGGCCCCCGCAGGATTGAGAAAATAGTCATACAAATGCCAGTGCAACGAAGGCCAGGCGTTGTTGAGCATCCAGTAAATAAGTCCGGTCGACGGATTGGCCCGATCCTGATGCGCGCTATGCGCCTCAAATTGCGCCCTGACGTTGTCGTAATTGTCGAGCTGCGACTTGGCTACGTAGTCCTCGAGGCTCCTGGGTGCGCCGTAGCGCTTGGCCAGCGAAGCGCCATACGAGGGCAAGTTGGCAAAGACCGACCACGCGGCGGAAGCGTGATACTGCCGTGCCTCCGGAAATTTCCACAATGCTTCCAGCTCTTGCGGTGCAAGCATCCGGACCAGATCTTCCAGCCGCGGAATGGATGCGCCGGCACTGAGCTCAGAGTTGAATCCGAACGCACCGCCCAATTTATCCGCGTACCAATAGGCCGGGGGAACCCACGCATAGGGACCCTCCATCTTCATGCCGGACGGACCAGTGTCCGCGGTGGCCTGCGGAACTGCCGCGGCAATGATCGGCAACGACCAGCCTTCGCCTCGCAAGGTATCGGTGTACAGCTTCGCGACCGCCACTGGCGGCGCGTTGTCGCTACCAATCAGGAATCCGATCACTGAGGGGTGATTGCGCAGCAGCCGCGCCTCGCTCGCCATCGACGCTTCGGCCACTCTGAGGTCAGCCGTATTCCACGGCTCACCGCCGGTTTTGGCTGCCGACTCCCACTTGTCGCAACACTCCCAGCCGGCCAACACCATAACGCCGGCACGATCGGCGAGTTCGTAGAAGCGCTGGTCCTCGAGCTTGCCCTCACTGCGCACGGTATTGAGGCCCAGGTTGGCGATGTAACTGAACTCAGCTTCCATGCGCTCAGGGTCCGGGCGCAGGAACATGTCGGGCGCCCAGCCCGCGCCGCGAATCAATACCGGTTGTCCGTTGATGACGAACTGGCGATAGCCCTCTGGCGTAAGATGGGAGCTGACGCTTCGAATTCCAAATGCAGCACTGGCCTGGTCCGAGGGCGAACCATCCACCGTGGCCGTCAGCTGCAGTGAGTGGAGCGGATGCGCGCCCATCGCGACCGGCCACCATACCTTGGGGTGCTTGAGGTCGAGACCTGGATCGCTCTGGGGGGTAAACGACACTGTTTGCACCTCACCGGGAGCGAGGTGGATCGTTCGATGCAGCGACACCTTTGCCACGGCGCCCGTGATCGTCACATCGTGCGCGGCGGCATCGAGGTTTCGTGCCTCCACTGTGGCAGTCAGCGCCGCGCGCGCGAGATCGGGGAGTGACAGCGTTGAACTCACCTGCGGAAAGCGCAGCTGGACAGGTCCGGTGCGCAGGATTTCAACGCCCCGCCACGGACCCATGTTGTTGTCCGGTGGTGTCGGGTTCCAATCGACCCAACCTATTGAAAGGTTTCTTCTGGGTTCAGCTGGATAGACCTGCAAGCCGAGAATGTTGCTGCCCGGCCGTACCCAAGGTGTCACGTCAAATTCATGGACGGGATAGGCGCCAGCGACGACAGTTTGATCAGCCACCAGGTGCCCGTTCAACCACACATCCGCGCTGGGGATTATGCCGTTGATGCGCAGCAACGTTCGTGAGCCCGGCGCGCTTTCGGCCAATGTGAATTCACTGCGATACCACCAAGGAGTCACGAACGGCGTGCCGTTGGCGTCAGGATCCCCCACCGCAAGCAGATTGTCGCCGTAGAACACGTTGTCGTACTTGCCATTTTCGAGCAGTCCCGCCATCACAGTCGCACGACCACTAACGCTGTACCAATCGCTGAGTCGAAAAACCGGTCGGAGGATATTTCAGTGCCGCTCTCTTGCGCCTTGGCGCTGGACTGCATCTGCCAATGGCGGATCGCCGTGGCAGTGCCACCGCCCGCAGCAACCGCTGTGGGTGCATAGGCACTTTCGGCACAGGCGAGCGAGGCCGCCGGTCAGTGCCGCCAGGACAGCCAGCACCTCGATCGCCCATCGCCCGGCGGATTGGCCCGGCCTGCGCAGCGCGTAACGCGTTCCGGACGCCCCGCTTACCACTGCCCGCGAACGCCTACCGAAAACATGCGCTCGGAGAAATTCGAGTGCCCAGGCTGGTCGGGCCACACCAGGTAGTAGCGCTGGTATTCATTCGTGAGGTTGGTGGCATTCACGAACAGCTCGGCATACTTACTCATCTTGAAGGCGACCGAAGCGTCGAGGTACTTTTGCGGTGCCTCGTACAATTCGAGCCCGACAACGCCGCCCACGCCATTCTCTGCCGCCCGCTTCGAGCGATAGTTGTAGGCCAGACGCGTCTGGAATCGTGCACTCTGGTACCACAGGATCAGGTTTCCCGATTCGGTCGAGTTGTCCTGGAAGGGAATTTCGTTCCCGGCCAGATCCCTTTCCCCGGTGTGGCTGGGCGCATAGGTGAAGTTGAACTCGATGCCGGTATTGGCGAGCAGTCCAGGCAGGAACGTGAAACCTTGTCGATAGTCAAACTCAGCGCCCTGGATGCTGTTGCCTGAGCCTTGCAACGGCTGGACGATCTGTATGCAACGGTCCGGATTTCGCACCACGCCGTCCTGGTCGGGCAGGCCGCACGCGGACGTATTGCCATTGACGATGAAGCTTTGCACGTTGATGCGAAATAGCTCGAGGTTGATCAGGCTGCTTGGATTTAAGTAGTACTCGAGCGAGGCACCGTAGTTCGTGGACCGCCACGGATCGAGATGCGGGTTGCCGGACGAGGTGCCTTGGGAGACCTGGAATCGCAGCCCCTGCGGAGTCTGGTACGAATTGTAGTTGAGTGTCAGGCCGCCCCCCCACTGGCTCAGGTCGAGCGGCATCATGTTCTTGGAGAACGCCAAGCGCAGCACCAGCTTGGGCGTCAGGTCCAGCGAGAAATTGACCGCGGGCAGCACATCGTTGTAGCTGCGCGTAGTGACTTCCTGCCCCGTCACAGCGGCTTCTGTGCCGTATTGCCCAGCGTCGCCGACGTTGTCCTGGGTCACATCCAGATTGGTGCGGATATACCTCACACCGACATTGGCCGCGTAGGCCATGCCACCGAGTTCACCCTTGAAGTTGCCCTGCAGGTAACTGGATATCTCCCTCGTCGAGACTGCCCAGGTGACGCCTGGCGCCGTCTGCCTTTGGCACCCGGCAGGAGCGACTTCCAGTAGGCTTCAGGATCGTCCAGGGCGCGCGGATCGATGGCCCAGAAATTGATGCCGGAGCCGAGCAGATTCGTGTACTGGCGCCAATTGTTGGCGAGCGGCGCCGGGGTCTTCGAAAGCGGCTGCGCCGAGAACGGCCCGGCGCGGAAGAATCCCTGGGCATTGCCTGCGGTACACCAGGTGCTAGGCGTCGTGTCAGTCGCATTGCCACCCAGCACTACGTCGGCTGCAACGTAGCGCACGAGGCATCCGTTCGGGTCGCTGGCACCCATGCCGGCATAGACCGGGGCAACCAGCGTAAACCCGTCGTTGTTGGCGGTGCGAAGACTGTCGCGCACGCCAAAATCGAGATGGAAGCCATCGCTCGCCTTGTAATGGCCGTCGAATCGCAACGCCGTGATGGCGGTCTGCCGTTCGTAGTCATCGGCCGATTCCAGTGTCTTCATGGACCAGCTGTTGGGGTCGGCAAACGCGGTGGCGAGCGATGCGGGCATGGTGACGTGCATATTGCGGCCAGTGAAGTCCACCGTCATCGGCACCGTGTTCTGCGGGATGCCGTTGGGATTGAAAACCCGATTACCGCCAAGCTCGGCGGGATAAACAAAGGTGCCGCAGGGCAGCCCGGTGCGGTCGTCAGCCCACTGGCAGCCGTCGGCATTCGAGATGTTGGTGTCTGTTTCGATGTACTCCTGCCGTGCAGTCTCGCGAACTGCGCGCACGCCCCCGGCGAATTTCCCGCCGTTGTCGAAATCCAGCTGCACGTTGAAATTCTGTGCCGTGGATTGCGTGCGAATGCCCGCCGAGTACGATTCCACATCACCGGGCCATTTCTGGTACACCTGCGTGGTGTAGATTTGTGAACCGGCCCAATAGGCGGCATACGCGTCGCCGGGCGTGTTGTATTGGCCGAGGGTGGTGGCGCCGGTGTTGCGGGATCTCAAGGGCACGAAGGTTGCGCCCTGCCAGTTGGCCGAATCGATCTGTATGCCGACGTTGCGTTCGTGCTGAATCTGGTGCGCGTAGAAATAATCGCTGGTCAAGTTGAAGCCGTGCCCTAAATCCATCTGGAACGATGCGTTGCCGGCCTCGCGTCTGCGCTGCGTTGTGATGTCGGACAGGGCGAAGTTGTGACTACCGATGAATACGCCGTTGGACCGGCCATCGCCGTTCACATCGACGCTGCCATCCGGGTTCTGGACGATCCGCGAGGGCAAGGGCACGCCGTTCCAGGCGCCGAGAAACCCGTTGTAGGCTCCGGCGCTGGCTGCGTTCTCGCCATCGAGCACCGCGCCATATTGATCGAGTCCTTCCGTGGACTTGGTGCGCGTGGTGTCGGAGAAATCTCCGGATATCTGCAGACCCCAGCGGCCATCCGCGTTGTAGGAAAACAGGCCGCTGAATTCGGGGCCGGTTGTGCGGGCCACAGTGCCCCGTTCCGCGTTCGCGGTATAGCTATAGGTGAACCCGTGCGGCAAATCCCAGGGCCGGTAGGTGTGCAGATTCAGCACGCCGCTGATGCCGGTCTCCGTTTGCGCCGCGGTGGGTGCCTTGATGACATCCACTTGGTTGAAGAGCGTGGCCGGAAGCGTCGTGAAATCGGGCTGCTGCGAGTCTATCTGGTCCGGCGAGATGAAGACTTCGCCGTTCAGCAGCGTGCCGACCTGCGGCAGGCCGCGTACGCTCACTGACGTGCCGACTCCGGCGTCACGATTGATTTGCACGCCGGTGATGCGTTGGAGGGCATCGGTGAGCGTCGTGTCCGGCAGCTGGCCAATGCTTTCGGCCGAAATGCTGTCTTGAATGCTCGGCGCATCCCGTTTCACCTGGATGGCGCGAATCTGCGACTGGCGGACGCCAGTGATAATGACTTCCTCCAGACTGTCTGCACTGGCGGTCGCGGCGTTGGCAGGCGCTGCCATACCCGGTCGGGCCGCGGCGCCGAGCAAAGCGAGCGACACAGCCATTGATATGGCGCAATTGCGATGGGCGTTAGACATGAACCTTCCCTCCATAGCCAGTGCCTGCCGGTGACGACTGGCCTCGCCCGTCACTCGGCGGGCCCCCTTTATTTATTCGGTCTCTTACCGAACCAATAATGCCTAGTGGGGCTAATTTGTTCAAGTAGAGTGGTTTTGACGCCAATCAGAGCTATGATAGTTCGATCCTTATACGAATTAGTTGCCCCAGCCATGGTTTCGCAGCCGCCAGCGAGCGTGTCGCGCCAGTTGTCTCGACGCAGCGTTTTTGAAATTCTGCTGCACCGTAGCCCTATTTCCCGCGCCGACCTCGCCAAGCTCAGCGGACTATCGAAGCAAACCATCTCGGAAGTGGTCGATGTCTTCGAGCAACAGGGATTCGCCCGCTCCGTCGGGCGAACCAAGGGCAACATCGGTCGAACCGCTGTCTTGTATGAATTGAGCCCGGAAGGCGGTCACGTTCTCGGAATCGATCTGGGGGCCCGGCAATTGACGGCCGCCCTGGGCGACATCTCGGGTCGGGTTGTTGCAGAGGCTGCCGAACCCACTGACCGCCGTGGCGGCACCTGGGCACTCGAACAGATAGCCCGGCTCACTGACCGGCTGGCGCGCGATAACCACACGCATCCGAGCCGCATTCGCTCGATCGTGCTGGGGGCCCCTGGAGTGGTAAACCCCAAGACCGGCGCCATAGACCTGGCGCCCAACATCACCGGTCTTGGTCACCTCAATGTCGTAGAGCTGCTGAGTGAGAAACTCGCCAGCCCCGTCAGGGTGGAGAATGACATCAATCTCGCTTTGCTCGGTGAGATATGGCACGGTTGCGCGCAAAACCTCGCCAACGTGGCCCTGCTCTCGCTAGGCACCGGCGTTGGACTGGGGCTCTGTATCAACGGCCAACTCATACGCGGTGAAAATGGCGCCGCCGGCGAGATCGCCTACCTTCCGATCGGCGGCGATCCGCTGCAAGCCGAGTCTCGCGTACAAGGCTGCCTCGAATACCAGATTGGTGCGGCGGGCGTCATGCGACGTTACCTGGAGAGGGGCGGTACCGCCGTCGATTCGGTCAGCGAGGTATTTGAACGGGCTCAAGCGGTTGACTTGCTTGCGGCGGGCGTCATCGACGAAACGGCCCGGCTCACTGCGATGGCGGCCGCGACGGTCATCGCCATCATCGATCCGCAGCTGCTGATCATGGGTAGTTCCGTCGGCGCTCGCCCGGAATTTGCCGACAAAGTCGCGCGAGTACTGTCGCAGCTCTTGCCGCGCACGGTCGAGATTCGCACCAGCACGCTGGGCAAGCGAGCGGTCGTCGTCGGTGCCCTGTCGGTGGCCTTGCGGGCTCTGCACGATCAGTTCTTCGGTATCGCGGAGCTCGCCGGCACGGTAGCA
>CAWCJE010000008.1:0-142582 GCA_963795685.1 uncultured Gammaproteobacteria bacterium
CAGCTCACCGTAAGTCGAGCGATGTGGCGTTACTTTTTATAAAGATGGTCAAAAGAGCCCATATATAAACCGAGGCCAAACCCAGACCGTCTATCAGAGGCTGGAGCGCTCTCGCAGTACCTTCTCTCAGTCCAGACGCATCGTGAAAGTAAACCGCGTTTCATCCCGTGTGGAGCTGGCGGTAAGCTCACCGCCATGGGCCTTGGCAATCTCCGAGGCGATGTAGAGTCCCAGGCCCAGCCCCTGCTTGCTGGCGCGCGCCTTGCCCCGAAAGAACGGCTGGAACAGCTGGGCCATGGACGATTCCGGGATGGCCTCGCCCGCATTGGCGACCCAGAGTTCGAATGACCCGTTTCGCGTCGAGGCGCGAACGATGACCGGCTTGTCGCTTTCCCCATGGGTCAAGGCGTTGCCGAGAAGGTTGGAGAGCATCTGACCAATTCGGGCGCGATCGCAGTTGACCGGCTGATCCATCTTGTACTCGGCATCGATCACACGGGCGGCTGATGCCAATCTCAATTCATCGACCACCTGGGTAAGTACCGGTTCCAGTGGCTTTTCTCGATCTCGGTTCAGTGAGATGCCCCCACCCAGCCGTGCTCGCGTGAGATCGAGTACGTCATCGATCAGCCCGGCCATGCGCATGGCGGCGGTCTGCATCATGGCAATGACTTGATGCTCCTTCACAGTGTGCACTGTCCGGTCGAGGACGTGCGCGCCGTTAACAATGGAACCGAGCGGATTGCGCAGATCGTGGCCCAATACGGCAATGAACTGCTCGCGCAGCTCGGCAGTCTCGCGTTCGCGCTGGAGACGCTCCTCGGTGGCTCTTTCGGCCGCCTTGGCCGATTCGCGCGCTCCGAGCAATTCCTGCTCGTACCTTCGGCGATCGGTCGCCCGGATCAGCGCCAGGCGAATCAACTGCAGCTTACCCTCGGAGTCCCTCTGTTCGTTCGCATTGGCGATCATCGGCAGCGGCTGGGCAGTGCTCTTGAGCACGTCGATGGCAAATTCCTCGAACGAGCCCTGCATCCGCAGGAGCGGAGCGATATGGGTTTCGTAGTAGATGCGCCCGGCAATCGAGAGGAAATCACTAAGGCGCTTCCCGACCATCTCAAGGGCGGCGTAACCGGTCCAGCCCAGGAATGTCGCATTCACATGTTGGATGCGGCCGCTGGGCAGGAGCGTGATGTAGCCGCACGGGGCGTGTTCAATCAGATCCTGGAAATCAGGGCGCGATGGGCTGTCCACGGCCTTTACACGAAGGCCCGCATCGCGCAGATGACTTCTTCCGGGGCGCTTAAGTTGGGGCAGTGGCCGGTCGCTTCCAGAACGACCATCCGACTCTTTGGGATGGCGCGGTGGACGAATTCACCGACCTGCTCGGAAGCGATGATGTCCTCGCTGCACTGCAGAACCAGGGTAGGGATGCTAACCCGGGCCAGATCACCACGGTTGTCCGAGGTGAAGGTCACTCGGGCGAAGGCCTTGGCGATCTCCGGGTCGGTGCGGCAGAAGCTGTTGGTCAACTCCTCGCCAAGCTCGGGCCGGTCGGGATTGCCCATGATCACCGGTGCCATCTGGGCCGACCACCCCATGTGATTGGACTCCAGGAACTGCAACAGCTCCTCGATCTGCGGGGCGCTGAAGCCTCCGACGTACCCTTCCTCATCGATGTAGCGGGCGGAGGGCCCGATCAGCACCAGCTTGCCGAACAGGCCCGGTGCCTTTTCAGCCGCCAGAACGCCAATCATGCTGCTGACGGAATGCCCCACGAAGACGGCATTCTGCAACTGCAGTGCGTGGCCGATTTCCACCACGTCTTCGGCATATCCGGCCAGGCTGGAATATTTATCTCGGTCGTAGGCGCTCAGGTCCGAACCGCCGGCGCCGACGTGATCGAACAATACGGTCTTGAAGTCCGGTTCAAACGCCGGCGCCACGAAGCGCCACATGTTCTGATCGCACCCAAATCCATGAGCGAACATCATCGCTTGGGCGCCGGTGCCACTCACGCGCACGTTGTTCCGTCGGATCACATCGGTCATCAGCGTTCCATTGAATTGGGCGAGCGCAGCGACGCTGGACACCAGCCCGTCACTGTACTCTAAATTAAGGGATCGCTGGTCGGGCTGCATCGTGCGTAAATGATTGATTGTTAAGGTTTCTTAACGGCGTCGCGCCGCTTTTGCACGCTATATATATAGGTTAACGCAAATTGCCCGGCCAGCGAATGCCGTCGGATTCGAATCCATTCATGGATGGCCAGGCCGGGTGCGATTCGGGGACGAGGGGTTTCGGGGGAGCTAAAACCATGATCAGAACGTTGGGGATGTTGCTCGTGGCCAGCGCGCTGGCCGTTCCGCATTCCGCGTGGCCCGACAATGCCCCGTCACTGGCCGCCCTGCGTGCGGCTTGCGCCGGCGACGCCAAGCAGCTCTGCGCCGGAGTGCAATCAGGAGGCGGTCGGATACTGGAGTGTCTGAACGCGCACAACGAAGCGCTGTCCCCAGGCTGCCGGCAGATTCTCGCCAGCGTGCCGGCGGCAGGAGCGGGAAGCAGTGCCGCAGCGGCCTCATCTGAGGCCGCCGGCGCTTCCACCAAGGCCGCCAGCCCTGCGGTCGCCCGTGCGGGCGCGGTCGCTGCCAGCCCCGATTCCAGCGCCGCTTCCAAACCCGCGCACTCATCCCCCACTTCGGCTGCGAAGAGTGGCGCCCCGGGGGCCTACCTGCTCATGAAGCAGGTCGATGTCATCGATCCGGGCGCGCAGAACATTCAGGCCGCCCAGCCCGCGTATCACTTGTTGGTGCCCACCACGTGGACCTTCAAAGGCACGATCATTTTTGGGGGAGGGAAGGGGGGATGTTTTGCGGATCTGTTTGGCCTTTCGATGGAAGGCAAGAGCGCGGATGGCAGCACCGTGTTCCAGGGAGCGCCCGATTACAGCTGGCAGTACGCCGATGATCCGGCGGTCCTGCACCGACTCAACGATCCGAACCGGCGCGCCCTTGGCACCAATGGCAAGCCCTGTCCCGTATCGAAACCTCTGACCGCCGAAGCGTATTTTCGCCAAAGCATCGCTCCCTTGTATCCGAGTGGCAGCACGGTCGTTTCCGTCGAGGCGTTTCCTGAACTGAACGCGATCGCTCGCCGGCGGCTGGGATTGCCGCCCGGGAGCGCTGAGAAGTCCGCGGCGGCCCAGACGGATGCCATTCGCGCGCGTATCGAGTACCCGCGTGACGGGAAACCGGTGGAAGAGTGGGTCGCGGTCGCCGTGGTTACGCGAATCTTTCAGGCGGGCCGCGGAAAATTCTACGATTGCCACGCCACGGACCTTCGCGCCCTGCGCGCCCCAAAGGGAACGCTCGACGCGAATGACAGACTCTTCAAGGCGATGATCAGCTCAGTGCAGCCCGTTCCGAAATGGCAGAACTACTCCAACGGCATGCTCGCGAAGTTCTACCAGGCCGAGGCAAAGAAGGAGGCCGCGCAGGACCAGATCATTGCCAACCTGCAAAACCAGGTGGCGGCCACCATCAACGTCGTCACCGCGAACATGATGCAGGGGTCCAACAACAGTGCCTTCGCGGCGGATCAGAACATTCGCGGCGTGCAGACCTTTCGCGATCCATCGACCGGTGGAACCTACGAGCTGAGCAACCAGTACGATCACGCGTGGCTGAATGCCTCCCATGAATACGTCATGAGTGACGACCCCAATTTCAATCCCAATGGGCAGGTCTCGGGCAACTGGTCGCAGCTCCAGGCCGTGCGAGCATCACCCTAAGGAAGGTTTCAGGCGTCAATAAAACCATGTCATTCGCGTACAACACGCTGGCCGGTCAAGGGAGGCCTATGGGTGGCCCCGCGCCGCGCAAGGTTCATTTTATCTCGCAACCCTTGACGGGAGGGTCGAGTACTTCCTTGGACTGGTTGAATACCTCTTTCTTGCCGTTGAGCTTGTCCGAAGCCCACTGCTGCACGGCCGGTATGGGCAGGAGCAGAATTTGGGTCTCGACGCCGACATGGCCGACGGCGTTATAGGTGATGCGCTTGCAGCGCGGGGTGAGCATCATGGCGCCCGCATCGGCGGCCTGAGTCATCGTGAGGACGTGGACCACGTCAAAAAAGGCGATCGTGCTCGCGGCACCGGTCACACTCAGACCAAAGCCAATGCGTGGCAATTGTGCGGCCAGCATGACGGCCGACACGCCGAGACTGGCGCCCTGGTAATTCGTTACCGCGGGTTGCGAGCCGGAAATGCTGGTGTTGTCCGACAGCCCGGCGCTGGTGTAGGTCAGACCGCTCTCGCCACTGAAGTCGTATGCGCCATTGACCGACAGCGTGGCGTGGTTGCCGGCGAGAAAAACCGAAAGTAGAAAGTCGCCTCCCAACTGCACCACGAATGGGATTCCTTCGATGGGCAGCGGAACGTTGAACGAGACTGGCAGATGCATGATCGGGATCTTCAGGCCCTTGTTGCCAGGCTGGCCAAGCCGCCCCACGAAAGCGGCTGTCACGTGCCCCTTTAGATTCTTGAACTGCAATTTCGCAGCGGCCGTGTTACCACTCACGATCTGATAGGCCCCGGCGGCTGAGAACCCGCTCAGGTCGGCCTGAACCTTGAAGCGTACATCCACATTGTCCGAGGCGGTCTCGAAGAGATGTTTAAAGCCCTTGCCACCACCGCTATCGCCACCGTCTTCCCCATCGCGAGACTCAAGCGTCACGCTGAGTGCGCCGCTGGCCTGCGGCATATACCCGATCGAATACTGCATGCCATTCAAAGAACCGTTGTACGCATTGTCACCAAAGCTTTGTTCATCCTTCTGGTCTTCGGGGTCGCCCCCCGAACCAGGCGTATCGCCCGCGTTCGGTGCTCCACCGCCGGGTGCACTGCCCGCATTGGGCGCGCCACCGCCAGGTGCACTGCCTGCATTCGGTGCACTACCACCGGGAGCACTGCCAGCGTTTGGTGCCCCACCGCCGGGCGCGCTGCCAGTGTTCGGCGCGCCACCCCCAGGTGCACTACCACCGGGAGCACTGCCAGCGTTTGGTGCCCCACCACCGGGCGCGCTGCCAGTGTTCGGCGCGCCACCCCCAGGTGCACTGCCTGCGTTGGGCGCGCCACCCCCAGGTGCATTGCCTGCATTGGGTGCGCTACCGCCCGGTGTGCTGCCGGCGTTTGGTGCACCACCTCCAGGAGCACTGCCTGCGTTTGGTGCCCCACCACCGGGCGCGCTGCCAGTGTTCGGCGCGCCACCCCCAGGTGCATTGCCTGCATTGGGTGCGCTACCGCCCGGTGTGCTGCCGGCGTTGGGTGCACCACCTCCAGGAGCACTGCCTGCGTTGGGCGCGCCACCGCCCGGTGCACTGCCAGCATTCGGTGCACCACCACCACCGGGTGTACTCCCGGGAGGGGGAGAACCGGTGGAACCGGCGGGAGGGCTGCTGGCGCCCGCCGGGACGGTGTACAACGCCGGCACGAAACCGTAGGTTTGGTGCGAGAGCGAGGAGGCGGGCGGATTGGTCGCGGTTTTTGGGAATTCCCGATGCGACAGTACGAAGTTCTGCACCGGCACCGGGGCTTCAAATTCAATGCGTGCATTCGGCATCGCCTCGTTCAGACTCACCACACTGGTTTGCACCGTAGTCAGTCCCCCCTGGGTGTTGACCGCATCCACTTTGCGCAGCGCAAGATCGCGTACCCACATGATGCTGCCGGGCCTTAACTTCTGGACCGCGGGCTCCCCGGCCGTAAACACAAACGTCGCGCCATCGCGGCTGACTTGACGCAATGAACGGATCGCGGTTTCGCGATCGATCGGCACCGTTGCAGGATTCCATTGCACTTGGAATACCGTGGCCTTCACTTCCTGGACGGTCCGCAGATAGTTTCTCAGTGCGTTGGCATCATCGCCTCGCAAAACGTGGCCCGACCAGGGCAGGGTGCCAGGAAGCCGATTTGTCGTGTCTGCGGGTGAAGCGGTTCCGGAAACCTCCGGCTGTCCGTGCTTGGAGCAGCCACCAATCAGCAGCGTCCCGAGCATGATCGCTATTGCGTACGCCTTCACGTGTGTACTCCGTACGGCGGGCTCTTGTTCTGTTCGGTAATTTACGCCGAAGAAAAAGCCGCTTCAACGTGTGCCGGAAAGCGCGAGGGAACACGGATTTGGTGAGGTGAGCCGGCCCAGGCCAGGTCAGGGTCTATGCATCGGGCGACGTGCGCCTAAAAACCAATGCCGGCCGAGATCTGAATCGAATACCCCTGGTAAGTCCACTGGTTTCCGAACTCATCGAAGTACTTCAACCCCAGGCTCACCCGCCGGGCAGGTAGGGCATAGTTGAATCCAACCCCCAGAGCATTGACCCGGTAGCGCTGCGCTTCCTGGGCGGGCGTGACGTCCGGTCCGGTCTTGGCCGTGGTCTGCCAGGCCGAATAGCCGATCAGTCCCCATTGCAGCCGCGAGTCCGGAAACGTCACGGCCCTCATGAGGGAATAGTCGAGGTCAAAGGTCTCACCCGGTCGGATGTGCGTGCCTGTTTGAGCGCCATGAAACTCATACATCTCGAAGAGGGACAGGGTAGTGGCCTTGTCCTCGGACAGGTAGATGGTCTGGCCCGAGGCAATCACCGGCGTCCAGTACCCGTTGCCCACATTGTCATTCGCACCGGCATTGAATTTGCCGGTGGGCGCCAGGAAGCCGACGATGCCACGAACGCTGGCGCGTTCGTGTTGCCAGGCAAGAATCACGGGCTGCACGTAAAGATCCCCCACGCCACCACCGCCGCTCAGTGCACCGTTGGTATCGGAGCTGAGGGAGTTGTTGGCCAGCGGCACGGTCACTGCGTACGAATACGCGGCATTTCCCAGCATCGCGATCTTACCGGCGCTCGCCCACAGGAGCGTGTTCATGTCCAGCAGAACGGACTGCTGTCCCGTCGCCAGAATTTCACCGTTCCCTCCCTTCTGCTCGTCGCGCGAGTAGAAGAGCAGGCTGTTGTTGTAGGTATAGCCGGGCGTCGCGCCGACGCCGGAATTGAAGACGCTCAGGCCCAGGGGATAGACACCGCGGTTCTGCGCCTGGGCGCAGTTCGCTACTACTCCTGTCAAAGCGGCCGCCAGGATCCACGCCCGACGTCCGACCGCGGCACGCGCCATCACTTGCCGTCCTGCGCGTCGTGCATACCTAAACGTGCGTCGCCGACTTTTGGGACGCCAGACGGCGCAGGCCATCAAACGCGGCGTACTTGTAGGCGTAGCTGTAGGTCGGCGTATTGAGCGACATGTTCGCGATGGTGTTCAACGTTCCGCCAAAGCGAATCACCATCTGGCCAATTCCGACAATCTCCGAGGCGATATCCCCCACGCAGTGCACGCCGATCAGCTTCCGGTCGGCCTTCAAAAAGATCAGCTTGAGGAACCCGCCGCGGCCGGCAATGGCCCCGCGCGGAGTGAGTCCCAGATCGGCGCGGCCCACCTCGTAAGCGAGGCCCTGCTTTCGACATTGTTCCTCGGTGAGACCCGCCCCGGAGACTTCGGGCATCCCGTAGATTGCCGAGACCGGACACGGATCGACGGTGCCCTCGAAGGGAATGCCAAACGCATGACAGATCGCCACTCGCCCCTGTTCCATCGCGATCGAGGCGAGCGTCGGCCGGACCACATCGCCCGCCGCGTAGATCCCTGCAGCGGCGGTGCGGAAGTTTCGGTCCACGACGATCCGTCCGCGTGAATCGCACGGGATCCCCAACGCCTCAAGGCCCAAACCTTCGGTATTGGCGATTCGGCCGGCGGCCAACAGGAGCGTATCGGGAAAGAGTGTCTGGCCGGTCGAGAGCTGAACTTCGAGCCCAGAGCCCTTTTTCGCGACCCGTTCCACGCGGGAGCCCAACTGGACCTTGACGCCCCACTTCCGGAAGAGCTCCGCCATGTACTCCGAGGCTTCTCCGTCCATGGTGGACATCAGGCGTGTGCCGCGATCAACGAGCGTCACCTGGGCTCCCAAGGCGTGGCAGATCGTTGCAAATTCAACGCCCACCGGTCCGCCGCCGGCGATGAGGATGTCCTTCGGCACGCGGCCCAGATGCAAGATGGTGTCGGTGTCGCAGACTCCGGGGATCGCGAAGGAAATGTTCTCCGGCCGGGAGGGGCGCGATCCGGTGGCAATCAGGATGGTCTTGGCGCGGATCCGGCGCGGGGTCCCCGCTCCACCGGACACGATCACACCGCCCTCCAGATCGAGTGTCGCCGTGCCCTGGATATAGTCGACATCGCGCTTTGCGATATTTTCGGCCGTGACTTTTTGCAGCAGCTCGCACACGTCCAGCGTGCGCTTGCGAACGATGTCCGTGGCAATCTCAGCGGGCGCGGACATCCTGAGCCCGTACACATCGCCCTCGCGGAATCCGGTGAGGTAGAGCGCGGCCTCGCGAAGCGTCTTGGTCGGCGCCCCGCCGGTCGTCGTCACCGTACCGCCGGGTAAGGCCTTTTCGATCACGGCCGAGCGATGGCCAAAGAAGGCCGCGAGCTCGGTGGCGCTTTCACCGGCCGGGCCCGCTCCGATCGCAACAAGGTCGTAGATGTCCGTCATGCCGCGGGCCAGCCTTCATTTCATCGTGGCGATGTTCCGCCAGAAGTTCTGCAGGCTCTCCGTGACGCCGAACAGGGTGGTGAAATGGGTCGAATCCACCAGCACGATGTCCCCGGCACGGTTCTTTTCCGGCGCCATCCACAACAGGCAATTGAACTCCGTGTTGCCGGCCTTGGTGAACGGGTGCGGGCGGTCCGGCTCGATCGGCTGGCGCGCCAGCAGATGGATCGCCTTGTTGTCCTTATCCGTGATCTCGTAATGCGGCAGGTGCCGATGGAAACTGAGCGACGTGACATCCTTGAGGAGCCCCGGCTTATCGAGATCCCGAAAGCTCGTCAGCGGCGCGATCTCCTTCGTGCCGCGAACCCGAGCCGGACACAGCCCCCAGGTGTTGTGCACCGGTATCCCAAGGGCCATTAATAAGGAGCGGCCATACTCTGTAAATCGCTGCCGGCGCGGCACCAGGCGATCTCCGTGGTGGAGGTATTCCATCTGGCGCTGGTCCACGTCATCACTAAAGCCCACATCGTGGTGTGGGGCGAGCAGCAGGCAGGTGCCCTCGCGCTCCAGCCACTTTCGGATCGCCGGGGCTTCCGCCGCCGTGCACTGCTCGCCGGACTGGAGGTGATCGAGGCCGAACACCATCAGAGTGTCCGTGTCGTCCAGTATTCGCTCGTCAATTGGAAGTCTGAAGCCCGCCTGATCGACGCGCTGGTAGATCGCGACCGGGTGACCGGTGAGTTCGCCCGCCAGCCGCTGGAAGTTGAGCGTGGAGTGATGAAACAGCTCAAGCGTCCCGGCGATCCCCTGCAGGAACTGCCCCGCGCCCCACTCGGGCTTTTCGTAGAGGGGCCAGAGCACGTTGCGCACCTCGGTCATGGTCGAGAAGCGATTCTCCATAGCGGCCGGATCGCGCTCGGCCTCGAAGGGGTAGCTCCAAGTCCAGTAGATGCTGACCCGGCGTTTGCCCGGCGTGTAGGGGCGGGCCACATGGGTCTGGTTATAGGTGCGGGCGGGGAGAGGTGACATGCTCATAGTGGATTCCTGGTGCGAATTTCAGCTCGCGCTGCCGCGTTCGGTCAGCCAGCGCAGCGCCTTGAGTCCGGGCAAAAAGAAATAGGCGCCCCCGCGGACGGTCGTGAAGGCGGGCAGGCCCTTGATGGTCTTGCGAATCGGGCGTTTCGGGATCTTGAATTCGAGCGTTCCATCGTGGGCGCCGATGATCGGGTCACGCTCATTGCCGAGCTCGTGGAATGTCTTGTCGTTCACCCAGACGTTCTGCGCGAACTCGTACTGGCGGATCAGGCTGGCGCAGATCACGAACGCCGCAATGCCGCGTTCCTGACCGTCATCGGCTGTGCCTTCGGGGAGATAGGGCCCATACGTGGCGCCGCGGCGGATCATGCGGCGGCGGTTCATGTTCGCCGCCGTGTCGCGCGGATTCATGCGGCGCATGTGCGAACCCAGGGGCACGGCGTAACCGTGCGGGTCCTCCTTCTTGTAGTTGAAATCATTATTCCGCTGAAGATCGCCGCCCAAGGCCGGATCGTCCTTGTGGGGCGCCAGGGTCAGCGGAGCACCGCTCCGCCAGCGCCCCATGAGTTTTGCGGCGATGAGCTCTTGCTCCTCGGGCGTGTCGCCTTGCGCGCGCAGGAACTCCCGGAACCGACCCACGTGCTCCTCCATCCGCCGATAGGCCATAAAGCTCCCATTGCGGGACAGGACTTCCGGCGGCGGCAGGGTCACCGCACCGTTCTCGTCCGGGTAGCCGAACAAAAACTCCCCGGCCTTAAGGGCTGGTCCTGAGCCGGGCGTCGGTTCCTCACCGGAGCCTTCCATCACCGGCTGCGATAACCGGTCGCGGTAGCCGAAATGATCATGGGCGTAATCGAAGGGCGGAATGGCCTGCACATCAAGCGTTGAGAGCGCCTTGACACCTTTGCATTCGGCCAGGAGCTTGGCGTGTTCGAGGGTGCAACGCGTCAGTTCCGCCGCGTCCCGCGCAAACAGGATCACGATCGCATGCAGGTCCGGGCTTGTGGTGTTGTCGATCCAATGCGAGGGATCATTGCTGCCGGTATCGCCGAGGATCTCGGCTCGCGCGGCCATACCCTGGCGAAATTCCTCCGGCAATGCGGCGAGTGCGGTCTCGTCCACCCCGAGCGCCCGAAGCCCGTTCCAGGTAAAGGCCACCGTGATCCAGCGGTTGTCCGTGTTCACGGATTCGCTCATGGTCTTCACGGAATGCACCTTATCCAGGATCGCGCCCAGCCAGGCGCGCCCGGCGACCGGATCGGCGAACGAAAGAAACTCGTAGCGTCCGGTCAGCGCCGGGGCGCGGCTGAGCAGGATGTGCTGGATGTCATCCAGTTCAAGCACGGCAACCTCGCTCATGGCTCATTGCATTTGATCCAGCATCGTCGAGAGGGACGCCTTGACCTGCAGCGCCTTCTTGATCTCATCCGCCGTCACGAACGGGTATTCGCCGTACTCCAGGAAACTGGGGCACTGGTGCTCACGCACAAATGTCATAAAGGCAGGCGCGTTAGTGGCCCAGTCCATCGGAAATCCCTCGAGATTCTCAAAAACAGTGGTGATTCCGGTGGCCCCGAAGAGCGTCACCGCATCCTCGGTGTACTTGTCGAAATCGGTGTCAAAGATTCCCTGGTACATGAAATAGGTATCGCCCTTGATCGGAAACAGCAACCAGCGAAGGTAGTGCAGTTTCAACACGGCGAGGGCATCGGGTTGGCTGGCGATAGTCTTTTCAATCTTCCGGGCGTGCTCATAAAAGAATTCATCGCGCCCAGGAATGATCTTCGCGAGGATCGAAAAGCCGTAACAGGCGGGCGTCCTCGGGTAAACCGGGCCGTATCGTCCCTTTTCGACCTTATCGGGGAAGTAGCCGCCCTTCGGGATCGCCATCGCCACGGGCTTCATCCAGTTCTTCTGATCTGACATAGATATACCTCGCGCCTATCGACGCTTTAGTGGGGAATATGCGGAAGTGGGGACGAGATAGGAGATCTTTTTGAATTCCAGGGCGGCGCTCCGGCCCTCAAGGAGGCGATGCCGGCCATTCGTATCATAGGTGTACACTGCGTCAAAATACGAAGACATCCTGATCGAATTTAAAAGAGGGTAGGCTGGACGATCGAACGTGGGTCGGCACGGTGCACGCCCAGTTGGACCACGCCCACCGCAAAAGGTTTTCCGCCCAAGTCCTTGGAGATCTGCAATGGATTTACTCAACAGTTTCAGTAACGGCTTTATGGCGCGCTTTGACGGGCCCATGCACTTCCGGCTGTTCATACAGCCGCTGATGGCGATCCTGTTCGCGGTACGGGACGGCCGAAGGGACGCCCGGGAGGGACGCGGAGCATACTTGTGGACCTTCTTCACCGATCCCGCCCAGCATCGCTACCTGCTCGAGAGCGGTTGGAAAGGGATCTCCAAAGTATTCTTTGTCGCCATCGCGCTGGATGTCGTCTACCAGGTGATCGAGTGGCACACGGTAAAGCCATTGATGGCCCTTTTGACGGCCGTGGTTCTGGCCGTGCTGCCGTATGTAATATTGCGCGGCCTCGCAAACCGGTTCGTGCGCATGTTTTAAGATGGGAGACAGAGCAGATCAAACTCAGTCTCCGAACGTGTAGCCGAGGTCCAGGGTTACGCCATAATCACTTTTGTGCGCGGTCGGATCGGGCGGATGGCTGTCCGCGGTCCAGTAGCCGGTCACTCCGAGCGTAAAGTCACCGGCGATCTTGTGGGTCAGGCTGAAGTGCCCGTTGCCGCGATAGCGATCGCTTTCGGTCAAGCTCGGGTACAGCGCCACGCCGAGCGTCAGGGACGTTTCCGGATCCGAGAACTTGTAGACGCGCCATTCCAGGCCCAACAAGCCCTCGGCGCTGGTCTGCTGGTCGGGGTTTGAGGTGATCGATTCCTGGGCCACAACGACACCGGTGAGACCGGTGACTTCCATGTAGGACATTTGCAAAAGGCGCCGCCCGACCACGGCACCGCCCAGCAACCGGGAGTCGATACCGAGGGTCTGGTCGCTCTCCGCCGAACCGACCAGTCCCCAGAAGTTGCGGCTTTGCTGCACGAAGATGACGGTCGAGGACACGATGGCGCGAAACGTGTCCTCCCCGCCGGCCGTCTTGGTCGTATTTGAACTGACGCTCAATGAGGCATCGACCGATGTGGATTTGTAGTAGGTGTTGAGATTGACACTGCCGACGGAAGTGTCGCTGGCCTTGGTGAAGCTATATCCGACTGCCAAATTGCCGTTGATGCGATTCCAGAACGTCTGGGAATAGCGCCACAGTCGCTCCACCTTCTCCATCGGAATTTGATTTACCTTCTCCCCCTCGGTCACTGTAAGTGCGGTGCCATCCGGGCTGGTGGAAAGGATGCCGTAGAATTTCGCGCCTCCGGTTTGCGCAATCGCGAAGGCATACTTGCTCGACACGGAACGCACCGCCGGCCACTCGATCCGGAGCGTCCCCATCTGGTCGGTCTTCAGGGTCAAGGTGCCGTACTCCATTGACACAATGTCACCGGTCAGATGATTCCCGTTGCGCAGTTCGACGATATCGGTCTTGTCACGGTCGTAGGCCGAGGCCGGCGCGCAGACCAACACACTCGCAAACAGGGCCACGATTGCTCGAGCTACTCGCCTGGAGCTGCGCTGCGGACCCGTTGGCAATTCTCTGCCGGTCATCGGTGCGAATGATCCACTGAGATGTGCGTGGTCCGCCGGGCCTGGCCGGACATGTCCATCAGCGCGGATTCGACGTCGGTCATGGGCACGCTACCGTGGGCATACGACCATGGGGCGAAAGGGCAGGGGGAATCGCTGCGCATCTCGAGGATCAGGCATCGCGAGGGCAGGAAACGACAAGGCCGCCGCGTCAAAGCCGCTCACATGGGCTTTACGTTGGCTTTCTCCCAGGCGCGTACCTTGACTCGCGCCGCATCGAAGACGCGCTCGTAGTTTCCCTTGCGGATCTTCAGGCTGGCCTCCGGCGTCAACTGTGCCCAGATCGGATCCCACAAATGGAATACCCGCAATTGCGTGGCCTGATCCTGCGGTGCAACGTTGTCGGTTCCAAACAGGAACCGGTCCGGATAGCGATTGAACACGTCCGCGACGCGCTTCTCGATTTCGGGGCTGGCGATGGCCCACTTCGCCACCTCATCCCAGGAGATGTCGAAGTACACATGCTTGAGGGTCGGATCCTCGAGCATCTGCTCGACGATGCCCTGGTAGGCCGGACTCCGCTCTTCACTGTCTCCCGTGGCCTGTCCCTGCGCGGGGTGAACGACGCGGCCGAGCCCGATGTGCGCCCAGATGATGGTCGTGTTGGGATGCCGGCGAAATAAATCCTTGGTCTGCTGCAGGTACACCGGCTCGGCTCCCGCCTTGGCGAAGGGCATGTCGATGTCGTTGTGCAGGATGACCGCCAGGCCCACCGTGCCGGCAAAGTCGAGGATCCGATCGAGCGCCGGGTTAGTCAGGCTCGCGGTCTCGCCCGGGATTTTCGCCGAGACGAACTCCTTGTGGATCGAGAATTCCCCGATGCCGCTAAACACCCCGGGAAAGAGGGTCAGTACGCGGCGGATATGATCCACGGCGTACATGTCGGCCGGATTGAATCCCGTGATCATCGGATCCAGCCGCGCCTGGTCCGCCGCATTCAGCGACTGGTAGGCGCGGGCAATGTAGGCGTCGGTGAAGGAGTAATAGTAGAGCGGGGCATCGGTCTGCAGGTAGTAGGTCGGGGCATAGTCGGCCGAGTTCCCATAGGACCACTGCTGTTGCAGTGGAATGCCGAAAAGCGTCGAGCGCCCCACCTTATCCCCCATGATTTCCATGTAGCGGTGAATGTCCGTGCCGTTCTGCACGTAGTTGGTCAGATGGAAATGGGAATCATCGAACAGATAGGCTCCACCGGCGCCGCGCGTCGGCTCGCTCGGCGCCGCAGAGCAAGGTTCGTGCCGCAGAGGCCCGCGATGAGGTGCGACCGAGATCGCCACCGTACGCCAGCGAAAACACGAGGCGGTCAGAGATTTCATGTTTCACCCACCATCATGGTCGCCAGGTAATTGGACCGCGCGCCCCGGGACAGTTCAAAGGGCCATCTCGAAGTCGGTATTGAAGATCAACCGGTGCTCCCCACGTTGTAGGTCAGCGAGTTGTATCCCACCGGGGAATTGTACAGGTACATGACCTGCGTATTCCAGCGCAAGGCCCGATTCTTCAACGGGAAGCAGTTCACTCCCGCACGTATGTCCCACGGACCGCCATAAGTGCCATCGATACCTGGGATCCCGCGAAATAAACTGAAGTGTCTCGGCATGACCATCTGCGAGGCCTGGAGTTGAAATCCGCGGTCCCACTGGTTGGGCACGATGGCGGTGGCGTCCTACGAAGGCGAAGTCATTGAGCTTGCGCCGTAGAATTCGCCCTCGAGCGCCCATGCCCCGGTACTTGATGCCCGCATCACATCGAGCCATCTGGTAGCGCAGTTGGTCGACTGTTATACCGGGGCCGAAGAAGTTCGGGCGAGAACACCACCGAGCCGTCGGCAAGCCGGATCTGGGTGTTTTCGAAGCTATCCGAATTGGGTTGGCTTTGTTTGTCCTCGGTGCTGTGGGTGTAGTGCAGCGCCAGATGCGCGTCGCGACGTTCCTGGTGATTCTCGAAATCGCCAAATCCCTTACCAAATTCGCTTCGTGGTGGGCATCCACACCAGCAGGTCGCCACCGTGTTGAAGCGTGGGTCGAGCTGCCCTGAATTCACTCCCAGCGTGCTCAGGTTATTGCCGAGCATGACCTGGTAGCGCAGTCCCGGCGTGAAATTGCCCTTGACCCAGAAGCCGCTCGTGTAGGAAGGCCGCATGAACTCATCGGCCATCAGGCGATTGTCGACATTCAGCCAGAACGGAAAGTTGCCCTCGGTGCTGCGCACGCCCGGGAAGCGAGGCGATGCCTCCGCCCAGCGTGAAATTGTCGTTGAATGATAGTTCAGGTTGCCGGCCAGCACCACTTGGGCGCCCTGGCCCTGAGTGGCATTGGAACTCCAGGCGTACAGGAAGTAGCGAAACTTCGGATCGAACAGCCAGCCGAGAAACTTGATCTGCACCTTGAGGAGCTGGACTTCCTGACGCGCGGTCGATTCCACCGTCTGGCCGGTGGCCTTATAAGTGTAGGTGGAATCACTCCCCAGCTGATTGAGGTAGCGAAGGTAGGTGTAGAGGGCGATATTCATGTCGCCCTTGTCGGTATTGACCACCTTGAAGCCAAGGCAGTCGATATATGGTCCCACTTACCGGGGGCTTCAACTGCAGGGCACCGGAGTTTGTGGAGCCGGTCCCGGCGCCGCCGGCCGCTGCCGGAACGGTGGCCCTGCCCGGGCCGGTGGCGCTTTACCACGGTCGCCGCGGCCGTGCGCTGGTGGTGACACGGACCCGCCGTTGCTGTGCGGGGCCTGCTTCTTCAGCTCCTGGATTTCGGCGTCCTTTTGCTGCAACTGACGCTCGAGTTCCTGCTGGTGCTGCTCCAACCGCTCAAGTCGTTGTTCCGTGGAGGCCGCGGCCCCGTCGGGGGAACTCTGCGCGGCGGCTGCAACCGACAGGGTCAGACCCGCAAGCCCAGCCATACGCCACGGCCGAAAGGCCCCAGGAAGCTGGGGCCTCCCCATGGTCTTACTTGAGCCCGACCGACGCCGGTGAATAGAGGTTGTAGTCGAGCTTATTGGCCACATATTCGATCACTTCCTGTGCCTTGACGCTGTTGCCGGCGGCATCCAGAGGAGGTGCGAATACGGCGATCGCACCTTTTCCGGGCACGATGGCGACGATTCCGCCGCCCACGCCGCTCTTGGCAGGCAGTCCCACATGCCAGGCCCAGCCGCCTGAGCCGTCATAGAGACCGGCCATCATCATAACACTGAGGATTTCCGGAACGTTCTCGCGTTTGATCACCTGTTCGCCGGTCGCAGGATTCGCGCCGTTGTTGGCCAGCGTCGCCCCCATGCGCGCGAGCTGCAGCGCATTGACACCGACCGAGCATTCCTTGGTGTAGACATCGACCGATTCGAACGGATCGGAGTAGATGCGCTCGTACTTGGCCAGCAGATAGGAGAGCGCCTTGTTGCCCGTGTTGGTCGCGGCCTCCGACTTGTAGACCGAATCGATCAGCACCAGCTTCTCACCGGCCGTGCGGCTGTAGAAGTCCAGGATCTTGTTCCACTTTTCTTCCGGCGTGGCCCCGGAGATCAGGCTGACCGTGGCGATGGCGCCGGCGTTGACCAGGGGATTGCCGGTGTGCGTGGGCATGTCGACAACGGCGACAGGCGAATTAAAGGCCCGGCCCGTCGGCTCAGCGCCCACTTTCTCGAACACCTTGTCCGGTCCCTGCTCTTCCATGGCAAGCGCGAGGGAGAACACCTTGGCGATCGACTGAATCGAGAAGGCCGTGCTGGTATCACCCACGCTCACGGTCTGGTTGTCCGTGGTCACGATCGCGATGCCAAACAGGTTGGAATCGACCTTGCCGAGTTCCGGAATGTAATCGGCGTTCTTGCCGCGCGTGTCGCCCTTGAATTTCTCGTACGCCTCCTTAACGATGGCCTCGACCTGCGCCTTGCGCGGTGAGACAGGACTGGCCTTGCCGACCAGAGCAGAGGCGGTCGCCGCGCTCGCGGGGCCTGCGATGACCAGACTCACGGCCGCCAGCAATGTTGCAATCGAGATTTTATTGATAGTTTTCATCATGCGTACTCCTGATTTCCCCTGCATTACGGCTTGGAACTGAAGTTGTACTTGACGCTGAACTGCAGGCGCGTGTCATCGCCCGAAGTGCCGTCGTTATTGGTGCGCTTGCCCCAAAGGAATTCCACGCCCGCCATCACATTCTTGGCCGGGTAAGCGAGAAGGTTGACCGAAGCGTAGTCGCCCTTGTGGAAAGCGTTCGGGGCCTGGAAGTTGGTGTTGTCGACTTCCGTGAAGCTGTAGCCGATCGAACTCGACCACATCTCGCTCCAGTAATGATCGTAATAGGCCACGATGCCGGTCAGGGGCACGGCCTTGCCGGTCACCTTCAAGTTAGGCGCCGGAGTCGTATTTGCGGCGCCAGATCCATGCCGCCGTCGTTCATGTAGTTGGCGATGCCATCGCCATGGACGGCGCTCAGCAGGAACTTGTCCTTGCCGAACGTGTTGATGGTCCCGCTCACGTTGACGCCCCAGCCCGTGTCACTGCCCTTCTGCCAGGATCGGCCGAGGTAGCGCGGTACTCGTAGCCTACCCTGCGCAGGATGCCGGCCAGCTGGAAGTGGCCCCAATCGGCCGCTGATAATGCTATTGCGCGGTCAAGTCCGGATACTTTTCATCGTTCTGGATCTGGGACTTTCCCACCCTCGGCCAGGCGCACATTGCCGGCATCGATGTCGTTGCCGGGTTGTTTCAAGGCCATCGCGAAACTCGTCGTTGTCGGTCCTGAAGGGTGTCCAGCGGAACTGCGGCGATGCGGACGAAACACCATGCCCGGCTGGTCCCCAGTAATCGATGATGTTCGGGAAGATGTCGCCGTCCATGAACAGCGTGTTGGTCTGGCCGACCAGCAGCGACCCCATTCGCCGTACATGTGTCGGAGACGAATCGTGGTCTGGCCCGCGTCGACGCCGGTGCCAAACAGGTCGAACTCAAATTTGAACGTGATCGGCGTGCTGTCGCCGGTCGGCATCGAGCCCTTCACGCCGAAGCGGCTCTGCTTGACGCTGATGCTGACTTGCCCGCTGGTGCCGAAATTGTCGCCGGTGTCGATCTTCGAGGGGCGGAAGGCATCTTCCCAGGCCGGATCCACCGGCCGTGAGATCCTGGATATAGTCGGCCTGGGCGAAGCCATAGATCTCGAAACTGTGGTCAGAATCGGCCGCGGACACCGTGCCGGCAGCAGCCGTCCCCAGCAACGCGATCGCGACCGAGCGTGCGAGTATTCCGACTGACCACTTCTTATAGCTGGGCAAGCGCATAGTGACTCCTGCGTCTCAATTGAGAGTTCTGATCATCGGGCGCAAAATTTAACAGCGTCAGCTGAGCTCCGGAAACTGCCCTTAAGGGAAGTGGCGTTTCTGCATCATGTGTCGATATTGCGCATCGCGGGTAGACAAGTCTTAAGGACGAGCACGTCGGCGATGCTTAAGTGTCGTCGATTGCCGTAGCGCGGTGCAACTCCTCGAGCACCAGGGCGCTTGGATCGGTCTTGCGAGGAACCCGGCGCAGCCCCGCTGGAGCGCGTCCGTCCGGTAGGCTGGGATCATCATGAGCGGTAATGAAGATAATCGGCAGTGGATCGCCTTCTGCCCGCAACCGCCGCTGCAGATCCAGGCCCGACATGCCAGTGAGTTGGATGTCCAACAGCAAACAGGCGAAGGACGAGCGCGCGGAATCGGCGAGGAAGCTCTCCGCCGAGTAGTAACTGCTCGGCGCGTATCCCGCGCTGCGCACGAGGCGAGCGAGCGCCCGATTGGCGCTGGCGTCGTCTTCCACAATGGCCACGTGTTTCGTACTCACAATAGTCGAGCACATTAGCAGCGCGGTGGCGCTGCGGCCCACTGCCCCTAGGGGTAGGCTAGAAGCGTGATTGCGGCGATTCGTCCAGGAATCCGCTTCGGCCCGCAAGCGCGGTGAGTTCGGCCACGGAACGCACGCCCACTTTGGTGCTGATCGCGTTGCGATGTAATTTAACAGTGCGTTCGTGGATGCCGAGCGCCGCGGCGATCTGCTTGTTCATCCGGCCTTGCACGACGTGCCTCAAGACCTCTCGCTCGCGAGCGGTCAGCGCCTCGAACCGGCCCTCGACCGCCTTGCGCCGTGCCCGCGCGGTGCGCATTTGCGCGTCATTCTCGAGCGCGCCATGGAGCGAGCTTCAGCAGGACTTGCGGAGGGTCGCACTTGTCGAGGAAATCCACGGCGCCGTGGCGCATCGCCAACACCGCCGCGGGCACGTTTCCGCGCCCGCTCAGGAACACGAAAGGCAAGCTGAATCCCGCCGCGAGGCAGGCCTCCTGCAACTGCAGCCCATCGAGGCCAGGCATGTACAGATCGCGAGACGCAGCGGGGTTCTTCACCGGCCGGTTCGCTGCTCAGATGATCCAGTAACTCATGCCCGAGGCGAATCCTTGCACCTTAAGACCGGCCGCCGTCAACAGGCGTTCCAGCGCTGTGCGACAGGAACTGTCGTCATCGACAATAAACACAAGCCCCGGCTCATCCATTTGATTCGCATCTCACGTGTCGATCAACGCGGAGCATCACGCCAGACCGTAAGTCCCATGCCCTTGGCTGCGGTTCTTAACGCTTCTATAGCATGAAGTGTTGGTAGAATGCATTGTTGTGTGGGCGACACAGTGCGGTGATTCGGGCAATGCCAGTTTTTGCGCGAACAGTGATCGGCGGGCTCATTCTTGTGCTCGCCGCCGCCATGGTGGCGAACGCGCAAGCCCCCAAACGGGTGCTGATCCTGCATTCCTGGGGACCCGAGTTTGGCGATCTTTACGCCAAGGACATGCGCGCACAGCTCGGCCGTGAACTGTCCGGCCCCTGCGAGCTCTACGAGCAGTGGCTGGTGTCCGCGCGATTTGCCGAAGCCCAGGACGATGAGGCGTTCGCGCGCTACCTGAAGAGCCTGTTCGAGGCGCATCCGCTCGATCTGGTGATCACGATGGGCGCGCCTGCCGCGAATTTTGTGCAGAAGCACCGCGATTCGGTATTCCAGAACACTCCAAAGCTTTTTGCCGACATCGAGGAACGTCGCGCCTCGCAAGCCAATCTCGCTCCGAATGAGACCGCCGTGGCGATCACCGTGAGCTTTCCGGAAGTGGTGCGCAATATCCTCCACGTCCGTCCCCAGACCCGCACGATCGCGGTGGTGATCGGAAATTCCCCGATCGAGAAGTTCTGGGTGGGCCAGCTGCGAGAGTCCCTTGAGCCGGTGCTGCAGGGGCGCGTCACGCTCACGTTCCTGACCGATCTGCCCTTTCAGGACGTGCTCAGGAAAGTGGCGACACTTCCCGCCCAGTCCGCGATTCTTTACGTATTGCTGTCGCCGCAGATCAACGGCGTTCCTCTGGATGAGGACACGGCGCTCGCGCAGCTGCGCAGTGCCGCGAACTCGCCGATGTTCAGCTACACCGATGCGTATCTGGGCAAGGGAATAGTCGGTGGGCCGCTGATCTCCGGCGAGCAACAGGGGCGCGCGACCGCCCGGGCGGCCGCGCGCTTGCTCTCGGGCGAGAGCGCCTCGGCCGTCCGGACAGCGCCGATCAGCGCTGGGCATGCCGGTGTTTGACTGGCGGGAACTGCAAGCGTTGGGGAATCAGCGAGTCGGACTTGCCCCCGCAGAGCACGGTGCTGTTTCGTGTGCCCTCCGCGTGGGAGCGGTATCAAGTTGCAGATCGCGACCGTCGCCGCCATTTTGATCGTGATGGGCGGCCTGATCATCGGCCTCTTGTATGAGCACCGTCAGTGGCGCGGCGCGGAACAAAACGCCAAGCAGCGCATGGTGGAACTCTCCCATATGCATCGGCGCACCACGGTGGGGGAGCTGTCGGCGTCGATTACCCACGAGCTCGCTCAGCCGCTTTCCGCGATCGGAAACAATGCCAGCGTGGTCGGGGTGCTGCTGCGGCAGGCGGCGCCCGATCTGGCCGAACTTCGGGAAATCAACCTCGACATCGCTCGAGACCATCAGCGCGCCGTCGAGGTCATCAAGCGGCTGCGGGGCCTGTTCACCAAAAGCACGGGCAACGTCCAGATCTTGGACCTGGGGCGCGTGGTGGAGGAAGTGTTCGAACTGCTCTCGGCCCATGCCTTCGCGCACCGGGTCACGCTCCATACGCAACTCTTCGTGCGCCCGATTCTGGTGACCAGCGATCGCGTACAGCTCCAGCAGGTCATACTCAATCTGGTCATGAACAGCATCGATGCGATCGGGAGTACCGCCAGCAGCGAGCGTCAGATCACGGGTCGTACGTTCTCCAATGGTTTGACAGCGGAAGTCGTCATTGAGGACACCGGTCCCGGCGTGCCGGCCGATCACCTGGAGCAGATTTTCGAGCCGTTCTTTACGACCAAGGATGCGGGAATGGGCATGGGTCTGGCCATTGCCCGCAGCATCCTGATTAGCCAGGGCGGGCGCATATGGGCGGAAAACCGGCCCGGCGGGTGGCGCGGTTTTTCGATTTTCCCTGCCGCTCGCCGAGTCGTAACAATGAAGGCGCCTCGAGTGCGCCCAACCGACGCGTTCGAATAGCCTGAGCCGGAACGGTCATTCGCCAGCGCTAATGGCGGAAGCATTCATTGCGTCGCTATTCTCCGGACGCATTATATATAGAGTGCATTGTACCACGATAAGCAATGATTATCGTGGTATACTATGAACATGCGCATACGAAACAATAAGTTACATTCGCACGTCCACGCCTTACTCTAGACCTGATGAAAGCCATCGTGCCCCCGGATACCCTCTTACTGCGCGAACCTCCGGCCGCCCTGCTCGATCCGGCGCGCCTGAACGATCAAGCCGCCGAGGCGGTCAGCGCTTTTTTCCACGAGGGGCAATCGGCCAATACGGCCCGCACCTATAAGACGGCGCTCCAGTACTGGGGGGCCTGGCACGCACTGCGCTACGGTCGGCCGCTTTCTGCGCCGGTGGCGGTCAATGTCGTGGTGCAATTCATCGTCGATCATCTCGAGCATGATCCGAGTCGCGCGGCGCCCGCGGTCACGCCCTACTCCCGGACCAGCGAGACGACCCAACATTTGCTCCCGCCGGCGATCGATCAGCTCCTGGTCGAACGCCAGTACAAGGCCAAGATCGGGCCGTGGAGTCTTTCGACCGTGGAGACACGGCTTGCGGCGCTGTCCAAAGCGCACGAGCTCTATCGCATCGATCATCCGCACCTCGGTCTTGGGCCCGACGCCAATCCCATGCGCGATCCGAAAATCCGCTCCCTCCTCAGCGCCGCCCGGCGCGCTTACGCGCGACGCGGTCGCGGTCCCTCGCGCCCGGTGGCCGCCACGCGACTGATCATGGAGTCATTGCTGGCCACTTGCGGGGAGGATCTTCCGGGCCTGCGCGATCGCGCGTTGCTGTTGTTCGGCTGGGCGAGCGGCGGGCGGCGACGGAGCGAGATCACCGCGGCCACGTTCGAGAACGTCCGGCGCGATGGCGAGGGTTTTGTCTACGAGCTTCAGGTCTCAAAGACCAACCAGACCGGCTCCAATGATCCCAAGCGATTCAAGCCGATCCAGGGCGCCGCGGCGAAGGCGCTGCGCGCCTGGTACGCGATGCTGCTCGCGCAAGGCATCACGACGGGGAAGATCTTCCGGGGGATTCGGCACGGGCGCATCGTGGAGGGCCTTCGGGCCGATGCGGTGCGCGACATCATCCGCCGCCGCGCGAAACTGGCCGATCAGCCGCTCGGCCGGCTCTCGGCCCACTCGCTCCGCTCCGGATTTGTGACGGAAGCGGGCAAACAAGGAATTGGCCTCGGCGATACGATGGCCCTGACCGGACACCGCAGTGTCCAGACCGTCATGGATTACTACCAGAGCGGCGAAGTGGGAAACTCCCGGGCCGCCCGCTTAATGGACGATCACAAGTCTGACAAGTAAGGGGATGCTCCGATCGACGGATCAGAGGGGCATTCCAGGAAAGAAAGCCGGTTACGGCGCGCAAGTGCGCCGTAACCGGCAAACCTCTTTGCCGGGCGCCGAAGGTGGCGGGCGGCCCGCGGCTTGACCGTACTGATCGGAGATTCAGTACCGGTCCTCGTCCTCCGCGCTTACGATCACAACACCGTTCGTGGCCACGCCTGTAATAGTGGCCATGCCGTAGGGAGCCAGATGGCCGTGCTCGTTGACGCGGAAGGTCGACAGGTGCGATACGCCCCGCGCCGCATTCCCATCGATCACCGCCGCCAGTCCCGAACCATAGGTGATATCCGTCGGATTGCCATTAAAGCTCGCGGCGACCGCCGCTTGCTGACTGATCACATTCCCAAAGACGAGGTAACGCGACACGCTCTGGCTCGGCGAGTTCGCCGAGTACAAGTACGGACCATCGAGCGCCAGCCAACACGGGGCGGACTGAGTTCCGGAACTCGTCACCGTGCGGACCTCGCCGCGGCGGACGAGGCTTATTTCATTTGCGTGAGCGATCGTGACGTACGCATCATTGCCGCGCGTCACCAGGCCGAACGGAGCGTCGACATTGGCGGGGATGTTGGAGACCAGTTTGGCCGAGCCGGTCACTGCGCCAGAATCATCGAGTCTGACCGATTCGATCACGTTGCTCTTTTCGGTGATGATCAGCTCGCCACGGACTTTACCCACTTGGGCCGCCGAAGCGTCGGCATGTAACAGACGCGCCATACCGTCCGGGCCCGCGGCAACCCCACTCGTGCCGTTGCTGTCAACCGGATGCGACTCGACGCTGGTCGTGGACAGGATGTAGAGGTGATGATCGCCAAAGGCGAGGCTGACCGGGCTTGCGACCGCTTGAATGACGGACTCCAGCCGAAGATTCGCGTGCGCCGGGTCCTTGACGAACACCGACACCGTGCCGGAACCGAAATTGACCACCGCCAATCGGCGATGCTCCTGCGCAATGCCGCCCGCATTGCCGCTCACGCCGCCCTGGCCTCCGGTGCTGATTGTCCTTAAACGCTTGCCGGCCGGGCTGTACACCAGCAGCTGATTTGCGGAGGTGTTGGAGGCGGTCACGATCAAAGTGTGTGCCTCACTCGACGCCGATCTGTCTTGCGCGCTTGCGCCGCCGGCCACGCCGAGCATCAGAAGGCCCAAGGCCTGATATCGATTCTTCATAAAGGTGTCCCCTTGTTGAAATGTGACTGAAGCAATGACAACGGTGCGTTGCCACCGGCCAATACATGAACGAACGCCGATTCGGTTCGGCTCGAAAGCTAATTCGTTCATCAGTCGAGGACGGTTACAGGGAATTCGCTTTTTTTCGGTTGGCCGCTACCAACGCAACAGGCTCATTCCGAGGGCCACCCCTGAGCGCTCCGGCTCTGTGGTATCTCCTTGGCATGCTGGCCCGTGTTGCCCCATGTCGCGAGGCCCGGTAGCGCTGGCCGAATCGAAAATCTCGGCGAATCGGTCTTGTTGGGGGGTGGAGTTTCTGGTCGCAGCGGGCTACCCGCTACCGTTTCAGTTCGGTTGGCGAAAGTCCGCTAGAAATCACAAACACGCGCCCGGAATGGAATCCATTCACCCCGCTCCACGCGGCCGTGATCAAAAGATCCACGGAGCCGTCCCGGTCGATGTCGCCCAGGCCCACGGCATCGAAGCCGAGCGTGTCTCCCGGGATGCGATCGGTATAGGTTCGCAACAAGCGCCCGTTCCGGCCCGAGTAGAGATAGGCCCGGCCGCCCGAAAGCGCGGCCTTGCCGTATTGCCAGGCACCCACGATCAGGTCGGCACGGCCATCGCCGTTCACATCGCCCGCCTCGGAGGGGCTGGTGCCAAAACCGTCGTGCGCGCTCTCGCCGGTGAGGGTGAGCAGCGGCGCCCCCGTGCGCCCTGAATGCACGTAGATGCGTCCCGAAGAAATGCCGCGCGCATCGTTGGCCCAATCCGACCCGTAGATATCGGGGACGCCATCACCGTCCAGATCTCCGGGAACGGACACGAACATGGCGCCCAGCGCGCGCCCGGTCCGGTCCGCCTCCATCGTGAACTTGGGCGATGGAGAGCCATTCACGTAAACATACACGCGACCGTGATGCTGCGGACCGGCCTGGCCGGCACCGACCACGAGGTACCGATGAGCCCCATCGGAGTAGCCGGCGACCGTGCTGCCGAATTGATCTCCCGCTCGCTCACCGGCCAGCGTCCTAAGCAGTGCTCCGGTCCGGCCGGAATACAGGTACGCGTGTCCCGGGCTTTTGGCCTCGCCGTCCTTGCCCGGACTTCCCACCAGGACGTCGGCACAGCCGTCGCCGTCGACATCGCCCACTCCCGAGATGTGGTTGCCAAACATCTCCTCGGGACTTACCGCGTGAAACTCACGCAGTACACGGCCATCGCGCCCTGAGTAGATCCGCGCAATGCCGCGCGCCGAAGGACCGCTGGCGACCACGTCGGGAATGCCATCGCCGTTGGTATCGCCCGCCGCCTCGACGCCCGTCCCGAGCTCATCGCCTGCGTTGCCGTCGGCGGTCCACAGCAGGCGATGGCCACCAATCGAGTACACGTAGATGCGGCCGCTGTGCGAGTCGCCCTTCCCGTGAGTCGGTGCGGACGTGACGATGTCATTGATCCCGTCGCCATCGACGTCGCCGATGTTGCGCGCAATCCAGCCAAATTGATCGTTCGGCGCCTCACCGCGCCACTCGCGCAGGATCTTGACCGGTTCGACAAAGGGGTGCTCGAACTCTCGCGGTTTCGGAAGCAAGGCCGCATAGCGCGGATCCTTTCGCAGATCCTTTACCTCCGCCTCCTGGGTAAGCTGCGTCATGTCGAAGCGATGCGTGTCCCGCGCCCGTCCGAACCACACGAAGGCCTGCCCGGCATTGCCCTTCGCCGCATAGAGAACGCCCAGCATATAGAGGCTCTGGGCGGCACCCGGCTCGATGCGAAGCGCTTCCTCGGAGGCCGCGATGGCCTTATCCGTCTGTTTGAGTTGGCGGTACCCGGCACTCAGAGCGCGCCACGCTTCCGCCGATCGCGGTTCATCACGGGTGAGGCCCTCCAACATTCGCACCGCGCCGGCCGTGTCGCCCGACTGAAGGCGCTCCATGGCGGCAATCAGCTGCGGTGACTCGGCACTCAGATCGACCGATCCGAAGCCAGGTGGCACCGCGGAGACCATGACGGCCGCGCCCACAGTCAGACACAGCGCGAGCAGGCGGAGTTTGTGCATACTAAAAAGTCCGGAGCACGGAGTGGATTTCATTCTTGCGATTGTTCAGGCGTCGGGCAACGCCGGGATGTTTCACTTTGTGCTCAAATACGTGGCGCGCTGACCACACCGCTATTTGGAGGCGTCATCGCCCATCGATCCGACGGAGTCAATGGTAGAGTCGTCCCATGATTTACCGGCAAATGCCCGCGACCTGGGATCCCCAGTTCCGCGACCGGTTCTACAGAACCTGGGGACGGGAAAGCGCGATTATCGCGGCGAGCACAAACTCCGTGGAGTACCCGAACTACAGGCAACTGCTCTCCATCAAGGCGGCTGCCGGTGGGGACGAAGAGTATTTCATCGACGGACGTCGCATTGCGGTCGGCGACGATACGTTCCTGATCCTCAACGCGAACCGGACCTATGCCAGCCGCGTGCAGGCGCGAAACCCGGTCCTGTCGTTCTCCATTTTCTTTCGACCCGGGCTGCTCGAGGATGTGCTGCGTGCGGGAACCGAATCCGCCGCATCGCGGCTTGAGAGTCCTTCCGAGAGCCGTACGCTCGGATTTGAATTCGCCGAACGCCTCCATACCCACGAGCGTGCCGTGACGCCGGTCCTTCGGCATATCTACGACAACGTGGCCGGCGGCTTAACCAACCAGCTGTGGTATGAGGAGCAGCTGCATTTTCTTCTCCAACGAATGGTAAGACTCCACCGTCGCGAGCGCGCCCGTGAGGCGGAGCTTTCGGCCGCGCGCCCGGCCACCCGCAAGGAGATATTTCGGCGGCTCGGCCTCGGAGTGACGTTCATGCACAGCAATTACCGCGAGTCGCTGGATCTGGATGCGATCGCCTCGGCGTCCTTCCTGTCACGATTCCATTTTCTACGGACATTCAAAGAGGTGTACCGGATTACCCCGTCCGTGTACTTGAATCGCTATCGAACCGGCCTCGCCGCACGCCTCCTTGCGAGCACCTCGTTGTCGCACACAACCATCGCTCACCGCGTCGGCTTCGGCAGCCGAACGACTCTCTATCGGCACCTGCGGGTCGCCCACGCCACCGCGCGTGCCCCACAGAGCGGGCCGCACGATGATCAAACGGCCAGGAGCGCCGAGAGCGGTCTTTGCTCCTGGCCGCCGACGATGCTCGCTCGACCGGATCGGCGATCACACGCACGCGCAGGCCCAGAGTGCGCGTCGCGAGTTCGGTAGAACGCCGATTTCACATTGGGACGATCGATGAAGAAAGGGATTGCGCTCGCTGTTGTGTTGGCGTCGATCGCCGGCGCACGGAGCGCCGATACGGCAGCGCCGAGCATTCATGTGGGCGATGGAACGCTCGATGGTCGCATTCTTACGGCCTACGACAATGTCTGGGCCGTCAACGTGCGCTATCGCAACGGTCGGCGCGACGAGCGGGGCCTGTCCAGTGACCATGTTCGCTTCCGGGAGATCGACGGGAAACGCTATTTGACACGCGTCGAAGGGACCACCTCCGTCGTAGGAAAGCCCGGAGCCGCCGCGAGTGCCGAATTCTCGATGACCTTCAATGTATTTGATCCGTTCACCCTGGCCCCCCTGCTGGGGACCGCGTCCTCTTCCGATGGCGAGGAGGAGCGACATGAGTTCACCGGGCGACAGGTCATCATGACGTCCCGGACAGGCGCATCCGCTGAGGCCCGTGCCACGCTCGAACTGGCCGAACCGGTATACGACTTCCACAACGGCATGACGGGCTTGTTGCTTGCCGCGCTCCCGTTGAAGTTGGGCTACAAGGCCGCCCTCCCGGTCTTAGGAGAGCACGGCTTCGATACCGCCGAGATTCGCGTTGTTCGCGAGGAACGGGTTTCCGCCGGTCACCTGGGACTCAGAAACACGTTCGTCATCGAAATCGGCCCAGCACCGGCCCGCTCGGTCTATTGGATCAGCAAAGCGGCCCCCTATGTCATCAAGGCCGAAGTCAGAGCAGCAGAGGCGGTCGCCTCCTGGGACATGTTGTGACTGGGCTCATTAGAAGAGCGCTGCAATTCGCGCGGCGCGAGACGCCTACACCCTGCTACTGGGACTAGTACACTCCTCATCTTCGGCGGTTCCCTTGGGGAGGCCCGCACACGAGTGCGGCGCGAAGAACGTCTGATGGGCGATAAGGAAATTGAATGAAGTCCACTTCGACGGTGCAAGAGATTTTTAGCGGCCTGCATCAAGGCAGCGCGCCGCTCCTGCTGGCCAACGCCTGGGATGCCGGAAGCGCGGCCCTGATCGAGAGCCTCGGGGCCAAGGCCATCGCCACCACTTCCGCGGGTGTGTGCTGGGCGCACGGCTACGCGGACGGCGCCGCCTTGCCGCTCGATGAACTGATCGCCGCCGCCCGGGCCATTGCGCGCGTGGTGAGCGTGCCCCTGAGCGTGGATATGGAAGCGGGTTACTCAAGCGAGCCCGCGGCCGTGGCGACGCTCGCCGCACGATTGGTCGGGGCGGGCGCCGTTGGAATCAATATCGAAGACGGCGCCCAGGCGCCTGAGCTGCTGTGCCAGAAAATCGAAGCCATCCGGGGAATGACGGGGGCCGGATTGTTCATCAACGCCCGAACGGACGTGTTTCTGCGCTCGATCGCGAAGGGCGATGCCGCCATCGAGGAGGTCGCCCGCCGGGCCAAGCTCTACCAGGCGGCCGGGTGCGATGGGATCTTCGTGCCCGGGTTGGCGGATGTACAGGCGATGTCCGCCATCGCGAAGTCCATCGCTCCGCAGCCGCTGAATGTCATGCTCGTGCCCGGATTGCCGGCGGCTGAGGTGCTCTACCAACACGGCGTGCGTCGCCTGAGCGCCGGCTCGGGACTGGCGCAAGCGGCTATGGGCCACGTGTCGCGCCTCGCGACGCAGTTCCTGGCCGGCCACGCCGAGGCCGTGTCCGGCGCGCCCAATGTCGCTTACGGCACGATGAACGCGTTGTTTGCCAAGCACTAACGCCTGTAGCAGCCTCGCTCCTACAAGGGGCCTGTCGTCACTTTGTGCTGGAGGCGTTGGACTCAACCGAACAGGCGAAAAGTTACAGGCTCATTTCAACAAAAACAGCAGTGAATGAGTAAAACCCTTATCCCTGTGGCTGGCTAGGTCGATATAATTTCGCGCTCGGCCCTCGAGCAAGAGCTCCTTTTCCACCCATGCCCTCCGGACCCCTCAATCGACCCTTGTCGCGGCTGTTCCGTCCGACACCCCCAATGCCATCCGCGTTGACAGATCATGTCGCCGCGCTGGATGCGGCATCGACTGAACACCTCGCCTCTATTGCCCAGGCGGATGGCGAGGTGGCGCTTCGCGCTGCGGCGATCGAGCGACTCCCCGACGGGGAGTGCCTGCGGGAGCTGGCGGGCCTGCGTTCCGGGACGACTCCCACTCCAGATATTGGCCCTCTCGCACAACAGCGTCTGGCCGTGCTCATTGATCAGCACCCGGACACTTGGCCCAATCTCCGTGCGGCCTCGCAAAGCCCGCCTGCACTCCTTCCGATCGCGGAACTGTGCACGAGTTCCGCACCGCTGGAAGAGTGGCTGTCCTCCCTACAAGATCCTCACGAAATCTTAAGGCACGTCGTGGAAGGTTCCTCGCTCCGTCTGCGACAACTGGCCGCGCAGCGTGTCGAGGACCGCGAGGACCTCAATCGGCTCCTCAAGCAATTGCAGGGAAAGGACAAGAGCGTCTACCGGATCCTCAAGGACAAGCGCGATGCCCTGCGTACGGAAGCGCAGCACGTGGCGCACGTCGAGCAGGACATCCGCACCATCTATTCATCGCTCGAAGCACTCGTGTCGCGACCTTATGATGCGCTGTTTGCGCCGGCGCTGGAACATTTCGAGGCGCGTTGGCGCACGTTTGAAGGCCAGGCCCAGCCCTGGGCACGAGAACGTGTGCTCGCGGCCATCAACCGCTGCCGGGAAACACAGGCCGCTCATCTGCTGGAAATGCAGCAGCGCGCCGACCGGCTGGCCGAACAATCCGCGCAGGAATCCGCACGCCAGGCCGCCCGGGAAGAAGCCCTCGCTCACGCCACGCAGTTGTCTCAGGAGAAGGAGGAGACCACTTCACGTGAAGCCGCCGCGGCCGAAGAATTGCGCCGGGCGGAGGAAAGCGCACGCATTGAACGCGAAGCGGCCGAAGCCCACGCCTTGCGGCAGATCTCCGCGCTGATGGGCCGAGCCCACGGAGCGCTGCGAGCCGGACAAACCGGGCCGGCCGCGGGCCTTCGTCGCGCGATCGAGGAGAAACTCGCCGCGGTCCCTGCCCTGCCGCCCTCACTCGCGCGTGGCGTGCAGGAGCTCGATGCCAAACTCCATGCGCTCAAGGAATGGAAGGATTACGCCGTCTCGCCCAAGCGCGCCGAGTTGATTGCCGAGATGGAGGCGCTGATCGGATCGGAAGAATCGCCTCCCAAGACTCGCCGATCGCATCAAGGACCTGCGCGCGCAATGGAAAACCATCAGCCAGGGCGTGATGGTGGACTCGGAATCGGACTGGCAACGCTTCAACCAGGCCGCCGCGAGCGCCTACGAACCGTGCCGTGTGCATTTCGAGGCGCAATCGCGCCTGCGAGCCGAGAACGTCGAAAAACGCCGCCAGGTGCTCGAGCGCCTCAAGGCGTTCGAGGCCCGGCAAGACAGCGAGTATCCGGACTGGCGTGCCATCGGAACCGCTCTGTACGAAGCGCCGCTTGCCTGGAGGCGAACCGGGCCGGTCGAGCGCCGGGCCGTTCGGGAGATGGAAGCGGAGTTCGACGCGTCGCTTGCCCGGCTTCGCGGCCGGCTTGAGAGCTGGCACGCCCAAAACGCCGAAGCCAAGAAATCCCTGATCGAGCAGGCCAAAGCGATGCTCGAAAGGCCCGACGGCGCTGAAGCCGTGGAAGGCATCAAATCCCTCCAGCACCGCTGGCGCGATATCGGCCCCGCCTCACGCGAATTTGAAGGTTCGTTATGGAACGAGTTTCGCGAGCAGTGCGATAACGTATTCAAGAAGCGCGAACTGGCGTACGCCGAGTACGCCGCCAGCCTGGAGGGCAATCGGGTCCAGGCGCTCTCGATGTGCGAGGAAATCGAACAGCTCAGCGCCCAATCGGGCGTCTCTTTGTTGGAAGGCGCCAAGAATCTGCCGCAACGGCGTGCGGCATTTGAGAGTCTGGGCGAACTGCCCAGGACCGAAGCCCGTGCCTTGCAGGAGCGCTTCAAAAGGGCCGTGGGTCAATGCGAGCTCAAAGTGCGGACGCAACGCGCGCAGGATGCCGCGCAGGTGTTCGAGAACCTGATCGAGGCGACGCAACGCATCCAGGCTTACGGGTGGTCCGTCGCAAACAGTGCGGCGTCGATGGATCGCGATGCGCTGAAGGCGGAGGCCGAGTCATTCATCGAGAGGACCTCACAGTGGCCCAAGGGCGGCGCGGCGATACTAAAAGACGCCTGGGCCACGGCTGAGGCGGCCTGCAGCGAGGATCCGGGGGCGAATGAAACGGCGCTCAGGATGTTATGCATACGCGCCGAAATTGCCACCGAGCGGTCCACGCCCGCGGAGGATGAGGCGCACCGCCGAAGCTATCAGCTGCAACGCCTGGTGCAGTCTATGGGTCAAGGCCGCGAATCGACGGCGTTTGATTGGGAGGCCTTGGCTTTGGAGTGGGTGCGTGTCGGACCCGTGACGCCCGTGACATACGACAGGTTGCTGGTGCGCTTTCGGCTCTGCCGAAGATAAGCACACTTGTCGATTGAAGTGCGTCTAAATCGACCTGCCTTCTAGAACATCGATCACTATGTAACCAGCGATCATCTCGTTTTATGCCCTGCAAAGGCGGCGAGGACCTTTCCCTTCCCACGCGATTGATTACTCACCCCGACCCGTTTCTCCGTCCGCGTCAACGCGGAGGTTCACAGCCGTTCACAGCATCGCGTGGAAACTCCAATTGCTGGGGCCCACGGCGGCCTTATTGGTAGCAAGTGTACCGCGAGGACAGGCGGGCTCCGGAGTTCGGGCGAAGCCCGGACAGTCCATGGTGGATCTGATAGATTCACCCCGACTTGATAAAGGGCACCGGGGAACCGCCATGACCGCGACTTCGGCCGCTCCCGCAAGCAATGCGATCGTCAATCCTGCGGACGAGCGGCCGCTGTCACCCTGGTGGTTGCGCGCGATCGTGATCGTAATGGTGATCGGCTTCACTGTGCTGATAGCGATCACCGCACTCGCCTACCGCAACGCGCCGCCGATTCCGCACATCGTTGTCGACCCGCAAGGCAAGCCACTGTTCACCGACGCCGACATCGGCGAAGGCCAGGCAGTGTTCCTGAAATACGGATTGATGGATAACGGCAGCATCTGGGGTCACGGCGCCTACCTCGGCCCGGACTATTCGGCGGAAGCCTTGCACTGGATGGGACAGGATACCGCCGCGGCGCTGGCGCAGACGCAATTCGACAAGCCGCTCGCGGCAGCTGGACCCGATGCAGCGCGCAGGGCTGCAAGCCGAAGTTGCGCTGGTGCTGAAAACCAATCGCTACGATCCCGCCAGCGGCGTACTGACGCTGACTGCAGCGGAAGCGCAGGCTTGGCGGCAGCAGATCGGCTACTGGACCGACTACTTCAAGCATCCCGCCAGCAACGGGGGGTTGAAACCGAACCTGATCAGCGACCCGGCCGAGCTGCGTCAGTTCACCGCGTTCGTGACATGGGCGGCATGGGCCTCCGTGGCGAATCGGCCCGGCGAGAATCATTCTTACACCAACAACTTTCCCTACGATCCCAGCGTTGGCAATACACCGATCCCCGGCGCGCTTCTGTGGAGCGCATTGAGCTTGCTGGTGTTGCTGGCCGGTATCGCCGCGGTCCTCCTGGCATTTGGAAAGTTCGACTATCTGGGCTGGATCAGTCGCGGCCATGTGATCCGCCCCTACGTGCAGCCCGGCGAAGCCAGTCCCGGTCAACGCGCGCTGGTCAAGTTCTATGTCCTCGTCGCGCTGGTGTTTCTGTTCCAGACCCTGGTGGGCGGCGCCGTCGCGCACTATCGCGCCGATCCAGGCAGTTTCTACGGCTTCCAACTCGAGAACATCTTTCCGAGCAATCTGATGCGTACCTGGCATCTGCAGAGCGCCATCATGTGGATCGCCACCTCGTACGTGGCCGCTGCGCTGTTTCTTGGTCGCACCCTGCGCCGCGACGAGCCGCACGGTCTTGCGATGTGGACGCACCTGCTGTTCGTCGCGTTCGTCGTGGTGATCGTCGGCAGTTTGCTCGGCGAATGGGCGGGCATCTCGCAACTGCTTGGCCGCTGGTGGTTCTGGATCGGCAACCAGGGCTGGGAATACCTGGAGCTCGGCCGCATCTGGCAATACCTGCTGGCGATAGGCCTGCTGGTTTGGTTTGCGCTGCTTTGGTGGGTGGCGCGTCCCAGCAAGGTGGAAAACGTCGAAGCGCGGCCGATCGTACGGATGTTTTTCGTCGCCGCTCTGGCGATCCCGGTGTTCTACGTCCCGGCGCTGTTCTTCGGCGCGAAGACCAATTACACCGTGGTCGACACCTGGCGCTTCTGGATCATCCATCTGTGGGTCGAGGGCTTCTTCGAGTTCTTCGCCACGACGATAGTGGCGCTGGCCCTCTACCAGCTCGGTCTGACCCGCCGCAACACGGCGCTGCGGGTGATCTATCTGGATGCGATCCTGTACTTCCTCGGCGGACTGATCGGCACCGGCCATCATTGGTATTTCACGGGCCAGACCGGCTTCAACATGGCGATGTCGGCGCTGTTTTCCGTGCTGGAAGTGGTGCCGCTTGACTCTGCTGACGCTCGACGCTTGGGATTTCGTGCGCACGACGCGCAGCGAGGGCGAAGTGGCAGGCAAGCCGATCGTGATTCCGCACAAATGGACGTTTTACTTTCTGATGGCGGTGGGCTTCTGGAACTTCGTCGGCGCCGGCATGTTCGGATTCCTGATCAATCTTCCGATCGTCAGTTACTACGAAGTCGGCACGCAACTGACACCCAACCACGGTCACGCCGCCATGATGGGCGTGTTCGGCATGCTGGCGATTGCGTTGATGGTGTTCGTGCTGCGTCAGACCAGCGACGAGGCGCGCTGGGCGGGCATCGAAAAATACGTCAAGACCGGCTTTTTCGGGACCAATATTGGCTTGGCGATGATGGTGATGTTCAGTCTGTTCCCCAGCGGCGTGCTGCAAGTCTGGGACGTCGTGCAGCACGGCTACTGGCATGCGCGCAGCCTCGATTATATTGGCAGTGGACGTTCGCACCTGATCGAATGGCTGCGCCTGCCGGGCGATCTGGTCTTCATCATCTTTGGCGCGGTGCCGCTGGTGATTGCGTCTATCAAGGGCTATGTCGGTATTCGCGCAAACGTCGTGTAGCGACTACCGCGGTCACCTCGGCGCCGCGGGCTTTCGCCAACTGCACTGCCGCCGATTCGATAGCGCCGGAGGCGCCGTTATTCAACGCCAAAACTCGTTCGGCGGACTCTAGCCTAACTGAGCGCTTGCGCGGGACGTGCACATCCCGAGTACTTCCGGACGGAAAACACGGGTCGCGTCGTGCTTACCGGGTATCCCGCTATCCGGATTAATTCCTCTTCACAGTGGCGCAATAGAGCGGGTGCGCGAGCCCACGCCTCGAACGAATTGCCAGCATCGCAGTCCATGTGTGTCGAGGGGTCAAATGACATACCGGGTAGGGAGCGGGCCATGCTCGCCTTTTTAGACAGAATACTTGCCACCTCCGTGGTGCTCGCGTTGCTGAGCAGTTGCGGGGGAGAAGGCGGCGGGGATGTCATCAACCCGACTCATCCTGAGGCGGACCGACCGACCCTCACCTCGCTCTCGCCCTCGAGCGTTCCGGTCGGAAGTCCCGCCTTTACACTGATCCTGAACGGCTCGGGATTTGCGGCCGGAGGCACGGTGAACTGGGCCGGCACAGACATCGGCACCTACACCTTCGTGTCCTCCACCCAGGTCACGATCCCGATTCCGGCGAACCTGGTGGCCAAGCAGGGCAAGGTCAATATCGTGGTGACCAATGCCGCCAGCGGATCAAAGCCCTCGGACTTCATCAGTTTTGACGTGGGGCCGCTCGTGCAATCGGGCTGCGTGCTCTTTGGCACTTACGACTTCTTCTTTACCGGCTTCGACAGCACGGGCCCCATGACCACCGCCGGCGCCTTTGGCGTCGATGTCAGCGGCAAGGTCAGCGGCGAAGTCGACTATAAGAACCGAACCGAGACTCGGACGGCCGAACCGGTGACGGGAGGGAGCTGCACGAATGGCGCGATTCCCAACACCGGTAAGCTCACCATCACGACCGCCACGGGCACTTCGACCTACACCTTCGCCAGCCAGGGGATTTCACCGTCCGATCGCGGGCGCATGGCCGAATCCGGCGATACGAACGGCGTGTCGGGCATGGGCCGGTTTGTCTTCATTCATCCGGGCGCGCTCACCGGGGATTACGTGATCGCCGTGGCGGGCGCCGACCTGAACGGACAGCGCATGGGCATCGTGGGCCGCTTTACCGACGCCGGCACGCTCAGCAATGGCGTGGCCGACATCAACGACAACGGCACGGTTACCTCTTCTGCAGTGCTAACGGGCAGCGTGACAGCGCCCGATGCCTATTCGCGCTCGACCGCGACGCTAATGATCGGCGGTCAGAGTTTCAAGATGGCTTTCTATGCGCTGCGGCCCGAGGCGGGCTTTGCCATCGATGTCGATCCGGCCGGATCGGGCGCCATCCTGAGCGGTTTTGTCAATGAACAACTCAACGCCGGACGTTACGGCAACGCGAACCTGGGCTCGCCTTTTGTGTTCAGCACCTGGGGCGCGATCGCCGGGACACCGGCCCTTTCCGATACGCGCATTGGAGTGTCCTCGGCCTTCAACACGGCCGGCGGGACACTCAACCTGCAAATGGATGCGCTCGTCGGGGGCGCTGTGTTCGCGGACCAGACCGTTCCGGCAGTGTATGGGATTGCCAGCAGTGGACGCGGAACTCTCTCTTACACACTCAATTCCAACGCAAATAACTACGTCCTCTATCTTTACGATTCGAACGCAGGATTCCTGCTGCAGACCGACACCGCGGGCAGCGTTCAATTCGGAACCTTCGAGGCCCAGGATATCGTCCCGTTCAACAACGCCCTCGTCAACGGCACCTTCGCCGGAGGCAGCTGGTTCAATCCATTGCCCTCCTCGCCCGAGGTAGCCGCGCAGTACAGTTTTGCCGATGGCAACATCTCGGCCACCACGCCCGCGGGGGCGATGACGGGCTCCTACAGCGTCAGTGCCACGGGACGCGCCGCCGGCACCGTGAGTCAGCCGGTGTTCGGAAGCAACAACATCGTGTTCTATGTCATCAGCTCAGAGGCCGTCGCCGTCATGGGCACCGATCCCCTCGCCACGCAGGCCGACACGGTCAGCTACCTGCATCAATAGCCTTGACCACTCGTGGCAGGGCCTTCAAAGAGCCCCAAAACCACGATATCCCGAGCACACCCCTCTACCGACGGCCTCCCGGCAACCAAGGGCCGCTTGATCCACGCCCGGTTCAGATTCAACGATCCCACCCGACGGCTTGCCATTGCCTGAACTTTACTTGATGCTCTCAGCTCTGGGGACGGTCAAGATGCCGTTAGGCGCGGGCTGTCGAGGTTCCTGGAGACCCAGTCCAGTCCAAGAGTATTTGGGAACGCCCATCCATAGGGCGAACACGGGAGAGGAATGATGCGCGTTAGGATTCTGTTTTCGGTGGCCGCTACATTGGCCGCGATGTCTGCGATGACGGCACCGGCCCCTAGCGAGACCGTTTCAGCCGACCGGCATCAGGCTGCACACGCCATGTTCGAACAGCTGGTCGATATTCCGACCGTCTTTGGCCGCGGCCAGGTGCCGAAACTGGCGAACTACCTCGCCGATCAATACAAGGCGGCCGGATTTCCGGCCGACAGTGTTCAAGTGCTGCCGTACCAGAGCACCGATCCGGTGGCCAAAGTCACCGAAAATACCGCGGCGTTGATCGTGCGCTGGCGGGCACCGGGCAAAGCTAAGAGCAAACCCATCATGCTCATGGGCCACATGGATGTCGTGGAAGCAAGACGCGAGGACTGGACGACCGATCCATTCGTTCTGACGGAACGCGACAACTACTACTACGGGCGCGGCACCATTGACATGAAGGATGGTCTGGTCGCCATTACGCAGGCGATATTCGACCTCAAGGCGGCAGGCTTCAAGCCGACGCGCGATATCCTGGTCTTCTTTTCCGGCGACGAGGAAACCAACGGCACGGGTGCCAACAAGGGCGCGAGTGACTGGAAGTCGAACCTGGATGCCGAATACGGCTTGAATGCCGATGGCGGCGGCGGCGGCTTTTTCCCAGACGGTCGCGCAGCCCCCTTCCTGATTCAAACGGCGGAAAAGACGTTTGCGGGCTATACCCTGACCGTCCATAACCGCGGTGGGCATTCGTCAAAACCACGCAAGGATAACGCGATCTACAGCCTTGCCCATGCGATCGACAAGATCGAGGCTCACCGGTTTGAGCCGACGCTGAGCGAGACCACGCGGGCCTATTTCACCGAGCGGCAAAAGCAGGAGCAGGGCCCGCTCGGGGATGCGATGCGCGCTTGGTTGGCGAACCCGGCGGACGGCGCCGCCGCTGATGTCATTGAGGCCAGCGAGAGCGAAGTGGGGTTGACCCGGACGCGCTGTGTGCCGACTCGGCTGTTCGCGGGCCACGCCGACAATGCTTTGCCGCAACTGGCGACGGCGATGATCAACTGCCGCATCTTTCCGGGCATCGACCCCAATGAGGTGCAGAAAGAGTTGGCCAGCATCGTGGCTGACCCCGAAGTCATCGTGACACGGAATGACAACTTCGTTGCCTCGCTCTCCTCACCGCTCCGCCCGGATGTGATGGCGGCTTTTACTAAGGCAGTGCATACGCTCCATCCGGGCGCACCGATTGCACCGGAAATGTCCACCGGGGCCAGCGATGCGCGTCCCTTTCGGGTCGCAGGTATCCCGATCTATGGGGCCAGCGGCGCATGGGTCGTGGTGCCGGTCGATTATCGCGCCCACGGCCGGGACGAGCGACTGCCCGTCAAGGCGTTGGATGACAATGTTGTCCATTGGAAAATCCTGATAAAGGAGCTGGCCGGAAAGTAGGCAAGCGCAATTTCAGGGGCGTTTGGGGATGGTCACGCCCCGGGCCACGGCAGGGCGCGCGATGAAAGCCGCGAGAACGCGCGCCACATTCCTAAAGTCCGAGAAGCCCACCAGGTGCCCGGCTTCATAGTAGCCGAGGAGATTGCGCACCCAAGGGAAGACCGAGATGTCCGCGATGGTGTAGGTATCGCCCAGCAGCCAGCTGCGCCCGGCGAGACGCTCCTCGAGCACCGCGAGCAGGCGCTTGGCTTCTGTAACGTAGCGGTCGCGCGGTCGCTTGTCTTCGAACTCGCGGCCCGCAAACTTGTGGAAGAACCCCAGCTGGCCAAACATTGGACCGATCCCGCCCATCTGAAACATCAGCCACTGCAGCGTCTCATAGCGCGCTGCAGAGACTTTGGGCAAAAATTGCCCGCTCTTGTCCGCGAGATAGATAAGGATCGCGCCGGATTCAAAGAGGGCCATGGGTTTGTCCTCCGGCCCGTCGGGATCGAGGATTGCTGGAATCTTGCCGTACGGATTTAGCGAGCGGAAGTGGGCCGTGGCCTGCTCGTTCTTATCGAAGTCCACCAGGTGCGGCTCGTAGGGCAGTCCAATCTCCTCCAGCATGACCGAAACCTTGACGCCGTTGGGCGTGGGCAAAGAGTAGAGTTGCAGCCGCTCAGGATGCCGCGGTGGCCACTTTGTGGTGATTGAGAACTCCGACAAATTGCTCTTCACGGCATATTTCCGTTCGTAGTCTTCCGGACATTCTCGGCGCTTCCATCTTTGACCATGAACACGAGAATCTTCGCGGGCTCCGATCGGCTCGCGTTTTCAGAAACCGTATGCTCATCGTCAACACCTTCGTAGAAGGTTTGCCCCGCCTGCAACGTCACTACAGGCGAGCCCTGGACCTGCATACGGAGCGATCCGGAGAGCACATAGACAAAGACCTGGGCGTGATGCCGATGAGGAGGCGAGGCGCCGCCGGGCGGATATTCAACAGTGAGCATCTGGAGGTTCTTGCCTGACACACCGGTGAGCTCTTTTCGCATCAGCTCCTGAACGACTTCCGCTGGGGCTCTATCGGTCGAGGTATCGGCCAACGCCGTCGCCACCGACATGCCGATCAACGCCGCTAACCCGAGCGCCAGCACGTTCCCAACGGATTTCCCCAGGGTCATCTCAGCACCTCCGATACAAGAGAAACGGCCACCAGTGAAATGACGCAATCAGGGCAGCTGCTCCTCGAACGTTCCCGACCAACTGGTCCTAGGACTTATTGGCCGGTTCGGCGGCTGTGGGGTGGCAGGCCGCTTCTACGCTGGGGTTGAAGAAGTGTCAATCAGTGCTCGAGCCTATCTTCGATCGAAGCCCCGTGTTTACGCGGAAATCTCAACCAATCCCAGCCCGGTCTCGCCAAAGAACCTGGGATGCGGCATAAATCGAGATTGGCGCGCCTCATGCGTACTAAACTTCACCGTCACGGACATTGAAGAGGATTGGCCATGAATCGTTCACGCACGCCGGGGCCGCTGGCAATGTGCTGCGCCCTGATGATCGTCGGCTTTGGATCTGGGGCTTCCCTCGCGGCCGAAAATGCCGCGCCGATGCCGGTGCCGGCCAAGGGCCCGCCTCCCGCCGGCGAATATCATATCGACAAGGCCCATGCGAGCTTGATAATGCGCGCGAATCACATGGGATTTTCCACGTACACGACGAGATTCAGCCGCTACGATGCGAATTTGACATTCGATCCGAACAACATTCCGGCCTCGAAACTCGTCGCCACGATCGATGCCGCCTCCTTTGAAATGGACGCCGCCCCCCAGTTTTGCCTCGACATCATGAAGGGACCTCAATTTCTCGACGTGACTAAGTTCTCTACGATCGTCTTCCGCTCTAATTCTGTGCGCATGACCGGTACAAAGTCATTCGAGATCGGAGGCACGCTGGAATTACACGGAGTCACTCGTCCGTTGGTGCTCACCGCCACCTACAACGGCGGATATCCGGGAATGCCCAAGATGGATCCACAGGCGCGCATCGGCTTCTCAGCCCACGGCTCCTTCAACCGATCCGAGTTCGGCATGGCCGCTGACCTACCCGCCCCCGGAACCACGATGGGCGTCGGTGATCTGATTGATGTGTCTATCGAGGCGGAGTTCAGCGGGCCACCCCTGGCCGGTGCGACCGAGGCCACGCACTGAGCGCACGACCGCCCCAATCAGGCGCTATTCCATCGACGCACTCGCTGCTGAATATCGCCGCAGCTACCAGAGTGCTCCGAGCACCTGGAGCAGTCCCCAAAACGAGACCGCCCAGACCAAGGTGCGAAGATACGGGACGCCGACAATATAGATCGGCAGATAGGCGAGCCGAGCCCAGAAATACAGCTCAGCACCCAGAACGGTGTGCGGGCTGTTGGTCTTGGACAACACGACGGCCAGCACGGCCGCCGCGAAGAATGGAAAGGTCTCCAGGAAGTTATGACTGGCCCGGGTCGCGCGCGCGGCGGCGCCCGTCAATGGCTTAGGTTCCCCGTCCCGGTTGCTGGCGTTCCATTTTAGCCCCCGTTGCAGAGTCGCCAAGGTCGCGGCAACCAGCACGTACGCCAACCCCAGCACGATCGACCACGTCAACCATTTGAGTTCGTCCACGACAGCACCCCCTTGCATGTTGCATCGCCACTACATCGTGGGTCAATGTATACTACTTTTGCTCCGCGCCTGAGGACAAGCGGGTCCGCGCAAGCGGTCCGCTGTCGAGAGTCTTGAATTTTCCTCACTCTTCGACTGAGCCAATGAATTCCTCGAACAAAGAACAGTTACGTCACCTGGCTGACCACCTGACGAGCAGGCGCCCGCAGATACTGCGGGCGTGGCATCAATTGGTGGACGCGGACCCGGAGTTGACGACCGCGTCGACAATATCCAGGACACAGTTTTACGATCATATCCCTCAATTGCTCGATGCCTTTGCCGACCTGCTGTGCGCCGAGGACGGTGTCGACAAGAAACAGGCGAGCGCGGAACAGAAGAAGAACGCCGGCGAACATGGGCTACTTCGCTGGCAGCAAGGATATGACCAGTCGCAGACCATGCGCGAGTGGGCGCACTTGCATATTTGTCTGCTCGATGAACTGGAGCACTACGCGCTGACGCAGCCTGCGAGCGAATCTGCCAGCATGCACTCAGCACGGCGCGCACTGGCACGATTGTGCGGTGACGGCGTCTGTGAAAGTGCGGCTCGATACGCTCGACTTCAGCAGTCGGAGGCAGCCAGTCGACTTCGCGACTTGGAACAGGCCGTGCAGCATCTGAAAGCTGTCGAAAAGGATCGCGCCGAACGGTGGCGAGAGGCTGCCCATGATTTGCGCGGCACCGTCCATGTGGTGACCAGCGCCGCCGCGGTACTTAATCTTGGCGCGGTGCCAGAGCCCGCAAGGGTGCGGATGTCGCAAGCCCTGCATCGCGGCACCTCCTCTCTGCACGAGCTGCTCACGGATCTCATGGATCTGGCGCGTCTGGAAGCGGGCCAGGAGCGCCGCAGGCTGACGAGCTTCGATGCGGCCCAGATGCTGAAAAACCTTTGCGAACCGCTACGCGCGGTAGCGGCGGAACGCAATCTTTTCCTGCACACCGATGGTATTGCGCCGCTTCCGGTGCAAGGCGACCCAGTCAAGGTGCAGCGCATCGTTCAGAATCTTGTCATGAATGCCCTCAATGCGACCTCGAGCGGTGGAGTTCGATTGACCTGGGGCGAACACGCCGTCGGCAAGCTGGAGCAATGGATTGTGTGCGTGCAGGACACGGGACCCGGGCTGGATGCGGGCACCGCCGCACCGCTGCAACGCGCGCTGAAGCATGCGACCGAGGAGGCCCAGCAAGTCGAGGAGCACGCGGACGTCAATGGCAGGCGCGAGTCCGAGAACCTCGCTCCCGCTCCAACCCTGGCATCAAAGTCTCCCAATGATTCCTCGCGCGATCGAGGGGGCGAGGGAATTGGACTGTCGATCGTCAAGCGGTTGTGCGAATTGCTCGATGCCAGCCTTGAGCTGGAGACTTCCCCAGGAGCGGGCACGACTTTCCGCGTGATCTTTCCGCGCCAGTATGAAAACCCGCCTGCGGGCAATCAAACGTCCGTCCGACACATAAGATTTGCTGGAACGCCCCGACCCGTTTAATCCCGGCGTCTCCACCTAATTCGGCCCGAGCCTATTGGGTCGGAGCGCCGCGGGTGCTCAGGCGTTAAGCTCAATCATCCAGGCGCGTCCTCCTTCTGAACTCGGGGCCCATCACGCATTCTCTACACATTCAATGCGCTGAGGGGACTGGGGTTCTGCATGATCCTGGCCACGATACTGTCGGCGGCCCAGTCCGCCCGATACGGCGCGCACTCCTCCCAGCGCCTACGCACGGTCGGATCGAACGTATCGGTCGCGAGCGGGTACGCGCGGCTGCGGGTCGATGTCAAAGGGTGGCGCATCCCAGGGTGTATGAAAATTCTGGGCGTAATGGGTCAGATCCGGCTTGACGGGCAGGTTGGGTGCGAAGCTGACGCCCTGCGCCTGGAGCCGCGCCATCATCCAGGCGAGTGCCAGATCGGACAAGCCCGTCTCCCCGGGTGGGTAACCGCCACCCACGTCAGAATGGCAACCGGAAAACCACACCTCTTCCACATCCTTTCGCGCCACCCATCGTGTCACAGGGAAATCCCGTCGCCGCTCATCGAGGGCCATCGCGTGAAAACCCCGCGACACATTGGGATTTAGCTTGGTGTCGACAAACGAGAACGTGTCCCGGCGCTTATCCTGAATGTACAGCGGAAGGCCCATGGACCCCACGGTGTCCCAAACAGCCACGCTCTGGATCGGAACGCCGGTGAGGAAGTCCCCGCGCGAGAAGAGCAAACGCGAGGCCAGCAGTTCGGCCTGGTGAACGAGGCCGGTCAGCCAGCGAGATACCGCGCCCCCGCCCCCAAAGACCACACCCCGCGCCTTCAGCCACGCGCCCAGGCCAAGCAGGTAGGCGTTGAACTTGTCCGCCGGATCGTATTTCCTCGGATTTAGCAGTCCCACGGAGCAGATCATTCCAGCCAAGGCCCGAGCCGTGTAGGCGCCGCGCGAAAACCCCGCAATATGAATGGCGTCGCCCGGCACGTAGTTGCGCGAGATATATGTGTAACCTCGCACGATCCGCACGATCACTCCGGCGCCGAAGATTCCCCCGAGAGCCTTGATGGCGAGATTGGACGAATCGCCCACCCCGTGCATGTACTTGGCCACCTGGAGTGGTGCGCCATCGGCACCTGAGAAGCACCTTCTCCTGTTCACTCGGCAATGCGACCGTGTCCGCGGTCACCGTCCCGGCCAAATCGATAAACAGCTTCCACACGTTGGTCGAGCGCGCCGCTCCCTCCCCCGTCGTGCTGGCCGAGCCATCGATATCATCCACCGGGCCTAAGGGGCCCGGTCCGTTCCAGGTTCCATCGGCGCAATAGAGAATGTGTTTCATGTTCCTAAGTCCCGTGCCCCCGTCAGGGAAACACGGCCTCCAACAACTGTGCAAGGCGCGCGCCCGCGCGTACCAGTTGCTCCTTCTGCAAGCGCGGCGCGGTGTGCGGAGTAGTCCGGGGGTTCGGAAACCGGCCACTTCGAGTTGTGGGTACCGGCATTCAACTCCGCGCCGAAACTCAAGCCGGTAAAAGCCGCCCGGCTCACTCCGACCGTTTCACTGGCCCACGCGCGGGGCCAACCGGATACCGGGCCGGAGGTTAATGGCACGAGCTTCGCCCGCGCCACGCCCTCGTTCAGGAATCGCGGCGCATTGAGGCTTCGCGGAATTGCGTCCCACTCGGCGTGAAGATTTTTCCGTCCGTGTATCAGCACATTACCCCCGCGGGTTTTTGAACCGGGATCATAAGGGCCGGCGTCGGGATTCACTTCCTTTCCGGCCGCATCCAAATAGATCGCCCCCACATGGAGTGGCTGGTGCACGTCACCGACCAGATGAGCGAGGACGCGCAGCGCCTCGTTTTTGGTCTTGAAGCTAAAGGGAGCCGGTACCGCCCCGCCCTTGAGCTTGGCGATCGCCGCATCGATCGCACTGACCACGTCATGATCGCTCGTTCCCACATCCGCCCGCTCGTAGGTGTCGTGCTCGATTGCCACATCCGTATAGTGATACGCCTTGTGGCACGACTCCTCACCTTGCCGGGGGTGGCAGGCGCTCGCGTTGCGCCGGACGTAATCTTCCATCGCCTCCCGACCCGCCGCGGTTTGTTGAAATGGGTCGCACTCGGGGTAGCGCGAGTTCAAGTGATACTGGTATGGCGGGCTGTTGCCGACGCCCTTCACGCAGTCGGCCCAGAGCGCGGCCGTTGCGAGCTTCTCGTCGCCAAGTATGGCTTTGACTTCCTTTTCAGCGTCGGTGCCCACCAACAGAGTCGTCGGCGACGCCCCGATAATCTCATGGCCCTGGTGGCCCCAGGCGCCGGCCGGCTGGCCCGCTATGGCCCGAGCATCAATGCAGCGAGCGCCCAAACCTTGCGGTAGTACCTATTGTGTCTCGCTCAGAGACCCTGGTGTTTGGCATCAGCCCGAAGCATACGCTCGATGGGTACTTCGGACGATCCGTCGCTGATCGCCTTATTACCATTCGATATGTCCTCGGACCGAAACGACAATTGAAAGGCGCCGGCACCGCCCTCATAGTGCTTCCATCAATGATTTAACCCGACAGGAGCGAGCCATGAGCACGGCCAATGTCATTCATACGAGCGATGCGACTTTTGAGCGCGATGTGCTCAAATCCGAGCAACCCGTATTGGTCGATTTCTGGGCCGAATGGTGCGGCCCGTGCCGAGCGATCGGCCCGCTGGTTGATGAGATTGCCCGCGAAAACAACGACGCGTTGCGCGTGGTCAAGGTCAATATCGATGATCATCCGGTAACGGCGCAGAAACTGGGGGTCCGCGGGATACCTACGCTCATGCTCTATAAGGGCGGCTCAATCGTGGCGCAGAAAGTGGGAAGTCTGGGCAAATCCGAGTTGGCCTCATTCGTAAGCCAGGCGATGTAGCTTAGTCCCCCCGCGCGGATCCGACGCGCCCTCCCGGGAGTATCGGGGCCGGCGCGCTGGATTTATTGCCGTTTCTTAATCGTCGCTAAAACCATTCGCACAACTGACGGCCTAGAATGGTGCGACCGGAGAGCCTGAGCCCTCCAGCGCTACACTGCCGGATCCTGCGCGGTGACACCTCGCAGTGAACCCGATACTTTACGCCGACATGGAGCAACCCTATGAAAGTACTGATTGCTGGACTGCTGACAGCCGGCCTATTACTCGGATCCGGGCGCCCTTCGCTCAGACGCCCCCGCCCACTCAAGCGCGAATAAAAGCGAGGACAAGGCGGAGTATAAGGAGCAGTGGAAGGACTGCATGGCGAAGATGGAGGCGAACAGCAAGAACCACGAGAAATCGGAAGGACAGCACAAAGGTGAAGGGAAGGCCGACGGAAAGGGTAAGGCGACTACCGGGAAGCCCAATGCAGCACCCGAAGCTCAAGGTGAAGGTAAGAAGATGAACCGGCACGAAGAGCAGATGCAGGCCTGCCGTGAGCAACTGTACGGAGGCAAGACAGCAGGCGGGAAGGAAGGCAAGGAGCCAGACCCCGTGCGCTAGATGGTTCGTGGCGACTCACGCGGCCCTTCCGCACGGATCGGGTGAGCAGATGTTGGATTCTTCCTCGAGCCGCGAAGCAGGTCCCGGCGATCTTGTCGTTCGGCGCCCCGGAGCTATCCGTTTCTTCGGCGGGCTACCGGGACCATTTCAATATCCGTGCTGTCCAGATCCGGATTGAAAACGATTCGGGCGGCACCTTCTTGCAGGAGGCGCAACACTTGATCGTGCTTGACGTGCAGCGGCACTTCTTTTGCCCCGTATTCTGTCCCTTCCCGCAGAACAAAATACTCGATCAATCCCCGAAGAGCCGCTGGCGAAAGTTGATGGAACGGAATGACCACAGGTTCTGGCTCTTGCCTTGATTTATCACTCGAATCCATAGAATATTTTCCACGCGCTGCCGGCGCTACGAATGTTCTCACATCGAAAGCCACGTATTGTGCGCCATCGGTATCATGGAACTCCATGTTAGCTGCTCCGGTCCTTTCCGACGCCATCGGCGCGTCGAGCTTGGAGATCGGTATCCGCATTCTTGCGCGGTTACCGGGGCTGATTTGAGGCAAAATCCGTCCACTGGCCGTCCCATTCAATGCCCCGTCTGGCTGGAAGCTCGATCATGGCGACTTTTGACAACGAATCGGATCGCAATGCGATTACACAAATAATCACGGGACTCGACAAAGCCTGGGCGCGAGGCGATGCGGAGGCATTCGCCGCTCGTTTTGCCGAAAATGCCGGGTTTACCAATGTGCTTGGAATGGTCCATTACGGCCGCAACGAGTTTCGGGAACGGCACGATGCGATATTCAAGACGATTTACAAGGGAAGCAAAGCAACGCTCGCCATGGGCAAACTTCGATTCATTCGTCCGGATGTTGCCATTGCCGATATCAACGCCGAATTGACCGGGTACGGAGCGCTCCCGCCGGGCATTCGGCCGGCGACGGACGGTGTGATGCGAACCAAACTCCAGATGGTTTTCGTGAAGGAGAAGGACGGCTGGTGGATCACGTCTTATCACAACGTTCCCGTGGCCCCGCTGACCCCCAGGCCTTAGGCTATTTCGTGGACGATCCGGCCCATCCACTAATTCGAATACGGCCTTTCTCGGAACAGCGCGACTACGAGCGCATGATCGACTATTTTCTGGGCGCGGACGACGTACTGCTTCTCGCGATGGGCGTGGACCGTAAGAGATTCCCGAAGCGCGAGGTCTGGCTGGAGGCCGTACTGGAGGATCACGCGCGCAGTGATTCAATGAAAGACCGGTCTTACCTGGCGTGGGAATACGAGGGCACACCGGTGGGTCACTCGAGCATCAACAAGATCAAGCTCGGTGAAGAGGCCTACATCCACCTGCACCTTTGGGCCAGCAATCTCCGCAAGGCAGGACTGGGCATGCGCTACTTCCAGGCCTCGGTAGCGGAATTTATGCGCATGTTTGAACTGAAGCGCCTCTATTGCGAACCTTATGCGGAGAACCCAGGCCCCAATCATGTTCTTCTAAAATCAGGGTTCCGGTTCATCAAGAGATACCGAACCAATCCGAGCGCGCATACATTTGACCAGGACGTGAATCGGTACGTGCTTGAAACTTCAGTTCGTTGCGCCGACTGAACGCCGTATGGGACCGACACCCCTCCCACGGGATCTTCGAACTCGCGGTCGCTTGCGGAGTGCGCGGTACAGCATGCGGATTGGCTATCTCGCATTGCTCCTGCCTGCAGGAGCTATTGCGGCCAGGCCAAGCCCGGCACCGGGAACTGCTAACTCGAGTGTGGTCGCGCAAAGCGCGGCGTCCGCCGTCACCGAAAACACGGAAGCCTCGTCCTGGTCGTACTCCGCCACAGTCACGGCCACGTTTCCCGGGAGCTCGAAGAATTTTCTGCAGCCCACGGTCATTGCGGACGGCGACCGGCTCCATCTGGAAGCGCGTTACAACTACGAGAGTATTGACTCCGCCTCGGCATGGGTGGGCTACAATTTTAGCGCTGGCACGACAGTCCACCTGGATTTCACCGCGATGGCGGGCGCCGTTTTCGGCAAGACTCACGGGTTTGCGCCTGGCTACGAGCTCACGCTCGGCTGGCGCAAGTTCCAGCTCTACAGCGAGACGGAGTATGTGTTCGACACGAGCGAATCGTCGGACAGTTTTTTATACACCTGGTCGGAGCTCACCCTGGCGCCCAAAGACTGGTTCCAGTTCGGTCTAGTCATCCAGCGCACCAAGGCTTATCAGACCGAATTGGACGTCCAGCGAGGCGTGCTGGTTCGCTTCATATATAAAACCATGAACCTGGGCGCGTATGTGCTCGATCCTGACTTGGCCCAACCCACCTATGGACTGGAGGCCAACGTTACCTTTTGAAGTCTCATGCTGGCCTCCTGAAGCTGGCGCGAGTCGGTCAGATTTCGCAGCCCTTGACCGGTGGGCACTTGTCTAAACCGTAATGACGACCTTTCCGATCTGCTGATTTGATTCCAGATAACGATTGGCCTCAACGATCTGATCCAGCGGGAATGTCTTCGCTACTACGGGGCGCAGGTGCCCTTTCGCCAATCCTTTGAGAATCAAATCACGGTATCGCTCAAATCGAAGCGGCTTGTTCCAGATCGCGGAGGCCACCCAGCCGCGCAGCGACAATCCCTTCAGCGCCGCCGGCCAATGCGGATATGGCGTCGGTTGCCCGCTCAGGCCACCGTAGAGAATGATCATTCCCTCCTCCGCTGCGGCCAGTGCCAGTCGATCCACGTCGGGTCCCCCCACCGGATCGAACACGATGCGAGCCCCCTTGCCATCGGTGATCCGGTGGACTTCCTTGACCAGGTCGGTCTCCTCGGTGGCGATCACGTGTTGCGCACCTAATTTCTTGAGTTCGGCCGTCTTAGCGCTGGTTCGAGTGAGCGCCACGGACGTGGCGCCCGCCCAGTTGGCCAGCTGAATGGCCGCCAGGCCAACGCTGCTTGAGGCGGCCCGGATCAGGACGGTGTCGCCCACCTCGCGTGCGCGGCTTCGTAAATCGCGAGCGCGGTGAAATACTGCATCCAAATCGACGCCGCTTCGACGATGGTCAGTCCCGGCGGTGGCGCGACCAGGCTGCGCACCGGCACGATGGCACGATCCGCCCAGAGCCCGTACTCGCCGATCCGGTAACTGGGCATTACGCATACCCGATCGCCCGCGGCAAAACCCTGCACTCCGGGTCCGAGCGCTTCGATGACTCCCACGCCTTCGTACCCGATCAGGGAAGGAAGCTGCGGTGCCTTCAGGTAAGTTCCCGCGCGGAACATCGCTTCCGCTCGGTTCAATCCGGCGGCTTCGACGCGAAGGCGGACCTCTCCTTCCCCGGGGTTGCCGACATCGAGCTCCTCGATGCGCAATTGCTCGGGACCACCGTGCTGGTGGAAACGCACCACTCTGCTCATCGAAGGGCGCTCAGCACGTTACGGTGCACAACCTGCCTCCACACGACGAGCCACGCCGCTCCTCATGAGCCCGCCCTTGGGCCCGGCATCCGACGTTTCCCGAGTATTTAACCGAACGCTATTATTTCTTGTCCTTCGCGATCTGCTGAACACTCTTCAGAGCCGCGTCCACATTGGCCGTGGGGGTCGCGCCGCCAATGGCGGAAACGATTTTCCCGTCCGGCGTCACGACAAACGTCGTTCGCTCGGCAAAGCCGTGGTTGATCAAGACGCCGCGCGAATCGGGCACGGGCGCGGGCGCATTGGCGATTTTCAGCTTATAGGAGGCGGCGATCTTACCGTCGGCGTCCGAAGCCACGGCGATCTTGCCGGCGCAATACTTGGGGTCGGCCGAAAAGTCATTGAGCCTGTCGATGCTGTCGAGCGAGACGCCAATAATTGTCGCTCCCGCGGCGTCAAATTCGCCCCGGCGCTCCGAGAAGGTGTGAGCTTCGACATTGCATCCTTCCGTAAACGCCGAAGGGTAGAAATAAACGACCACCGGTCCCTTCTTAAGCGCATCGGCCAGCGAATAACTGAAGGCCTTGCCGGCCAGGGAGGCCTGCGTGGAAAAATCCGGCGCCATGTCGCCGGACTTCAATGCGGCCCAAGCCGGTACGGTGATCGCCGCGGAAAGTAATAGGGCAAATAATTTTCGTTGCATGAATAAATACTCCTCAGAAATGGCCCCACTGGTGGGCAGGGACAGGCTTGGAACCGGAGATAATCGTCGGGATCTTACCGCATTCCAGGCCCAAAGCGCTTGCGGCAGGAGTTGCACGGCGCGGGCTAAGGCATCGCTCGCAGGATCAGGCTGTGATGGCACAGAGGGATATAATTATTCCTTTTCTGCGCCTCCGGGGAAGTCGACCGCAACCCCTCCGACCCGGAGCACTGAGGTACACATGAAAAAATCGTTAACGGCCTTGTTGGGATTGCTGGCGATCGGCTTAGGGCTTGTCGATGGGCAAACCCATGCCGCAGATCGAACCGCCCTACCCACCCTTATGCGGGCGGCTGCGCTCGATCATGGCGGCAATCCGGACGTGCTGTCGTTGCATACGCTTCCCGTTCCACAACCGGGCCCCGATGAAGTGCTGATCGCTCCCGACACCGTCGGTGTCGCGAGCTGGGATGCCAGCATTCGCCAAAACCCGGACATCTACGGCACACATCGGCATCTGCCCCTGATTCTCGGAACCGACGGAGCAGGTTTGGTGGCCGCGGTGGGATCCGCCGCCGCAGGGTTTAAAGTGGGTGATAAGGTCTACGCGTATAGTTTTGATAATCCCAAAGGCGGTTTTTACGCCGAATACGTTGCGGTCGCCGCCAAGAAAGTAGGCCATGTGCCCGGAGGCCTCAGTCTCAGAGACGCTGGCGCAATCGGTACGACCGCGCTGACTGCGATCCAGGGAGTGGATGACGCGTTGCATCTGAAATCGGGCGACACGGTGATCATCCACGGCGCCACGGGGGGCGTGGGGACTTTGGCGGTCCAGTTTGCCAAGCTTCGCGGCGCTCGGGTCCTCGCCACCGTATCAGGTGAGGATGGCGCCAGCCTGGCACGGAGCTTGGGCGCAGACGCGGTCGTCGACGGCCGGCAGGGAGATATCCTGGCCGCGGCCAAGGCGTTTGCTCCTCATGGGATCGACGCCGTGCTGGCATTGGCGGGAGGCGATACGCTCGATCAATGCATCGAGGCACTTCGCTCCGGTGGGGTCGTGGCCTACCCGAGCGGGGTGGACCCTGCGCCGAAAGGGAGGGACGGGATCAAGGTCATTCAATATGACGCCGTGGCCGGACCTCAAGAGTTTGAGCGGCTCAATACCGCCATTGTCGCGGCGAAGCTTCGAGTGCCCATCGCCGCGGAGTATCCGCTTGCTGAGGCCGTCAAGGCGCATGAGCGGCTCGCCGCCGGGCACGTCCTGGGCAAGGTGGTCTTGCGCATCCATTGAACGCGGTGGCCCACGGTCGCATCACCCAGCCATCGATCCAGGGTTGAATTCGCTCTGGGGTCGCCGGGCGTACGCGAACCAATGGCGGTCGGTTTTGTCCAAACAACATCGCGCGTGCGATACATTTGAATCATTCTAAAAAAAGGGGTCGCTATGAAATCGGCTTACACTCTTGCGCTGCTGATGGCGTTACCGGCTTCGCTTGCCGTTGTGGCGAGTGAGGCGGTTCCACAGTTTCTGTCCGCCGCCGTGGCCGACCCGGGGCGCCCTGCCACCGACACGCAGCGCGATGCGGAGCGAAAGCCGGCCGAATCGATGGCCTTTGCCGGTGTGCAGCCGAAAAGCGTCATTGTTGAACTCATGCCAGGCGGGGGCTACTACACCCGACTGTTGAGCAAGGCCATAGGACCGGAAGGTCATTTGTTCGCCATCGTCCCAGCGCCGCGCCCTGACGCCCCGGCCGGTGCCCCCGATCGGTCGCTGCCGATCAAGGCTCTCGCCGCGGATGCGGGTTACAAGAACATCGAAGTCCAGGTGCAACCGATCCGGGCGTTGCAGTTGCCCTCCAACGCCGATTTGGTCTGGACTTCGAACAATTATCACGACGTGCACAACGTGGAAGGCATCGACATTCTCGCGTTCAACAAGGCCGTCTGGGCGGCGCTCAAGCCCGGGGGCGTGTACCTCGTGATTGATCACACCGCCGCTGCGGATGCGGCAAACGATGTGACCTCAACGCTCCATCGCATTCGCCCCGACACCGTCATCCAGGAGGCGCTGGCCGCCGGATTTACGCTTGAGGGAAAAAGCGAGGTCTTGCATAACGCCGGCGATTCCCATGAATTGAAGGTCTTCGACCCCGCCATCCAGGGAAAAACAGATCAGTTCATGCTCAAGTTCCGCAAACCCAAGCACTGAAGCGATCGGAATCCAAAGTGCATTATCCCCGCGACAGGGGAAGGCGCGGCTATTTCGGCGCGCGCGCCTTGAATAAGCGCAACTGCGCATTGAATCGATTCGCCAGCGACTGATCCCGGTCGATGGCGTCGTTGTGCAATTGAGTCTGCAGCGCGGACAGGGTTTGGGTGTCCGCGGTCGTGGCCACGGCCTTGAATTGCACGGCCGCCTGATAGGCTGTCGTGTCCAGGCACTGGGTATAAATCGTCGTGGCCTGATCAAAGGCTTGGACTGTGGCGTGTGCCGCAACCATCTGCTCGCGCGTCGCGGTCGCGCCATCCGGCACTTCGGAAGGCGCCGCGGGAGCGCCGCAGGCCAGGAAGGCCGCGCGGGCCATCTTGAGCATCTCCGAGTCTTCAGCTCCCGTGGTGCCCGCCGCGTCCGATTGGCGCTCAAGTTTCGCCGGTCCCATCGCCGGTATTACGCGACGGTCCATAGGTTGGGTCCAGTGTGAGATTGCCCACAATACGGCGCCCAGAATCACCACTCCGATAAGGCCGAGAGCGAACCGGCGTGAGTTGACTTGTAAATTCATATTTCTATATCGCTTTAATCAGTTCAGTCCTGTGCGAGCCCTTGGTAACGCGTTTCCGGTAGCTTCAACTTCCGAAGAATCGCCTTGAACCTTTCATCGCCGTGCAACGAGCGCAGCCAGGGATGAATCGTGATGGTTTCCAGATCGCTGTCACGCTGCCGGATCGCTCGCTCAAGCCACTCGAATGCCAGGTCTGTTTCGGCGCGGCAAGCGTGGTTGAGAGCGACCTCGTACGCGTCACGGCTGCCTAATTTCTCTTTCAGTTGGCTTAGCGCGACGTCCGATTCTCCACGGCGTCCCATTGTCCAGTAGATACACGGCAGAGCCTTGAGCTTCGTTTTCTCATCCGATTCCTTGTCGATCTCCGCCAGCGCCTCGGACTTTTTTCCCTGAGCCAGCAGAGTTACCGCGTAATCGGTGTGGGCGCCGTCGTAGCTTGGATTCAACTCGAGCAGGTCGCGAAACGCGCTAGCCGATTCCTCCAAATGACCGGCAGCGTATTGAAAAAGCGCCAACAAATAGACTCCCGTCGCATCCAACGGGCTTCTGGCAATGTCCTGTTTGACGAGACGTATCAATGGCCCCAATTGACCGGATTTGGTCGCCTCGAGCGCGGCAATATTGAAGCTTGCGTCCATGCCGACATCGCCACGCGCGTCCAGGGCGACCGCACGCTCATATTCGGCCGTGGCCGCGTCCCAGTCCAGGTCCAGGTCCCGGTGCATGTTTCCGAGCACGTAGTGTGCCCTGGCCAGATCGGGATCAATCGTCAGCGCCCGCTGCACAGCGACCTGAGCCTGACTCCTCCCGTTTTCCGGAGAGATCTGCCCACTGGCCCCAAGTTCCACATAGGCCTCGGCAATCCTCGCCCATGCAAGCGCATTTCCAGGTTCTAAGGCAATCGCCTGCCGATAGAGGCTGATAGCTTTTTCGACATCGCCCTTGCCGTACCGGTAGTAAAAATAATTCCCCTGCAGCATCAGGCTATAGGCCGCAACGCTAGTCGCACCGACAACGAGAGGTCTCGGCGATTCACCCAACGCCACGTTGAGTTCCCGAGCTACGGTCGTGGAGATCTCATTCTGAACTTTGAAGATGTCGTTGAGCTGTCGGTCATACGTCTGCGACCACAGGTGTACCCCATCGGTCGCCCTGATCAACTGGGCGGTGATGCGAAGCTCCGTACCTGCCTTACGTACGCTCCCCTCCAATAGATTCGCGACGCCGAGTTTGGTGGCGATGGTCCGCATGTCCTCATTCCTTCCCTTGAAGGCAAAGGAGGACGTGCGCGCAATGACCTTGAGATTTGGATTGTGCGAAAGGTGATCGATCAGCTCCTCCGACAGTCCGTCCGAGAAGTACTCCTGATCGTGCTTCTCGCTCATGTCGACGAACGGAAGAACTGCGATGGATTTTTCAGGCACGCTGGAGATTGTCGCCACCGCATCAGGAACATTTGATGCAGGACTCTTTTGCGACCGACTCGTCCTCCACACCTGCCAGGCGACAGCGCCAACCACCATCACACACAGCGAAGTCACTACGATCCATCGGCGAAATGGCGAGCGCTGGAGCGCAGCGGTAGTCGGCCGAACGAGTGGCGGCGGGGAGGGTGTCGCGTTGTCCCCGATCAGGGCCGCGATCCGCCCGCTGAATGACTCGGGCGTCTCGCCTGCGGGAAGCCGGGTCCATTGCACCCTGAGGAAGGCTTCTGGAACGTCCGCGTCGAGCTCAGGCGTACTATCGACGCACACTGGGACAATGAACGCCTTGTTGCGTGAGACCATATGCGAGCGTTGTTCCGCCAGATCCCACTCCAACCGGAAGTACCCTTCTGCTCGCGCCTGGGTATGCTCAGAAATGATTGGAACAAACAGCGCGCAGTCACGAATTTGCCGCCGGATTCGCTGATCCCACGCATCACCCCCTCGGAGTTCGCTTTGGTCAAACCACACCTGGATACCGGCCGCACGCAGGGCCGCAGATATCCGGCCCGCAGGGATCCCGTCCTGAGAGGCATAGCTTAAGAAAACCGCATTGCTTGATTCGGTCATAGAGCAATAAGTGGGTTGCACTCTACTGCCGTCGGCAGTAGGCAGCGCACCGCACCATCAAACTGAAGCAAATTGCATCCTATCGGAGCGATCGAAAGTCTGGCCACTTGAGAAACCAGAACCTCTAAAAAAGCACACCCCCTTCGGCTGGCAATGCTTATTTACCCCACGCCGAAATTTCATTCAACTGAATTATCTATAAGTTATGTGTATTTGCTAATTTAGATAATTCTTAGATAATAACCTCGTGGACCCTCTGATTAACCCGTACACGCCCGGCGCGGGGCTTTCTCCGCCCGAGCTTGCCGGCCGAGACGGTATTCGGCTGGCCGCGCACTTGGCGATTGAAAGAATTCGGAAGGGATTACCGGCCAAATGCGTATTGCTGGTCGGGTTGCGGGGCCTCGGCAAGACCGTCCTGCTTGATCGCTTGCGCAAGGATTCTGAAGCGAACGGCATTGAAACTGTGCATGTGGATGTGTCCCCCGAACGCTCTCTCCCGTCCCTGCTCGCACCTGAACTGCGTCTGATGCTGTTGCGCTTGAGTCGCAGAGAAAAGTCGACGGGGGGCTCGACTCGCGCACTTCGTGCGCTGGCTGGTTTCGCAATTGCACTGAAGAAGAAATACCCCGACCTCGAAGTCGGTTTGGACTACGAGCCGGAAAGCGGACTGGCCGATAGCGGCCTACTGCAGCAAGACTTGCTGGCCCTGTTTGAGTTGATCGGCACCGCAGCACTGCACTCGAAGACAGCTGTGGCGCTGTTCATCGACGATGCGCATATGCTGCCGCCGGCTGAGTTCGCTGCACTGACATGGGCGTTGCACCGCTGCACGCAGCGGGCCGTGCCGATCGCGCTGGTGAGCACCGGTCTGCCGCAGCTCCGCAGCCAGGCCGCAGAATCGCAATCCAATGCGGAACGGCTCTTCGAGTTTCTGGAGTTAGGCCCGCTGTCCCCGGAGTCCGCCGCTCAAGCTTTGCGTGAGCCTGCGGCGGAGCTCAATGTGGGATTTGAACAGGATGCGGTGACCAACATACTTGCGGCCACGCAATGCCACCCGTACTTTCTGCAGGAATTGGCCAAGCAGTCGTGGGATGCCGCATCGCAATCACCGATCACACTGCAGGACACGCGGAATGCGGCACATTTGGCGCTCGCCGCCCTCGATGAGAATTTCTTTCGCGTCCGATTGAATCCTCTGACGCCTAGCGAAAGAAAATACATCCGCGCGATGGCTGAGCTTGGTCCCGGACCGCATCGTTCCGGCGACATCGCAGCCGTCATGAACCGGGCGGTTACGGCGATGGGGCCCGCTCGTAGTCAAATGATCACCAAAGGCGTGATCTGGAGTCCTAGCCACGGAGAGACCGCGTTTGCAATACCACGATTCGACGAATTCCTCCGCCGCACCTGGCCAGGCAATTCCTGGCGAAATTGACTACGACCGTCCGTGCGTGCGCGCGCGAATTACCTATTATCGTGCGGTGTTTCTTTGTCACGAACATCACCGCCGCTCTCTTCCCTTCCCTGCTCCGGCTTTGACTCCTTGGGGACATTCGCCCCTTGGCCGGGCGGCCCGTGATCCTCGCCAGATGGTTGCTGCTGATGTGGCTCTTGCCGCTGCCTCCCGGCACTTTCCGGTTGGCCGGGTGCGGCATTGTGCTGACCTATAGGCTGTTGCTGCTGCGGCTGGTGTTGCGGGGGTTGCTTCGAGGAACTCTCACCGGGGCCCGTCGAGGTTTGGTCTTGGACTGATGGAGGCGGCGGCGGCTTACGCTGCGGCACAGGTTGCGGAGGCGGCGGCGCTGCCTGGTGGGGCTGCGGCCTGGACCCACTTTCATCCGGCGGCGCCGAATTGCGGTTCTGGGCGGCTTGCTGCGAGTGCTGGTTCCGAGGGGGGCTCTGCTGAGCAACCGCAGGTGCCGTGGGTGCCAGATATCGCTGGTAATGTTGCTGCACCACCGCCTCGTGCGGCTGATAGTGATAATTCTGGTTCATGATCGTGCGCTGCTGTTCATATGAGGGATATCGACCCCCCGAATATCGCTGTTGATAGATAGGCAACGGCGCCGGCGGCGGGACAGAGCTGCGATTCCAATGGTCCCAGCCGTTTCGCTGGCGACGCCAGTCCTCGCCCCAATGCTCGTCCCAGCGTGGAGGAGCATCCTGGCGCCATCCGCGAAAATATACGGGGGGTTCGCGATAGTAGCGCACCGGTACTCGGAGAACGTACACCGGCACCACCATCGGTGACACCAGCGCCCAAGGCCCGTTGTACCAGGAACTCGCGTACCAGCTGTCGTTTGCGTACACCCAATACAGTCCGTCGTAGAAGAAGTAATTCGAATCTACCTGGGGTGCGTAGTACACCGGGTAGCCCGGCACTTGTTCAAATCGCGGATAGACGGGGTAACTGATTCCTATGTTCAGGTTGGGAGCGCCGATGCCTATGCCGATACTCACCTGAGCCGTGGCCGGAAGTGCCGCTCCTAGCGCTGATCCAAGCGCCAGCGACAGCAGAATGATTAGTTGGCGCATCAGTACTCTCCTAAATCATCGCGCACACGATTCCCGAAGGAAATCGATTGCGCCGTACGTATCAATAGACACTTGGAGACGAACATCCAGTAGGTACGAATTTCGACTATTTAGGCAGGCGATTGCCTACAGGCGTGCTAATCGGGGATTTGGGCCTTGCGACCCGACTGCCACAGAATTAAATCTGAGTCATGTTGACGCGATTCGCTCAACGCTCGCGTGGAGACTCGTTACCTAGGAATACGCTGACAGCATTACGGCGAGCAACTAGCGCGCCTGCGTGGATAAAGCCAGCCCGGCGCCGTCAGGCGTTCACGGCTTCCTCAATCAGCAGCTCTTCCACCGGGTATCCGGCGGCGATCCATGCGTCGAGCCCTCCGTGAAGCGGACGCACGTTTACGAAGCCACGATCCATCAAGAGCTTTGCCACCTGCGCCGCCGAGGCCTCGTTGGGGCAGGTGCAATACAGGATGACTTCGCGGTCTCGCTTAAAGTCATTGAGATGCTGGTCCACCTGAACGTGAGGTACGTGGATCGCTCCCGGAATTCGCTTTGGTTCGACCTTCCTGGAGCTGGGCGAGCGAACGTCCACGATCAGCGGCATCGCGCCGGAGTTCATGCGTTGATAAAGTTCCTCGACGCTCATCCGAGCCATACGCAGAGTCTGATAGAACCTTCGTCTCTCCCACCACTTAAAGGCGATGTACAGCAGAAAAAGCGCCAGGACAATCCCCAGCGCCATCGATCCATAGTGTTCGACCAGCGGGAGGAGCCTATCGATCTGCTTGCGCAGCAGCGCGCCAATCGCCAAAAAGCTGCCTACCCACAGGGCCGCGCCCACCGTCGAGAGCGCGAGAAATCGCCACCGCCCCATGCGGAGCGCCCCGGCGAGCGGCGGAGCGATGACCGCCAATCCGGGCACAAACTTGGCCAGTACGATTGCCTTCTGCCCCCAACGTTCGAAGCGCTGTTGGGTCTCGCTGACGCAAAAATCCGGGGTCAGCGAGATCCCACACAGGAACCTCATGACAGTGTTTCCGTACCACCGGCCGGCAAAATACCAGCCCATATCGGCCACTACGCAGGCGAGCGTAGCGCCGACATAGAGCTCGATGCCCCATGCCGGATGATCGGCCGCCACCGCGCCAGCCACGATCAGCGTGGGTATGGCGGGGATTGGAATCCCCGCCTGATCGAGGAGTACGTTGGCCACTACCAGCGCCAGGCCAATCTGGGTGAACATTGACTCAAGCGTCAGATGCACGATCGATCTCGCCAGGCACTATCGTCGGAGCTTTGCGCGGTCGCTGATATACCCGGGCAATTCGAGATCGAGGCCGGGAGCTAGCCCGCCGGCCCTGCTCGATTCTTACTCTCCAACCGCCTCATCACGAGACATCTTCTCGGAGGGCGCGGCGTTGGTCAGCAAGTTGCTCCAGCTCATTTCCACGCCGTTGCGCCGACCTTTCAATGTCAGCTTGATGCCCTCGGGCGAAATTGCCGCCACGTAGGCCTGATCATTGATTGTAATAGCACGTTTGAGAGTCTTATCGAGTGGTGTAGTCATGGGTCCTCACTTGGTGGCACGAGCCGCCTCGGGCCGGCTCAGGAGATTTCATCTTACACATTGAACGGCTCGAGGGCAGCCTGCGCAGCCATGTTCGGTCCGATCCAGGGCTTATTGATCAAAATGACACTAAATTGCCGCCTGGCGAAAAGCAGGCTTTTTCCCGAAAAATGGAAAAAGCAATCCCTCCAATTTGCCAATTTGCACCAGATATGCGGTATGGCCAAAACCGCGCCGGCGGTTGCAGACTTTTCGCGTGCACCTTTTCCCTCAATTAACTGCTTGCAGAACCCAAACCCTCCATGCGGCCTGCCGCTGGTTGGCCGGTGCGATGTGGTGCTGCAAACCATTGCATAAGGAAAAAATCCCATGAAAAACAGACTGGATTCTACCGAGCGCTGCTACAGCACGACCGGTCGTCCGCGACGACTTACTGACCGTCAGATCGCGGAAATCCTGGCGTGGTATCAATCACGGCTCACCAACCGGCAAATGGCGGAGCGGTACGGTATCGCTCGCGGAACACTTGAAAATATCATTCGTACTCACGGTACCCACTATAAACAGGCCCCGCCAGAGCGCCGGAATGCGTCGCTCGAAGCCCAACGCAATCGTCGCGCCAGACTCATCGCGCAAGACCTGTTGTAGATCGACTCCCGCGATGTGTCCTCGTACCCCGCGCTCACGTGTGTTGTGCACGCGAGCGCGGGGTTCTTTGATCTAAGGCAATCTGGGACCAGTCAGGAGTGACTTTAAGCACTTCCGGGCCGGGTGTTGATTGACCATTCGAATTCGACCGGCTCCTATCCAACTCCCAGTTCTCAGACCTTTGGCCCCCGGTCGCGGTGACGGTGGCATGACCTCCTAATTCGCGACCCGATTGTGCTTTCGGTCGAGCTTGCCGCAGTCGGCTCCCGCTGGCGTCAAGGTCCGGCCCGCTCCTTCGGCTTCGCCTCCCGTGTAGTCCCTTGACTCGCGCCGCCAACCGCGGCGGCCCTCCTCCCGCCAAAACGGGCGCGAACTACAGGAGGATTCATGACCACTTTGCAATTTACCACGACCTACACGCACGGCCTGCGTGGCCTGATGAGCGCATATCTGCTCACAATCATCGGTGCCGGTTTTGCGTATGGGCGGCGATGCGCCGGGGCCACCGACCTGTGTCACCTGCCCGTGCGCGGAGCGAAGTTCTGCGTGGTTGCCCTGGCGATATGGGAAGCAATCAGCACATTTCTCGATCCGTTTGTTCGGTGGAATGAATTGGGCAAGGCCTGCACAGGCGCGCTCTACCTCGTTGCCTTCGGGTATGTCAGCGGTTTATGGAGCCTCCGCCATCGCCAGCGAATATTCGCCGAACGGGGTGCACGATTGCGTGAGGCCCACCGCAGCAGTGCCCGCAAGAACGTGTTGCGACTCGCAGGTGTCAATGTGCCGGCTGCGGATGAGACCAAGCACTTTAAGTTGCTCGGTACCACAGGTACAGGCAAGAGCACGGCCATTCGTGGTCTGCTGCAAACCGCCTTAGGGCGCGGGGACCGCGCCATCATTGCCGACCCGGACGGAAGCTACCGCACGCATTTCTATGACCCGCAGCGCGGGGATCAGATACTCAATCCCTTTGACGCTAACGCCGCTCGTTGGTCACTGTTTGGCGAACTTGAAGCGTCCTACGATATCGAGCAGCTCGCCCGCGCTCTGATACCCGAACACGGTGACGTTTCGGCGCGCGAGTGGAAGGGCTATGCGAGAACCCTGTTTTGCGCGATTACCCGTCAGTTACACGACGCAAAAGAAACCGATCTTGCTCTGCTGTATCGGCTCCTAACCAGCGCTTCCGCCAAGGAGCTTCGCGTACTGGTCGCAGGCACCGCCGCAGAGCCGTTCCTCGAAACCAGCAATGCCCGAATGTTCGGAGCAATTCGGTCCGTACTGAGCGCCGCGGTCGCAACCCTCGATCACGTGGCTACGCAAAGCGGGCCGCCTCTCGCTGTTCGCACTTGGGTACGCACAGGCAAAGGGGTGCTGTTTCTGCCCTACTCGGCAGGACAAATCGCTGCGTTGCGTTCCCTGATCTCGACGTGGCTGCGAATCGCCATCTTCGAGACGATGAGCCAACCCGAAGGGGATCAACGACTGTGGTACATCGTCGATGAGCTTGACGCGCTCGGGGCCATCGACGGCCTGAAGGACGCGCTGGCACGACTTCGAAAGTTCGGCGGTCGTTGCGTGCTTGGCATGCAATCCATTGCACAAGTACGGGCCTGCTACGGAGAGGCCGATGCACGAACCATTGTTGAGAACTGCGGAACTTCGCTGATACTGCGCTGTTCAGCGTCCGAAGCTGGCGGCACCGCGCAGTTTGCCTCTCAATTGATTGGCGACCGACAAATCCGTCGTCGGGAATATTCCGAGAGCGTCTCGCGCGGTGGGTGGCTCGACTTCCATGGGACGCGTTACCAGCGCTCGTGCAGCGAGCGCACTTATATCGAGCCCGCTGTCCTAAGCGCAGAAGTCGAGCAGCTCGCGGACTTCCACGGGTATCTGAAACTCGCCTCGCACCCCGAGTGGCAGCGCGTCCATGTGAGTACGCGCTGATGGCTAACACCGAGACGCCGTTGGTGCGATGGCCAGTCCTTGGGAGCCTAGCACGCGCGGCTGTGCCCTCAAGACGCTGCGCCGGAGTCGCTGCGCGAGTCATTGACGGCACTTCCGCCTGCGTGCGGCTTGTTCCTGGGCCATCACGCCCGGAATGCGGAGCTTAACTATGGTTTACCTAATTCACTTTGATCGACCGTTACACCATGCCCGGCATTACTTGGGTTACTGCGCCGACGGCACCTTGGAAGTACGGCTCATTCGGCATCGGGCCGGTCGGGGTGCACGGCTTCTCGCAGTCCTGCGCGAATTAAACATCGGCTGGCGCGTCGTTCGAGTGTTCGAAGGCGACCGGAAGGTCGAGCGCCGACTCAAAGGAGGTTCGGTCCGGCTTTGCCCGGTGTGCAGCGTACGGCCCGCGCAACCCCGCGGACTGCGTAAGCCCCTACGCGCGGATTAATCCGTCTAGACGCCGGACACCCGCGCTGTCCGGAAAGACCGTCGTGTCGAGCAATCGGTCCGAGATTTTTAGGTGATCGTGCAGGACACCCTTCATGGCCGATCGCAGGTCCAGCGTCGGCCTGAGGTCGCGTCCCTCAAGTAAGGCCGCGGCGCTCAGCGATGGCCAGTCTGCCTGCACCCGCCCGCCCGCCACCGCACCACCCGCCAGAAAGGCGGCCGCTCCGGTCCCGTGATCGGTCCCGCGTGTCCCGTTGGTGGCGGCCGTGCGACCAAACTCGGTGGCCAGCAAGATGGCGGTGCGACTCCAGACTGGCCCGAGCGCCGACTTGAACTCCCGAAGTCCGGCATCCAGCGCGGCAAGCCGTTGCGCCAGCTGTCCTTGCGCACCGCCTTCGTTGGCGTGGGTGTCCCAACCCGAGGTTTCAAGCACCGCGACCCGCGGCCCGTCTTCGCGGCCAAGAAAACTGGCCGCCGCGTGCGCCGTTTCCGTAAACCGTGCCGTGCCGGCCCGTTTCGTCGCGGGCCCTGCCCGATTGCCTCCCGCATTCGGACCGGAAGTCTTCATCTCATCGGGGGGTTGACCCTCTCCTGCGATCGAATCACTCGCAAGTGCATCGGCCAGCCGCTGGCTGAGTACAGTGTCCGACGCGTACAGGTCAGTCACGCGCTGCAACGTGTCTTCACTCAGGCCCGCCAGCTGCGAGGGCGACCAGGAGGCAACCTCCGCCGGACCCCGCATCACCAAAGGGATATTCGTGCCCAGCGCTACGCCCAATCGCTTCGGTGCCCCGTCCTGAACGGTGAGGGCCCGATTCAGCCAGCCGCTCTCGGAGGCGTGCGGACGAACCATGCCGTTCTCGAGCACATCCTGACCGTCAAAATGCGAGCGGTCCCGATAGGGAGTAGCTACCGCGTGCAGGACCGCCAGCTCCTTGGCCAAAAAACTCTCGTGCAAGAACGCCAGACTCGGGTGCAGCGCGAACAAATTATCGAGTCTCAATCCGCCTCCGGTATCGCCGGGCGCAGCCAAAGCCAGTGACCCGCGCAAGGCGGGGTAACCGGGATCCCCGTACGGAGGCACGGCGGTCAACCCGTCCAAGGCACCACGAAGAATGATGAATACGAATCGGCCGTCATTTGGGCTACTTGGAGCGCCAAAGGCCATACGGGTCGTCAGGAGCGTGCCGCCCAGAGCCGCCGCGCCGGCCAGCGTGCCCAGGCTCGTTGCGCTTCGGCTCAGAAATCGGCGCCTGGTCATGCGGGACATTGCGGGGTACCTCGGATCGGAATGCAGATTGGATCACTAACGGCGCATAAATTCCGGGCAGGCCAGCAGCAACGTGAGCGCCTGCGCGCCGCTTTCCGCGCGGGCGATCGCGGTGCGCGTGTGCTCGGTGGCTACCGCTCCCAGCGCCTGCGGCAGACGATCGGTGACATTGATCAGCGAACCCACGCGCTGTCCGATCTGATCGGCCCACTCCAGGCGTTTCATGATCGAAGAAGATCCGTCCCAGTCCACGGACCGGTCCGGCCAGCCGGCCGGGGAGCCCGGAGAGAACATGCGCTGTCCCAACAACTCAAAGGGCGCCAAAGCCTTTGGTCCCTCAGGCAGCGGCAGCTCCAATGCCCGGAAGCTCGACCAGATGTAATCCGAGGGCGTCTTGAATTTTGAGAGCGGCTGCGCCCAAGCTTCGGGCAGATCAACCAGGGCTCGATAGAGGCTCGGCAGGTCCCCGTCGGTGGACAGGAATGCTTTTGACAGCCGATCGATCGCCGCCGCCGGCGGATCATCGGCCACGAAGTGACGGGCCAGCTTGGTGGACAGGTGATGCGCCGTTGCTTTCGAGTGCGCCAGGTCGCGGAGCACGGCGACCCCCTGCTCGATACCCGCATCACTGTATTGCCTGCCGAAGAGATTGCGGATGCCGGGCTCGTGCAGGGCTTCTCGAAAATAGAATGCACCGGGCTGCCCGCCACGGAGACGCCCTTCCCCACCGCCGATGGACCACCCGGTGATCACCTTGGCAAATTCGGTCACGTCGGCCTGAGTGTAGCCGCCGTCGACCCCGAGTGTGTGCAGCTCGAGGATTTCCCGGGCCAGATTCTCATTGATGCCGACCTTTTGCTTCTGAGACCCGGCCTGCCGTGAGCGGGCTCTGGCGAGCGTCGAATTCGGACCTACGGATTGGTAGTTGTCCAGGTACAGCAACATCGCCGGATGCTGCTCCACCGCCAGGAGCAGATCCTGAAACGACCCCATCATGTGGGGCCGAATGGCCTCGCGTTCAAAGGCCCCAGCGACGCCGAGCACGGCCAGCTTATCCACCGATACCGCGAAGTGATTGCTCCAAAAGTGCACCAACCTCTCAACAAAGGAACGCTCGGCAAGCACGGCCGCGCGCATGCGCTGCCCGACCTCGTCGATGTAAATCCCACGAAAGTATCCCGAGAGCTTTTGGATTGCCTCCGGCAATACGGCCGAATTATTCGCGGGAGCGGTGCCCGATGAGTCCACACCAACGTTCTCGCCCTTATCCGAACGGCGGTGTTCCCTTTTCTCCAAGCGCAAGTCCGCCGCGCGGGCCAGCACCGTGGATGTGTCTGGTAAGGCCTCGTTATGTATTAACGGCGCGCCCCCCTGGAGCTGCGCCCGAAGTGCTCCGTGCGGATCGTCAGCCATGCGGGCGATTTCGCCCGGCCGCGCGCCCAGACCAAAGCGATTGGCCGCCACTGCCGCCGTAAAGGTACCCACCATGCTATCCCCAACGCGTGGGCGTCACTGCGGTTGACGGGTCGTGCGCTCGGATACACCGGGCGCACGGCCCCGTACCCTTTTAATTGCGGGCCAGGGCCGTTAACACCACCACGGCAATTTCAGGGCAGTTTGTAAGCCCCGCTCCAATCGGACCACCCTGCGCCGGTAGTTCCAATGAAATTGCCCTGGAACTTTTGATCACCACTGATCCCGGTGTACTTGCCGGTCCCTCCGACGAAGCGTTCGGTTCCGGGGCACGTGGGCATTGGGCCTGCGCATTTCCACTCGACAAAGACTTTGTCGCCGTCCGCGTCCGTCACCACACACGTGCCCGATGCGTTGGCGCGCCCGTTTGTAACGTCGTTCATGATTGCGCAATCCGTTCGGGCCTTGTGGAGGAAGCCCGCACCGGACTCGTTGAACATGACGCCCGACACCATACCGGCGTAGACCTTTCGGTTAGGCCCCACATCTTGCACTTGTCCGTTGAATACCCATCCAAAATGGCCTGAATAAGTCCCACTCTTTGGCAGGTCACCTGCCTGAGCAATCAGGCTCAGACAAACCGCCGCGAAGCCCGCAGCACACACGCCTAAGCGCTTTCGGTACATGGTCATACTCCCAGTGATGATGAAACACTCTTGATCCCTACACGATGCGTCCCCGCCTCCGCTGGTCTCAGGCCCGGCCCCCCTCGCATCACGAGTAAAACGCCCGCGCCGGCGCACAAAGTGATGCCTAAGGCTTGGCGTTCCGGTAGGCACGGATTTGGGCGATGGCGTCATTGATCTTGAACTCGACGAACACCTTGCCCATCTCGGCCGAGGCCTGGGTGGGATCGCCGTCCACGCCGGTTGTGGCCTCCATCGCTCCTTGGCTCGCGGCCAACTTGTCGGCGCGGATCCACTTGTGCGCCGAGTCGATGTACATCACCTCGCTGGTGTCCTCCGAGCCGGCGTGTTCGCCCGTGGCGAGGTGATGGGCCTTCAGGTACTCCTCGGACTGGGCGCTCTCCTTGAAATAAACATCGGGTACGTAGCGGATGCGCACCCCATGGCTGGCCCATTCGGCGTCCAGGTTCTCGGCCGCGAGCTTGAGCTCCTTCTGTCCGCCCCCGTGATCCCCCATGAGATAAATCTGTTTGAAGCCAGCGTTGATGGCGGACAGCGCCACCTGCGAGGTGACACCCAGGAATAGTTCGGAGTCAATCGATACGCTCCCCGGAAAGCGCAGGTGTCCGGTCTTGAGCACAAAGTCCCCGGTGGGCGCGAACGGGAGTGTCGGATACACCAGCGCGTCGCCGAGCTGCTCCGCGATTTTTCCGGCAACGTAGTGTGCGATAAACGTGTGCTTGCCGAGGGCCATGTGGGGCCCATTTTGCTCCGTGCTGCCCGCGTAAATGATGGCGCTGCTTTTGCCAGCGGCAATAGCGTCACGCACTTCCGTCCAAGTAAGGTCCTCGATATACACGGACTGCGCCTGTGCCACTGAAGCAGCCACGAACAGGATGGGCAGAATCGCAGATCGAATCATGGGTCGTGCTCCCTACAGCGCGAGTGGACTGCGATCACTGTACCTCAGCAGACCGCTCAACTGGCGGCTCATCGCTAAAGAAGTCTCGCCACGCACCCTACCCGCCCAGAGCGCCTGCATTGAGCTGCAATCGAAATCTGCCGCGAAGCCTTCCGTTGACGACACAATTGCCCGCAGAGCAGTATTCCGCGTGGCGCAAGCACCGAAGTGGTGGAGAACATCCGGTACCCAAAAGGGGGATAACGATGAATGGCTCAATTTCCGAGAGGGTCCTATTCGGTCATCACGCCGTTGCAGCTCCGCGCAGGCCAATTCGCAGCGCATGGGCGCCGTTTCTGTTTGGCGCCCTCGCTTTGGTGGGTTTGCCACTGCGATCGACCCTAGCAGCGGGAAATTCTACGGCCACCGACCAGAAGTTCATCTCCGCACTGGATAAGGAATATCAAAAGGCGGTCGAAAAGAACGACGCGCTAACGATGACTCGTATCCTGGCCGACGATTATGTGCTGGTGGATGGCAACGGCAAGAGCTACACGAAAGCCGATCTGGTGGACGATGCCAAAAGCGGCATGACGCACTACGTGCATCAGGAGGATTCACAGCAGACGGTGCGGATCTGGGGTGATACCGCCGTGGTTACCGCCTTGTTGTGGGCGCAGGGAATTGAGGACGGAGAATCCGTCAACTACAAACTCTGGTTCAGCGACACCTATGTACGAACTGCCAAGGGCTGGAGGTATGCCTTTGGACAGGCGTCGCTCCCGCTGCCCGGCAAACCCGCCCGCTAAGCGGACTACCGGCCTGGCGTACCGGCCTGCGCTTGCCACCGATCACGAAACGCGTCGATGTCGCGAGCGCTCATGTCGGAGATCATCACGGCGGTGAACCCTGAGACCCGAGCCGTGGCGAGGCGGAACCCCGAGATCGGGGCATCGGAGGTGTGCGGCGCCGGTCCTTGCGAGCTCGGCCACACGAACACGTCGATCTGATGATTCCCGTGCTGATAACGCAGCGCCGCCACCGCCATGCGATTGATGTAGTCGGTGCGCGCGCCGAGCAGCAGGTCGCCTTGTCCATCCAGTTCCGGTACCGGCGGCGAGAACGGCAGTTTGCTCGACAGCCAGGGCTTGACGGTATGGTGACTCGAGGAGAGCACATCGACTGAATGCGCGCTCAATGTCGATCGGACGTGCGCACTCACCCATGCTTCGCCCTCCTCCTGCCGTTGCGGAAGTAAATGGCCCACCCACAGTCCGAGAATGCCCATCACGAGCCCGGCCGCCAGGGTTTGCGTCCACCAGGTTTGAGTGGTCCTCAAGCGCTCCGGCATTAGCGGGCGGCGTATCGCTCGGTCAACTTCCGGCGGCAAGCCGTAGCGGAGCGGTGTGGAGTGAATGCGCGCAACGAGCGCGCGCCGCTCCTGTAACCAGGAGCGGCAGGGCTCGCATTCAGGCAGGTGCGCCTCGACCCGGAGCACGTCGGAAAGCCCCAGCTGGTCGTCCATGTAGGCTTCCAACAGCGCGAATGTCTCCTCGTGAGTCATGGGCTCGATGCCTCACGCCGCAGTCGATCGCCGAGTTCACTGCGTGCGCGTGAGAGTCGCGACATCACGGTGCCGATCGGGCAACCGACAATCGTCGCAATCTGCTGGTAGGACAGATCCTCCAGTTCCCGCAAAATCAGCACCTCTCGATACTCCGTGGGCAGTTGCGCGATGGCTTGGCGCAGGTGATCGGCCTCCTGTTGACGGGCGAGCCCGACCAGGGGATCGGCGCTTGAGTCCTGCTCGGCATCCGTCAGCGCCTCGCCGGTCGCGGTCACGGCCGCCAGCTGCGGATGTGCGGTCGCCGGATTGGCGCTCAGCCAGGTGTAAGCGGTGTTACGCACGATAGTCAGGAGCCACGCGCGTGCCGAGCCCCCGCGGTAGCTTTCGAAGTAGCGCAGTGCGCGCACGAATGCCTCCTGCACGATATCGCGCGCGTTGGCATCGCTGCGGCTCAACCAACGCGCCAGGTTGTATGCGGCAGCCGCGTGCGGCAGCACCTGCTCGACAAACCGGCGATTTCGCGACCCTGCGCTGCTCGACATGCTTCCTGCCTGCCCTTATAGACCGGCTCGGCCCCTACTTTATTCCATCGCGGTTGCGCGGCAGGGCAGAAATTACGCACTTGGTTGCGCCGATCGGAGCACTGGGAATAAACCGCTCCCCCGGCAAGTCTCCTTAACTTGACAGTACCCACCGGAGATTCGCTATGGCTTCCAACCCTCCCGACACGCTCTCACGCCGCGGCGCCCTGAAATGCCTCGCCTATGGGGGTGCCGGCACGCTCTTCACACTGGCCGGAGGCGTATTGGTGCCTACTGATCTCGCGTTGGCCGCCGATCAGACCTCGACGCGGGCCAAGCTCGGCGTGCCGCTGTTCGTGCAAATCAGTGATACGCACATTGGCTTCAACAAAGAAGCTAATCCCGACGTCGCCGGTACGCTCAATCAGACCATCGAACTCGTCAACGGCATGGCCGACCGGCCTGCCATGGTCATCCACACCGGCGACATCACTCATCTGTCCAAAGCCGCTGAGTTCGATACCGCCGCCTTGTTGCTTTCAACGCTCAAGGTCATCGAATTGCACACCACACCCGGCGAGCACGACGTGGCCGATGCGACCGCGAGCGAATACTTCAAGCGCTATGGCAAACCTTCAGACAATCGCGGCTACTACAGTTTTGACTACCAGGGCGTGCATTTCATCGCCTTGATCAATGTTTTGAACTTCAAGGCGGGTGGCCTGGGCGCGCTCGGGAGCGATCAGCTCGCGTGGCTCGAAAAGGATCTGCAGGGACGTTCGGCCAGCACGCCGGTCGTGGTGTTTGCCCACATGCCGCTGTGGACCATCTATGAACCCTGGGGCTGGGGCACCGCGGATGCCGAGCCGGCGATGAGTTATCTGCGCCGGTTTGGTTCCGTGACCGTGCTCAACGGCCACATCCATCAGATTGTGCAAAAGGTCGAAGGGCATATCACCTTCCACACCGCGCGATCCACGGCCTACCCGCAGCCCGCGGCCGGCACGGGACCGGGTCCAGGACCGCTCAAAGTGAGTGCGGATCAGCTGCCGAAGATGCTGGGCGTCCGCAGCGTCGCGTTGCAACGCCACCCGAGTCAATTGGTGCTGAGCGATCGCACGCTCGCGTGATTTGCCGCAAAGGGCCAGCTCTCAAGACCATCCACCCAAGGATTTAATGATGCATATCCAATTGAAGCACTTTGGTAGGACGGGCGCTGCACTCGACGCCCGACGTCGCTGGGTGCCGGGCCTGTGGACGGCCGTGACTTTGAGCCTAATGGGCTGGATGACGATGTCATCCGTGCTGGCGTCCTCCCCTCTTCCCGCGGCGTCCTCGAGGGTCGTATTGATCAAGGGCTTTGCGTTCTCCCCGCAAACCCTGACGGTGCCGCCAGGCACGACCGTCACATGGAAAAACCTGGACGACGAGCCGCACACAGTGCGTGGGGCCGACGCTCAAATACGGTCGGACGCCCTGGATCAGGGCGAGACCTACAGCGTCAGGTTCGAAAAGCCAGGAACCTACAAGTACGGTTGCTCCATTCACCCGCAAATGTCGGGGACCATCGTGGTGCAATGATCCGGCACAGGGATCACTTCCTCCGGGGCCCGAGAGAGGGGATTGGCTAGAAGCCCACCGTGGCGCGCCCGGGTATAGCTACTGCGGCAGGGCTGCAAGGTGGGTTCTCGACCCGGCGCCGGTCCTGCGACCGCTTAGCTCTGCTCTGGGAGGACCTTGTCGAGCACCTCATAGCCTGAGCGCTCGCGATAAGCATGGCGACGATAAAAGGCTCGCGCGGCATCGTTGCGCCGTGACAGCTGCAGTGACACGTTGGTGCAACCCGTTCGTGCGAACTCGAGTTCAGCATGCCTGACGAGCTCGGTTCCCACCCCCTGGCCTCGCTGCGTCGACACAACATAAAACTCGTCGATCTCCGCAGTAAGGCCCAAATGCTCCAGGCTGAAAACGTAGACTGCCAACAGATAACCGACGGGCGCATCGTCTGCGACCGCCAACCAGCCGACGCCTAGCCCAGGGGTCGTGAACAGGCGGGTAAGTTGCGTGGCGACACGCCCCGTATCGAAGCCGGAGAGATTTTCAAAACGCCAATACTCGGCGACCAAAGGCAAGAGTGCCGAAATCTCGTGCACTGTGCCCTGCTTGATTTTCATCACGAGCGGCCTGTATCAATTTGGGTGGTTTCCCCAATCGGGAGGTACGTTGGGCCACAAACGTCCATCTTAAACTGATCCATATGCGGTCCTATAGAGGCTCCTGTCTTGACTTTGTATCTCTACAGCTACAATAAACGCCCTTCGCCTGTAGCCCCGTGCGGTGCCGAGCAGTAATCGCCGTCTCAATGGCCTTTGGGATTAAGGCGCGCCACGCGCACGCTGAGGGCCCATCGGACGGTGTGGACGCGTGACGCCTCACCCCATCGCGCACTCAGAACGGATCGGAGTTTCGGCACGGGATCCTCGCCTCGCTCCTTCAGGTATCGTGCCGAGGCTGACCAGCTGCTCACATAGCCGAGCAATTGCTCGAGTGACCACTCCAGCTGCATCACAAAACTGGGTGGCCGGAGTTCGGGAACGGGAAACCTGAGGGTCCTGTAGCCGGACTCGACCAGGCGCCGCTCAGGTGTCCAATAAGGGCCCACTACATTCGAATAATAATTTTGCAGCTCCGCGTCGCCCTGGGCAGAGGGGATCTCGCAAACACCGTAACTCCACACGGCGAGTACGGCCCCGGGACGGGCGACGCGACGCGCTTCCTGGTAGAAGCGTTCCAGGTCAAACCAATGCAGGGCCTGCGCCACGGTCACGAGATCAACGAAGTTGTCGGGTAACCCGCTGTCCTCGGCGAGCGCTACCCGGTAGTCCACTCCAGGATGTACCTCGGCGTGAGTGATTTGTTCGGAACTCAGGTCCGTGCCATAGACCTCCTGAAAGTGGCCAGCCAGATCGACTGAAGCCTGCCCATTGCCGCACGCGCAGTCCCAGACGCGCTCGTGTGCGCCCGATACCGATGATAGCCACTCAAACAGCGCCGGCGGGTAGCGCGGTCTGAATGTCGCGTACTGACTGGAGCACGTTGAGAAATAATCCCGAGGACTCATGTGGGTGCTTTCAGGCTCGGCCCATCTCTAGTTTTAGCCGCTCGAGCTCGCCGCGCACCTGCAGTAACTCCAGGTGCACTCGACGATAGACATCGTGCGAAACGCCTGACGCAAGAGTGCCCTGCCGCGTTCGCAGCTGCTCGCGCAACTCATGCAGTTCGTTAGCCCAGCGATCCTGATGCTTAATTTCGCGTTCCTCGGCCAATCGCACGCGCTCTTCCGCCGCGGCGATCCGGGCCATCCAACGAGTCCGCTCGGCATCGGTCACGCTACCCAAGGCAGACTGACCGGCGGTCAGGGCCCGCCAAATCTCATAGATGCGCTCGGTCCGTCCGACCGCGCCGTAGCGCTGGCGCAGTGCCCGCCTCACGGAACGGCCGGAAGGCGCCTTCTCGCGCGCCAGCACCTCCCGACACAGCATCTCAATCTGCCTATTCGTGAGCCTAACGGGCATACAACAAGCTTAGCGGAAGACTCGCACAATGGGAACGTGTTCCCATGGGAATGCGGGCGACTCCAATGCCGGGATGGGGGTTACGCTTCCCGACCTGTGGGCTTACATCGCCTTGATTTTTATAATAAATTGTGGAGATACGTTCCACGAATTGTTCCACGGCTCCCGAAGCGTGTCCCAGCAGTCTTTTACACTACCCCGAATGCTGTTTGAAATAAATAAATCAAGGACTTATGGAGGTTTCGTGACGAAACTGAACCTCCCCTACCCCATTTCCTTCCAGACTCGTTCGACGGCGGCCAACAGGTCGCTCTTCTCCGTGCCTTTCAAACCCTTCGGGAACGCCAGGGTAATTTTTCCGCGCCGATTGCGTGACACATTGACGCGACCGGTGTTGCCCACATTGAAGGATTTTTGGATGGGCTCGAATCGGTTCGAGCGGTCCAAACTTCCCAGCAAGGCTTTGAGCGTTTCGCGAGGCTCGCGCCGCCCCTTGCTGGCGAGATTTTGAGCGGCCTTAAGTACTACTTCTTTGGCGCCGCTTCGCTCCATATAGGCCGCCAGTTTGTACGCCTGATCCACCGGCACCGTGCTTTTGTCAGGAAACAGTGTGCTAATGGAGGTTACCCGCATCAGCGCCGCGGCCTTGATCATCTTGGCCACCTGCCCTTTCGACAGCCCTATGGCCTCGGCCAGTGCGTCCTGGGTCGGGAATAGTTTCGCCTCAATCTGGCTGTGAAAAGACATCGCCCGCTCCATGGGGGTAATGTCCTTCCGATCGGCATTTTCGATGTGCATCAGCACGGCGGCCCGCGCATCGTCCGTATCCAGAACGCGGAGCTTGAGCTTGGCATTGAGGTGTTCACACGCGAATCGGCGCCGCATGCCGTAAATCAATTCATAGTCGAAGTTGGCGTCGCCTGATAATTTCCTCGCCAAAACCGGTTCCAGTTGGCCGTCCTTTGCGATTGATTCCACCAGATCCTGGCACCGCTCCCGCGTGTACCAGGTGGCTGTCCTGTTGTGGTACTTCCAGGGCCGCACCCTCCTCGGATCAACCGCGAAGATATTTTCCCGCTCCAGCGCAGGGACCGACCGGCCTGTGAGGGCTAGCTCGGCGGCGGCCAACAAAGGGCGCGCAGCCGTCGGACGGTCCAAAGGCGATGGCTCGGCTCTCTCAGTCACGGATCGCGCGATATCGCTTAGGTTAGCTCCGCCAAAGATCTTGCTGGCCACGGTTAATTCTCCCTCATTTGTCATTGCTCTCAAACGCACTACCCCGACATTCACTTTTATTATAATATTCAATCGGTTAAGCTAGTTTCGTCACGAAACCGGGATCGCCCTTATGCCACACCTCGCTGCACCAGGCCGGCGGCCTTTGAGGGCCAATCGCGCAGAAACGCCACCTCGATTTCCTCAAAGACACTGTCCATCATCGCCAGCACCGCCCTGTCGGGTTTGGGCTGCTCGTACGGCGTTACAAACTGCGCCGCGGAGTTGATCACGGCGCTGGAATGAAAGAACACCTTCTGGAAAACCGACTCACCGAAGCACGCGCGCATGACGTCCGCGAATTGTTTCTGGCTTTCGTACCGTCGGTCAAAGAGCGTCGTGAGCACCGAGATCCACCGATACGATTTCTCCGGATCCAGCTGGCCGATGTAGTTATGCACCATGCGAAAGAACTGCACGGTGGAGGAAAAATCGAACATCTTGGCGGCGCACGGCACCAGCAGCGCATCGGCAGCCATCAGCACATTGATCGAAATCATGCCCAGGGCCGGGGGCGAATCCACGAGGATCACGTCGTAGCGATCCGCCACACTTTGGATACCGAATTTCAGCTCACTGAAAAACGCCAGCCGCTTGGCGGTTTCATTTTGACCCGCCACGCGCATGACAATCGTGATTTCCGCCTCATAGAGCGCGAGGCATGCCGGAATCAAATCAATTCCGGGGAAATACGTGGGTTTCACCGCGTATTCCAGGGTTTTTTGTTCACTCGTCAGGTACGGGAGGATCGTTTGATCTTGGGTGATTTCAGCATCCGGGACAAAGCCGAACATCGAGGTTGTCGTTGCCTGGCTGTCCGTATCGACGATCAGCACGCGATAACCTTTGAGCGCCAAGTAATGCGCGAGATTAACGCATGTGGTGGACTTCCCTACCCCGCCCTTAAAATTCTGGCACGCGATGACCACCGGTGCGTCGCGCGCCTCATCCCGTCCGGGAAGCGTGCCAAAGTGCCTGCGGAATGCCTGAATCTCGCCGAGCGTGTATCCGATCCGCCGGTTCGTGCCGGGACTGCGCGGCGCGGCAATGATGCCGATGTCGCCCTCCGCTCGCGCCAGCGTCGTGCGATCGCGGCCCACCATGGCTCCGGCCTCCGCCGGCGAGAACAATCGCTGCAGGGTCTTGCGCTGGTGCGGTTCGGCCCCCAGCTCGTGCATCTTTTCAAGGAAGTTTTCGCTGCTGGCAAGGATGCTCTCCAGCTTGTCAATCGCTCGCATCGCTGGCACACTGATCTCCCAAGGAAAGCGCGCTGCACGGATTTCCGGCAAAAGCTAACAGAAATACGTGCATCGAGCCATCGCAACTTCGCGGTGGGCGCGAGACTCGTGGCCCTATGAGCTCGACCGATCCTAAGGCGCCGCTCCTCGCAAGCGAGCTTATCCTCGATAGGGGTGCTGCTGATCTTGATCGGCTCGATCAGGCGATAGCCTTGTATAGAGAGCTTGGGTTCTCGGCCGAACGGGCGGCCATTACGCTGGCCCGCAATGGATATCCGAGCGAAGCAATCGTGTTGCGGTTTCCGAACGTGGCCGCGGAATCGATAATCAGCAACACCCGAATTGGCGCGCACCGCAATCGTGAGAAAGCGGGGCAGGGCCCGGTAATACCGAAGGCTGGAGCACTGCTGGAGCGGTTGCTCACTCGCTCGGCGGAATCGTCCGGTGTGCCTTCTGCCCAACCCGACCCTCGGAACATTCAAGCGCCTGGCGCCCAGCAGGCTAAGAAGCCTGTGGGATCTTCGCAAGCAGCACCAATCCGCTCGGCGGTCGGAGCACAGCAAGCCAACGCGATTTCCTTTCAGTATGTGCCGCTGATCCAGTGTTCGTTCCCTCATGCAGATCAGGGTGAACTGAGCACCTTTACACGCAGAAACGGTTGGCTCGAGTTAACGCTGTCTACGGCGCGGAAGGATTTTGGGTTGCCTTACGGTGTGCCGGCGCGACTTCTGACCATTTATTGCGCGAGCGAGGCGATACGTACGCGAAGCCCGGAGATTTTCCTCGGCGAGAGCGTGAATGATTTTCTGCGGCGACTCGATGTGCCGGTGACACGCGGAGCTCGCGGAAGCCAGCGCGTGTACGCCAATCAGCTCCTCAGGCTGATCCATTGCGCAATTTCAATTGATGAAAATATAAGGGATGCCAACGGGAGAGTGGGCCTGCACATCCGCCAGGCGCTGTTTGCGGAAGAGGCGCGATTGTGGTGGGACGATCAAAGTGGGGTAGGGCGGGGAAGTTCACTTGTACTCTCATCGGTCCTGTTCGATTCGATCCTTGAGCGTTCCGCCCCGCTTTCCACGAACGCCATTAAGCAGCTGCGAAAGAGTCCGATGGACCTGGACGTCTATGCCTGGCTGGTCCACCGGTTGTACCAGTTGAGTTCGATCAACATGATCACCTGGGCGCAGCTGTCCGGGCAGTTCGGTCATGGCTACACGGAGCCTCGTAAGTTTCGCCACTTCTTCCTTGATTCGCTCAAGCGCGTCCTTACCGTTTATCCAGAGGCAAAACTGAAGGTGGTCGATATTGGCCTGATGCTCATGCCCTCCCGACCGCACGTCGTTCGGGCGCCGCTTGCCCGATCTTAGGGCGGCGAACATTCATACAAGGTTCGATAAAGATAGAGCGGCGAAGTCAGCCGCTTGGCTGCAAATCACCTTCTGCCGTCGCAACTCTTCCGCCCATCGCGTTCCCGAACTGTCTGGCAAGCGCCGAATCCGCCGTAAAACGCTTAAAAATCGCCGCGGCGGGGCAGGGCGTTACATCTCTTCCGGTTTTGAGCTAGGTCTCTGTTTTTTCGAAGATTATTCTTTCACTTGATGTAAGAGTTATTCACAACCCCCGTGACATCTCTGCCGCCCCAGCGTTGCAACTCTCACGACGCCTCGTCGCATCTCTTGACGTGGGGGCGTAGCATCTCTCCCCTGGAACGCCATTTTCTCTATATTTATCAATTGCATACTCGACCCCCCTCTAGTTCCGATCCTGTAATTGCCTGTTAAAGAATGAGCCAAGATCACGGTATATAAAGAATCGCCCCGAATAACAGCCTCGAGAACCGGCTACGCGAAATTTTGAGACTTGCCCATATGAGTCTATAATATGCCTCATCTGAGACGGTGAAGACTCATGGAAACGCACAAGGATATTGTCCGCTTACTGGGTGGCACGAAGGCCGTCGGGCGAACTGTACGCACACATGCCGATCTGGATGACGCGATCCAGGCCGGTCTCCCGCGCGCCGCTCTCGAACACCTAATGGGTGCGGTGGCTCCTGAAAGTGAGAGGGCAAAGCTGCGCAACCGCGTGGTGCCTCGGGCCAGTTATCAACGCAGCAAAGTTCTCAGTGCCGCACACAGCGCCACGACTGAACGCCTCGCGCGCATCACGGTACTCGCTCAGAGCGTTTGGGAGGACGATGCCAAGGCGCAGCGATTCCTATGGAGCGAGCATCCGGAGCTTCGACATCGTAAGCCGATTGAAGTGGCGCTCACCGAACTCGGGGCCCGCGAAGTCGAGGAAGTGATCCAACGAGGACTTCACGGCCTGCCTGCCTAGTGCGCTGAGGGTCCTCGGGCACTCATCGATGAGCGAGAAAACATACCAGGGCGCGCTTACCGCCTACCGGATCGTCCGGGCCGGCTACCCGGTGTTTGACGGAAGTGGCGCGGCACGTTGGGGAGGTCGCTGGACAGGGCAGGGCAGGGCGGTCATTCATGCGGCCGAGAGTTATGCCCTAGCGGTGCTCGAGAATCTGGTGCACTTCAACTCCAGCGAGCTGCCCCCTCGTATGGTGGTGAGTGAAATCCAGATTCCGGAGAGCGTTTCGCGCCAAATCATTCGCCGCAGCGCGTTGCCCGATTTTGACGCGGACAACACTTATGAGGCGTGTCGTGCGCTGGGTGATCGCTGGCACGAGGAGGCCAAAACAGCGCTGCTGATTGTGCCGTCACGCCTCTCACCGTTCGAGTGCAATATCCTCATACATCCGCGGCACAGCGATCTCTTAACGATACGGATTGGCGATGCCCGTCCGGCGCGACTCGATGAGCGGCTCGAAGATTTGCTGGCGAGGCGCCACAAGCCCAAGTGAGGAACGCGCGCTCGTCCGCGCGCGTGAGCATCGAGTCCAGAGACCGGGGAAGTATGGGCCCGTCCAGAGTCATGTTCGGCCGACACCAGCACAGCGGGGCCTACGATAATCGAGGCGCCGGGGCATCAGCGCAACGAGCATTAATTGCGGAAGTTCAACCTTGTAACTGGCTTGGGCCCCGGATCAGCTCCGATTCACAACTTCTTCGGCCTTTCGCCGCCAGAGTGAAGCGCCCGCTCGTCTGTCGGCTTTGCCGATTCAGCTTTACGCTTGGCCGCGATCCATTCACCGAGCTTACGGAGATCCTTCTTGCGAGTTGGAGGCTCGGGCATCAAGGTTCGGCCGTAAGGATCGAACCCCAATGCCGACTTATTGGAACGGCGAATCACACGAGCCGAAGTCGCGGCATCCCCTTCAATGGCAAGTTCCCCGGATTGCGTGGCTTCGCCAGCTCGCCGGATTAATTGTTTGCCCTTCGTCATCGCATCTCGCCCCAATTCGCAAGCCTTTTATTATTTTTGCCGATCCTAGGCCGGTTCCAGAAGGAAGTAACTCACACCTTTTCTTTTCCGATAATTGCACGAGCTGTAGTCCACAGGACTACAGCAAAATCGTGTTCGGTCGATTCATTGCTCGTCGCGATTGAAGTGGCGATCAAAGGCACGCCCAATTATTTTGCAATCCCCTGAAGGAGCAATGCACACTTGAGCCGACGGCCCAAATACCAAGCCAAATTAAAGGCCTTTGTAGGACATTTTACCCAATGCATACGATTGTGAACTGCGCCCGCAACGCCTTCCAGATTTGCCGTACAACACGGACCATGCGCACATGGGTAGTTGGCGCACGCCGCGACGCTTTAAGGAAGAACCTGAAGAACCATGACGGCAACACAAGGATTCTGGCGGGCTATATCCCCCGCGGTATGTTCCGCATTTCAGGCGATTACTGACCGCCGAAGACAACTGACCGAGCGGTTCAGTCTGGGAATTGCTTCCTGCTTGGTGGCGGCATTTGTTGGAGTCGGGGCACTTGTATTAGCCGCCAACTTTATCGTAGAACAGGGCGCATTGACCGAGCGGACGATCGAGATAACCCGGGCTGCGCCGCCGCCGGCCACCGCTCCAAAGCCCGTCGATACCATAGTCCCCGCTCACGTTGAACCGTCGCCGCAACCCCATTCCGAGCGCCGCGTGGTGAGCTCGGGCGGGCTCATGTTGGCTCTCGAACAGTTTGGCCGCGCCGTGCACGATCGCGTCGAAGCGAAATCCCAGGACAGTGAGACCGAATATCAACGGGCGCTCGCGGAGCTGAACCGCGCGTCCGAAGACTTCGTCACGCAGGCCGCTGCCCTACGCGCCAAATCAGTCGCGAAGCTCGCGTCCGCCCTCAATGCCCATAAAAAAGATGCCGATGAGCTGGTGCGCGTGGCCGATAAGCGCCGCGCGTTGATGAGCGATTATTTGGCGCTCTTTGAGGCGGAATATGCTCGGGTCAATGACTCGCTGAAGAGCGCATGGAAGGTGTTCGGCCGGGTCGTCGCGCGCCAGTCGCTGCTGCAGCTGGACGCCGACCTCGACGCACTTCGGCGTAGCACTGGCGTTCTTGGCTCAGCCGTGAATGCAGAGGCGCCGGAGCTGCAGCCGCTGGTGGCCACCGAGCAAGCGGTCATAAACAATCTCAACATCAACGAGCGAGGCTTTAGACGTTCCGAAGGCGATCGGTGGTACAGCGCGATGCGGGACGACTCTTCGCGGCTCGTGGCGCTCCGCGGCTCGCTCCTGCAAGCCAACGAGGAACTGCTGGATCACTCGCACGACTTTGCCGAAGAGTCGGCTGGCGTGGCGGCCCTCATTCCGAAAGAAATCGAAGGTCCCATCGTTACCGTCGCTCTCAAGAGCAAGCGAACTAGAGAACAGGCAACGACACCTCACGTTCCCACAGCTTCGCCATTAACACGGGCGACGTCAGGCGAGTCCGTACGTGCCGTAGTGCAGACACATTCAGTCACGACACCTGCTCCAACGGATCAGAAAAGGCGGGCGGTAATTGCGTGGCTCAGCATTGCGGTTGTACTGCTACTGGTGGCTATCGCCGTGGGCACCGTGGTCAGCATTGTCACGCCGGTGCGTCGGCTTTGCGACGCCACCCTGCGCCTGGCAAGAGGGGAGGGCGCGGTGCGTGTCCAGCGGGGAGGGATCCGGGAACTCGATACGCTCGCGATTGCATTTAACCTCATGGCCGATGAGTTAGCGGTGGCCAAAGCCGCCGCGAGCGATTACCAACAAGGCCTGGAAGTTAAAGTGGCCGAGCGCACCGAGCAATTGGTGGAACTCGCACAGCACGATCCCTTGACCGGCTTGCCCAATCGCAGGCAACTTTTCGTTCTATTGAACGCCGCTATCGAGCGCGCTCGGCACGAGGGGTGCCTGGTCGGGGTATTTTTTCTCGACGTCGACAATTTCAAATACTTGAATGACACCATGGGACACGCGTTCGGTGATCGCGTGCTGATGTGCCTTGCCAGGCGTCTGCAAGAGGCAACGCAAGCCATCGGCTTCGCGGCAAGACTCGGGGGCGACGAATTCACCGTTGTCTTTGAGCGCGCGCGCTCGGTAGAGGAGATCAGACTGGCCGGCCTGGGCGTGGTGCAGGCCTTCCAGAGGCCGTTATCGGTTGACGGACGCGACCTCATCGTCAGCATAAGTGTGGGTGCAAGCATTCATCCTGACCACGAGCAGGACGCAGAGGCGCTCCTAAAGGCAGCGGATGCCGCTCTGTTTCGGGCCAAAGCGTTGGGCAGGAGCCAGTTGGCGGTGTTCACTCCTGAGCTACTCGAGGCGGCAGCGTCAAAATTCACGACCGAACAGGGTCTACGCCACGCCGTCGAACGAGGGGAATTCGAGCTCGTATTCCAACCGGAGGTCGACGCGGAAACATTGGAGACATCGCTCGTGGAAGCGTTAATCCGTTGGCGTATGCCGGATGGCACCCTTGCGGCTCCGGACCAGTTTCTGGCCATCGCGGAGGAGTCCGGCCTGATCATTGAAATCAGTGACTGGGTGCTTCGCACCGCGATTGAAGCCGCGGCGCGGTGGCATCACAATGCTTGGCCGGAGGCGCGTGTCGCCGTCAACGTATCGCCACGTCAACTGCTGGATAACCGCTTTGTTGATCGGCTGCGCGATTTGTTGCGCGAGCACGACTTACCGGCACGTTGTATCGAAATTGAACTCACCGAGTCCGTACTGCAAACAGGGGCGGCCACCATCCAGGCATTGCACTGCCTGCGTGCGGAGGGGGTAGCAATCGCCTTGGACGATTTTGGTACCGGTTATTCCTCGTTTGCCTCCTTGGAGCTGCTGCCGCTAACCCGAATTAAACTGGATCGAGGATTGATCGCGGGCATCGATACCAGCCCGCGTTCGGCCGCTATCGCGCGGGCTATTATTGGCATGTCTCAGGGCCTGGGGCTTGAGATCACCGCTGAAGGAATCGAGCGCCCAGAGCAGTTTGCTTCGCTATTGGGATACTCCCGGATGTACCTGCAGGGCTACTTGCTCTCGCGTCCGGTGCCCTACGAAGAGGTCGTGACGGCAATTGTCCATGCTGCCCGGCGCGCACAGGAACTCGTGCTAATCCTGCAGACAGATCACACTCGACGCGTTTCGCCGTCGTTGCCGACGTCATTGCCCAACGTGTCGGAAGCCGGATGACCTAAGAGCACAGTCCTGCGTCGGGCGAAGTCTGAGCCGCGGCCGGACGAAGGTTGAGCCGGCCGTCACCGGTCGATTCGAGCCTACTGGCGGCGATTGAATTCCCGGACAGGTCGGGCGCACCACTCATCGGCTCGTCAGGTGCGGATAACCGCCGGCAACTCGATGAGCTAAATAGCGCCCGCTGTGGAACATCCCGAGCGCAGATGGAAGGCCGGGGCGCTTCGTTCATACGATTTGAGTTAAAGGCCGAACAACGCGCGCTCGTCCGCGCGCGACAGCGTCTGGTCCAACCACCGACGAAGGACGCCTACCTCGAGCGCGCCCCGCTCAACTTGGGTCAAAACAGTCGCGCCCACCAACAGCTTTCGCCGATTGTCATCGCGCCGTGTGCGTTTTGATTCCACCGCCCGCCGTCGCGCGTCGCTGCGCTGCTTGCGTAGCTTGAGCTGGTGCAGGCGTGCCTCAAGTCTCTGGATCTGGGTTTGATACTCGGCCATCCCGGAGCCCTTTCGATGCCTATTCGCTGCCGCATGCACCGGCTATTGTGTATAAGCCCGGTCCATCGCACGCGCGTTATTAGCATATGGGATACAGTGGCAAAAGCCGCTGGCGAATGTGGCGTAACCCCCTGGAAATTCGTACCGGCCAAATGCGGCGGCCAAGACTAAGCTCAATCTCCACCCAGGCCGTGACGCCTGTGTGAGGAATGAGCCGCGTGCGAAGGCGGGACGGAAAGGGCGGGAAGCGTGTAGGCCCAAGGGCGCACTTCCGAGTCACTTGCACACCGATGCTGGGATTTGCTCCCGAACCAGGTCGCGAGATCTCGGGGAGCCTCACGAATGGATCTAAGGGTACCGGGTAAATCGCTGGAGAGCCAAATGCTGGAATTACGTCCGTGTTGTGAATGCTGCGGCAGGGGATTGCCGCCCGAAAGTGAAGCTGCACGCATTTGCAGTTTCGAATGCACGTTCTGCACCGAGTGCGCGACGGAAACGTTGCGCGGCATGTGCCCAAACTGTGGGGGCGAACTGGTGCGACGGCCCACCCGGCCCATCGCAGCCCTGCAAAGGCATCCGGCATCGACCACACGAATTGTGAAGGATCAGGGCTGCCTGGCGCCCCAGGGCCGTTGATGGCGATTTATCATCTTTCAATCAAGACCATTGCGCGCTCCGCCGGACGTTCCGCCACGGCGGCCGCGGCCTATCGGTCCGCTTCGAAAATTGCCGATCGGGCGAGCGGGCTGGTTTTCGACTACACACAAAAGCGGGGCGTCGAGTATACGGAGATTGTATTGCCGACGAAGCTTGCCCTCCAGGACGTCAACTGGGCCCGCGATCGCCAGGCGCTGTGGAATGCGGCCGAGCAGGCCGAAAGGCGCAAGGACGCGCGAGTGGCACGTGAGTACGAACTTGCAATTCCGCACGAGCTGCCCCACGCCCCGCGCGTGGCCCTGGTGCGCGACTTTTCACAATACCTGGCAACCCGCTACGGAGTGGCGGTTGATTTCGCCATCCACCGGGCGCACTGGCAAGGCGACCAAAGAAACTATCACGCTCATGTTCTGACCACGACCCGCGAGGTTACCCCCGCGGGCCTTGGTGTCAAAACAGCGCTCGAACTTTCGGAAACCGACCGGGCGAGGCGCGGTATGCCGCACTCCAGAGAGGAGTTTGTTGAGATCCGCGAACGCTGGGCGTCCCTTGGCAACGACCATTTGAAATCGGGCGAACACGAGGCCCGAATTGACCATCGGACGCTGGCCGCGCAAGGCATCGATCGGCAGCCGAGCATCCACTGGGGCGCAGCGGTCACGGGATTGATCCGTCGAGGAATCGAGAGTCGGGTCGAAAGACGTGTGGCATGGCAAGAACAGGAGGCGGCTTTGCAGAGAGTGCGCATGGCCATTGAAACCGGGCTGCTGGATAGGGTGCCTCAGCGACTCGATGCCGGGCTGCTGGATCTGAGTACGAATTTGGGCGCGGCCCGGCAGGAAAGCGAGGCGGCCAAGAGGGTCGGTCGCTCGCAGTTAAAATCCCGCGAGGCCTGGTTGTCGTATCGCACCTTGCAGGAGCGGGCGAAATCTGAAGACACGCCAGCCCCGGTACCGTTACGCGTTTCGAGCCGCGATGGGACATCGGTAATTGCGAAACAGCGCCCGGCGATCGCGTTGGACCGCGAAGGGCAGGGGTTGGAGAGCTAGGGATTCCGCCCGTGTGGTGCCGGAACGGTGCGCGGAACCAGCCCGAGGAACTCGGTGACGCTCTGGCATCGTCATGGCGAGACATCGAAAACTCCCGGGCTCCTCCAAAGAAGGCGGGATTAGGGCAAGCGCCACCGCGAACGTAGGCGCTCGTATTCGGCCTGAGGGAGGAGCACAAATACCGGGTGTTCCCGCACCCGGAGCCAGGCGAAGAGGAATCTCATGGCGGGCTCTGCCATCGCGGTGCATCCGGCGGTCGATGAATCGGCGCGATCGCGCAGATGCGCGAAGATGCAACTGCCAGCGCCGGGTACTCCACGTGAGTTGTGTTCGATCACAAAGCCCAGCTTGTAGCGCTGATCGCCATCGGCGTGAAGATCGCGACGCATCGGTTCCGTGGATCCGGCGGTCGCCACCGCACCGAGGTCACGGACATGGACGATGCGGTTGTATACCGGCGAGCCGACCACGTCGATGCAATAATCGTCGACACCCATCGCGGTGTATTTAAGATCCGTAGGAACGGATGTTGCGTAGCCGAATGCGTTGCCCAGGGCGAATACCCCGGCGGGACTGCGACCGTCACCTTCCTGCTTGAGAGCCCCGGGCTGAGTCGGGTGCAGCCCGATGCCCCACGCAGCGCCCGCACGACCGATAACGACGGGAACTTTTCCGGAAGCGGCATCCCAGCGGTGCCCAGTGCGTTCGAAGCTCTGCAGGATGGCCTCGCTCGAATTCCAATCCGGAATAGTCACCAGTATGAGTTGTTGCGCATTGTCCCACGGGAGCGCAGGCTCGGTCGCGGCCGCATGATTTTGGGGGCCCAAGGACATCAGCAATGCCATCGTGGGTGCGAAGAAGCGGACTTGCCGCCCGGCGGGTGAGCAACGCCCTAGCTCGTGTTGCGGGGGGCGATGCCGGATCAGGGGAGCGTAGTAGCTCACGGTGCGCGGGAGTTCTGGAGCCGCTCCAGGTTTCCACTGAACAGGGCAAGGCGCCCGGTCCCGCTCTCGCACAGCAGAATAAAAATCAGATCCAGCAGATGATGTAGCGCGCTTTGGTAGAGCAGTGGCTCGATGTGCGAGCGTTCATCGTGCGCCGAAACCAGCAGTGAAAGTGTGGCGTTGGCGCGCAGTGGATTGGCGCTATGGCGCGTTACCGAAAATACCCTGCCCTTGCGCGCACGGAACTGTCTGCAAATCTGAGAAAGTGAGGGCTGGTGCCCGCGCTCGGAGAGGATGAACAGCACATCGTGCGCGCTTGCCGATTCCATGCTGGCCGCAATGAGTGCGCTTTCCGAATAGTGGATGGTAAGTATTCCCAGCAGGGAGAGCCGCAGCGCCAAGGTGCGCGCTGCAATGGTGTCCTCGCCGATCCCAATGATGAAAACCTTGCCTGCCTTGGCCACCGCGTCGGCAATACCGCTCAGGGTCTCCACGGGATTGATGAGGCGGGTTTCCTGCTCGGCTTGCGCCTTGCAGTACCACAAGCTCTCGGCGACTGGGACTTGAAGATCGCCCCCGGGCGCTTCTATCGTTCCATTACCATCGCCGCCATCTCCCCGCGCGATTGACTCCCCGATCGAGTACTTTAGATCCGGATAGCCCTTAAAGCCCAGTTTCTGGCTAAACTTCACCACGCTGGACTGGCTGATCTTCAAGGCGTTCGCAAGCTGCTGCGAGGAGTAATCGCGCAGAAGGTGTGATTCGGTGAGGATGAAGTCCGCGATGCGGCGTTCGATCGCCGACATCTGGTCGCGCTCAGCCCGGATCTTCAGCAGCGGCGACATGCAGGTGAATCCATCTCGCTCAGGAAATCGGCTCGAGCCCGTGGATCGCTCGGATGCCCAGTCCCGGCGCGTCGGTTACGCTGATCTCTGCCTCGTTGAATATGACCCCGCCCTCCACCGGATTGAAAGCGCACAGCGACGGTCCGTCCAGATCGATCTTGGTGATGGCGTTCGACTTCGCTACCGCCACATGGACCGCGGCCGCGACACTGATGCTGCTCTCGAGCATGCACCCGATCATGCATTCGACTCCGTACATGGCCGCGATATCGGCGATCCGGATCGCGTTAGAGATGCCCCCAGTCTTCATCAACTTGATGTTAATGATATCGGCCGCGCGCATGCGGATAAGTTCCACCACCTCGGTCGGCCCGAACACGCTTTCATCGGCCATGACCGGGGTGTGCACCCGTTCCGTAACGTACTTCATGCCCTCGAGATCCTGGGCCTTGACGGGCTGTTCCACGAGTTCCAGACGTACCCCGGCTTCCTCGAGCATCTGCAGCGCGTACACCGCCTGCTTGGCGGTCCAGCCCTGATTGGCGTCCAGTCGCAACAGCGCGCGGCCTTCGACTGCGGAGGAAATGGCCTTGACCCGCTCAATGTCGACGCCGATGTCCTTGCCAACCTTGATCTTTAACGAGTCGAAACCCCGATCTACAGCGGCGATCGAGTCAGCCACCATCTTGTCGATCGTATCGACGCTGATCGTGATATCAGTGGTAATCACGGGATCCCCGCCACCCAGCAGGCGATACAGGGGCGCATTGTAGAGTTGCCCAAACAGGTCGTAGACTGCAATCTCGACCGCCGCCTTGGCGCTCGAGTTCTTTTCCATCGCCCCTTGGATCAGATGCGTGATGTGGTTGAGGTCGGCCACGTCCACGCCGATCAGTCGCGGATAGATGCAGGTGCGGATCGCCTCGACTATCGAACCGTGCGTATCCCCGGTAATTACCGCGGTCGCCGGCGCTTCGCCGTAGCCGCGGTGCCCGCAGTCGGTATGGACTATCACGACGATGTCTTCGACGGCCTCGACCGTGCGCAGTGCGGTCTTGAAGGGCGTCTTGAGCGGCACCCGCAGCATGCCGAATTCGATATCGGTAATTTTCATCGGCTCATGAGTGCCTATTGGGTGGTTGCAGCGCGAATGCGCACGATGCTGGTCATGCGATCGATGTACAGTTCGGTGTTGTTGTATGCGAGCGGAATGAGCGGCGTGACCGATACTTGATTGAGCTGCACATCGGCGAGGGTGCCGTCGGGCCGCCGATAGCTAAATCCCGTAGTATCGTGGATCACGTAAGGCTCACCGTCGATCGAGCCGATGGCCATCATCACGTGGCCGGGAATGTAGACCAGATCGCCGACCTCAAGGTCGCGCACCGCCGCCAGGCGCGTCGCGCGATCGTCCGCGGGCCCGAACAGTCGGTGGTTCAATCCCGGGCTCACGCCCTGCGCGCGCGTGTTGCGCGGCATCCATACACCCATGCTGCTGTACACGTCAGAAACGAATCCGCTGCAGTCCCGCGCGTTGTAGGAATGTCCCCAGCCGTAGCGTTCACCGAGAAAATTGAAGGCCTGATGCAGGATGTTGGCGCGGGTCAAGGGCAGGTAGTCGGGCTGGGTGTCGGCACTCTTCTGCAGCAACGCGGGGCTGAATTCCAGCGCTCCACTCCGGTCGCGCAACGGCAGTTCGATGACATTTGAGGTATACGGGTGCTGGCCGTTCACGACGCGGTCCGCCGGCCAGTCGCCAAGCAGCGGGACGCGCGCGCCCATGTCGAGTTGCAATTGCGAGAGGGAAGGCTGCTCGGGCGTGAATACTGTCCTTGTGGTCCCCGCAGTAATGATGCGGTACGGTTCGCGGTCCACGTAGCCGAACACCTGAGCGGCCGAACCTTCAGCGAGGTATTGGTCCTCAATCCAGGCTGCGTAACGCGGGCTGATCACGAATCGCCAGTGGCGGTCGTGACTCGTGTGCACGATGAGCACCGGCGTACCGGGGAACAGGGCGCTTTCCTGGAATCGATCGATATCGGTGTCGCCGCGCTCATTGAATACTCGTAGCGTAGTCGGGAACGTGCGCAGGTCGGCGCGGTGGACGACCAGCCCGTAGCGCGTCATTGGGTGCTGTGCGATTGCACCGAGATCAAGATTTGCGTGCAGTGCCTTGAGCGTCGCGACCGAGAGTTGCTTGCCGTGGACGTCATACATCGGTGCAGCGGGAGTCTCGGACAGCGCTTCAATCCAGTCGCGCACTTGCCTGTGCGAGGCTCTTGCCGGCATTTCGTGCAGGTCGTACAGCGTCGGGTCTACGTGCACCAGCCTTGTGTTTTCAAGGGCTATCGCTGACTTGTCGAGCACGATGGCGTCGGGATTGGCCAGCCGGCCAATCCAGAATTGGGCCGAAAGCATCCCCTCATCGACTCCGATTACCCCGTGGGGGGGTGCCTTCGAAGGTGCCGAGCCCGGGTCGGCCCTCGCTGCTCCGAGCAGGGCGAGTACCAGCGGGAGGATGAGAAATATCAGCCGGTGCTGCCGCATCGTGTTTTTTGCGCCGAGCCCTGAGGTCGCGGTCTGTTCCGACAGTACTGGCGGCACCATGCGAATTCCAAGCCTTTTGGCAGCAGGTTGGCGCGTTGAAGAATAGATGATTCCTAATGATGAAACAAGCGGCATAATTTATTGACGCTGGTTCTTAATGCTGGTACATACCAATACAGACTCTGCGAGGACTGTGGTGAACCAAAGTTCGGCATGGATGGGCGGGATGCTGTGGAAGCATCGTAGTGCCTCTTTACTGAGCGTCATGACGGCAGTTTCGCTGCTCGGGTCGGCGGTAGTTCGCGCTGCTACCCTGATCGAAACATCTGCGGCTGGAAGCATCGTTACCCAAATCGATGCGGGACAGTTCACGATTGCCGCGGCCCACATCAGCGAAGCATTGGCAGACCCTGCGCTGGCTGAAGAGGCGCGCAGCGCGCTGGAGTTCCAGCGCGAACGGATGCGCCGGATTCTGCTGGATTTCCCGCTCACCGAGAACGATCTGAAGGCGCGAATTCGCCGGCAAATCGGTGATCTCACCGAAGAGGAGTTCGTAAAATGGAATGCGGCCGGTCTTCTCGAGCACCAGGTCATCGACGGCCGCACGCTGTTTTTTGGCCACGCGCCCGGCAACCTGTTCCAGTTGAGCGCCGAGGCTCGCGCTCGGCGCAAGCCGCAAAGCCCGTTGGAAATCGGTCCGATGGAGTCGGCCAACGATCATCATCGCGAAGTGTGCGATGCGGCCGCGACGTCCGGGGTAACAACGGGCCTGGCGCCGCGCCACCTGCGGGTGACGCAATCCCTGACTGTGCATGCGGATGCCGTGGTTGCCGGCGAAATGGTGCGCGCCTGGATTCCCTATCCGCGAATGCTGCCAGGCCAGCAAGAGGAAATTCACCTTATCGCCAGTCTGCCGGCGCGCCATACGATTGCACCTGAATCCGCGCCGCAGCGCACGGTCTATCTGCAGGCGCCGGCGCAAGCGGGAAAACCCACGCGCTTTTCCATCACCTATGAACTCACCGTGTTTGCCCAATACCACGGGATCGACCCGACCAAGGTGGTACCACCCACGATGACGCCCGAGCTCGCGACTTTTGTCGCGGAGCGGCCGCCGCATATCGTCTTCACCGAACCGATGCGGATCCTCTCCCGCCAGATTATCGGCGATGAGAAGAATCCGTGGCGCATGGCGCAGAAACTCTACGCCGCGGTCGATCAAATTCCCTGGGCGGTCGCGCGCGAGTACTCCACCATCTCCAACATCAGCGACTACGCACTGCACGCAGGGCACGCCGATTGCGGTCAACAGACTTTGCTGCTGATGACGTTGCTGCGTCTCAACGGAATTCCTACGCGGTGGCAGTCGGGCATGATTTTCTCGGACGGCGACTACAGCAACTTACACGATTGGGGATGGTTGTATATCGCCCCCTACGGTTGGATACCGATGGACGTAACCTTCGGCCGGCTCAACAGCCCCGATCCGGCGATCGCGAATTTCTACCTAGGCGGCTTGGATGCCTATCGCATCGCATTCAACGACGACTACGGTCGCGATTTACAGCCGGCAAAGAGATTCTTTCGTTCCGAGACCGTCGACCTCCAGCGCGGCGAGGCGGAAGGGAGCAAGGGCAATCTGTATTTCGATCAATGGGACTACGACTTCAAATGGCAGATCCTGCCGCCACTGAAAGGCGCGGGGACCAATAAGCAATAGTCGCACTGCGACAGTCATCGAGGGGGAATCGACCATGGGTAACAACCGGCGTATATGGCGCAGGATCGCATCGTCCGCAATGCGCGCACTGGGGTTGGCGCTGATTGCGCTTTCGTGCGCGCACGCAGGCAACGACGATGGTTCGGTGGTGGGCCGCACTGTGCCCGGAGCCGTGGTCACGGTGGTCAGTCCCAGAACCGGGCTGACACGCGCGGTGAGCGCCGATGCGCAGGGCAACTACCGCTTTCCGTTCTTGCCGGTCGGCGACTATGTCCTGCATGCCAGCAAGGATAACGCGCCGGTCGGTAAACCCCTGGATGTCACCGTGAGCCTCGGCAATGCGACCACGGTCAACATTGGCTCCGAGGCGCCCGAGCTCGAGACCATTGAGGTCACCGCCACCCGCGTGGTGACTGCGGTCGATGTCACATCGATGGAGCAGGCCACGAACATCACGCGCGAGGAATTGCGCCGTCTGCCGGTTGACCAGAACATCGAGTCGGTGGCAGTTCTGGCCCCCGGCGTAAACCCGGGGAAAGCCTCCTTTGGCGGTATTTCCTTTGGGGGATCATCGATCGCGGAGAATTCCTTTTACGTCAACGGACTGAATGTCACCGACTTCTACAACCGCAACGGCTTCTCCGAGGCACCATTCGCGTTCTACCAGGAATTCCAGGTCAAGACCGGCGGATACTCGGTTGAATTCGGGCGCAGCACGGGCGGTGTGGTCAACGCCGTCACCCGATCCGGCGGAAATGACTTTCACTACGGTGCGGAATTGACGACCGAGCCGGCCGCATGGCAGGCGTCGGCCCACGACTATGTCCGCAGCAACGGAGACCGCTACATCACATCGAGCAAGGACGAGAGCTCGCTGACCAAGCTCAACCTGTTCGCCTCCGGCGCGCTGGTCAGAGACAAATTGTTTTTCTTCCTGATGTATGAAGCACGCGACGCGCAGCCCAGGAACACCAACAACGCCGGCACGGTGATCACGGACAATAAGTCCGGCGATGGGTTCTGGGGGGGCAAGCTCGACTGGCACATCAACCAGAGCAACCTGCTCGAACTGATGGCGTTTTCCGACAAGAACAAGAACACCGGCAATGTGTTCGACTACGACTTTGACACCAGCACGAAAGGCGCGCAAACCGACACCGTCTATCATGACACCGGCGGAGACAATTGGGCGCTGACCTATACCTCGTACCTGACCAACGATCTGTCGATGAAATTGCTGTACGGAAGGAACGAACGTAATGACTACAACCGTGCGCTCAGCGACGTGGACTGCGACTTGGTCTACGACGATGGCGTGGTTCCCTCACCCGGCGTGCCGCTCGGATGCACCAGCAACGGCACAATCGAGAAACGCCTCGATGTCCGACAGGCCGCGCGCGCTGACTTCGAATGGAAGATTCGCGACCATTTGCTGCGCTTTGGGCTCGATCACGAGCAGAACACCTCCGATTACAGTTACCACTACTCCGGGCCCGATGCGATCGCCTACAGCGTCAACGCCGCCTCGCCTGGAGACACGCTCTTTAACGGGGGGGTCGTGCCTGCGGGCTACACGGCCTACGTGCGCGCGCGCCGCTACCAGATCGCGGGCACCTTCCAGACCATCAACTCAGCCTATTACCTGGAAGACAACTGGTCGATTACCCCTAATTTGCTGCTCAACGGCGGCATACGGCTGGACGCGTTTAACAACAAGGACGGGCAGGGCCACAGTTACATCAACATGACCGATCAGTGGGCGCCGCGTTTTGGCTTCTCCTGGAACATGCACGGGGACGGCACCACCAAGCTGTTCGGTAATCTGGGTCGCTACTTCCTGCCCGTCGCCAATGTGATCAATATAAAACAGGCCGGAGGCTTGCTGGACCAGCGCACCTATTACGGATTTGGCGGCTACCAGATTCTGCAACGCAACGGTTCCAGCTACGCCGTGCCCATTCTTGGCGCGCAAATCGGTCCGGTCGATACCTCGCAGGGCGATGGCACGGTGCCCGATCAGCGCTCGAGCGTCAGCCGGGATATGGAGCCGGTTCATCAAGACGAACTGATTCTGGGTTTGCAACAAGTCTTCAGGGATAAATGGTCGTGGGGTGTCAGCGGTACCTACCGAAAGCTGCACAATGCGATCGATGACATGCAGATCACCGCCACGCCACAATGCGGCGGTAATGGGTACGTCGGCTGGGTCATGGCCAACCCGGGGCGGCCCGTGACCGTGTGGGGCGACACCCATTGCACGGGCGTCAATGACGGCTGGATCACGATCGATACCTCAAAGCAAGGCTGGGCACTCTACGACAGTGACGGCAATTACCTTGGCCAACGTGGCTGGAAGGAACCCAAGCGGACCTACGAAGCGATTGAACTTCAGATTGACCGCGCTTGGGACGACAAGTGGGAGTTAAACGCCTCTTACACCTGGTCGCGCAGCCAGGGCAATGCCGAGGGCCCCGTCGATTCCGACACCGAATTCGACGACGCCGGCCGGACCGAGAACTTCGATGATCCCTGGGTGAATTTCTTTTCGGGTGATCTGCCCAACGATCGCCGGCACCAGTTCAAGGCACGCGGCACCTACGCGCTGACCCCGCACTGGCGCTTTGGCGGCAATCTGGACCTGTCGTCCGGGACGCCAATCACCGGATATGGTGTCGGCAACCCGTACGATGCCACCAACTACGTCAGCTATTTCATCTGCAAGCAAAACTGCGACGGCGCCTCGCCGGGACGCATCTATCAGGCCTCACCGCGCGGGGGTTACGGGCACACGCCATGGACCTACACTATCGACGCGAGTGTGGCCTACCTGATGCCGCTCGGTTCGCTGGGGAAGCTGCAGGTGAAGTTCTCGGTCTACAACCTGCTCAATCAGCAACGGGCCACCGCGGTTGACCAGGGCCTGCAGAACACAATCTCCAATTCGACCAACCCGTATTTTGGCGAGCCGATCCGGTCGCAGGCACCGCGTTTCGCCCAGCTGGTCCTGTCCGCGGACTTTTGAACCGATCGCGTCAATTTTTAAAATATGGGCACAGAGGACAGGTGAACGCCGCAATGCCCCTTGAGGGGACGATCGCCGAAGGCCTCATCGAGGACAGCTCAGGGCGCGGACGGAACGGCGCCCAAGGGAAGACGGACATGAAGCGCACGTAAGTGATCACGCGATCCTGTATGCGAAGATCCCGCGGGTTCTGCTTCCGCCTTGTCGCATGTGCGCTGGTCACCCCGACAGTGACACTGGCCAGTTCTCCGTACGATCCCATTTTCGATGCCATCATGGCCCGGTATCAGTTGCCGGGCCTGGCCGTCGGGGTGATCGAGAACGGCAAGGTGACCTACGCACGCACCGCCGGGGAACTGAGCGCAGGGCAAGGCCGGGCGGTGACACCGGACACGTTGTTCAAGATCGGTTCCAACAGCAAAGCGATGACCACGGCATTGCTGGCGCGTCTGGTCCAGGCCGGCAAGCTCCGATGGGACGATCCGGTAACTAAATTCCTGCCCCACTTGCGCATGTTCGATCCCTGGGTCACGCGCCACCTTCTGGTGCGAGATCTGCTGGTGCACAACTCAGGGCTGCGCGAGGGGGCCGGCGACTTGATGTTGTGGCCTGAACCCAACCGCTTCACAAGGGCCGACATCATCGCCGGGCTTGCCTACCTAAAGCCCGAAGCCAGCTTCCGTTCCGAGTACGCGTACGACAACAACTTGTACATTGTCGCAGGTGAGGTGGCGGCGGCCGCCGGAGGCGCGCCGTATGAGGACTTGTTGCGCCGCGAAGTATTCACTCCGCTCGCCCTTTCACGCTGCCGCGTAGCGGGGGCGGGTGGAGAGGACGACGGTAATGTTGCTCTTCCTCACACCCGCACCGACGGGCGCAATGTGCTGATCGACGTGGGTGCTGTACCCCCCGAACGGCTCACCTTTGCAGCGGCCGGCGGTGTGAGCTGCAGTCTGAGCGACATGTTGGCCTGGGCACTGAACTGGCTCGAACCGAGCCCCTCCCAGAGGGAATGGCTGGGGCCGGAGCAACGCTCGGAGTTATGGACAGCACGCACACCCATGCCGATCTCGCTGCGGCAGCGTGCATGGGACCGCAGCCATTTTTACGCCTACGGCTTGGGCTGGAGGTTGACCGATGTCGATAGCGTCTGGAGCGTTTCGCATACCGGCACTTTGGGTGGCATGTATTCTGTGCTGAGCCTCCTGCCGGACCTGCGGAGCGGCTTTGTGATGATGACCAACGGGGAAGGGAGCGAGGCGCGCGCTGTGATCAGCGAAGTGCTGCTCAAGCATTTCACCGCTCCTGGGCAGGCACGGAGCGTGGCTGAGTACGCTGATGAGCTGGCGCGCGAGTCGGCAGCGCAGACGCAGTCCGTCGTGGACACCGCCTCAAGACAGCCTGTCACACCGACTCAGGTGCCGGCCTGGCTCGGAATCTGGCGCGATCCCTGGTTTGGCGAGATTGCCCTTTGCGGGCGGGGCAGGAGCGTAAGGTTTAATGCGGCAAAGTCCCCGCTTTTGGCCGGGACGGTGATGCGCGTCGGAAAGCGCTACCTGGTGGCCTGGGACAACGTTAATGTCGATGCCGAGGCGTGGTTGCGCCTGATGACAGGCAAGCCCTCAACGGGACCCACACTTACCATGGCCAAGGTCGATCCACAGGCCGACTTCAGCTTCGACTTCGAGGATCTATCCTTTACCCGGGTGCGCGCTTGTGAGTGAGCTGCGGACTGTCCGAATCGACGGCACTAGGTTTGCGGCGATTGCCGTGATCGCAATCGCACTGGGCGGATGCACACGAGGAAATTCCGATATGCAAGCTCAAGCGGCTGTCGATGCAATCCTGCACGACTACGAGGGCAAGGTTCCCGGCGCCTCGGTGCTGGTGGTCCGAGACGGTGTGCAACTGGTTCACCGCTCCTATGGCCTCGCCAACCTCGAGGAGCAAGTCGCGGCGACACCGGCCACAAATTACCGGCTGGCCTCGGTCACCAAGCAGTTCACCGCCGCGGCGATCCTGTTGCTTGTCGAAGAGGGTCGCCTCGGCCTGAACGATCGCATCCGTCAATGGCTACCGTCGCTCCCCGAGACTGACGATGGGATCACGATTCGCCATCTGCTTACTCATCGCGGCGGGCTGATCGATTACGAGGACATCATGCCCGGCAGCGCCAGCGGCGAAAGCGTGCCCGCGGACCTGTCGGATCAATTGCGCGACATCGACGTGCTGCATCTGCTGGAGCGGGAGCGGCGGGTCTATTTCGCTCCCGGAGGTTCCTATCGCTACAGCAACGGCGGCTACTCGATGCTTGCCTTGATTGTCGAACGCGCCTCGGGACAGAGTTTCCAATCCTTCTTGCACGATCGAATTTTCCAACCACTGCACATGAGTCACACGCTGGCGTACGTGCGTGAGGGCCCGGCCATAAACAACCGTGCGTACGGGTACACAAAAGCGAATGGCGTTTGGCAGCGGACCGATCAGAGCCTGACCAGTGCCGTGCTCGGTGACGGAGGCATCTACTCCTCGATAGAGGATCTGGCCCAATGGGACGCGGCCCTCTACGACAATCGTTTGCTGAGCGACGCGTCGCGGCGACTGGCATTTACCCCGTGGACGAAGACCGACGATGCGCAGGTGGACTACGGTTTTGGCTGGCGGATCTCGGGCGAGAGCGTATGGCACTCTGGGGAATCAATCGGGTTTCGCAACGTGATTTTGCGCTACCCGGGGCATCACCTGACCGTGATCATTCTCAGCAACCGCAACGATCCTGAGCCCTACCGAATGGCTCTAGCGATTGCAAAAGAATTCATGCGACGTTGATTGCACTCGTAAGACTGATGATTCTGCGCGCTCGCTGCTGCCGATAGTATGAACACTGGAACCACGACATGGTTTGGCCAGCCGCGTGGGCTGGCAATCCTGTTCCTGACCGAGATGTGGGAGAAATTCTCCTACTACGGCATGCGCGCGCTGCTGGTCTATTACATGACCAAACAATTGATGATCGGGCAAGGTAAGGCCTCGTTCATCTACGGGACGTATACCGCTTTTGCGTACTTCACGCCGATCTTTGGCGGAGCAATTGCCGACCGCTGGCTGGGTAAACGACGCGCGGTAGTCACGGGCGCGAGCGTCATGGCCGTGGGGCATTTCATGATGATGTTCCAACCACTGTTTTATCCCGCACTTGCCACAATCGCGCTCGGCAACGGGTTGTTTCTGCCCAGCTTGCCCAGTCAAATCAATGACCTGTATCGACCCGAGGACCCGCGGCGAAGCTGGGCATACAACGTCTATTACGTGGGGATCAACCTCGGGGGTTTTCTGGCACCCCTGGTGTGCGGCACGCTCGGTGAAATCTACGGATGGCACTGGGGGTTCGGTGCGGCCGGCGTGGGCATGCTGGTGGGGTTGCTGGTCTATGTTTGGGGCGGGAAGTATCTGCCCGGCCAGAACATTCGCGGGCCGGACGAGCCGCTGCCGACGATTCCAGCCGGAACTTACCGTTCGACCTTCCTTGTCCTGCTTGCCATAGGAATCGCAGTGACGGTGTTCCGCGGTGCCTATGAGCAGGTCGGCAATACCGTTGCGTTGTGGGCGGACGTGGGCATAAATCGGTCCGCAGGAGTGATGATTATTCCCAGAACCTGGTTCCAGTCCCTAAACCCGCTTCTGGTGTTTCTGATGACCCCCATGTTGCTGGGCCTGTGGCGGCGGAGTGCCGAAGCCGGGCATGAGCGCTCGTCGACGCAGAAGATGGCGATTGGCGCACTGATAGTCGCGGGTGCCTATCTGCTGCTCGCGATCGTGGCCACAATGCACGGTCAGCAACCTGCCAGTTGGCTCTGGCTGGTGGCCTTTTTTGTCCTCTTTACACTCGGTGAACTTTATATCCTCCCGACGGGGCTTGGGTTATTTGCGCGGCTGGCCCCGCCCCGGCTCGGCGCGACCACGGTCGGAGCGTGGTTTCTGATCATATTCAGCGGCAGCCTGAGCGCAGGCGGAATCGGCACGCTGTGGAGTGGCCTGAGTCATTCGGCATTTTTTACCCTTCTGTCGGTCATTTCGGTCCTGGCCGCGGCACTGCTGCTCGCACTGGACCGTATCACCCGACGCGCCGAGAGTACTGCTGTCGTCAAAACGGTTCCCTGAGCAGCCGATGTGCCTGAAGCGCAGCGGGAATGCAAGGAGACTTGCGTAACGAGTCTCTACCGTGAGGGGGCGGGCCAGGTCGACTCGTCAAATCGCTGCGAGTACGATAAGCGCCTCCCCGACCAATTGAATTTGGCAATACTATTTCCACAAAGCAGGGAAGTTACCGTGACCAATAAACAGTCTGCCACTGCAATGAAAAAAACTTGTCTGCGTCCCTTGCTGGTCCTGGCTTGCGGAATATGGCCCTACTTGATGTGCGAGGCCGCTCCCGGTCCGACGGCGGATCTTATTATCACCAATGCCAAAGTCTGGACTGTCGACAAGACGCAGCCCTCGGCGCAGGCCGTTGCCATCCTCGGCGAGCGCATCGTGGCGGTCGGTTCGAATGCGGACGTTGGGGCATGGCGTGGTCCTAAGACGCAAACGATCGACGCACAGGGCAAGTTACTGCTGCCGGGCTTCGACGATGCCCACGTGCATTTTATCAGCGGCGGATCCCAACTGGACTATGTGCAGTTGAATGATGCGGCGAGCAGTGAGGAGTTTACGCGGCGCATCGGCGAAAAAGCGCGCTCCGTCCGCCCCGGGGAATGGATACTGGGCGGTGACTGGGACGAAACCAAGTGGAGTCCGGCCGCCATCCCCACGAAGAAAATGATCGACGCCGTCACGCCTGACACGCCTGTGTTCGTGAACCGCTACGACGGCCACATGGGCCTGGCCAATTCGGTGGCTCTCAAGCTGGCGGGCATCACCAAGGACACTCCCGACCCGCCTGGGGGAACAATCGTTCGAGACGCGGAGGGTAATCCGACCGGGGCACTGAAGGATGCGGCGATGGATTACCTTGGCAAGGTTATCCCGGCGCTCACGCACGCACAGCGCGTGCATGCCGCGAAACGCGCCTTGGCCCATGCCGCGGCTCTTGGCGTGACGAGTGTCCAGGATATGAATCCGGATTACGCCGATTTCGCGGTGTATTCCGAATTACGCGAGCGAGGGGAACTGACGACGCGCATTTATGCAGCGCCGCTGATTCCGCAAGTCCAGGACCAGGCCAAGATCGGCATTCGGCACGCGTTCGGGAGTTCGGATCTCCGCCTTGGCGCCGTGAAGGCCTACGCCGACGGGTCCTTAGGCTCAGGCACCGCCTATTTCTTCGAGCCCTTCAACGACCAGCCCGGCAACTACGGCTTGCTGTCGGAAGGCATGCAGCCGCTTTCCCTGATGCGCGAGCGCATGATGGCCGCCGATGCCGCCGGCCTGCAGATTTGCACGCACGCCATCGGGGACCGCGGAATTTCGATGATTCTGGATCTGTATTCAGAATTGGTGCAGGCGCACGGGGCCGCGGATCGCAGGTTGCGAATCGAGCACGCACAGCACATGGCCGCCAAAGACTTCGATCGTTTTGCGCAACTCCACGTAATCGCCTCTGTGCAGCCTTACCACGCTATCGATGACGGACGGTGGGCGGAACTGCGCATCGGTCATGAACGCTCCAGCCGCACCTATGCTTTTCGTACCTTTCTGCAGCACGGCGTGCGCCTGGCGCTAGGCACCGACTGGAACGTTGCTCCCCTCAATCCGATGTTGACGGTCTACGCGGCTGTGACGCGCGCTACCCTGGATGGCAAGAATCCGAACGGCTGGTTTCCCGAGCAGAAGCTCAGCGTTGCAGAAGCAGTCGAGGCCTACACGATGGGTTCCGCATACGCCGAGTTCCAGGACCAGGTTAAGGGGTCCATTTCGGCCGGAAAGCTGGCGGACATGGTCCTGCTCAGCGAGGACATATTTTCTATTGAGCCCGCTCACATCCGCGACATTAAGGTTCTAAAGACAATAGTCGGAGGGAAAGTGGTCTGGGATTCGACAGTCAATACCGGGAACGAGCCAAGCAACAGGTGAAGGCCTGGTTCGAGCGGTATTTGTGCTTCGGACTTGCGAGAGTATGATCTGCTTGCAAGATTATCAGAGAAATACGCACACGAGGTCCCGATCATGCGGCGCGCGCGAGCCGGAATCCTAATGGCATTGTGCAACTTGGTCGCCTTTGCCGCGGACCACGGTCCTGCGGGCATGAAGATGGAGCATCCGGGAGACACCGCACTTTCCCAGGAGCAATCCGGGGAGTGGGTGTACAAGAGTTTCCCCGGCCTGACGCGCCTGTATATCTATGACAAGGATGGAATAGGGGTCTCGCACTGCATCGAAGGCTGCGCATCGGCGTGGCCGCCCCTGCGGACTACGATCGGTAAGACCGGTGAAAAGGTCGGGGACTGGTCCGTGTTCGCTCGCGACGATGGCGTTCGGCAATGGGCATATAAGGGCCATCCGGTATATACGCGGTTTCACGATCTCCAGGAGGATGCCCAAAGCCTCGCTGCCGAGGGATTTCGTCAGCTCACCCCATAGGGATCGGCCACCTGTCTGCTCCCAGTGGCCAATCTTCTCCCGCGCGCACTGCGTGCAATTGCGGACCGTGCGCCGCACCATGTGGGCGATGCGTTAAGCGCACACCTTTTTAGAATACGGTGCTCCGATATCTGCACAAGCACAGCGGGCGCCTTAGGGCGTTTCGCGCCGCACTTTCAGGCTCCTCGTTCGCACAGGCGATTGACGATGCGGTTGTTTTGAACGACGATCCTTAATCTTTGCGCTACTGCGTTCGCCGCGTCGGCGCGAGCGCCCAGTCTTTGGAGAAAGTCACATGACCGTGTCGCGGACTTCGCGGGAGAGCGCGAGCCGACGCCTCTTCGGGCCACTCGTGGGCAGCCTCACTGCCGTGGCGCTTCTGGCCTCGGCATTCGTGCCGCTTGCCCGCGGTGGCGCGGAAACGTCGTCTGATGCGGTCGGTGCCCCGCCCAGCCAAGCGAAATCCCTTCCTCGCGTACGACTGCTGTCCCAAGAGCAATACTTCAACTCCCTCGGCTACGTCTTTGGACCGGATATCACCGTGGCCGCCCACTTCACGCCCTTTCGCAGGACAGACGGATTGGTCGAAACTGGTGCTTCGGCCGCAGGGGTAACGTCCGGACAGATCGATGAATTTCAACGCACCGCCATGGCGATGGCGGACCAGATTGTCGGCCCGCAGCATCGGAATTTCCTGGTGCCATGCGCGCCCCGGAACGAGAATGCGGCGGACCAGGGGTGCGCAGAGAAGTTCATTCGACCCGTGGGCCGACTCCTCTACCGACGGCCATTGACCAAGGATCAAGAAAGCGCACTCCTCGATCTCGCGGGCAGGAGCGCCGAAAAGTTGGCCGATTTCTATGGCGGTCTCGCCGTGGCAATCAATGCCATGCTGATCTCGCCCGATTTCCTGTTCTTGATCGACACCTATGAGCCTGATCCCGCTCACCCCGGCGGTGTGCGGCTCGACGGATTTTCCTACGCCACGCGCCTGAGCCTGCTGCTGTGGAACTCGGCTCCTGACGATGAGCTGATCCGGTCCGCGCAGACCGGCGAGTTGCAAACGCCGGCCGGCCGCGCCCGGCAAGTCGATAGGCTCCTTTCAAGTGTTCGGCTCGAAACCGGGGTTCGCGCCTTCTTTGACGACATGCTTGGGTTTGATGACCTCGTGAGCCTGTCGAAGGATGCTCGCATCTACCCGACATTCAGCGGGGTCACGCTGCAGGATGCACGTGAGCAGACTCTTCGCACCATCATCGACCAGCTGATCAGCAAGAAGCAGGATTACCGGGACTTGTTCACTACGCGGGACACGTTCATTTCACCCTCGCTGGCTGCGGTCCTGAGGGTACCCGCGCCACCAGGGTGGTCCTCGTACACTTCTCCCGAAGGCAGTCCGCGCGTCGGACTGCTGACACAGATCAGTTTCCTTTCCGGGCATGCCCATCCCGGGCGGAGTTCCCCAACGCTCCGCGGCAAGGCGCTGCGCGAGTTACTGCTGTGCCAGGCGGTTCCCCGCCCACCGCCAAACGTGGATTTCTCCATCATCGAGAATCCGAATTCGACTTTGAAAACGGCCCGCGAGCGCCTGACCGCCCACAGGGCCAATCCGGTCTGCGCCGGTTGCCACAAGCTGACCGATCCGATCGGGCTTGCTCTTGAAAACTTCGATGGGGCCGGTCAGTTCCGGGAAACCGAACGCGGAGCGCCGATCGATGCCAGCGGGTCGCTGGACGGCCGTGAATTTACCGACTCGCTGGGCCTCGGCCGGGCCTTGCACGATCACCCGGCGCTCCCGGCGTGCCTGGTGCGGCGCGTCTACAGCTATGCGATCGGAAGCCCCGTACCCGCATCGGACAAGACGGCTCTTCCTGAGCTGACGAAGGGATTTGCCGAGGCTGGATTTCGATTGCCCGATCTGTTGCGGGCAGTGGCGCTAAGCTCAGGCTTCTCTGAGGTAAGTCCACGGCCGGCGCTGGACCGCGTCGCATTGGACCATGGGCCGAAGCAGGAGCACCCAAACGGGGCACCATCGGACGGAGACACTCGAAGATGATGAAGAAGTCGTACTTGGCCGATCTGGGTCGGCGTCGTGTGCTGCGCGGGATCTTAAACGGCGGAGTAGTCACTGTTGGATTACCCCTGCTCAATTGCTTCTTGAACGATAGCGGCACAGCGCTGGCGTCGGGCGCTCCTTTGCCGATTCGCTTTGGGACCTGGTTCTGGGGCCTGGGAATGAACTCGAGCGTGTTCGTCCCGAAAACCGTCGGTGCCCATTACGATTTGCCTGACGAGCTCGAGGCGCTCGAGCCGGTGCGCGATTACGTGAACGTCTATACCAATTTCAACGCGTACCGAGATACGGCGCCGAACCTCTGTCATTACTCCGGATGGGTGATCACAAGGGCGGGCTCGGCGCCGATGAGCGGGGAGGATCGGCCCGGCGAGACGCTTGATGTGACGATCTCACGGAAAATCGGCCGCACGGTGCGGTTTCAGACTCTCACCGCAACCGCGACCGCAGACATCCGAACGAGCTACAGCTATGTGAACGCGAACTCCCCCAATGCTGCCGAATGGTCGCCATTGAGCCTCTACAGGAAGCTGTTTGGTGGCGATTTCCAGGATCCCAATGCAGACCAGTTCTCGCCTAGTCCGCGCGTCATGGTCCGAAAGAGCGCACTTTCGGGTGTGCTCGATGAAACAAAGAGGCTTTCCAAAGCATTGGGCAGCGAAGACAGGGAGCGCCTCGAGCAATACTTCACAGGAATCCGCGACTTGGAAGTGCAGTTCGATCGTCAATTGACTAAACCGGACCCCATTGCCGCATGCCACGTGCCTCCGGACATAAAAGAAGAGCCGAAACTGGGGATGGATACTGCGCTAGTCGCTCACCGCCACCAACTGATGACGGACCTGCTGGTGGTGGCGCTCGCGTGCGATCAGACCCGAGTGTTCAACATGGCGTACTCCGTGTCACAGGCGTCGACCACCAAGGCGGGATATGAGAAGCCCCATCATACGACGACCCATGAGGAGCCTGTTGATAGTGCGCTGGGATATCAACCCACGGCATCGTGGTTTCTGCGCCGGTCAATGGAGTCATGGGCGTACTTCGTCGAGGCGTTCACAAAGGTAAAGGAAGGGGACGGCACTTTGCTCGACAACACGCTCATCTATGGGTCGACGGACCATGCGTGGGCGCGGATTCACTCGCTCGATGGCATCCCGGCCTTCACGGCCGGTCGCGCGGGGGGACGCGTCAAGACTGGACTGCATATCGATGGCGGGGGCACGCCGGCCACCCGCGTCGGTTACACCGCCATGAGAGTCATGGGCGTGGATGCCAACGCATGGGGAACGGGCAGCAACAAGACCAGTTCCGAGCTCAGTGAGATCCTCGTTTAGGCGCCCCCGTAGTTCGAGCGTCAAACCACGGAGCCGGCGGGAGCAGTCGGTGAGGCGGGAGCGCAGTTCAAATATGGAAATGAAGGCACAAAAGTACGGCGTGAAGCTCCTGAAAGGAGGCCGAGCGCGCATGGTCTATGGCCAAAAGTGCTCTGGTACTTAGCGTTTGGTTGGTCTCCGCATGCACCCCCACCTTGGTACGGACAGGTGGCGAGAGCTTTGTAGCGGCCGCACTTCCCGTCGGCATCCAAATCGAGCCGACAGAACTCGAAGGGCCGGTTTTTGCAGACGCCTCCGGCCGGACGTTGTATCGGTGGCCGCAGAAAAATCTCCGCAACGGGAATGCGGGCGATCCCACGGGCACTTCATTCTGTACGAGTACCAAGACGACCGTGAATGCCGGGCTGATGAGCCCTTACCCAGCCGGGTTGGTGTTGCCGGATCTGGACACTCGACCGGCCTGTACGGTGGCGTGGCCCCCGGCCACGGTGGCCACCGGTGCAAAGCCGATGGGGCGCTGGACGATCGTTGAACGCAAAGACGGTATCAAGCAGTGGGCGTACGATGAGGCTCCACTGTATACATCGCAACTTGACCAACGACCCGGCGACGTCTTCGGAGGCTCGGCAAGGTACTCAGGCGGTGACGGACCCGCCACCCGGGAGCCGGTTGGCCCGCCGCCGGACGTGCCACCGGGCTTTGGTGTGAAGACGACAAGTGTCGGACGGTTGCTTGTGACGGACCGCCAACTGTCGGTTTACGTTTCTGACGGTGACGGGCCGGACGCATCGGCCTGCAAAGACGAATGCGCCAAGGCTTGGATACCGATGGCCGCGCCTGCTGAGGTCCGCCCGCACGGGGAATGGACAACATTCCTAAGGTCCGACGGCACACGCCAATGGGCGTTTCGGCACAGAGCCCTGTATCGGTACGCGCTCGATCGTCATCCCTACAGCCTGGAGGGAAGTGATATTCCGGGCTGGCAGAATATTTATACGCAACGAGCGCCCGATCCACCCACAGTCTTTACGGTGCAGGACACGACGGCGGGCCAAGTCCTTGCCGACGCGCACGGGATGACGATCTACACGTTCCGCTGCGCGGATGACGCGGAGGACCAGTTGAGCTGCGATCATCCGAGCACGACGCAAACCTTCCGGATCGCCTTTTGCGGGGGCGGCGATGCTGCTCGATGCCTGCGGTCATTTCCGTATGTCTTGGCGCCGCCAAATGCACCGGCCTCGAGCCGAACCTGGCGCGCGGTCGACATTGACCCTGCGACCGGGCGGTTTGCGCAGCCCCAGCAGAAGGGATCCGTGCACGTTTGGGCTTATCGCGATCGCCCCGTATACACTTACAGCGGCGACAGACAGCCCGGGGATGTGAATGCAGACTCCCATGGCGAGTTTCGGGGCGAACGGAACGGATTTAATGCCGTCTGGATCCGCGACGATTATTTTGGCCGCACAGGGTAGTCAGTCTCTTGAACACACGTGCAATATCAAATTCAGTGCACCGGATCGCTTCCTATCGTGCGGTACTTGCGAGCGTTCTGGCCGCGCTCGCATGCGTCACAACGCTCTGTGAGGCGGCGGAAGGTGTCCAACCGGTGCCGCGCGATGGGAAGATCGCCTACGCGCTGGTGAGCCTGCATTGGGCCACTTATCAAAGTGCAGACGGGAAGGCTGAATGCCCGAAAGGCTACAACGTAGGGCCCAGAGAACAGTTCAAGACGCTTTTCCCGGATGACGGAACGGTGCGCAGTCTGCAGGAAACGGAACTGAGGCGGGAAATCGATGGATGGTTCCCGACCCCCGCACCGGACGGATTGGAGTTCCACGAAGCCACCGGGACAACGGCGCTGGGCATGAATCTCGATGGAACGAATGACATCAGGGATTTTAAGAGTCCCGACGGGCAGGAAGGAGTCGATAACCAGCTGTATCGGGCCCTGGGCTGTGTCAACAGCTATCGCGGGCCGCAAGGCGCCAATGATTTCTTTGACAACGAGGAGATCGGCAAGGACGACTACAACCGATTGATCCTCGAAATCTCCGGCATCGAGACACTCACTGACTCGAAAAACGTCACGGCCACAATTTACCGTGGCCGCGATCCGTTGCTTGCCGACGCCGGCGGCGCGAGTTACCTGCCCGGTGGCACGCAGCGAATCGATCTACGCTGGGGGTGGCGCTTTGTTCAAAGATTTCACGGCCGGATCGAGGAGGGCGTGCTGATCACAGAGCCCGGTGATCTGGCGTTTCCCTGGGCCACCTTTGGGCTGCCGGCCGACGAGTATGTCCATGACGCGCGGTTCCGCATCAAGCTCACTCCCACCGAGGCCGAGGGCATGATCGCAGGGTACGTTGATCTTGAGACGTGGTATTTGCAGACGATGAAGTCGGAGTCCACCCACCATCAAAGCTACGGGCAGCTCTCGCCCCCATCGCTCTACAAATCCTTTCGGCGGATAGCCGACGCCTACCCCGATGCGAAGACCGGCGCAAATACGGCGATGTCCTCTGCCCTGCGAGCGAAATTTGTACAGGTGTTCGTACTGCCGGTGCCCGAAGGGGCCATCGAGGCGGCGCTAGCCCGGCCCCGCGCCTTGCCGTACGCCGGGCCTCCGAAATGATGCGTAAGTTACACTCAGGTGAATGGGCGACCCATAGATTGATGAGGCGCGCGCCACCGTAATCGGACCCGAGATTAAGTCAGGGGCGTAAACCCGTCGGCAGTCCAGTCCTCACTGCCGACACCATGGTGGACAAAGAAGAGTCCGGCAGGATCGTATTGCGCCTTTATGGCGCGGAGACGCGCGTAATTCGCTCCCCAATACTCAGACTGCCACACGCGATTGAAGTAGTTGCTCTCTGACACATAGGAACCCGAGGCGGGAGCTATCTTTCGAAGCTCTGCCGAAGCCCGGTTGATGGCCTGGGAATCCGCATGCGCAGCGGCCACGTCCATCTTGGGTCGGGTTTGCCCCGGATAGGCGGGTGCTTCGCCGTCGGCGATGATGACCAGAGCGAAGGCCTCCAGCACGGCGGGGTTTGTCGCCGTCTTCTGCGTGGCCGCGAGTGCCTCGGGCGGTGCTCCGGCCAATCCCTTATTGATGTGCAATTCCAACTGCTTGTGACGACTGGCCGCGAATAACGCGTCCCCCAGGAGTTTTTGCCGATCCGTTTTGAGAAGACTGGCCGGCAGCCACAGCGAATCGTAGCCATGCAGGTAGGCGCCCACCTGGTCCTGATCGCCCCGCCACCAAGCGTGTCCGGTGACTGCACCTTCGCGTGTGTCGCGGATCATGGAAGGGTTGCCATTCAGATCCCACCAACTGCGGGCGGGCCAGGCGCCGGTACGGAGCGGGGAGCGCACTATAAAGTCGGCCGGTGACGCCTTGATCCATTCGATGAACGGTTGCCACACCTTGGCGGACTGATCCTTGTCCAGTCCTTGGCTGACCATCGAAATCCCGAGCGTGTTGTCGGGGCCGAATTTAAGCTGCTCGCCCCAGTGCGGATTGAACAGGTGGTCGCGATAGAACCCGAGGCAATAGGCAATCAACCGGGCGTAAGAGGCATCTGATTGCGCCTTGACGGAGCCCCCGGCAAAGCCCAGGAAGTGCGGCAGCTCGTGGGTCTTGAGCGTGAGACGAGTGAGGACGCCGAATGTGCCCCCGCCCCCGCCCTTGATTGCCCAAAACAAGTCCGGATTGGTGCAGGCGTTGGCAATGCACACCCGACCATCGGCGGTCACGATTTCCGCTTCCAGCAAGCTCGCGGCTGCGGTGCCAAAGCCCTTTGAGAACGACCCAAATCCACCGCTCTGTACCAATCCGGCGACGCCGACGGAAGTGCATCCGCCCCCTTGGACGTAGCGGCCGCCAGTCGTCGTGACGTCGTTGTACAGATCCATCCAGACCGCACCCGCCTCGCTGCTGACTGCTGGAACCGGAGCGAACCGACCCTCACACCCCTGGCCCACAAATGCCTCGTGCAACGTGACCTTGTTCATCGCTCGCGTCCAGATCAGCAGCGAATCGGGCGCGTTGGATGTGCCCAGATAGCTGTGTCCGCCGCCCTTGACCACAAGCCGCAGATTGTGTTCGCGCGCGAATGTGACCGCGGCAGCTACGTCATCGGCGTTCCTCGCTTTGATCGCGTAAGCGCTGGGCGCCGGGGTCCAGGCATCCAGCCAACCGGAAACCTGCGTACCGCCGGCTTGATCACCAACCCAATAAGGGTTACGAATATTTTGCAAAGCGTCGCGGCAGGCGGAGCCGGCCGGGTCGGTGCCGCATGATTCAAACAGGGGGTGCACCGGGACCAGATTGCCACCCACGGCGCTTTTGAGCTGCGCCCAAATCTCCGGCTTCGGCCATGCCGGATCGGAGGGTCGCAGCCGCGGCATTCTTTTACGCGGTGCGAGGGCTGTGGCGGCACGTGAGATCGGCGCGGTCCACCCGCCGGCCGTGAGCAGCGAGAGACCCACAGATTGGAGGACCGTTCTTCTTCGCATTCGATTGAACGTAAGGTGTCGAACCTCGAGGCTCCGGATACCTTATCGCCGATAGCCCGGAAAAACTACTCCCGCCGGGATCCAATTCACGCGGCGCACGGCCTAGGGCAGCGTCAGCGTTCTTCGTCCCTGTACGCGATCGTCGTTCGGTAGCCGATGGAAAGGCGGCGGGGAGTTAACCCCGAATCGCGTGGCCACCACCCGGCGCTCGAGGAGCCGAAGTTCCTGCATACGCCATGCGCTGGCGGGCCAGTCTTTCCAGATCGACCAGGCCATGAGCGCTCTGTCGATGGAGATCAACTTCAGTGTCCTCATGGCCGCTCCGAGCTCCTCACCTGACCGTCTCAGGCGTTTAGAGCAACGGCGTAGCTACTGCGTTCGCTCGAATTATTGGCCGCCGTTGCCGTTCCGATGGAAACTACGAACATCTGGGCCGCCGTGATGAGAAGGGCGACCAAAACTCCAAGTCCTCGATGCGCTTTCATTTCAGTTCTCCCGATAGTTGAGTGTTCAGTCCCTGTAGTCACCCAACTCCATATCGCGACTAAAGTTTCACGAAAGAATGCGATGACTACCTTGGAGGAGATTTTGTGCAAGGGGCTGCCGAGCAGCAAATGGAAGAAGTGAACGTACCCTCAGTAAAACTGAAGTGTGCTCGTAGGTGCGAAGGCGGCCCACGGTCCCGCTCATCCACACCGGCACACGCGCCTTACTGGAGCAATTTCATGGCGTTTTGCAAGGTCCTAAGGGTTCCCCAGGCCAAGGGCAACCCCACCCCGAGCCAGGCCAGCAGGACGCCAAAACTGAATCCTCCACGGTCGATGCCGGAGGGTTCGGGCGACGCGGAAATACTGGCTTCGTGTCGATCGGCGAGAACCTGCGCGACCTGCGCATCACTCATGTGCCACTTATCGGCCACCGGGCGGATGGCCGCGTTGGCAATCAACCCGATCACGAGCATTCCGACCAGGACGTAAAATATTGAATCGTATACGCGCGCGTGAGGGATGCCCTGAGCCAGCCGCGTATCGTGCAAATAATTGACCAGCACCGGCCCGAGAATTCCAGCGGTCGACCAGGCGGTCAACAGCCGACCATGTATGGCGCCTACGAACAGAGTGCCGAACATATCCGCAAGGTAGGCCGGAATCGTGGCGAAACCGCCGCCATACATGGAAGCAATCACGCAAACGACAGCGGCAAATACACCGATCATGGCGCCGCGAGAGAGCGGAGTCAGGGCGGCATAGCAGAGCAGTCCCAGAATGAAGAAGACGTAGTAAACCGATTTTCGGCCGATGCGATCGGACAGCGAAGCCCAGAAGAAGCGACCTGCGATATTGAACAGTGAAAACAGACCCACAAATGCGGTCCCGACGCTAGCCGCAAGGGTTCGCTGTGAGTCCGTGAAATGCTCGAACGGTACGGACGGGTCATGAAACAGCCGGCCCCCAAAGATATCCTGCAGCAAGGGCGAAGCGGCTCCAATCACGCCGATCCCGGCGGACACATTCATGCACAGCACGAACCAGATCAGCCAGAACTGCGGTGTGTGGTGCGCATTCTCCAGATGCACCTGGCCTGCGGTAATCATGGCGCGCGCGCGGCGGACCGGCGGCGACCAGCCTTCGGGCTTCCAGCCCTTGGGCGCGACGCGATAACCAAAGGCACCCGACATCATGAACACGAAGTACAACAGCGCGAGCACCACCAAGGTTTGCCATACACCCACGGTGGTGGGCGTCTTAAAATGCGTAATCAGCAGATTGGCCAGGGGCGTGCCGATGAGCGCGCCGCCTCCGAAGCCCATGATCGCCATGCCCGTGGCCATGCCTCGGCGGTCGGGGAACCAGTTGATCAGTGTCGAGACCGGCGAGATATAACCCAGACCCAAACCGATTCCCCCAATGGCCCCGGCCCCGAGCCACATCAACCAGAGTTGATGCAAGTACACGCCCATCGCGGCAATCAGCAGTCCACCGCACCAGCATAAGGCGGCGACGAACCCGGCCTTGCGAGGACCGTTGCGCTCGAGCCAACCACCCCAGGTGGCCGCTGCGACGCCGAGCAGCACGAAAAACAGCGTAAACATCCAGCCCAGATCAAACTGGGTCCAGTCACAATCGGTGGCAAAGAGAGCTCTGCCGGTAATGGCGAGCTTGCCCGCAAAGCTCGTCGCATCGCCTGCGCAAGCCATGGGCTTGTCGGCCCCGTGCGCCGCCGCGACCATCCGCCCCAAGGGCACCCAAAACACGGAAAAGCCGTAGGCCATGCCAATGCACAAGTGAATGGCCAGCGCCGCGGGTGGTACAAACCAACGATTGAACCCGGGACGGGCAATAGTCCGTTCACGATCCAGAAATCCCGGAGATTGCGTCGACGCTGTGCTTGCTTGTGCCATCGTCACTGCTCCCAATTTTCTATTTGTTAGCGACAGGCTCCCTGGGGAGTTAGGCAAGCTGCAGGGGTGCGCAATCTCGCCACAGCCAGGCTCCCGGGGGCTCAATCGTAACGCCAGGTAATGTGAGCGTGCACAACTTTCCATCGCGCGCGACCGACTAATTGGCAGGCACCCGCGCCAAGGTGGTTCTGATGGCAGAGGAACCCACGGTTCGCTCAGAAATTTTCATTGAGAGCGTTTCCCGCCACGAAGTCAGACAGACCGGGTTGCCAGCTGTCTCCTGGCTCCAATGACCGGTGACCACCCGTGCAATCGCATTGCCGATGCCGGCGGCCGCCGCAGATGCCTGCAGTTATGACTCCAAGCAGTGTTCTGTGAGCGAGCACTCTTCTTTCGACGCAAGTGACGGAAGGGAAATCAGAGTTTCCGGGGAAATGCGTCCGATATCGGCCTTATCTTCACCGCGATTGCGCATGTACGCTACAGACCCACTTTGACAGTGCGCAGCCATGCAACAGCTTTCCACCCAGCTCGCGCAGGCGTGCTCTCTATACGCCGCATCCGTTGTCCCCATGGTCGTGGCTTTCCTCTACAGTCGTGTCCCGTGGCGTACATACCTGAGGCTTCCAATTCTAGGACTTGCGGCTTCTCTCATCGCCGCCTTGCTTTGGGTAATAGGCCGTACCACCTGGTTGCCCCAAGTTGCACCGCATGCCCATTCCAGGGTGGCGGGCTTGATCGAGATGTCCCTTTTCGTTTGCGTAGGGATATTGATCGGGTCCGTTATTGCAGGACGGCGGCGGGGCGCCCATCACAAGCGCGGCACGCAGATTCGGGATCAGCCCCGGCTCGGACTATTCTGGACTCAACTCGGGAAGCGCAACGCCATTACCCTGGCTGGAATCGCACTCAATGCACTGGACGAGACCAAACATTTCAAGCTGATCGGCACCACAGGAACTGGAAAGTCCACGGCGATTCGAGAGATAGTTCAGTCCGCGCTCGATCGAGGCGATCGCGCGATCATCGCCGACCCCGACGGAGGCTACCTTGATCGCTTTTATTGCGCGCACCGGGGAGATCTGATCCTCAATCCATTTGATAAACGATCCAGTTGCTGGGACCTCTTTTCAGAGCTTAGCGATGATTTCGACGTTGAACAACTCGCCCGCGCGCTGATTCCAGACACGGAGGGCGAGGATCGCTCGTGGCGCGGCTATGGCCGAACGTTCTTCACGGCCATTACTCAGCAATTGTGGGGATTGGCAAGGACCGGTAGGCACGCCATTACCTTAGGTGAACTCTACCGCGTGCTCACCATAGCCTCCCATGAAGAACTTAAAATCCTGGTGCAAGACACCCCGGCCCAATCGTTCCTTGAGAGCGGTAACGAGCGCATGTTCGGATCCATCCGTTCCGTGGCCGCGAGCAGCATTGCGGCCTTGGCGTATGTAGCGCGACAAAACGGGCCGGCCCTGAGTCTGCGCCACTGGATCAGGAGTCCACCGGGGCATCGGGTTCTATTTCTGCCGTACTCCGCGACTCAAATCGCCGCGCTTAGATCACTGATTTCAGCGTGGCTACGTCTTTCCATCTTCGAAACCATGTCCGGTCCTGATCGAGATCAACGAATGTGGTTCATCATCGACGAACTGGACGCGTTGGGCACTATCGATGGGTTAAAAGATGCTCTCGCGCGCCTGAGGAAATTCGGTGGACGCTGTGTATTGGGATTTCAGTCCATCGCCCAGGTGTCAGACACCTACGGCCAAGGCGAGGCGCAGACCATCGTCGAGAACTGCGGCAATACTCTTGTGCTGCGCTGCTCGGCCAGTGAGCAGGGAGGCACGGCGCGGTTCGCGAGCAGGCTGATCGGTGAACGGGAAGTGATTAGATCCCATGTGTCGAGATCCCGCAGACCCGGCGAGTGGAGATATTCGCGTTCGTACAGCGATCAGCACGTAACCGAGGCGGCTGTGCTGCCAAGCGAAATCGAGCAGCTCCCTGACCTGGCGGGTTACGTAAAACTCGCCAGTTCGCCCTCCTGGTGTCGGGTGAGATTACGCCGACGCTAGGACCTCACTGCCGTATTGGGCACCGCGCAGAGGGCACATCAAGTGTCATCAATCGGCGAAATGAACAAATGGGGACCCTTGCTGTCTATTTCAATTGTTGGGGTGCGGTCGTGGCGCTAAGCGTGACAACAAGTCCGCTGGTCTTCATGACAACCGCGTAATCACAATCCAGTCAGCCGCCTTACCGGGGCAGGAGAAAGGTCCATGAATGATGTTCGACGTATCTCATACGCGCGCGGAGCGATCATCGCGTGCGGAGTTGCTCTCCTTTGTGCAACGGGGGCCGTATTGGCGGACGAGCAACCACAGGGATCACGACCCGCGCCCACGAAGGAGCAACGGGAAAAGATGGCCGTTGAGCATGACCAGATTGCCGCTTGCCTACGCTCGGATCGGGCGATCGAGGAGTGCCATGCGATGATGCAAAATCACCATATGATGCATCACCGTCCAAGTACTGATCAGTCTACTGCCCAGCCCGAGCAGAAGTAACAGGGCGGTCGAGGAACCCTTCCTCGACGGGGGTGCTGAAATTATTATCCGTCGCGGGGACCTATGCGGCAGGTCCCCGCGACCGAGGCCAATTTGAACCACTGGTTACATTCCGAAGGCACGCAGTATTCAATAGGGGAACATTCAGGACATTGTCGACCCGTGGCAAAAGCGGGCTCGTGGCGCAACGACCACACACGGGAGCGTGCGCCGAGGTCTCTCGTTGCCATGAAATGGGTCGTGTCCCTGCCACGGTGCACTTGACCGATCGCGTTCATTGCTCGCCTCGAAGGTTTTTTCTGCGCCGTCGCCCTAGAAACAGACTCTCGCCAAGCACAGACACTCTGTAGTCAGATGTCCGACCTCAGGATGCGTAGCGCCCAAGGGCGTACCGGACGGGGCGATGACAATTACATTGGCGACACTCATAGCGACTTGTGCGCCTCTCGTGCATCCCACGACGCTGAGGGCCTTGATACATGTGGAATCCGGGGGCAATCCCTATGCCGTCAGCATCAATCATCCCCGTGCTCTAAGAGAGCGCGGGATTGAGCCACCGGCGGTGATCCAGCCGCACTCGGCCGAGACTGCACTGCAGTTGATTCGAAGCCTCCTGGCTCATGGGTTCGGCGTCAGCGTCGGACTGGCTCAAATCAATGTCACCCAACTGGCGCGAGAGCACATTAACTTAGCGGGCCTACTCGATCCCTGCATCAATCTCGCAGTGGCGCAGCGCATATTGCTGGACTGCGATGTGAACCAACCACGGCACATCGCGCTGAGCGAACGACACCGGCTGGATCGGACGCTCATTTGCTACAACACCGGCGATTATGTCGCCGACTCGCGTAGCCGCTATGTGTCCGATGTTAAAAGCGCAGCCCGTCGGCTCTCTTACCGGAAGCCGCAGTCCACCCGGAGGCCGGTGTGATCTGGTCTGGGCGGCACGCCAAAGCCCATTGGGCGTTTGCCTCGAGCGGCCTCCTTTGGTCGACACTTGCGCTCGCCCAGGCATCGCCCTTTCAAACTGGTGCAACCGCACTTGAGACGAACCTTCTTGCGATCCTCACTCCGGTTGCCGTGATCCTGGTGATTGGGCTGGGGGTCATGGCAATGGCGAATCGGATTGCTTGGGGCTGGTGTATCGGCGCGATCGCGGGAATTGCGATCAGTTTTGGTGCTCCGCAAATCGTGGGCTGGATTCGATCGATGTTTGGCGTCTGAAGGACCTCGACTCGTGGCAACTCCCTCTCGCAGCCTGACGATTGATCCGCTGTTTGTAGGTGCTACGCGCCCACCCATGCGCTGGGGTGTCACCTACACGGCGTTGCTGGTCAACCTAGTGGTCACAATGGAGGCGTTCTTACTGACACGAAATCTGATGACGCTGGTTATCTCGCTGCCCATACACGGGATCAGTGCGGCACTCTGCCTTCGCGACGCACGCATCTTCGATCTACTGTTTCTGTGGTCGCGCACGCACGCGCCAGCCCTGCTGGCCAACGGGAGGGCATGGAAGGCGGCCAGCTATTCGCCCCTTCCCGTGGCGTTACCCAATGCGCGCGGACGCCGTCGCGTCGCGCCAGCACCGGTGCGGGTCTGAGCATGCACATCATGCTGCGTCGTGCGGTGCAAACGGAAAGGCTTCTCGCCGAGCACATTCCCTATGCTGCGCAGATCACCGACACGGTGGTGCGCACGCGCGAGGGAGACTACCTCCAGACCTTCCGCGTGAGCGGTTTGTCATTTGAGTCCGCGGATGATCGCGAGCTCAACGACTGGCACGAACGCCTCAACGTGTTCTGGCGAAACATCGCAAGTCCTCAGGTAGCGCTGTGGACACATATTATCCGAAGGCGCGAGAGCGTATACCCCGATGGGGAATTCATGCCGGGCTTTGCCCGCGATCTGAATCACAAGTACCGTCAGCGGCTCAAACACGAGACGCTGATGGTCAATGATTTGTATCTTACGGTCGTATTCAGGCCGCATCGATTGGTCGCGCGTGCTCTGACAATCAGCGCTTTGCGTCGCGCCGATCGAGGCGATGAGACGGCCGCCCGGTCTGTCGCGCTGGAGTCCACCGCCAAGCTCGCCTCGCTCCTCAGCGCCGCGCTTGCTCGGTACGAACCTGTCCCTCTAACAGTAAAGCCCACCGGCACACGCGGCCTTTGCTCCGAGACCCTTGAGTTTTATTCTTTCCTGATCAACGGCGAACGCTGTCAGGTGCCGCTCCCACGCGGGCCCTTATATGAAAGCCTGGGCACGTCGCGGCTGCTGTTTGGCCGGGAGCTCATCGAGTATCGGTCAGCCAGCCGTACACGGTTCGGCGCGATGCTGGGAATAAAGGAGTATCCGGCGCAGACCGCTCCTGGGATGTTCAATGGACTGCTCACGACTCCATTTCCCTTGATACTCACGCAGTCCTTCGCGTTCCTGAGCAAGCCCGCTGCCCAAGCACTTCTCCAGCATCAGCATGTCCGACTGGCGAACGCTGGCGACTTTGCTCACTCGCAATCCGCCGCGCTGCATGATGCGCTTGATGCGCTTACCAGCAATCACTTTGCCATGGGTGAGCACCACCTGTCACTGCAGATCCTCTCCGATCCCATTGCGGCCACCGATGATGTCGGCCCGGGCGCCGTCTTAGAGCAGCTGGGCGAGCGCTTGAGCCTCGCCCAGGCCTTACTGTCCGAGACCGGAATGACCGTCGCTCGCGAGGATCTCGCCCTGGAAGCGGCCTACTGGGCCCAGCTGCCAGGGCATTTTTCGATGCGCCCGCGCCGCGCGCCGATTACGAGCCGAAACTTTGCCGCGCTGAGTCCCTGGCACAACTACCCCAGAGGTCGCGCGAGCGGAAATCATTGGGGCGAGGCGCTAACCGTGCTGAAAACTTCGGCCGGTTCGCCATTTTACTTCTCGCTCCATGCCAGCGATCTCTCCAGTGCCGTGGCATCACGGGATATCGGGCACACGTTTCTTTGTGGACCGACAGGTTCGGGCAAGACCGTCCTGATTGGCTTCCTGATCGCCATGTTGACCAAGCAGAATGCCACGCAGGTAGTGTTTGACAAAGACCGTGGCCTTGAGCTGCTGGTTCGCGCGCTCGGAGGCACTTACCTGCCATTACGGAACGGAAAAGTCACCGGGTTCAACCCTCTGCAGTTGGATTCGACGCCGGCGAACATCGAGTTCCTCAAGGGCTGGCTCCGGTCGCTCTGCTCTCGGACGAAGCCGTACACGGCGCGCGAAGGTAGCGACCTCGATCATGCGCTTACCGGCACCCTGGCGCTCGAGCCGAGTGTCCGCCGGCTTTCGCGTCTCATCGAATTTCTGGACCCTACCGACCCGGAGGGCGTATATGCGGGACTGGCACCGTGGTGCGCCAGCACCCAGGGCGCCTATGCGTGGGCCTTCGACAACACGAAGGATGTGGTTGCTCCGCTCCTGTCCAGCACCGCCGTGCTGGGGTTCGATGTCACAGATGTCCTGGATCACGCAAAATTGCGTACGCCGGTCACGCTTTATCTTTTTCATCTGGTCCGACAGCTCACTGACGGCCGCAGATTCGTCTGCTGGATGGATGAATTCTGGCGAATGCTGGAGGATCCCGTGTTCGAGCAGTTTGCCAAGGACGGTCCGAAGACCTGGCGAAAGCTGAACGCGGTCATGTGCCTCTCCACCCAAAGCGCCAGTGACGTACTGAGCAGTCCGCTGAGCCGCACTATCATCGAACAAACGCCTACGAAGATCTTCTTCCCCAACCCGGCCGGCTCGACGACGGAATTCGCCGACGGGTTTGGGCTCTCGGCCCGAGAAGTGCGACTGATTTGCGAACAGCTCGAGCCCGGTTCGCGCCGATTCCTTGTTCGGCAATCCCAGCACAGCGTCGTTTGCGAGCTGGATCTGAAGGACTTCGAGGCCGAACTGGCCGTCATATCGGCCAATGCCACGACGCTCGCCGAGGTCCGCACTCTCATACGCGCGACCGGCGCCGATCCCAAGCATTGGCTCCCGATTTTTAGCGCGGCCCACGAACGGGTTACCCCTCCGGTGCACGCAGTCCCATAAGGAATCCACCGATGCCCAACTACAGATATCCGAATACTCTGCCGATGATGGTTCTGTGTATCGCGTGGGCGGGCTTTGCTGCCACGCCGGCCGACGCCATCATCCCCGTTACGGATGCCGCGGCGCTCGTGCAACTCCTTTCCCAGCTTCAAACCATGGAGGAGCAGCTGCAGACGGCGCAGGACCAGTTGGCTCAGGCGCAGAGCGCGTTGCAGTCCATGAGCGGTGGGCGTGGAATGGAAAATCTCCTCAGCGACACCAAGCGCAATTACCTGCCCGGCGACTGGACACAGCTCGCGGCGGCTCTCAATCACACCGGCAGCGCTTACGGTGCCCTGCAGCGGGACGTGCAGGGGTTTATTCGCCAGAACAGCGTACTGACGGATGATGAGCTGACCTCGTTGACTCCGGCACTTCGTGAGCTTGTCAATGCAGGTCGACAGAACGCGGCGGCACTCGAGGGTCTTTCGGGGCAGGCTCTGGCCAATACCAGTCGGCGGTTCGCGGCGATCGAACAGCTCATCGAGGCCATAGGTACGGCGACCGACCAGAAGGCCATCCTCGATTTGCAGGCCCGCATTGGAGCCGAATCCGGAATGCTGGAAAACGAAGCGTCCAAGCTCGAAAGCCTGTACCGAGTCACCGATGCGCAGGAGCGCGCCCGGATCGAGCGTGTGCGGGAATACGCGTACGCCGACATCGGCTCGCTCCGAACGCTGCCGGCCATGGGGCTCTAGGCCAGGCGGGACGTACAGTGGGGTTCTTCGCCGAATTCTCTGTCTGGCTGAACAATTTGCTCGGGACTTACGTGTCCGAGCAGACCACGCGTGTGGCCGCGGCTGTTGAGCCCGCCGTGGTCGTGCTGACAGGCCTCTATGTGCTGGCATGGGGTGTCTGCCAGGCGGCGGGCCAGATTGAGGAACCGTTACTGGAAGGGATCAAGCGGATCGCGCGAATCGTATTGGTTCTCGGACTCGGGCTGCATCTTTGGCTGTATCAGGAATTCATCGTCGATACGTTCTTTACGGCCCCGAATTCGTTGGCCGCAGTCATGGTCGGTGCTCCCGACTCGGTCACTATCGTGGACCAGGTGATTTTCCAGGGCGGTGATGCCGCCTCCGCATTGATACAAAAAGGAGGACTTTTTGACAACAACTTCTCCTACTACATCGCAGGCTTTGTGGTGTACGCGCTGATCGGAGTGGCCTCGATCTACAGCATATTCCTGCTCTCACTAGCCAAAGTCGCTCTCTCGATTCTGCTGGCACTTGGCCCGCTCTACATTTCGTCGCTCTTATTTAACGTCTCGCGCCGCATGTTTCAGGCCTGGATCGCGCAACTCACCAACTTCGCCCTGATCGCCCTTCTGGTGAGCTTGGTCGTCGGGTTGTTCATGCATCTGCTTACGACCGTGACCGCGCAGGCCTCGGCAATGGGCACGGCGATCGGCATCGCCGAGGGTGTCAAGGTGTGTTTTGCGGCGGGCCTCATCTTTCTGATTCTCCGCCAGGTGATGCCGATTGCCTCCGGATTGGCCAGTGGAATGGCTCTAAGTACGCACAACGTGGTGAGTCGAAGTCTGCAGTGGATTTCATCCAGACCGCTGCCCCGCCTCAATTCCGTCCATGAATGACACCATGCGTGGCCACCGTACGCACATCGAGTGGTTCCGGGCCTTGGCTCTCATTGTGGTTGCGTCATGCACGGGCTGTACCGATAGCGCGTCACTTTGTCAGAGCCGGTTGACTCCCATAAATCCGAATGTCATTGCCGACGCGCCGCCTCAAAACAGGCAAAGCCGTCCATGACCACGGAGGCCAATCTCGCCGAATATCTCATTGAGGCCACTTCGTGGGATGCCGATCGTCGTGCTCAGGAAGCTAATTCCCGGCGCTCGGCGTGGATAGTGGCCAGCGTTGCCGTATTCAGCGCATGTGCAGCGATCGTCGCGGTCCTGGTCATGCTCCCACTCAAGCGCGTGGAGCCCTACGTCGTTCGTGTGGACAACTCGACCGGGGTCGTCGACGTCGTACCCGTATACGCAGCCACCGGGACTGTCCCGGAGGTGCTCACGCGGTATCTCCTTACCCATTACATCGGCACGTGCGAGCGCTTCAATCTGGCAACCGCGGAGGAAGACTACAGCGAATGTGGGGCCTTTCACTCCCCCAAACTCAACCAGCAGTGGGCCGCCCAGTGGGCGACGGGCAATCCCGAGTCCCCACTGAACAAATTCAAGGATGGCACTACGGTGCGCGTCAATGTGCAGTCGGTGAGCTTCTTTGAGCGGGCCTCCGGAAAAACCGATCTGGCACAGGCCCGATTCATCAAGGCCACACGCGTGGACGGGACGGGTCCTGAGGTCCTCACCCACTGGATTGCGACCGTACGCTACGCCTACGGGAAATCGCCCAGCGACCTTAAGACCCGTCAGTGGAATCCGTTGGGGTTTCGGATCCTCGAGATTCAGACAGAGCCGGAGCTGATCGAGTCTCCCACAGCCGCCGTCACGGTGGGAGCCCGTCCGTGAGGCTTCTCCCGTTGACGTTGATCGCATCTGTCTTGCCGCTGCCCGTAGCGACGTTTGGCTCGGATCCCTCGAAGACCGAAACCATGGCCGCCTTTGCGACGCTCGATGACCCTCGGGTCCGCGACGTACCTTACAGCCCCAGTGCGGTATACCACCTCATCGGACGCATTGGCTACCAGATTGATATCGAGTTCGAACCAGGTGAGCGGTATGTCGGGCTGGCGGCCGGCGATGCAAACGGTGTCAGCTTTGAGGCTCAGGACAATCACGTGTTTATCAAGCCTAAAGCAGCAAGTGTCGTTACAAATCTGACCATACTTACGGATCGTCGCCCTTATTATTTTGACTATACGGTCAGTCTGAATCGGGCGGCCGTGACATCAGCCTCAGACACGCTCTACGCGTTGCGCTTCCGCTACCCAGAAGAGGCCGCTCAGCAGACGGCAGAGCATCAAGGCGCTAAACATGTTGACCAGGCCTTGAATGTTGCGGTCCAGCCGCTCAATCGCCAGTACGGATACTGCGGGTCGCGGCATCTGCAACCCACGGCGGCGTTCGACGACGGCGTTCGTACGCATCTCAGCTTTCCTGCCGGTGCCGAGTTCCCGGCCGTGTATGTCCAGAACGATGACAATTCGGAGTCCCTGGTGAATTTTACGGTTACGCAAGACGGCCTGACCATTCATCGGATTGCGCGGCGCTTCGTTCTACGGCGTGGCGCCCTGGTGGGCTGCGTCGTCAACCAGGCGTTTGACGGGTCCGGCGCACGGCTTTCGACGGGCACGGTGTCGCCGGATGTCCGGCGCGAGAGCCCGAATGCAAATCCCTGAGCGCAATTATGCTTAGGTTCAATTTTCCACAACGCTACCTCTCGGGCGGCATGAGGAGCGGCGCGGAGGTTATTTAGGTCCGCATATGAAGAGGATCGCGGCGGAGTCCCGATCGGTTCCTGGGCGCCATGCGGCCGCGGAAACCGCATTCAGCCCGTTGCACACGACGATTCTCAGTACGCCGGCAGTGCTTGGATGTTCTTTGCTCGTGGCGGCTGTCGGGGGATGGTATTGCGTTCACGCCTACAGTATCGCCCGAGCGCCCCTGCGAGGGCCCGCGCGCGAATGCGGCCGACGCGACCGAAAGTCCGTTACCGCCCTTGCAACGGGCACAAGCGATGGGACGCGAGAATGAGAAGGTTGACCGCGACCGTAGTTATGCGATCGGGGACATCCTGAATCCCGACAATGCGCCTGCAGGCGGGGCGACTGGAGGCGGGCACCCAGGACCGAAGCGAACCGGCGCGGACTGTCCGGCCCAGAGATTCCGAGTCAGGGCGCATCCCGCCAACCGCCAGAGGTTCGGCGTCTCGACGGTGCCGTGTTTACACGAATATCAACGCCACTCAACGAACCGGTGGCCGTGCGCCCCGAACGCCCGATGAGCGGCAATTCAACAGGCGGCGCCAGTGTCGAGCCGGGTTCTGTCGATCGACTGCTTCGCTCGGAAGTCACATCGGCCACCGCGGCGGCTGTGCTTCCGACACAGCGCCTATTGCTTCCTAAGGGCGCGTTTCTCGATTGCACGCTGGAGACGGCCATTGACTCGACGCTCCCAGGGCTTACGACCTGCATTACGGCCTTTGACACTTTTAGTGCTGACGGCACCGTGGTACTGCTGGAGCGGGGTACCAAGCTGATCGGGGAAATGCGCAGTCAGGTGCAGCAAGGCATGGCCCGCGTGTTTGTGCTCTGGACGGAAGCGCGTACGCCAAACGGCATTGTCGTCGCTCTGGCATCCCCTGGCACGGACGAACTTGGCCGCTCGGGTCTTCCTGGCATTGTGGATCGGCACTTTGCCGACCGGTTCGGGGCTGCCATCCTGGTGTCGATGATCGGTGGCGCCATTCAAAGCGTGGTCAACCGTTCACAGCAACAAGGCGGCACCGTCATTCTCAATCCCAGCGGAGCCGGGGACGTGGCCACCGAAATTCTCCGCAACACCCTCAGTATTCCGCCCACGGTTCGGATAGCACAAGGCGAGCGCATTGAGGTGTTGGTCGCGCGCGACCTGGATTTTCGCACTGTCTATAGCCTGCACTCGCGCTGATCCACCGTTGTTGATATCGAAGTCTCCCGAAGCGCCACGCTCGCATCAGCCCTCGACCGGCGCCCGGTCCGGATAATTCCGGCCCGTCGCCGGCTCGCTCCGGTGATCGAACATTCCGCTCTGACCCTGACCCTCCTGCCGCTCCGTTCCCTTCTGGACGATGAGGAACTCACCGAGCTTTGCATCAACAGACCGGGGGAGGCCTATGTCGAGAGAAGCACGGGGTGGGAGCGGGTGCCGCTTCCTTGCGCAAGCTTCGAGTGGTGTCTGCGATTGGCGAAGCTCATCGCCAATTCGACGCATCAGAAAATCGACGCCCAATCCCCGCTGCTTTCGGCGACGCTACCGAGTGGCGAGCGTGCACAGATTGCGCTGCCTCCCGCCACCACACCCGGGACGATTGCCATCACGCTACGACGCCCCGCCGGATCGCGTTTGGGTGCTTGAAGAACTCAAGGACCGACGGGTCTTCTCAAACACTCACATCGGTACGGGTGTAGACAGTGTCGCCCGATCCTCAAGAAGCAGAGCTTCTTACGCGCCAGAAGGGCCAGGAGCCTTTGGAATTCCTGAGGCTCGCGGTCCGAGCTCGAAAGAACATATCTGGTTTCGGGGCCTACCGGTTGCGGTAAAACAACGCTGGCGAAGGCGTTGATCCTGGAGATTCCGCCCGATGAACGGTTGATCACGATCGAGGACGCCCGCGAACTGGTGCTCGATCGTCATCCCAATCACGTTCGCCTCTTTTACAGCAAGGACGGGCAGGGTCAATCGCTGGTCACGCCCAAACAGCTGCTGCAGTCGTGCCTGCGGATGCGTCCGGACAGGATCCTGCTGGCCGAACTGCGCGGTGAAGAAGCTTTCGACTATCTTCGTAACGTCAACTCGGGACACCCGGGGTCCATCACGAGCATCCACGCGTCGAGCTGCGAACTGGCCTTTGAACAACTGGTGCTCTTGATAAAGGAGTCAAAGGCGGGACAAAGCCTGGCGAGAGCGGACATCCTCTCGCTCGTGCACCAGGCCATAGACATTGTCATTCAGGTAGGCATCGACCACCACAGCAGATGTGTGCGGGAAATCCGATACCGCGGCCATTAGAGGCGGTGAGAAGCGAGGGAACTTGAGAAGCTTCCAATCGCTTGGTCACGCCGGGGAAGACTACCCGGCACTGAATGTCCCGAGCCACCGCGCTTCAAAGATGCGGAGGGGCGGTGCTTCTTGTGAGCCGAGCAAGTCGGATATGATTGGTGACGCCTGCATAATTAGTGCCGGCCGACCGTCGGCTTATTACAAGAGGCTTGATTCATGCAAATGACTGCGCGGTTCCTGATCGCGGGCGTACTCTTTTTGACGAGTGCCTTGGGGCATTCTTCCCATGCGCAATCCATGATCGGCTTTACCCCCGAGTCGGCGGCAAAGCAAAACAAGATTGAAGATCAGTTCAAGGCGATTCCGACCCCAGAGGAGGCGCGCCGCCAGCTGCGAATCTTCACGGCCGAGCCGCACCTGGCCGGCTCCGAGCGCAATAACGAGCTCGCGCGCTACGTGGCGAGTGAATGGCAGAAGCAAGGCCTGGAGGATATCGTTCTGCGCCGATATGACGTCTACACTTCCGAACCGAAGGAGACGAGGCTCGAAATGGTAGCGCCGGTGCACTACCGCGCCTCGCTGCGAGAAGCGGCTTACGAGCAGGATCCGGACTCCAAGAACCCCAATATCAGCACCGCGTGGATGGGCATGTCGACATCCGGCGACATTACCGCGCCCGTGATCTATGCGCACAGCGGCAACCCGGAAGACTTCGAGTTATTGCGCAAGAACGGAATCGATGTAAAAGGGAAGATCGTGCTTGTGCGCTACTCGAATCCCTACAGCTACCGTGGATTCAAGGCGCTGACGGCGGAGAAGGAAGGCGCCGCCGCGATTCTCATCTACAGCGATCCGGCGGAAGATGGGTACAAGCAAGGCAAGGTTTTCCCCGACGGACCCTGGGGACCCGAGAGCCACTTGCAACGCGGAGCGATCGAATACGACTATCAGCAGGCGGGGGATCCCACCACCCCGGGTTGGGCCTCTGTCCCTGGAGCGAAGCACATCTCCCCAGCCGTATCTTCACCGGTTCCGAAGATCATGGCGCTTCCGCTGTCATGGCACGACGCGAAACCGATTCTGGAGCACATGGACGGAGCCGTCGCTCCGGCCGAATGGCAGGGTGGGCTGCCCTTCAAGTATCACCTGGGCGCCGGCCGGGTTCGGGTGCACCTTAAGATTCAGATGGAAGAGAGCCTCAAGGCGAACTACGTAGTGGAGGGCCGCATACGCGGCGCCAAGTATCCCGATGAATGGGTGCTGGTGGGTAATCACCGCGATGCCTTCGTGTTTGGCGCAGCCGATCCCGGGAGCGGCACTGCGGCCATGATGGAAACGAGCCGCGGTCTTGGCCAGTTGGCAAAGCAGGGGATCCGGCCTGATCGCACGATCCTCTTCCTGAGCTGGGATGGGGAGGAGACCAGCTTCGCGGGCTCGGCAGAATGGAGCGAACAATTCGAGCACGAGTTAGGGCAAAAGGCCGTGGCGTATCTCAATGTCGATGTTGGAGTATCGGGCCCGGACTTTGAGGGCAACAGCGTGGGCTCATTTGCACCTCTTCTGGTGGACGCCAGCCGGAATCTCAAAGATCCCACCGGCCAGTCCCTGTACGACGTGTGGCATTCTTCCCGTGCAAAGAGTCTCAAGGAGCGCGGTGAAAATGAGCCGGTGACGGATCAGAATCTCGTTGAGACCAGAATTGGCAGCGGCTCCGATTATGCGGCGCTATTGGATCATGCAGGCGTCCCGGTGCTGGATGTCAGTTTCGGAGGCCCGTACGGGGTCTATCATTCGGCCTACGATGATTTTTACTGGATGGAGCACTTTGGTGACCCCGGATTCCATTATCACGCGCTCTTGGCGCAGCTCCTCGGCGTTGTCGCTTTGCGATTATCGAATGCAGATTTCATCCCCTATGATTTTGCCAGCTACGCGGTCCACATTCGCGAATATTTGAAGGCCCTGGGAGAGGCGGAGGATCTGAGCAACCTCGATTTGGGATCCTTAAACGATGCGATCAATGCCTTCGAGCAGCGCGGCACGGGACTGAACGCGTCAGTACGCGCGGCGCTGGCCTCCGGAAAACTGGATCCACTTATCGCCGATCAGATCAATCGGGGCATGATGGCCATCGAGCGCAATTGGCTCATTCCCGAAGGCATTCCCGGCCGCCCTTGGTACAAACATGCGTTGTACGCCTGTCGCCTGACGTATGCCCATCTTGAGTTGCCGGGGCTCACTGAGGCCATGGAACACGGCGATTCGCGGGTGGCGCAGCAGCAGGTGGCATTTCTCGTGAGCGCCCTGAGAAAAAATGCCGAACTCGTCAGTCAGCTGGATCGATATTTGACTTGTGCGGCCAACCTGGCTCAAAACAGGAAATCGCCGTGCGCGGCAAACTGAAGGGCCTGAACGCCCCAATCCATTCGTGCCACGACGGAGGCCACGAATTCGTTAGGAGCCCTCCGGAATGGGAGCCTGCGAGGTTGACGGAGGACACGCCTCCCCCCACTTGCAACTGAGTGGCCAATGCCGAGGGCGGTGCCGATCTCGCGTCGCAGTGTTGATCATGAGTCCGGTGCTTGCTCCTGGACAAACGCGACGAAACCGCGGAGAAAGTCGTGAAGTTGCTCGCGGACTTTCGAATCCTGCAGCGCCCCTCGCTCATCAAAGACCTGTTGCGCTCTTGAGACCAGGAGACGCGATCCAAACCAGGGCCGAGTGCCGAGCGTTCGCAGTACCGGAAGCCAGGCCGCCTGACTCAATATGGTGCCAAAGCCTCCAGGAGATGCGCCGATCAGCGTGAAAGGTTTGTCGCCAAAGATCCGTTTGATGTCTGCGGGCGGGCGGGAAAGCCAATCGATGCCGTTCTTGAATACTCCGGGTATACCGTTGTTGTACTCCGGGGTCGCAAGTAATACGCCCTGCGCGGAGGCAACGGCCTCTTTCAAAGCCGCTACCGGCGCGGGGATACCGGAATTGGTCTCGACGTCCCCATCATAAAGAGGAATGCCGTGCAGGGTTCTAATATCCAGAGTGGCGTCGGCGGGCATCAGAGTTGCAGCTGCCCGGAGCAACGAGGTATTGAAGGATCCGTGCCGGAGACTCCCGGAAAGACCGATGATCGTAGTCATCTTAAGTTCTCACTTGAGACCGTGCGAAATGCGATATTTCGCAGAGAAGGGAAAAAAGGCCAAACCGCCACACATCGATGATCAGCTTGCGCTTATCCGGCCAGTAGGCCAACTATCCGTCGCCCGGCGTCGCATGCCTCCGATCAACCGATCGACGCAAGCTCCTTAGGCGTGAGCGCAATACGGGCAGCGGCGACATTTTGTTCTAGGTGGGCTACGGAAGAAGTCCCTGGTATCGGAAGCATCGCCGGGGACTTGGCCAAGAGCCACGCGATGGCCAATTGCAAATCGGATATGCCATGGTCGGCGGCTATCTTGGTGAATGCCTCACCCTCGGACTTGTCCGATCGCTCCTCCGGAGTTCCGCGCGCCAAGGGTGCCCACGGAATAAAAGCGATGTGCTCGCGCTCGCAGTAGTCGAGTACGTCCTGGGAGCCTCGGTCCACGACGTTGTACCGGTTCTGGACCGAAACCACCGGCACCACGCGCTGTGCTCGCTTCAGTTCGTCGAGCTTGAAGTTAGAAACGCCGATATGCCGGATCTTGCCCTCCTTTTGCAGGCGCGCGAGTTCACCGAGGGATTCCTCGAGCGGTACCTTCGAATCGATCGAATGCAGCTGGTATAAATCGATGCGCTCCAGCTTGAGGCGTCGCAGGCTGTTCAGACACGCCTCGCGCAGGTGCTTTGGTGTACCGTCGGCCACCCATTCCGATGCGCCCGGACGAGTCAGCCCTCCCTTGGTGGCGATAATCAGGTCTTTGGCATAGGGATGCAGTGTCTCGGCGATCAGTCGCTCACTAACCTCGGGTCCATAGGCGTCTGCGGTATCGATGAAATTGACACCGAGTTCGACGGCGCGCCTCAGAACGGCGCGGGCTTCTTTTGGGTCATTGGGTTGGCCCCAGATGCCCGGGCCAGTGATTCGCATGGCGCCAAAGCCCATGCGGTTGACCACCAGATCAGGACCGATGGCCAGGGTGCCCGCCGCCGCGGCTGGATCGCCAGCGCGCGCTGCAGCACGGCGGACTCCGCTCGGCCAGGCGAATGTACTGGCGCCGATCAGGGTTCCGACGATGACATTCCGGCGCGTAAAACTCGGCTGGCTCATGTTTGGGCATTATGGAGCCATGAAAGCGATCACGGCAAATGAGCCCGTGAGAGTTCGAATGCGAGGGCAGTGGACAGAAGGTACTTCCACCGTGGCCTGAGGTTCCGCATTCGCTCCAAGTACCGACCAATCGGCGCGCTTTTCTATATATAGACGAGTCGCGTGTACCCGTATTCACTGTTGCGCCGCGAGCACTCGACCCAGGCAAGAGATTGGGGAAGCGGGTGTGTCTTTTCGATTGCGCCAATGGGTGCGGGATGGCCTCATCGGGCGGGCGCTCGTGTGCGTGCGGGTTTCTAGGTAGTCGAGCCGCGCCGATGAGCGCTAAGAAAGGCGCGGTTTGCAACTTACAGCGCTTAATACACTCAATATCACTGGCGCGCCGGCGGTTGGGCGGAGACGGTCGCTGCGGCTGTCATAATGTGCCTACACCGGCAATTGGGCTGTATTGGCACCGTGGCGTAGATATTATGGAGAATGTTCCAGCCGGCAGCCTCCACCCTGCCTCATAACAAAATCGGCCGAAGAGGTTTAGTGTCAACCATGAAAATCAAGACCCACGCATATTCACTTCTTGGGCTGTCGTTGCTGTTCACGCTCGGTGGCAGCGGCCTGGCAAGCGCCCAGGACAATACGCGCGTCGGAGCTGGCGCGTTGGTGTCAAACATTAGCGGTGTCGGCAACGTCGCTTTTGGCGGTAACGCGCTCTACTGGAATACGACGGGCAACCAAAACATGGCCAGTGGCTATGACGCGCTCGCCTACAACACCTCCGGCAGCTACAACGGCGCCAGCGGTTCTTATTCGCTGCTGTTGAACACGACCGGAACCTACAACACGGCCAGTGGATACGAAGCGCTTTACTACAATACGATCGGCAACTACAACAACGCGATAGGAGCCAGGACGCTGTTCTCCAATTCCTCCGGCGGCTACAACAACGCTGTGGGCTACTCTGCTTTGTATCACAACACCACTGGACTGCAGAACAACGGGAGCGGCTACGTCTCCCTATATGCCAATACGACGGGCAACTACAACAGTGGTTATGGGGCTTTCACGTTGTACGCGAATACGGCGGGCACCGGGAGCAACGCCACCGGCTATGGTGCGCTCTACCGCAATACCACGGGAACGTATAACAGTGCTGAGGGCTACTTTGCGCTGGGCTACAACACCACAGGCGGGAGCAACATCGCCGTGGGGCCCTATGCGGGCTACAACCTGACGACGGGGAGCAGCAATATTGACATCGGCAGCCGCGGCGTGGCGGCAGAAACGGGCGTAATTCGTGTGGGCACGCAAGGAACGCAGAAGGCAACCTACATCGCCGGCGTGAGCGGAATCAACGTCACCGGCGGGGCCACGGTGGTCGTCAATTCGCTCGGGCAATTGGGTGTCGTGTCCTCATCCCGACGGTACAAGGAAGACATCCGTTCGATGGGGGACTCCAGCGACCGATTGCTGGCCTTGCGCCCGGTGACGTTTCGCTACAAGAAGGCCGATGAGAATGGTCAGAAGCCCAAGCAGTACGGGCTGATCGCGGAGGAAGTCGCCAAGGTGATGCCGGAATTGGTGGTCTACAACCAGAAGGGCCAACCCGAGACGGTCGCCTACCAGACCCTTGCTCCTTTGCTGCTGAATGAGTTGCAGCGAGAGCACGGGCAAGTCGAGGCGCTACAGGCTGAGGTCGCTGAACTCCGGCGCATTACAACGCAGCTGGCGGCGGATCACGAACTGACAGTGGGCGATACATCGCCGGCAATTGCGCTCAATCCGCTGCAGTAGGTGGATCACCGACAACTACTGCTCCAGGAACGCCCGCGGCCGTGCGGGCGTTTTCGTTTGCGGGTTGTTGAGTGGGCACGACTACTCATTGACGATGCGATTGGGCGCGGGTAGAAGCACACGGTATGCGGTGCTTCGTTTCCGACATCCCGAGTCCACGCAGTGGCATGACCGGGGAGGATACTCTATGAGAAACAGAAATCGTGCCTTCTGGTCCCTGTTAGCGTTGTTGGGACTCTGCGCAACAACCGTCGATAACTCGATCGCTCAATCCCATCGGCCTTTCGCGGATGCCAAAACGAGTGCGGCAACGAGTGCCTATCCCAAATATCGGATCACCGATATCAGCGCTCCCAGCGGCGTAGAGTTCAATACAAGCCCTGCCGGCAAGATCCTCGATGAATCCGGGGAGCTGCTCGGTAAGGTGGGCTCTTACGGGTACCTCTGGAGTATCGATGGAACACCAGCGATTGACATCGGCGCTCGCCCTTCCGGAAACAGCATTCGCAGTACCCCAATTGATATCAGCGCCTCAGGCAAGGTGACCGGATCGGCGCAATTCGGCGCGGCCAATACCAATCCTCATGCGTTCCTTTGGAGCCACGACGGCACAGTAATGAAAGACCTGGGCGCCCTCGGATCCTCGACCAATGGCAGTGCGGGAGAAGCCGTCAACGATCTGGGTCAGGTCGCTGGATCCTCCGGTAATCGAGCCTTTCTGTGGAAGAACGACGGCGGCCCCATGCATGATCTGGGGACCCTCGGCGGTACGCAGGCCAACGCGGTCGATCTGAATGACGCCGGACAGGTGACCGGCTACTCCGCGACGAAGGGACTGCGGATTCCGCATGCCTTTTTGTGGAAGAATGATGGCACACCCATGGTGGATCTTGGCCCAACTCGCGGGAAGGGGAGCTTTGGCCGGTCAATCAATGCTTCCGGCCAGGTGACGGGAAACGCCTGGGCCGGCACGATCAACAACGCGCCCTATTATCATGCGTACCTGTGGCGCAATGATGGCACGCCGCCGGTGGACCTCGACAAGACGGGTGGAGTGCACGATAGCTCAGGCGTGAAAATCAATGACGCAGGTCAAGTAATCGGCTCTGCCTGGAGCACCACTGGCAATGCGAGCCGTGCTTTTACGTGGAAGAACGACGGTACCGCGATCGACCTCGGTACGCTGGGGGGCGCTCGGACCGAGGCCTATGACATCAACCGCGCGGGTTGGGTGGTCGGATTGTCCACACGGGGCCCGTCCGACAACGGCGCCTTCACCGCCTTCCTGTGGATAGACAATGGGCAGGGAATCAAGGATTTGAACGACCTGATTGACCCGGCCGACCCGCACTTCGGCTACGTCTACCTGACCGATGCATTCAGCATTAACGATGCGGGCGATATCGCGGTCATAGGATTGGATACCCGCACCAATTCGTCCCATCCATACATCCTGCGCGGCTCCCAGCTGGCGCTCGATCCCACGTCCCTGACCTTTGGCAACCAGCCAATGGGTACCTCAAGTGCCCCACGGACAGTGTCCGTCCAGAATCGCACAGATGCGGTTGTCGCCATCAACAACATCGCGCTGGCCGGCGGCGGCGCCAAACAATTTGTCTACACCAGCAACTGCGGGAGCTCGGTGCCAGGCAACGGGAGCTGCGCGATCAAGGTCACCTTCAAGCCGACATCGAAAGGTGCGAAATCGGCCACATTGAGTGTGAACGGGGGCGGTAACGGACTGCGTGTCGTAGACCTGGCTGGGAAGGGGACCTAGTCGAGCGTAGGGCAATCGGCGTTCGGTAGGTTCAAATCCGGAATACAACTCGCGTACCGGGTTTTTGAGTGGCCTCGAAGGCCTGCGGGTGATTTGAAGAGCCGTCCGTGCCTGCGGCGCAGCCGCTGCACGCGGCCATCCTGCTAATGGCATGATATCGCTTAGGCGGGATCTCGGCCCGGACGGTAAATCCAAATCCAATCGCGCGAAGGAGGGGATCCGTGCATAAAAGCAGGCTGGCGGGTTTTATCATCGACTGCAAGACTGAGGATGTGCAATCGGCCGCGACATTCTGGGGCGGCGCGTTGGGAATGGAACTGCGTGCGCTTCCGGGCGAGGAAGGCGAGAAATACATACAGTTAGTCGATCCCGGCAATCGTCTTCACGTTGAGGTTCAATCGGTATCTCATCCGAGTCGAGTACATCTGGATATTGAATCGGATGATGTGGATGCAGAAGTACGTCGCCTCGAGTCGCTGGGCGCCAAACGAATTCAATACGTGCAGACATGGTGGGTGATGGAAGCGCCCACCGGACAGCGCTTTTGCGTGGTGCGTGCCAAGCCAGAATCCCTCAATCAGGACGGGAACCGCTGGGGTTGACCCCCACGGGCGCTAAGCTAGGCTAGCGCGTTCGATCAGCGGCCCTCGGGGGATCACAGGAAATGAGTGCGAGATCATGGGTGGCATTCGCCGCCCTCGGTGTCATATGGGGCATTCCCTATTTTTTTATCAAAGTCACCGTCGAGGAACTTTCGCCGTTCGTGATCGCGTGGGGCCGGGTCACGCTGGCCGCAGCGATTCTGCTGCCCATTGCCTGGCACCGTGGCGCGCTTCGCGCAGTCGGCGCACATCTGGGGGCGATTCTCGCGTTCTCCGTGGTTGAATTCGTGGTGCCCTTTTCTGCGATTTCGGTGGGCGAGCGCTGGATCGATTCCTCGACCACCGGAATTCTCATCGCCTCCGTGCCGCTCACGGTCACTCTGATCTCCCGATATTTTGGCGTGCACGAGTCCCTCGATCTCTGGCGACTGGCGGGGTTGGTGGTGGGGTTGCTCGGGGTGATCGCGTTGCTGGGACTGGGGTCGATCAGTTGGCCGCTCGGCTGGGCGGGTGTGGGCTGTATGTTGTTAGCCACCGTCGGGTACGCCGTGGGCCCGCTGATCATTCAAAAATATTTGCAGGGCCTCGATTCACTCGGACCCATTGCCGTGAGTCTTTGCGTATCCAGCATTCTGTTGCTAGTTCCCGCGGCCGTAACGCTTCCCCCAGCAATGCCCTCCACGTTCGCACTTGCCTCGATCGCCGTACTGGGCGTGGTCTGCACGGCGGTGGCCATGCTGTTCATGTTTTACCTGGTTACCCATGCCGGCCCGTCTCGAGCCACCGTTATTACCTATATCAATCCCATTGTGGCCACCCTGTTGGGCGTTGCGCTGCTGCATGAGCATCTAGGTGTCGGCGGTGCGGTGGCCCTATTGTTGATTCTGTTCGGCTCCTGGCTCGCCACACGCGGTGGTGCAGCCAAGGCGCAACCGACCTAAACGCCGGGCCGAGCTCGCAAGCGGGGCGGCCGCATAGTATTTTCAAAATCAATGAAACACTCCGACGGCCGCTCCGCTTCCCTGCTCCTGCCCATTGCCATATTGATGATCGCCATGGTGTGCTTCCAGATCGGTGCGACGCTCGCCAAAGGGCTGTTCCCGCTGGTGGGTGCTGTAGGGGCTACGGCGTTGCGCACCGGGATTGCGGCCCTCGTGCTGAGCATCGTGTGGCAACCTTGGCGCCTGCGCTTCACCCGAGGCGAGGCGCGGGCCGTGATCATCTACGGCATCGCACTCGGCTGCATGAATCTCTCGTTTTATTCGGCGCTCGACACAATACCGCTCGGCATTGCCGTCGCCATCGAGTTTACCGGCCCCCTGGCGGTTGCCGTGGCCGCTTCCCGCCGTACGATCGACTTCGTGTGGATTGCGCTTGCCGCGGGGGGTCTGTTGGCGCTGTTGCCGGTGGGGCACGATTCCCGGCCACTGGCGGCGCAGGGTGTGGCATTGGCGCTCATCGCCGGGGTGTGCTGGGCGCTGTACATCATCTACGGCCGGCGCGCGGGCTCTTCCCACGGCGGGGCTTCCACCGCGCTTGGAATGCTGGTGAGTTCATTGTTCATCGTGCCGATCGGGCTTGCCAAAAATGGGGCCGCGCTGTTATCGCCCGCGATTTTGATGACGGGCACGGTGGTTGCGATCATATCGAGCGCACTGCCGTACTCGCTGGAAATGATTGCCATGCCCAGAATTCCGACGCGAGCGTTGGGCGTGCTTCTGAGCCTCGATCCGGTACTCGCGGCGCTCGCCGGATTCGTGCTGCTGAATGAGCATCTGAGCTGGCTGCAATGGACGGCCATTGCCTGCATCATGGTCGCCTCGGCCGGAAGCGCGTCCAGCAATCGCGCGGCAGCATTGACGAACTGAAGCGACGGTGGCTTCAGAACTTGTGGCTTGATCGACTGGCGGCGCCGGTGCCTTCCGCACTGTTCGCCTGACCGGCACCGGTCGGATTACTTGCTTTGCGTATACGTTTCGCGAATGGCGCCAACGACAAAATCCGGCTGATCAAATTGTATGTACTCCGAGCTCTTATCCGTGAACAGCTGCTTGGCGTTCGAGGAAGCCTCGAGCCACTTGGCCTGCGCGCGCGCGATGCGGTCCTGGTAAGCCTGCTGTCGCGCATCCTTGGCCTGCCCGGGCTCCAGGGCATGGACTCCATGGTTTCCGGTCGTCAGTACGCGCACGGGGCGCGTGCCGAGGAAGAGTTTATGCTGCTCCAGATAAGCTTCGTCGGCGGGCATTTGCTCCATTTCCGACATGAAGGCGTCGTACATCGTGGTCTTCGTCTGGGCAAGCGTCAAGAGTGCCGCATTAAGGTCCGGCGACCACATCGCCTCCGGTAGGCCGCGAAAAAACTGCTGGGCGCAAGTGCGATCAGTTCGTCCGGGACGTGGAGGAAGCAGGGGGAGTCGTTTTGCTACTAGCGATGGCGTCGCGGCACTCGCGAAGTTCCGCAATGGCCTCGCCGTCACCCCGATGATCCTCCGGTGCGGTCGCGTCCGCTTCTACTAAGACGAGCCCGGCGGTCTCTGCCGGATACCGGACCGCAAACGTGCGCACATTGTCCCCACCGAAGGCGTGGCCCACCAAGATGTAGGGTCCTTTGACGCCCGCGTGATGCAGGGCGCTGCGCAGTTCGTCGGCAATGCGCACGCTCGTGCGCGGCATCGGACCCGCCTCGCTGTAGCCCGCACCGGCGCGATCGTAGCTGCACGCGCGAGTCCACCGGGCCACGGCCGGCTGGACGATGGCCCAGGCCGGCGCCCAGTCTTCCCAGCCTGAATCGAAGATGACCGCAGGAGAGCCGGTGCCCATGCAGTAGAGGTTCAAGCGAGCGCCGGCGACCGAGACGAGCTGTCCCGGTTTTGTATAGAGATTGTCTCCGGCGGCGGCGCCTGCGGGTCCAGACCACCCTATGATGGCGGCGGCGCCGAGGATCGCCAGGAGTTTCATCTTGATCACACCTGCAGAATATCGCGGCCAGATCCTTGAGACGGCTCCGATCGGGCGGACTGCAATCAGCTGTGCGCGAACTCCCAATACAGCTCGCGCGCCTTTCGGTAGAGCGGTCCTGCCGGCACTGCTCGGGCGTCGATCCGTGTGATCGGCGCGACCTTGGCATAGTTGCCGCAACTCCAGATCTCATCCGCGTTTTCAAAGTCCGGGTACGTAAGGACGGTTTCGCGCACGTCCACGCCGGCCTTTCGCAACAGGCCGATCACACGCTGCCGAGTGATGCCATTGAGGAAAGTCCCGTTCGAGATCGGCGTGTATACGATTCCGTCCTTGGCCATGAAGATGTTCGCGGTGCCCAATTCCGCAATATTGCCGAGCAGATCGCGCAGCAGACAGTTGTCAAAACCACGTCCGGCCGCCTCGATAAGCGCACGGGCGTTATTCGGGTAGAGGCATCCGGCCTTGGCGTCGACCGGCATCGTATCAATCGACGGCCGGCGAAACGGAGACAGCGTGATGCTCGTCTGAGCCGGGCTTGGCATCGGCGTGTCGTACATCGTCAGACACCAGCGCGTGGAGGCGGGATCGGCCGGTACCGAGAGCGGGCTTCCGGTTTCGGCCCAGTACATGGGTCGAATATAGAGTTCGGGCTTGGGCCCGAAGCGCTTGATGCCGTCTCTTGCCAGACCTAACCAGGTATCTACCGTAACCAGGGCCTTGAGACCGAGTTTTACGGCCGAGTCGTTGACGCGGGTGAAATGACGGTCGAGATCCGGCGTGACGCCCTCAAAGGCCCGGGCCCCATCGAATACGGAGGATCCCAGCCAAATCGCGTGAGTGCGAGGCCCCCAAAGCGAAATATTGCCCTCGTGCCAGTCGCCCGCATAGAAGGTCCAGGTCCGTGAAACGGTATCAGAGTGAGCTCATGGCTATTGAGATTACGCGGCTAAGGTCGCAGGAGCGGGAAGTTTAACAAAAGTTCACTGCTTCTGGCGCGGGCCATGGCGAACACCATGCCGGGGCGGTTCAATCAAATGGCATCCAAAAGGGGGTTCGGGAAGTAGGTTACAGGCAGCCCTTGAGGAAACTCTCCAATTTCCTGAGAACGTCGACCCGAGTGTCAGTGCGCGAAAGCCAGTGGTCCTCGCCCTGTAATTTAACGAGCGTGACCTTCTTCCCTGCGACCTCGAGTGCGTGCGCCATACGCAGTGATTGTTCGGTGGGTACTATGCCGTCGCCGGTGCCGTAAGCAAGAAGTATAGGCACTTCTATGGTATCGACCGAGTTGATAGGCGACTTCGATGCCAGATTCGGATCATTCGGAGCGCCCACATGCGCCTTCCATTCCGACATCGACGTTGATACCACTCCCCCGAAAACCGGAACGACGGAACGCATCATAGCGGGAAGATCGGAAACGCCATTGATACTTGCGGCACACGAGTAAAGATCGGGCGTGAAGGCGGCACCTGCGAGTGCAACATATCCGCCGTATGAAGCACCCACGATGGCAATTCGGTGCGGATCGGCGATCCCTTGAGAAATCATGGCATGAACACCGTCGGTTACGTCATCCTGCATGAGGCCGCCCCACTGCCGGTAACCCGCTTCGTGGAAGATGTCGCCAAATCCGGTGGAACCGCGGAACTGCGGTTGAAGCACTGCATAGCCGCGAGTGGCTAAGAACTGAACCAACCAATCGAATTCCGGCAAGTCTCGCGCTGACGGACCGCCATGCGGCAGCACAATCAGCGCTACGCTGTGCTCGGGATGGACCGGCGGCATGGTGAGATAGGCCGGGATCAGGGTGTTGTCACGAGCCCTATAGCTGATTTCCTTCCAGGTACCCAGGGAGGCGCCGGCGAGTGCGGGGTATTCCTCAGCCGCAATCTCCGCACGATGCGTGGCAAAATTCACTAAGTAGTAGACCGGGGGACTCGAGGGAGTTTCCACCTCGGCAATGGTCTTGGTTCCATCTGCCGTCCATCCGTAGACGGTGACCTGTCGGTTAGGGAAGATTTCCTGGACCAGTGTCTGACGATGCTGGGCCGCCGGATCGATCCAATGAATCTCTGTCTTGGTGCCGCTAGCGTACACCCCGATGATTGCACCGCTATAAGGGTCCTGGTAAGTCGCCGTAATGTCAGCGTCCACCTCTTCGGCTAACAGCTTGGGTTTGGAACCATCCAGCGGCAGCGCCCACGCCGCTCTGTGATTGCGGCCATTCGTGCCCAGCAAAACCAACGCCGATCCGTCGGCCAATAATCCGTCGAGGTTGGGAGGCTCGCTGTCATCGGTGCGAAACACTTCCTTGACGCTCTCGTCGCCGAACTCATCCGAAGACAGCACCAGCACTCGATACTGGTGTTTGAAGTAGTCCCAGTCGGCGCGAGCCACCGCATGTCCATTGCGGTCAACAACCCAGCCCACTGTAAATTGGTTGCCGGCCTTTAGGTATGTGCTATTACCGGTTCGGGTGTCCACCTCGATAAGGCAGTTGGCGACAACTTCCTTACATGCCGACACGGCCATAATGACCGTATGGGGTTTCGTTGTTCTCCAAGCAATGAGTTGGGCGTAAGGGAGAAGTCGGGCGGCGCCGCCGCTGGTGTCGTGCGCAATCACTCGAAAAGTTTCGTCGGAGGGTTGTCCGTGGCTTCGCGAAACGGCGGTCTCGCTGACCACAGTCAGCAACGTCTCATTGTCATTCCACGCCAAGTCACGAATTTTTGCTTTCTCTGGAACCTCCAGCAGGCGTTGCACCTTTCGCGCTTCCAGATCAAACATGACCACATTGGGTGTTGCCCTGCTGTTGTCTGTCCATGCAAGCCAGCGCCCATTCGGGCTAAGTCGCACGTAAGTCTGCAGCGGTAAGCTGCCAAAACTTTCTGGAGGTAGGGTACTTTCAGCGCCCAACGCAAGAAGCGGGGCCGTTGCCAGGAGGACCAGTGCGAACTGGTTTACCCGAGCGAAGGGGGAGTCGCTGGTTCTGAGTTCCAATTTTGCAAGGGTGGAAACCAGTGTGGATCGCACAGCGCGGGCATTCAAGCACAAAGGCACACGGGCCTTCAAGCCAAGGATTACATATCTGGGCTCGAATTACCTATCGCAAACACGCGCGACCTGACTTGAATGCCCTGCGTAGAGTCCAGGTCGCCTAGTTCCTAGCGCGCACTAAACAGCACGCCAGCTTCAATCAACAACCCGGTCCGATGAGGGAGAATCCAAAGGCTAGAGTGCGCTGATTTTTACCCCCTAGCCCCGGACCCAACCTAATTCCAGATCCGCGTCGGTGCAGTGTTAGCCGCTGCGCGGCGCGATCGCCGCGTTGTTCTCACCGCCAATGACGACCTCGACCCGACGATTCAATTGTCGGCCGCCCGAATCCTTGTTATCCGCCACCGGAAATTCTTTTCCGTAGCCGTGTGTAGAAATCCGGCTCGCCTCGATGCCCTGGGCGACGAGCGCTGCTTGCACGGCATTGGCCCGGCGCTGAGACAGATCGAGGTTGTAATCGTCCTTGCCTATGCTGTCGGTAAAGCCATCAATCTGTACACGCCGGTCCTTATGCTCATTCAGAAATTGCGCCAGTTGCTGGATCTTGCCGGCCCCTCCGGAAGTGAGTTCCGCCTTGCCCGTGGCAAAGAGCACATCGCCCAACGTGAGAACCAGTCCGCGATCGGTGGGCTTAGCCTTCAGTGCGTCCACCTCCGCTTGCAATCGAGCGGCATTAGCCTTCGCAGCTTCTGCTTCCCGAGCGCGTGTTGCCAGGAGGATCTGGTCACGCTCGGCCTGTCCTGCGGCGACGCGCGCATCGTCGGCCTTGGATGACGCACGCAGTTGTGCCAGGCGGGCTGTTTGACTCGCGAGGTAAGCCGACTGGGCGGTGGCGGTTTCGTCGTGACGGGCTACCGCGGCCTCGGCGTCGGCAAGATGCTTCTTTGCTGTTTCCAGGTCGACGGCATCATATTTTGGGACATTCGGATCCGCTTCCGCCGCCTGCACGGCCCCGCGAGCGCTTTCGAGAGCGGCGTTGGGCTGGGGGGTCGATGCGCATCCGCATACCAGAAGGGTCAGGCTCAGCCCTGTCCAGAATAGCTTGTTCTTACTCATATCGATTTCCTACTAAGGCTGGGGTTGAGAATTGCGCTGCGACTCTTGCTGTAGAGTCTGCATGCTGGCATCAAATTGCGCGGCCGCCTTGTGGGCGCGCTGCTGCAGGGCTGTGGCTTCCGCGACCTGCGCGTCGACATTCGCCTGTTCAGCCAGTTGCGTGGCCAGCGGCTCCTTGTGATCGGCATTCGCCTTCTCTGCCTGAGCCAATTTATCGCGGGCGACTGAGAGTTCCGCTTGTGCATCCTGGGGAGCCCCCGATTGCTCGGCGCGGGCCATCGATTGCTTGGCAACCGCGATTTGTGGATCGGCGGGGGGATTGGAAGCACAGCCGAAGACGAAGAAAGTACCGGCAATGGCCACAGCGACGCATCTGCCAGCATGGGGGATTAAACTCATAAGTCACCTCTTGGCCATTCGATCTTTGAATAGGCCTTGAACGCTAGGGTGCCGTATTCGAAAGAGTGGGTCCGTCGGCGAACAAGGAAGCAAATTGATTCTTTCGCCTGAAATGATGTCAGACACCTCCTACGCTCAGGTGCCAAACAGCGCTGTAGAGGCTCTCGACACCGTGAAGATGTAGCCCGGATAGCCCATTCCATCGCCAGCGACTCGTTATTGTTTTGCAGGCGCAGGTCTGTGCCGGTCAGGGCTTTGGTCCGGGAGCTATCGATTGAGGGTGATTGGCCATCGCGTGACCCAGGGGGCAGGCCAATCGGCGGGAACGGTGTCTTGATGTGGTGTCAAATCATTCCGGCAAAGGGATCCACTCCGTCTCGCCCGGCACCTGTCCCAGCGCTTGACGGCGCCAGAACTCCTTGGCCGTTTCGATACGTTCGCGGCGCGAGGAGACGAAGTTCCACCACATATGGCGGCGCCCACCGTCGAGCGACTCGCCACCAACCACGACGTACCGGGCACCCCGCGGGGCATGAATCAGAGTCTCCTTGCCCTTTTCGAGCACGGCGAGCGTGTAGGGCGGCAATTCGGCACCGTCGATCTCGATCGCCCGGTCCACGGAATAACAGCCGCGCTCCACGATGCTCGACTGCATAAGGCCCGGAAGCTGGAACGTGCCGCCGGGTGAGGCGTCGATATCCAGGTACAGCGTCGGGGAGGCCGTTGCGACCGGCGAGCGCTGGTTTTGGAGCGAGCCGATCAGCAGGCGTACCGTCACGCCGTCGTGCATCCACGTCGGGATGTCGCCGGCCGCGGTGTGTTGGAAGGACGGTGCGGATTCTTCTTTCTCAATCGGCAGTCCCACCCACAGCTGCAGGCCGTGCGAGTGCCAGCCGGTGCGCTTGAGGTCCGGAGGGATGCGCTCCGAGTGCACGATCCCGGCGCCCGCGCTCATCCAGTTGATCGCCCCAGGCTCGATGCGCTGGACTGAGCCCAGGCTGTCACGGTGCTGCATTGCCCCCTCGAACAGGTAGGTGACCGTGGCCAGACCAATGTGGGGGTGCGGGCGCACATCGTGGTTATCGCCCGGATGGCCCTCGACCGGCCCAAAGTGATCAAAGAACAGGAACGGTCCGATGGCCCGCTGCAGGTGCGTGGGCAGGGAACGACGGACTGAAAAACCAGGCGAGAGTTCTTTGATCAGAGGCGGCAGGAGACGTTCGATCGGCATGACGGTCAGCTGGCCAAGGAGGTGGTGATTTCGGTGGTCACATCGGTCATCAGCCTGTGAATTGGGCACTTGGCGGCGACAGACAACAGTTCCTGCTGCTGTGCCGCGCTGAGCGCACCCCCGAGGCGGAGCTGCGCGTCGAGGCGATACGTTCCCGCGCGCTCCTGGCTGCTGTCGCGCTCCACGCGCACCTCGATGCTCTCGACCGGGATGCCCTTGCGCCGGGCGTACCAGAGCACGGTCATGGCCTTGCACGCGCCCAACGCCGCGTCATAAAAATCATGGGGGGTGGGCGCGGAGTCCTCACCGCCCTGCTCGACCTTTTCGTCCACTGCGAGCGCATGAGCACCGATGCGGATTTCCTGGCGCATCGGCCTGCTTTGATCTCGCGTTACCAGCACCGTCATGGGCGTGCCTCCAGCAAGGGGTGAAAGGAATGAGCGGGGCGAGCGGACTATATTACGAGTCTTAAGGGCCGCAGTGGGTCTGCGGGGTAGTGATTTGCTTGCGCGGGGATTGTGTGCGAGAAGAGGCGTAGGGGGCGCATCAAATGAATCATGCCGGGCACACACGCCGAGCCAAGCCATGGCGGCGGCTGATTTTACCGGTGGGGCTGCCTGCCGCTCTGGTCTTCGCCTCGACTGTGGCGCTTGCTCAATTTACCAGCAAGACGCCGCCGGACGGAACGATCTGCCCGCTCTCGGACGACCAAACGCAGAAATCGATTGATGCGTTCTCCAAAATTGCCGCCGCCATCACCAGCGAGAATCGCTGTACGGGCTGCCACGGCCGCGTCAATCCCTACATCGACGGGATTGGAGAGGACAAGGAAAACCCCAACGCCCCCAAGTCGCTGTTCGCGCATGGCGGCAAAAAGCGGGAAAGAGCCTCTATCGCCGAATCCGACTGCAACGACTGCCACGACAGCATGGCTCGCCCAACCAGGGGCGGTCCAGATGCAGAGTCAATCTGGATGACGGCGCCGGATGACCTTGCCTTCGTCGGCAGGGATGCCACAACGATATGCAAACAGATCCGGGAAAACATCCCCACGGGCGAGGACTTCCTCGGCCACTTGACCGACGACAACGGCGGCAACAATTTCGCGGGCACGGCCTTTAACGGCGACCGCGGCCTCGATCTGAAGAATTTCAAGGAGGTCCGCCTTGAGCCCCCCCGCATCACGCAAACGGAACTTCTCGATCTCGCCAAGGCGTGGATCAAGAGCACCGGCGGCGAGTTCAGGGGCGACAGGTCCTGCGGTTGCGAGCCCATCCATTACGCCATTCGGGTGTCTACGGTGAATGACATCAACATCGGCTTTGTTCATCGGCACAGCGTCATGCAGCCCGTGGACGTTCCGATTACTTTTGATGACGAGGGCACCTTCAAGGGGGACGGCGCCGCCAATTTTCAGAGCACGGCCACCGCGGCACCGTGCAGCGGCACGGCCAGCAGCGGCCTGACCTTCCACGCCTCCGGCCAGGCCATTGAAACCTCCCTGGAGCAGTCCATGAAGTTTCAATTCGCCAATACCTCACCGACCGTCACCGATTCGTCGATCACCTGTCCCTACCACGGCGTGACCACCACCCAGACCACGACCGCGGGCCACGAGGTGTTGCCCTTTGAATTCAAGGGCGCGGTCGGAGAAACCTTCGACTATCACATGCCCGTACCCATCGCCGGCGTGGATTCGACCATGCATGTGGAGATCGTGAAGCGGGAATGAGCCGACTCGGCATTTCTACGGGCGCGCGCGCGCTGCAAGGGACTGCAATCACGGGACAGGCCCAAAGACGCCCGGTTCTGCGGCGGTGCCCCGCCGATCGCGCAACAAGGAGCGGCCCAAGCCGCGGGCGAGCTATGATCGGTGTGGGTTCGGCGCGAGGGCCGCGAACTCGGACTTTTCCTCCGGCGTACCGCGGCGCTGAAGGATGCGTCGATTGACCCGGTCAATGGGCCAGAGCGGGTGAGGGCGATCCTCAAGTGACAGGGCGTCGCCGGCCGCAAGCCGCCCAGGCTCCAGCACACGATAGTACCAGCCACAGTAACCGTTTCGGATCATGGCGTGCGGCATGGCTATATCGGCAAAGCGAAGCGCGAACTTGAAGCAGGGCTGTCGCGGCTGGCTCACCTGCAGCAGGCAGCTGCCGACCCTGACGATATCGTTCAGACACACCGTGGTCTCATCACAACCGGCAATGGTCAGGTTCTCGCCAAATCCGCCCGGCATCAGCAGCGCTAAGTGCTGCGGGTAGGTCGTGCGCCATGCCTCATAGCGCGACTCCGGGTAGCCGTACACGGCCTTCTCGGGGCCGCCGTGCACCCGAGGATCCGCCTGCTCATCCCCCGAAAGGCCCGTCGGGTTCACCTCGATCAGCCCGGAAACCGAGCGCTTCACAAACCCGCTCAGTACACCCTCCGGGCCCAGGGGCGCCGCCCGGCCAATTTGGACGGACACCACAACTTCCGCGCTGGTCTTCGCGTATCCCAGAGTTGAAGGGCTCATCGGCGGACCTGCCGAGCATTGTCGATTCGGCGCGCCGCCGGCCTCAGTGGGGTGTGTGGGTTATCGTCGGGCACGGCGTTTTGATTTTAGTGCGGGTCGCGGCTTCTTGGCACCGGGGCGACGCCTGGCCGGTACACCCGGCTTGCGGCGACTCGGAGCCTGGGGCCTGCGATCGACCAGAATCCGATTCTTCACCACCGCGCGCGCGATGAGTCGGGTCAGCTGCTGCCGGTAGTCTTCCACCTGGGACTCGAGCGCGGTAATCCTCGCCTCGCGCGCTCTTAAGCTCACGCGATCGCTCTCCAGCATCCTCAAGGTGGACAGCAGATGGTCGCGCGAGTCGCCAAGCGCCCGCTCGCGCTCCCGGGCCGCGCTCTCATAGGCGCGCTCGCGCCCCTCGAAGGATTGCGCCCGCGCCTCATTCTCGATCTTGATTTTTTCCAGCCGTTCGCGCGCCGCGTTGTGATCGTTCTTCGCGCTCTGCGCGGCTAGGGCAAGAGCGCGCTGCCAGATTGTTTCGACCGCCTCGATGATCTCGCCCGGAAGGCGCGTGAGGGCCGCCGGATCATTTTGGGCCCGAACGCCCAAATCCTGCCAGAAGCGCTTCAGGGCCGTGGCAATCGTCGCTGCCGAGCCTCGCCCCAGGTGCTTGCGGACCGTCTGGACCGAGGGGCGGCGTCCGGTGGCCAGGATTTCGAGCGCGGTCCGTTCCACGTCCGGGTAGGAGACATTGGCGCTGCGCTCGCGGCTCGCGCCGTAGACCTTCGGATCGTCCATGCTGAACATTATCAGTTCGATAATGTAACTTCCATTATTTATAGGACCTCCGATAAGGACACT
>CAWCJE010000009.1:0-258998 GCA_963795685.1 uncultured Gammaproteobacteria bacterium
GCGATTGAGCTCGAGCATCAGGGCAAAAACCTGCTCGGCGTTGCGGCCATCCAGATTCCCGGTGGGCTCATCGGCGAGCACCAGGCGCGGGCTTGTGACCAGGGCCCTCGCCACCGCGGCCCGTTGCCTCTCACCGCCCGAGAGCTGATGAGGTCGGTGCTTGAGCCGTGCTCCCAGGCCCACGCGCTCAAGCAGCGCCTGCGCGCGCCGGTGCGAAGCCGCAGCGCTCATGCGTCGCACCAGCAGCGGCATGGCCACATTCTCCAGCGCGCTGAACTCGGCCAGCAAATGATGGAACTGGTAGACAAAGCCGATCGTGTGGTTTCGAAGCGCGCCGCGATCGGTTTCCGAAAGAGCGTGCAGGTCGCGCCCGTCGATCTGCACTTTTCCGCCGTCCGGACGGTCCAGTCCGCCCAGGATCTGAAGCAAGGTGGTCTTGCCCGATCCGGACGCCCCGATGACGCCCAGCCGCTCACCGGCGCGCACCTCAAGATCCAGGCCGCGCAATACTTCCAGCGTGGTCGATCCCTCCTGGAAGCGTCGCTCGACCCCTTGAGCCCGCAGCACAATAGGGGCGCTCTCGCCCTGCTGTTCAATCATGCCTGAGAGCCTCCGCCGGCTGGGTAAGCGCCGCGCGCCACGCAGGATACAACGTCGCCGCGGTGCACAGCAGAAAGGCCAGCGCACAGACCTGCACGACGTCATGCCATTCCACGTACGCGGGCAGTTCGCTCATAAAGTACACGCGCGCATCAAGAAACTGCTGCCCGCTCAGGCGCTCGATGGCGGCCACCAGCCCGGCCACGTGCGAGGAGATGAACCATCCGAGCAGCGCTCCGCCGATCGTGCCCGCCAGTCCGATGAGCATCCCCTGCACGGTGAAGATCGCCAGCACGTTGCGCGGCAGGGCCCCTAAGGTTCTCAAGGTGGCGATCGCGGGACGCTTTTCCTTGACCACCATGACCAGTGTCGCGACGATATTGAACGCCGCCACCGCCACCACCAGGATCAGGATCATGAACATCATCGTCTTGCTGACCTGGATGGAGCGAAAGAAACTGGCGTGATTGCGCGTCCAGTCGCTCACGTAGAACCCACCGCCGATCTGCCGCGCCAGATCCCGCACCACGCGCGGCGCGGCCAGCGGATCGCGCAGCGCGAGCCTGAGCCCGGTGACCTTATCGCCCAGCCGGTAAATGCGCGCGGTATCCTGGAGCGGGGCCAGGGCGAGCGCACTGTCGTACTCGTACATGCCCGAGTGAAACAGTCCGCTCACCTGGAAGCGGCGCATGGTCGGGGCAAATCCTGCCGGCGTGACGCTCCCGCGCGGGGCAATCAGCACCACATCGCTGCCCACGCCGACCCCGAGTGACTCGGCCAGCGCATCGCCGAGCACGATCCGGTAGCTTCCGGGCTGGAGCGCCTCGATGCGCCCGCCGCTGATGTGCTGCGCGAGGCTCACGGCGCGCTGCTCCTGCGCCGGCAGCACCCCGCGCAGCTGGGTCGGCGCCGAGCGCGCCCCGTGCACGAGCATGGCCTGCACCTCGACGTAAGGCACCGCCGCAGTGACTTCCGGGTGCGCCTCGGCCAGGCGCTGCGCGGCGCGCCAGTCGGGAAGCGTGCCATCGATCCCCATCAGCGTGGCGTGCGCGGTCACACTCAGGATGCGGGTCCGAAGTTCCCGCTCGAATCCGTTCATGACCGAAAGCACCACGATCAGCACCGCAACGCCCAGCGCCAGGCCGAGCATCGAGACCAGCGAGATAAAGGACAGGAACCCGCGCCGCTGCGTCGAGCGCAGGTAGCGCGTGCCGATCATCAGTTCATACGGTGCGCCCATCGGCTACTCGTAGCGCAGCGCCGCGGCCGGTGGCGTCGCCGCGGCGCGCAGCGCCGGATACACCGTGGCCGCAAGCGTCAGCAGGAGCGCGGCGGCGCTGATCCAAAGCACATCCGGTGCCTGCAACTCGGAAGGAAGGGCCGTGATGTAGAACACGTCGGCATCGAAGAAGTGAAACCCCAACAATCGCTCAAGAAACGGCGCGATGCGGCCCACGTTGCTGGCCACCAGCACGCCTAAGCCCACACCGGCCGCCACCCCGCACCAGCCAATCACCAGTCCCTGGGTGATGAAGATGCGAAGCACCGTTCCGGGAGCGGCCCCGAGCGTGCGCAGGATCGCGATGTCGGTGCGCTTATCGGTCACCACCATCACCAGCATCGCCACGATGTTGAAGGCCGCCACGCCCACGATCAGCAGCAGGATCAGAGCCACCATCGTCTTCTCGATGCGCACGGCGCGAAAGTAATTGGCATTATCCTGGGTCCAGTCGCGCACCAGCATGGAAGGGCCCGCCGCGGCGCGCACCGCCGGCATGTACTGCGGGGTCGCCAGCGCGTCGCGGAAGCGAATCCGAAGCCCGCTCGCTCCGACCGCCTTGGGCGCAAACGCGCGCACATCGGCGAGCGTGGCGAGTGCCAGGGTCGAATCGTGGTCCTGAATGCCCGCGGAGAAAACCCCCGCGACGCTGAACATGCGCAAGCGCGGCTCGGGCGGCGCATCGGCGGTGGCGATCGGCACCAGGAGCGATATCGAATCGCCCACCGCCACGCCGAGCTGATCGGCCAGCGCCTCCCCGAGGATCAAGCGATTGCTCCCTTCGCGAAGTGTAGCCAGGGAACCGGCGATCAGAAGCGGCTGCAGATGCGTGACCGCCGGTTCGCGCCGCGGATCGATCCCGCGCAGTGTCACCGGCACCATCTCGTTCCCGTGCATCGCGAGCGCCTGCAGGTCCATGTAGGGGGCGACGCCGATGACGCCCGGGAGCGCGGCCAGGCGCGTGCCCAGGAGCCCATCATCCACATCCTGCGCCGCACGCTCATCGACCACTCGAGCGTGCGCGGTCAGGGTCAGGAGCCTGTCGCGCAGCTCGCCCTTGAGCCCGTTCATGACCGAGAGCACCACGATCAGCGCGGCCACGCCGAGCGCCACCCCGGCCAGCGCCACCCAGGTGATGAACGAGACGAAGAAGGTGTGCTGGCGGGCACGCACGTAGCGCAGGCCCACAAACAGTGATAACGGCTGAAACATGAGCCGCGCATTACATCATGCCGGCACCGGGCGCCGCGCAGAAACCGGACGGGGATCACAGTTTCAGGAAGTGCCGGCCCAAAGCACACATGGGAGCGCGCTTCACGGCGCGGGGGGCGTTTGGGCCGGTGGTATGATCATCAATGCGGTCAGGCGGGCCGCTGCGGGCGCCTCGAGGAGATCTTCGATGAAAACGGGTACGTTGACGATTGCCGTGGCGTTGGCCACCCTCGGGGGGGCCCTGGCGTCGGCCGAAACGATCGTGGTGGACGATCAAGTCCAAGTCCTCCCCTCCACGGTCGCGCGTCCGGCCCGTGGCTCGACCATGAGCGCGGTCGAGGCCAAGTTCGGGGCGCCCCAGGCGCGCCACGACGCGGTCGGCGCACCGCCGATCACGCGCTGGGACTATGCCAGCTTCAGCGTGTTTTTCGAAAAAGACCGGGTCATCGACGCGGTCGCCCTCGGCTCCTGATTCACGGCCGGTCTTGTAATCACCGCCTAGCCCGGTAAGCTCCCAGCCCCTAGCCTCAAAGCCGGCCTCATCGCCGCCGGTACGGCTTCCTTTTGCATGTCCGCGCTGATCCGCCCCACGCTCCCTGCGCCTGGCGCCTCCCAGTTGCACTGGCCGGCATGGCATGCGGGCGCGCGTGCCCTGGCGCTGGCCGAAGCGGTCAACGCCGATGATCGTCCCTGGAGCTGCGTGGTCGCCGACGCGCGCGAACTGGAGCGCCTGGCGATCGAGCTGCGCTTCTTCGGCGGCCCGGAGCTCGAAATCCTCACGCTGCCGGACTGGGAGATCCTGCCCTACGATCAGTTCTCCCCGCACCCGGACATCGTCTCCGAGCGCCTGGCGACGCTCGCCCGGCTTCCGGAATTCAAGCGCGGAATCCTGCTGCTGACCACCGAGAGCCTGCTCGCGCGTCTGCCGCCGGTGGACTACGTCAGCGCGCGCAGCTTCGCGCTCGAGCGGGGCGCACAGCTCTCGATCGAGCCGTTTCGGCACCGCCTCGTGGCCGCAGGATATGCCAGCGTCAGCCAGGTGAGCGGCCCCGGTGAATTCGCGTTACGCGGGTCGCTGTTCGATGTGTGGCCGATGGGCACGCTCGCTCCGGTCCGCATCGATCTTCTTGATGATCAGATCGATTCGCTCCGGCGCTTTGATCCGGACACGCAGCGCTCGCAGGAAGCCATCGAGAGCCTGCGGCTGCTTCCGGCGCGCGAGCTGCCGCTCGATGCCGAGGCGGTGCGCGAATTTCGCCGGCGCTTCCGGCTGCGCTTCAGCGGCGATGTCGCGCGCCTGAGCGTCTATCGGGGCGTCAGTGAGGGACTGGCGCCACCGGGCATCGAATTTTACCTGCCGCTGTTCTTCGATCAGACCGCGAGCCTGCTCGACTACCTGCCGCCGGAGCTGGTGTTTGCCACGGACCCGGGACTGGAGGGCGCGCTGGAGGCGGCCTGGGAGGCCATCAAGGCGCGTCACGAGCAGTACCGGCACGATGTCGAACGCCCGTTGCTGTCGCCCGAGGAAATCTACATTCCCGTCGACGAGCTTCAGTCGCGCCTCGCGCGGCACGCACGCGTGCACCTGGAGCGTTTCGGCCCGGCGCCGGGCGCACCGGAGGCGATGGAGGATCGCGCGAGCCTGCTGCCGAAGAATTTCCAGCTCGACGCGCGCGCCACCGAGCCCCTCGCCCCGTTGCTTGAATTCCTCCAGGCCTATCAGGGACGGGTGCTGCTGGCGGCCGATTCGCCCGGGCGGCGCGAGGTGATCAGCCAGATGCTCAGCGCACACGGTCGCACCCCGCGGCAGATCAGCGATTGGCCGCAGTTCGTCACCGGCCACGCGGAGCTGGCCATCCTGGTCGCCCCCGAAGTGCGGAGCCTGAGCCTGCGCGCCCCGCCGCTGATGCTGCTCGCAGAAAGCGAGCTGTTCGGCACGCGCGCGCGCCAGGAGAGGCGCCGGCGCCGGAGCGCCGCCGATCCGGCCACGATCCTGCGTAACCTCCAGAGCCTGGAGCCCGGGGCGCCGGTCGTGCACGCCGAGTACGGGGTGGGGCGCTACCGCGGTCTTGAAGTGATGAAGATCGGGGGCGATTTGGGCGAATTCCTGGTGCTCGAGTATCGCGACGGCGATCGCGTGTACGTGCCCGTGCACGCGCTGCACCTGGTCAACCGTTATGCGGGCGGGAGCCCGGAGAGCGCACCGCTCCACAAGCTCGGGACCGAACAGTGGGCGCGTGCCGCGCGGCGCGCCGCCGCGGCGGTGCGCGATGTGGCGGCGGAACTGCTCGACCTGCACGCGCGCCGCGCCGCGCGTCAGGCCCCGGTGCTGCGCGCCGGCGAACTCGAATACCAGACCTTTGCCAACGCGTTCCCGTTCGAGGAGACGCCCGACCAGGCCGAGGCCATCGCCCGCGTGTTGCAGGACCTCGCGCAGCCCACGCCGATGGACCGCATCATTTGCGGGGATGTGGGCTTTGGCAAGACCGAGGTGGCCATGCGCGCCGCGTTCGTCGCGGTCCAGTCCGGACGGCAGGTCGTGGTGCTGGTGCCCACCACGCTTCTGGCCGAACAGCACGCGCAGAGCTTCCGGGACCGCTTCGCCGACTGGCCGGTGCGGATCGAGGCGCTGTCGCGGTTTCGGACACGCCCGGCCGCCGATTCGGTGCTGGCCGGGTTCGAGAACGGCTCGGTCGATATCCTGATTGCCACCCACAAGCTCCTGCACGCGGATGCGCGCGCCAAGAACCTTGGGCTTCTGATCGTCGATGAGGAGCACCGCTTCGGGGTTCGCGACAAGGAGCGCCTCAAGACCCTGCGCGCCGAAGTGCACGTGCTGACGCTCACGGCCACGCCGATCCCGCGCACCCTCAACCTGGCCCTGGGGGGCCTGCGCGAGCTGTCGCTGATCAGCACTCCGCCCGCCGCACGGCTCGCCATCAAGACCTTCGTGTGCGAGTGGCACGGGCCCACGCTTCGCGATGCGGCCTTGCGGGAGCTGCGCCGCGGCGGGCAGATCTACCTGGTGCACAACGAGGTGCAAAGCATCGAGAAGGTCGCCTCCGAGTTCGCCGCCTTGGTGCCCGAGGCGCAGGTGCGGTTCGGGCACGGGCAGATGCGCGAGCGCGAACTCGAGCAACTGATGGTCGATTTCTATCACCGCCGATTCAACGTGCTGGTGTGCACGACGATCATCGAGAGCGGGATCGACGTGCCGACCGCCAATACCATCCTGATCAATCGCGCCGACCGGCTCGGCCTGGCGCAACTCCATCAGTTAAGAGGCCGCGTGGGCCGCTCCCACCATCGCGCCTACGCCTACCTGATCGTGCCCTCGCGCCGCGCGCTTGCCGGCGATGCGGCCAAGCGGCTTGAGGCGATCGAATCGATGGAGGATCTGGGCGCCGGGTTTATGCTCGCCACGCACGATCTTGAGATCCGTGGTGCGGGCGAGTTCCTGGGTGAGCGCCAGACCGGCGAACTGACCGAGGTCGGCCTCACGATGTACCTCGATATGCTCGAGCAGGCGGTCAGCGCGTTCCGTGCCGGCCGCGCCCCTTCGCTCGAGCGGCCGCTGGCGGCCGTCAGCGAGGTGGAACTGCACGTGCCCGCATTGCTCCCCGAGGACTACGTGCCGGACGTCCACTTAAGACTTGCCCTCTACCAGCGTATCGCCAGCGCCAGTGCGCAGGACCTGGCCGACATGAGCGGGGAGCTGATCGACCGCTTCGGCCCGTTGCCCGCGCCGGCGAACCATCTGCTGCAGCTGGCGGCCATCCGACTGAGAGCGCGCGAGCTGGGTATCCGACGACTGGACCTCGGGGCGCAGGGCGGGAGCGTCATGTTCGAGGCCCAGAACCGGATCGATGCGGCCGCGGTCATCCGTCTGATCCAGCGCCCGGCCCGCGACTACCGGATGGAGGGCCCGCTCAAGTTGCGCTTTAGCCGCGGGTTGAGCGCACTACCGGCGCGTTTCGAATTTGCCGCGCAATTGCTCGAGGAGCTCTCCGGCGCCACGGGCGGCCAGGCTGGTACCATAGCCCCATGAGAATCACCGCCTCCCTGCTTCGCGCCGCGCTCGTCATTCTCGTTCTGCTGGCGATGACGCAGGCCGCGCCGCTCCAGGCCGCCGCAAGCGCCCCCGCCACCGGGGCCTACCAGGTCGAAGTGGTGATTTTCCGTACGATCGATGCGCCTTCGGGTGAGGACTTGAGCGTTCCGGCCGAGGGACGCGGCTTCAACCACCAGATCGATACCAACACCACCCCGCCGGCCGTCTACCGCACCCTCGAGCCTTCGCAGATGCAACTGGGCGCGGTGGCCTCGAAATTGCGCGCCAGCGGAACCTGGAAGGTGTTGGCGCATGCCGGCTGGGTGCAGGGCGCCACCGATTGGCCCAAGCACGTCGGTATCACGCTCGATCAGCTGGGCATCAACGTCTCGGGCCTGTCAGGGAGCGTATTCGTGGAGCGCGGACAGTTCCTGCATCTGGGCTTTGACCTGCGCCTGGGCGAGAATCCCGCCTGGTCGCTGAGCGAATTGCGCAAGGTGAAATTCAACGAGAAGAATTATTTCGATCACCCCGGCTTTGGCGTCATCGCCATCGTCAGCCCGGCCGCGCGCCCCACGAACTAGGCGACCGGAGTCGAATCCACAACGATTCCCGCTCCCGTAGGGGGCGGCATCCACCGCGGCACAATTCGGGCCTCAAGGCGTCTCGAGCCGCCCTACAGGGTCAATGGCCTTGCCGTTCCCCGCCTCAATCAAAGTCCTTGCCCGCCGCCATCACGATGCGCCCCGCCTGCAGCGCGCGAGCGCGCAGCAGCGCTCGTTCAGCGCCGCGCAGCAAGGCCTCCGGCTGGAGCTTGACGGTCGGCATCAGGCTGGCCACCGCCACGCTCACCGTGACGTACTTACCTGCGGCACCGCGCGGATGGTGGATGCTCTGATCGAGCACGCGCTGGGTGATCATGTGCGCGAAACCTTCCAGCGCCGAGGGTCCCGTGCTGCGCGCGAGGGCGATCAGCGTGCCGCCCTGCCACCGTGCCACCAGATCCGAGCCGCGCCGGAAGCAGGCATTGATGACACCGGCCAGGCGACGCACGCAGGCATCGGCCGCCTGCTGCCCGAATCGCTCCGTATAGGCTTCGTGCGCATCGATGTCGAACATCATGACGGTCAGGAGCCGCTCCTCACGCCGCGCAATCTGCCAGTCGTGGCGCAGCAACTCCTCGAAATAATTTCGGGAGAAAAGACCCGTGAGCCGGTCCTCGCGCACCCAGCTCGGAAGCCCGACGCTGCTTTGCGTGCCCGCCGCGCGCTCCCTTTCGCCGACGTCGCGGTGAAACCCGACAAAGTGCGTCACCGTGCCGCCCTCGTCCCGCACCGCTTCCAGAAAGATCTCATTCCAGAACTGCGTGCCGTCCTTGCGGTAATTGCGCAGCAGCGCGCGGGTGGGCGCACCCTGGATCAGGGCCTGGCGCAAACGAGTGCGGCCCTCCTGCTCGCGATCAATGCCCTGCAGGCGCCGCAGGTCCGTGCCGATCAGTTCACGCGCCTCGTAACCGGTCAGGCGCTCGAAGGCGGCATTGGCGTAAACGACGGGCTGATCGGCGCCCTGGGCCGAACACACGACAATGCCTTCGGGGGCCGCATCGATGACGGCGCGAAATACCGGGGCAGTCCACTCTTCCATGACTTAGTTAAACCTTAAGGGGGGCGGCTGCGCGCATTGATCAAGCGCCTCGCGGCACGCCCGCCAGTGGTCTGAGGCCAGCAGTTCGTTTCGGTCCGGATGGGCGTGTGCGCGCAGCCGCGCCTGGCGCAGGTGCGAGGCCGGATCCGGAGCCACCTGCAATCCGGACAGCAATCGCAGCACGCTCTCGCGCGAGTTGCACACCGGCAGTACATCGCACCCGGCCGCGAGCGCCTGGGCGGCGCGCGAGAGGATGTCCCCGTAACTCGCCGCCCCGGCCATCGAAAGGTCATCGGCAAACACCGCCCCATTAAAGCGCAACTCGTCCCGCAACACCCCCTCGATCCAGCGGTGCGAGAGACTGGCGGGCTTGTCATCGACGCTCGGAAACAAAACGTGCGCCACCATGACGGCCGGCAGCCCGTTGGCGATCAGCCGCCGGTAAGGCGTCAGCTCCTCGCTCAGGTCGGTGTACTCCCGCCGGTCCACGGGCAGGGCCAGGTGGGAATCGGCCACCACCGCCCCATGGCCCGGAAAATGCTTGGCCGTGGCCGACATCCCCGCATCGCGCATGCCGTGCATGTAGGCCACGGCCAGCTCGCCCACCGCCGCGCCCCGGCTGTGAAAGGCGCGATCGCCGATCACCTCCGAGAGGCCCGAGTCCAGATCCACGCACGGTGCGAAGGACAGATCGATCCCGCAGCTCAGAAGTTCGGCGGCCATCAGCCAGCCGTGCCGGCGCGCCAGTTCCAGGCCGGCCGCGCGATCCAGATCGAACTGGTGACCGATAAGGCGAAGCGGCGGGAGCTTCGTGAACCCCGAGCGGAACCGTTGCACGCGCCCTCCTTCCTGATCGGTCGCGACCAGGAGCCTCGGATTTCGCACGGCGTGGATCTGCGTCACCAGCGCCCGCAACTGTTCGGGGTCCGCGTAGTTGCGCGTGAACAGAATCACGCTGCCCACCAGCGGATGGGTGAGCACCTCGCGATCCTCGGCCGTCAATTCCAGGCCCGCGACATCGACCATCAGGGGTCCCAGCGTCATGGCGCACTCCTTCCCTTGACCGCGCTTGCGGGATTGTCGCTCAGGGAGGAGCCCGATTCCCAGCCGCCCCTCATGCGCCCGTCCCCGGAACGAGCACCGCGAGTGATTCGACGTGGCTGGTCTGGGGGAACATGTCGGCCACGCCGGCCGCGAGCAGCTCGAAGCCCAGCTCGTGCACCAGGATCCCCAGATCGCGCGCCAGGCTTCCCGGGTGACAGGAGACATACACCAGGCGTTGAAGTCCGCGGGCCGCCAGCAGCGGCAGGACCTCGCGCGCGCCGACCCGCGGTGGGTCGAGCAGCGCGTGGCTGAAGGATCGCCGCGCCCATGGGGCGGCGCCAAAATCCTCGCCGGCGAGATTGGCGGTGTAAAACTCGACATTGCCGATGTCATTGAGCGCCGCATTCTCCCGCGCCCGGCCCACCAGCGCGGCCTCGCCCTCCACCCCGACCACGTGCCCCGCGCGGCGCGCGAGGGGCAAGGTGAAATTCCCCAGCCCGCAGTACAGATCGAGGACCTGCGAGCTCTCATCGAGTTCCAGCAGCTCCACGACGCGCGAGACCAGCGCGCGGTTGAGCTCGGCGTTGACCTGGATGAAATCGCTCGGCTCGAACCGCAACCGGAGCGAGAAATCCGGCAGGCTGTATTCGAGGGGCGGGGACGCCTCGGTCAGCGGCGCGACGCTCTTAAGTCCCGCCGGCTGCAGGTACAGGTGCACGCCGTGCGCGCGCGCGAACTCGATCAGCAACTGACGATCCTCCTCCGAGGGCGCATCGAGCACACGAATGATCAGCACCACGGCGTTCTCGGCGATCGCCACTTCGATCTGCGGGACACGCTCGCGAATCGACAGCGCGCTCAACAGGGCGCCTAAGGGTGCGATCAGCGCATCGACGGGCGCTGCGAGCACCTCGCAGCGCGCGAGTTCCGCCACCCGGCTCGAGTAGCGCTCGCGAAAACCGACCATGGATTGTTCGCGCGCACGCACGTAGCGCGCACCGAGCCGCGCGCGGCGGCGGTATTGCCATGGCGGGCCGCGCAACGGGGGAAGCCAGGTGCGCGGAGCGACCCGCCCGACGCGCGTGAGGGTATCGCGCAACTGCTGCTCTTTGATCGTAAGCTGGGCGGTGCTGTCCAGATGCTGCAGCGTGCACCCGCCGCAGACCCCAAAATGAGCGCAGCGTGGCGCCACGCGCTCGGCGGCCGGCTCGAGCACGGCCAGCAGTTGCGCCTCATCGTGCTGGCGATGATGGCGGCGGCGGATGAAATTTATCGTTTCGCCGGGCAGCGCACCGCTGACAAAGGCGGTCTTGCCACCGCGCACCACGCCCTCCGCTTCGTGGTTGAGCGAATCGACGCGGCCGGTCTCCACGAGCGCCGGGCCGACCGGCCTCAAGCCTCCGGCTCCCAGGCCGCCAGGAACTGCTGATGATGGGCCGCGCCCGAGGCGCGCAGCCATTCCCTCAGGCGCTCGAGCTCCTGGAGGTAATTGCCCTTGTCCAGACGTCCACGAAACAACTCAAAGCGCAGCAACACCAGGTAGGTGTTCAGCGCATCGGTCTCGCAGTAATTGCGCACCGCGCCCAGCTGCCCGGCCAGCACCGCATCCCAGACCTGCGCGCCCGAGAAGCCGAGCTTGCCGGGCAGATTGAGGAGCAGGGCCATGTCCTTAAGCGAGGCGCGCGCCCGGCCCTGGAAGCTCGAGAGCACATCCATCAGGTCCAGGTGCCGCCAGTGGTAGCGGCTCAGGTAATTGTTGAAGCGAAAGCTCGTGTCCTCCTCGCCCGTCTCCCAGTAGCGCGGCGCCTGCACGCCGGCCTTGAGCGCGCGGTAGTGGAGCACCGGCAGGTCAAAGCCGCTCCCGTTCCAGGACACCAGATCGGGAGAATACTTATCGACCCCATCGAAGAAGCGTGCGATCAGTTCCGCCTCGCTCGAGTGCTCATCGCCCAGCGACCAGACCTGCAGTTGCTCGCGGCTGCGCAGGACGCACGAAATCGCCACCACCTTGTGCTGCTCGAGCGGCAGGAATTCGCTCCCGTTGCGCTGGCGCTGCACGGTGTACATGGCCTTGGCCACTTCCTCATCGCTTAAGGCCTCGATCCCGAGCACCCGGCGGCCAAGTTCGACATCCGGCACGGTCTCGATGTCAAACACCAGCCGCGTCACGCGCGCACTCTTTTCTTGGGAGCCTTGCGGGGCAAGCCTGAAGCAGGCCTTGGCTTGGCGCGCCGCGCACCTGCGGCCATCAACACGGCCACCGCGACGATCAGTCCCGCCTCATCGGTCAGCGTCACGTGACCCGCGCCGATCCCGAGCTTGCGCCGCACGCGCTGCCCGCGCGCGGAGTAGACCACCTCGGGTTTGCCCCAGGAGTTCTGAACAATGCCCACATCGCGGATCCACATGCCGTGCGCGAAGCCCGTACCCATGGCCTTGACGACGGCCTCCTTGGCGGCAAAGCGCATGGCCAGGAAGCGCTCGGGCCGCTTGGTGCGCTCAAGCTGTGCGCGTTCGGCGGGCAGCAGCAGCCGATTGACAAAATGTTCCCCGAATCGCCGGTAGCAGCTCTCAATGCGCGAGAACTGCAGCACATCGACTCCGATACCGAAAATCATCGGCGCGCGCGTTGCATCTGCGCGCGCATTTCCCGCACCGCCGCGGCCAGTCCTTCAAACACCGCCTGGGCGATGATCGCATGGCCGATGTTCAGCTCGGTGATCTCGCTGATCGCCGCGACCGGGCCCACGTTTCGGTAGTTGAGTCCATGTCCGGCGTGCACCTCAAGCCGCCGGGCCAATCCGTGGCGCGCGGCCAGCCGCAATCGTTCAAGCTCCTGCGCCTGCCAGGTTCCGCTCGCCTCCGCATATTCACCGGTGTGCAGTTCGATGACGGCCGCGCCGCTGTCGGCGGCGGCATCGATCTGGTTCAGGTCCGGGTCGATGAACAGCGCCACGCGAACGCCAGCGGCTGCGAGCCTCTGGCAGGCGGGCGCGATGGTGCTCAACCCGCCACGCACGTCCAGGCCTCCTTCGGTGGTCAGCTCGGCGCGCCGCTCGGGCACCAGGCAGCAGTCGGCCGGCTGCATCTCGCAGGCGAAGTCCAGCATCGGCTCGGTGGCGGCCATTTCAAGGTTCATCCGGGTGGCCAGGAGCCCTCGCAGTGCGCGCACGTCGCGCTCCTGGATATGCCGGCGGTCTTCGCGAAGGTGCAGCGTGATGTTGTCGGCGCCGGCCTGCTCGGCAATCAGTGCGGCATGCACCGGGTCCGGATAGCGCGTGCCGCGCTGCTGGCGCAGCGTGGCGACGTGATCGATATTAACGCCCAGTTCAAGTGCCATGCTCATCAGCCCGACCGCTCCATGTTGGCGACCGCGCGTGCGACCGCGCGGACATTCAGTTCCCGACCGTCCAGGCAATGATCGAGCGCGCTGCGCAGCAGCGCGCGCGCCTGGCGCTGGGCTTCCGGATCGGCAAGAGGCTCATCGGCCGCCAGCGCCAGCAGCACCCGGCCCTGCACGGCGTTCGCATCCGCCTCGGTGGGCGACAATCCGGTGCCGGCGTGGAAATGATAATACGCATCCGCGCGCACCGCGCACCCGTTGGCCTCGCAGCTGAGCTCGCTCCCGTAGCCGAGCAGATCGAGCAGGCGCTTCTCGAAGCGTCGAAGCAGCGCATCGAGCGATCCGCCCGCGCGCAGCTGCTCGAGCGTCGACACGTAGTGCGCGTACAGTTCGGGCTGCGGGTCGTGGGCCACCGTCAGCTTGAGCAGCAGTTCGTTGAGGTAGAAACCGCTCAGGAGCCGCTCGGGTGCGAACGGGGGCGGAGCGGTCCCGTCGCCCTCGGCGCCGGTCAGCGTGGGCGCTTCGCCCCGGCCGACCCAGGAAAGCAGCAGCGGACGGAAAGGCTGGAGTCCCCGAAAGCGCGAGCGCGGCCCGCGTGCGGCCCGCGCGAAGGCGCTCAGGCGTCCGTGATCGCGCGTGTAGAGTTCGACGATCAGGCTCGTGTCCCGGTAGGGCCGCTGGTGCAGCACGTAGCCGCCGCTGAACTCGACCCGGTGGCTGGCGCGGCTCATTCGACCTCCAGCTGGTGGAGCGCCCGCGCATCATCGGCCCAGTTCTCGCGCACCTTGACCCAGAGCGTCAGGTGGTAACGGCGCCCGAACAGCGCATTGAGCTCGAGCCGCGCGGCCTGGCCGATGCGCTTGAGCCGCGAGCCGCCGGCACCGATGACGATCGGCTTCTGGCCTTCGCGATCGACCCAGATCACCGCGCCGACCTCCACTCGACCGTCCTCAAGTTCGTTGTAGCTTTCAAGTTCGACCGCCACCCCGTAGGGCAGTTCCTCGACCAGTTCGAGGGTCAGCTTTTCGCGGATCAGCTCGGCGATGCGAAAGCGCTCGCTCCGATCGGTGATCTGTCCCTGCGGGTAGATCCGCTCGCCCTCGGGAAGCGCCGCCAGGATCGCGGCGCGGAGCGGCTCGAGATTATCGGCACGAAGCGCCGAAACGGGCACCACGGCCAGGAACTGCGCCCGTTCGGCGAGCCGTGCAATGTAGGGCAGGAGCCGCTCGCGGGGCCGCGCGCGATCGACCTTGTTGATCACCGCAATGACCGGCCGCTCGCTCTGAAGTACCCGGGCGAGCGCCATGTCATCTTCATCGGTCCACTTGAGCGCCTCGACCATGAAGACCGCCAGGTCCGCTTCGCCCAGCGCCGCGCCGGCGGCGCGATTCATGGCGCGATTGAGCGCGCGCTTGGGCCCCTCGTGCATGCCGGGCGTATCGAGAAAGGCGATCTGGCCGGCGTCCGACTCGCTGATGCCGAGCACGCGGTGGCGCGTGGTCTGCGGGCGCGAGGTGACGATGCTGACCTTCTGGCCGAGCAGTGCATTGAGAAGCGTCGATTTGCCGACGTTCGGGCGGCCCACCAGCGCCACATAACCGCTGCGAAAAGCGCTCATAGGCCCAGCTGCGCCAGCAGGTGGTAGCGCGGCGGCCTGCTCGGCGCGGCGCCGGCTCAGGCCCTCCCCCTCGGCACTCTTATTTATGCCCTCGAGCTCACAGTGCACACGAAAGGTCTGCGCGTGCGATTCGCCGGCAATCTGCACCACCTGATACCGCGGAAGCGGCAGGCCCCGTCCCTGGAGCCACTCCTGCAGGCGGGTCTTGGCATCCTTTTGCCCCTCGGCGGCGCTCACGGCGGCGGCCTCCACCCCATTGAGCGTCGGCGCCAGCACACGAAGGAATGCCGCCTGAGTCACTTCGAGCCCGGCCTCCAGATACAGCGCCCCGCACACCGCCTCGAGCGCATCGGCCAGGATCGACTCGCGCCTGAAACCGCCGGTCTTAAGTTCCCCGGCCCCGAGCGCAAGAGCGGGCCCGAGCTCCAGTGCGGCGGCCACCCGCGCCAGTGACTCGCCGCTGACCACGGCCGCACGCAGGCGCGACAATGCGCCTTCATCGCAGTCCGGGTACTGGCTGTACAGGTAGCGCGCGACGATCAGGTTCAGGACCGCATCGCCCAGGAATTCGAGCCGCTCGTTGTGGTTGCGCGCCGCGCTCCGGTGCCGGAATGCCTGCTCAAACAGCGCGGCATCGCGCGGTTCGTATTGCAGCTGGCGGCGCACCCATTCGGAGGCAGGCACGCTCGCGTACGATTCACCGGCAGACATGGTCGTGGGCTCTGCTCGGCGGGCGCGGGGCAGCCCGCGCGCCGTTCACTTCAATTCGACCTGCTTGTCAAATTGCATGCAGCAGCGAGAGATTGCCAAACAGCTTCGCCACTTCTTCGTACTTCGCAATCGCCACCCAGTGCTCGCCCTCGCGGTGCACGTCAATGTCCTTGGCATCGGGATTATCGATGTATTCGACGTTGAAGCGCCGCTCCAGCGAGGCGTGAATTTCGACGGGGTTGATCGTTTCGCCCTTGGCTTCCGAGGCGGTCTGCTCCAGCGCCTTCACTACGCGGAAGTAGTTCATGTAGATCGGCGCCACGCGTATGCCCGCATAGCCCAGGATCGCCGACGGGGATCAGCAGCAGCAACCAGCCCAGCAGGGTTATGCCGCGTTGAGAATTTCGCATCGGTCGCACTCCTTGAACGTCGCGCCTACTCTATACGTTTGCCAATACGTTTCCAGTCCGGCCATCCCGAACGCCCGATCGGCAGATTTAACCAGATTCTGGAGGCCCTGCCGACCAGGTGGTCCTCCGGGACATAACCCCAGAAGCGTCCATCCAGGCTGTTATCGCGGTTATCGCCGATCATCAGGTACTGGCCGGGCGGCACCACCAGGTCCGTCACGGTGTCGTTGCGATCGGACTCATGTCCGCGCACCGCATCGTCGCACTGGTAGCTTTGCTGGATCTGTCGCTTGCAGCTCGCGACCGCGGGCGCCTGCAGGTAATCGCTGGTGTGGCAGGACAAGGTCTGGTGCCTGTGGGTGCCGAGCCATTCGGTGGACAGGCGCATGTTCAGGTAGCACCCGTACGGGTCGCTGTATCGACCCGCATCGCTCGTGGGCACCGGCCTGGCCATTGATGATCAGCTGATCATCGCGCACGCGCACCGTATCTCCGGGGAGCCCCACCACACGCTTGATGTAGTTCACGGCCGGATTGGGCGGGTAGTGAAAAACCACCACATCGCCGCGCTGCGGTTCGCTGATCGCAAGCATCTTCTTGTTCAGCACCGGCACGCGCAGGCCGTAGACGTATTTATTGACCACCAGGAAGTCGCCCTCCTCCAGAGTCGGCATCATGGAATCGGAAGGGATGCGGAAGGGCTCAAAGACAAAGGAGCGCAGCCCCAGCACCAGCGCGGCCACGGGCAGGAAGCTGCGCGCGTAATCGACGGTCACCGGCAAGGGGATCGAGGTGGGCGGCACTCCGGATCGCTCCGCGGCGCGCGCCCGGAGCGGGGCGAGCAGGTAACGATCCATCGCCCAGACCAGCAGCGAGAGCGCCAAGCACCAGCACCAGCACCAGGCTGAAATCGAGCTGCTCGGACATCAGAAAGTCGTCCGATCGCCCCGACGATGACCACGGGCAGCGCCATATAGACCGCGCGCATCAGCGGCGGATCGGCCGCCTCGGCCGGGAGCGCGGCCAGGCGCCGGTGCGGGCGCAGGAACCAGTCATCGATCATGGCCAGCAAGGCCAGTGGGCCCGCCAGCCAGGCCAGTGCGGTCGTAATTTGCATCAGCATGAGGAGTCCTTCATTTGCGGCCGACCTGCAGCACGGCGAGGAAGGCTTCCTGTGGAATTTCCACCGAGCCCACCTGCTTCATGCGCTTCTTGCCCGCCTTCTGTTTTTCGAGGAGCTTGCGCTTGCGGGAGATGTCGCCACCGTAGCACTTGGCGAGCACGTTCTTGCGAAGGGCCTTGACCGTGGCGCGCGCGATCACGTGCGTGCCGATGGCCGCCTGCACGGCGACTTCGAACATCTGTCGCGGGATTAGTTCCTGCATCTTGTCCACCAGCTCGCGGCCGCGCTGGTAGGAGTTGTCCCGGTGCACGATCAGCGCGAGCGCGTCGACCTTGTCGCCGTTGATCAGCACGTCCAGCTTGACGAGCGGGGCGGCCTGAAAGTGGCTGAATTCGTAGTCGAATGAGGCATAGCCGCGACTGGCGGACTTGAGGCGGTCGAAGAAATCGAGCACCACCTCGGCGAGCGGCAGCTGGTACTGGATCCCACCTGCGTGCCCAGGTACTGGAGCTTGGTCTGCACGCCACGCTTCTCGCTGCACAGGCCCAGCACCGCGCCCACGTAATCGGGCGGCACCAGGATATTGGCGCTGATGATCGGCTCGCGGATCTCGGCCACCTGGTTGGGCGGCGGGAAGCTTGCCGGGACTGTCGATCTTGAGCACCGTGCCATCGCTGCAGGCGACCTCGTAGATCACGGTCGGGGCGCTGGTGATCAGCTCGAGCTGATACTCGCGCTCGAGGCGCTCCTGCACGATGTCCATGTGCAGGAGCCCTAGAAACCCGCAGCGAAACCCGAACCCCAGGGCGGTGGACACCTCGGGCTCGTAGTGGAGCGCGGAATCGTTGAGCTTGAGCTTGGCGAGCGCGTCGCGAAAATTCTCGTAGTCTTCCGAGTTGATCGGAAACACGCCGGCGAACACCCGCGGCTGCACCTGCTTGAAGCCGGGGAGCGGCGATGGCGCCGGACGGTTCTCGGTCGTGATGGTATCGCCAACCGGTGCGCCGTCGATCTCCTTGATGCCCGCGACGACGAATCCGACTTCACCGGCGCTCAGCTCGCGCATGACCACCGATTTGGGCGTGAAGCGGCCGAGCTTGTCGATGGTGTGGCTGCGGCCCGTGGACATGACGCGGATCTTCTCCCCGGTCCTGAGCACCCCGTTCATGACCCGCACCAGTGAGACCACGCCCACGTAGTTGTCGAACCAGGAGTCGATGATCAGGGCCTGGAGCGGGCCTTGCGGATCACCGCGCGGGGGCGGGATGCGCTTGACGATTTCCTCGAGCAGTTCCTCGACGCCCGCACCGGTCTTGGCGCTGACCAGCGCCGCGTCGTGGGCCTCGATGCCGATGATTTCCTCGATCTCCTTGCGCACCCGTTCTGGATCGGCGGCGGGCAGGTCGATCTTGTTGATGACCGGGAGCACGGTCAGGCCCTGCTCGACCGCGGTGTGGCAGTTCGCCACGCTCTGGGCCTCGACCCCCTGGGAGGCATCCACGACCAGCAGCGCTCCATCGCAGGCCGCAAGGCTCCGGGACACTTCGTAGGAAAAGTCGACGTGCCCGGGCGTATCGATCAGGTTGAACTGGTAACGCTCCCCGTCTTTGGCCGCATAGTGCAGGGCCACGCTCTGCGCCTTGATGGTGATGCCGCGTTCGCGCTCCAGGTCCATCGAGTCGAGCACCTGGGCCTGCATCTCGCGCTCTTCGAGCCCGCCACAAAGCTGGATCAGGCGGTCGGCAAGCGTCGATTTACCGTGATCTACATGCGCGATGATGGAGAAGTTTCGTATGCGTTGCATTCAGTGACAGTCTGCGGTCCGCAGGGAATTTGGGGCCCTGGGGCCCGGAGCGCGCGGATTATAGCCGCAAAAGCCGCAGCAGTTCCGGGGCGTCAAGGTCCGGCCCGCAGACCCGCGTCCCGTCCAGAAGGAGCACCGGCACCTGCAGCCCCCAGCGCCGGGCCAGCAGCGGATCGGAATCCACATCGATCAGTTCCACGCGCAGGCAGGCGGGACCCGTGCGCGAAGCGAGGTGAGCCCGGCCAGCAAGCGCTCGCACAGTTCGCACTCGGCGCGGCTCAGCAGGACCAGGTGCGGGGCGGGATTGGGAGTGCTCATGCCTCAGCTCGCCGCTCGCGCGGCACTCCTCAAGGCTTGCCGCTCATGGGCCGGCCGGCCGGCGCGAAGCCCACGCGCAGTGAACGGGTAATGGCGCGCACGCAATTGGGCGGCACCTCACCGATCGTGGTGACCTTGTGGCCGTTGACCTCGGTGGACAGCGCCGTGGAGGAGCCCATGTTGGTCATCAGCGAGGCCGAGGAAGCCGCGCGATGCGGAGTTCGGCAGGCGGCGATTGCGGCTCAACGAACACCGAGACCGAGGCCAGCCCGTCGCTGAACACCAGGTGCGTGACCGACTTCTGGCCATCACCCAGGATCTGGGTGGAGTTGCCGATCAGCCGAAATCCCGGCGGGTAACTCGGAGGCGTCCCAGGTCGTGTCGGCGCCCTGATTGGGGGCCGCTCCCGGTCGCATCCGTGTGGCGCAACAGGCGGTACTGGCGCGTGACCGGGGCGGGCTGAAGGGCGGAGTCGGAAATATGCGCCGGGAAGCGTGAGTTCGGTAAACACCAGCTGCTCGACCACCTGGCCAGAGACCGTGTGCGATTCGGTCTTGAGCGGCATGGCGCGTGGAGGCATCGATCCACACGCGATAGCCATAACGCATGTCATCCTGGGGTTCGACCGCGATCACGCGCGCTTCCCGGTCCGTGATGCGCGTCGCGGGATTCCTCGCTCATGCGATAGAGCTGCTCGGAGGCGCTGTCGAGCCCGGCCAAGCCGGAAAGCAACAGGCCGCCCTTCGGACCGTCCTCGACCAGCACCACCGCTGGTCGGGAAAATAGGCGCGCAGTTCCCCTTCGCGCTGCACGGCCTCGCGCCGTGAGCCGTCCAGAGACACGACGCGCTCGGCGAAATCGCCGTTCTCGGCGCGGTGGACGATCTTCATCGTTTCGGTCGGCCGTCGTGCTCGTGCACGAAGGTGCCCTGGTAGTTGCGGGTCGCGAGCACGTGCTCCATGCGCTCGAGCAGTCCGCGGGCGTCTTCTGCAAAAGCCGAGAGGCTGGCGGGCAGTGCCGCCAGGCGGCGGCGATGGCGCTCGGCTAATGCCCGTCATCGGCAGCACGATCCCCGGCGCAGGTCTGCACCAGCGGATTGCCGACCAGCACCGACAACAGGCTTCCCCGCGCCAGCGAGGAGGGCACCTCGCTGTGCGCGACGACGTAGTCGGCCAGCGATGCCGGCACCGCACCACTGTTCTCACTGGTCAGCGGCGGGACCACGTAGCTGAACATTTCGTGGCTGGGATTGGCGCCGCGGCATTGGTCACCCGCAAGTTGACGCCGGCGCCAAAGGCCGCCAGCGCGCGCTCGGAGGAGCCGCGCGCGCCACGACCGGCGTGCGGAACCGCGGCCCACCTACCTGCTCCTGCACCGGCAATCATTCGCGCAGCAGCAAGATGGCCGCGCCGGCCACGCCTGCGGCGATCACCGAACCGAGCGCGGCGCTGCGCAATGCGCGACGCAGCCGGTGGCGCGGCCGGAGCGGCGGTCAGGCCTCACTGACGCGGTGCGCGAAATCAGGCCGAACCTGCGCGAGCGGCTCGGCCCGCAGCACTGCGCCGATCACCGCGTAGCGCGACCAGGTGGCGCGCAGCTGCTCATCACGCGCCAGCCGGCGCGAAAGCAGTTCACACTCGGCGGCGGGAAGCTCCCCGTCGAACATGGCGGACAGCTGGCTGGCTTGTTCGATCTTGCGTTCACAACATCTCCTGGGTGCGGCCGAGGCCGCCGTCAAATACTTCGCGCAACCGCCCGTCGATCGCCTCGCGGGCGCGGAATATGCGCGAGCGCACCGTGCCGACCGGGCATTGCATGGTGGCGGCGATTTCTTCATAACTGAGGCCCTCGAGCTCGCGCAGCACGATCGCCGTGCGCAGGTCCTCGGGCAGCGCGCCGATCGCCGCGTGCACGATGTCGCGGATCTCCTCGCTCAGGGCCAGCCCCTCGGGCGTGTCCGGATCCTTGAGCCGGCCGCTCATGTCGGCGCCCTCCTCGTGGCTGTGGGCGTCGATCTCGTAGGCCACAAGGTTGCGCTCGCGCGAGACCAGCGCGTTCTTGGCGGTATTGATGGCGATCCGGTACAGCCAGGTATAGAAGGCGCTGTCGCCGCGAAACTGCGGCAGTGCGCGATAGGCCTTGATGAATGCTTCCTGGGCGACGTCTTCCGCATCCGCGGGGTTGCGCACGTAGCGCATGACCAGCTTGACGACCTTGTGCTGGTACTTGAGCACCAGCAAATCATAGGCGGCCCGCTCGCCGGCCTGCACTCGCCGCACCAGGCTCAAGTCGCCGTTTTCCACGCTCATCTCCGTAAGCGCCGGAAATTGCCCCGGGGCGGCGCTGGTGAGCAGAAATTCAGACCCCTGGGTCGATGGAAAGTTCGCCGGGCCGCCGGACATGTCAGCCACTCACTTAAGATCTCGGGCGTCATCGCGCGGCAGTCTACCAGCAGCTTCCGGGTGGCAGGCCCCGGGCGGTAGTAGCTGAGAACGTGAAGGCTAAGAAATCATCACCTTGCCTTTGAGTGCGCACGGACGCTTCGGTTCCGCGTCCGGAGGGCGGCCGCGAATTAATTTTGGAGCCACCGCACGCGCGCTCCGCACGCCAGCGTGACCCAAGTGCGCTTTTCAGCGATGCGCTGAACATAAGCCCAGACGCTGCGCCCAGGCGCCTGCGGTTGATTTCAGGCCCCGCTCGGAGGCGCGGAGCGCCCTTGGGCGGTGCAGGGGTGCCAGGGTCCCCAACCAGCTGGCCAATCAGGGCGGCAAGGCTTAGGATCGCGGGGCGCATCCCGGCCCAGAAGGTAGCCGGCGAGTTCCGGATCGGGCAGGTCGAGCAATTTTTTGAATGCCGCCCGTTCTTCGGCCGGGGCGCTGGGGTAGTGGCGCTCGAGCCAGCCCTGCAGGATCAGGTCCAGCTCCTTCATCCCGCGCCGGCAACCCCAGATGAGATGTCCTGGCGGGGCCTCGTTCAATGCTGGCGCTCGAGCATCATGCGTTTGATATCGGCAATCGCGCGCGCCGGGATTCAGGTCCTTCGGGCAAGCCTCGGTACAGTTCATGATCGTGTGGCAGCGGTACAGGCGGAACGGGTCATTCAGGGCATCGAGCCGCTCGCCGGTGGCCTCATCGCGCGAATCCACGATCCAGCGGTAGGCGGCCAGCAAGCGCCGCGGGCCCCAGGAAGCGGTCGCTGTTCCACCAGTAGCTCGGACAGGCGGTCGAGCAGCAGGCGCACAGGATGCAGGCGGCCGGCCGGTCGATTTTTTCCTGGTCTTCCTTCGACTGCAGGCGCTCGCGGTCCGGGGGGGCGCTGCTGCGGGTCTGGAGCCAGGGTTTGACGGCCGCGTACTGGGCGTAGAAGTTGCTCAGGTCCGCCACCAGGTCCTTGACCACCGGCATGTGCGGCAAGCGGGTAAACGCGTACATCGCCGGTGCCCAAGTCGGCGCAGGACTGGGTGCAGGCCAGGGTGTTTACCCCGTTGATGTTCATGGCGCAGGAGCCGCAGATTCCCTCGCGGCAGGAGCGGCGCAGCGAGAGGGTCGCGTCCACCTCGTTCTTGATCTTGAGCAGTGCGTCCAGGACCATCGGCCCGCAGCTGTCCATGTCCAGCTCGTAGCTGTCGATCGTGGATTGTGGCCGCTGGCCGGATCGTATCTATAGATACGGAAGGTCCGCACGCGCTTGGCGCCTTCGGCGCGCGGGATAGCTTCTTTCCGGATGCCGCATCGATGCGGGAGTTGGTGGGCAGTATGAAATCGGCCATCGCGTTTTTACGTACCTGTCAGTACGAGCGGGCTTTCGGTGGCACGCTGGCCACCTCGTCGGTCATGGTGTTCAAGCTGCACCGGCCGATAGTCGAGCCGTACTTGACCGGCCCCGTCCACCCAGCACAGCGAATGCTTGATCCAGTTGGCGTCATCGCGCTTCGGGAAATCCTCGCGCGCGTGCGCGCCGCGGCTTTCCTTGCGGTTGGCCGCCGAGTTGGATCGTGGCGATGGCCTGCAGCAGCAGGTTCTCAAGCTCCAGAGTCTCGATCAGGTCGGTATTCCAGATCATTCCGCGATCGCTGACGCCCACGTCGGCAAACGAGTCCAGCGTGCGCGCCAGCGCCGTGCACCCGGCCGGCAAGCGTTTCCCCGGTCCGGAACACGGCCGACATCGGATTGCATGGTGCGCTGCATCTCCAGGCGGATCTCGGCGGTCGGCCGTGAACCGTGCGCGTGGCGCAGGCGATCGATCCGCGCGAGCGCCTCATCGCCAGCCTCCGAGGCCAGCGGCTTTTGCGCGGCGCCGGCGTTTGAGCGTCGACGGCGCAGTGGCGCGCCGCCTCGCGCCCGAAGATCACCAGATCGAGCAGCGAATTGGAGCCCAGGCGGTTGGCGCCGTGCACCGAGACGCAGGCGGCTTCGCCCGACACTCATGAGTCCCGGCACGACCGGTCTCGGCGCCGTTCGTCGCGTGACCACCTCGCCGTGCACGTTACAGGGCACCCCGCCCATGTTGTAGTGCACGGTCGGCAGCACCGGGATCGGGCACCTTGGTCACATCCACATTGGCAAAGATCCGCGCGGTATCCTGGATGCCCGGGCAGCCGCTCGTGAATCACCTCGGGCCCCAGAGTGCTCCAGATGCAGGTGCAGGTGGTCGCGCTGATCGCCGACGCCCCTGCCCTCACGGATCTCGATAGTCATGGCGCGGCTGACCACATCGCGCGAGGCCAGGTCCTTCGCGTTGGGGGCGTAGCGTTCCATGAACCGTTCACCGGCTGGCGTTGGTCAGGTAGCCGCCCTCCCCGCGAGAGCCCTCGGTGATCAGGCAGCCCGAACCGTAGATGCCTGTCGGGTGGAACTGGACGAATTCCATGTCCTGCATGGGCAGGCCTGCGCGCAGCACCATGCCGCCGCCATCGCCGGTGCAGGTGTGCGCCGAGGTGCAGGAGAACCAGGCGCGCCCATAGCCGCCGGTCGCCAGGATCGTGGTCTGCGCGCGGAACCGGTGCACGGTGCCGGTCGCGAGATCGATGGCCACGACACCGCGGCATGCGCCCTCTTCCATGATCAGGTCGACGGCGAAGTATTCGATGTAGAACTGCGCTTCGGCCCGGAGCGATTGCTGGTAGAGCGTGTGGAGCATCGCGTGCCCGGTGCGATCGGCCGCCGCGCAGGTGCGCTGCGCGATGCCCTTGCCGTAATGCGTGGTCATGCCGCCGAAGGGGCGCTGGTAGATCAGCCCGGACTCGGTGCGCGAGAAGGGCACTCCGTAGTGCTCGAGCTCGATGATCGCCTCCGGGGCCTGCTTGCACATGAATTCGATCGCGTCCTGATCGCCCAGCCAGTCCGAACCCTTGACGGTGTCGTACATGTGCCAGCGCCAGTCGTCCTCGCCCATGTTGCCGAGCGCGGCCGAGATGCCGCCCTGGGCGGCCACCGTGTGACTGCGGGTCGGAAAGACCTTGGTGATGCACGCGGTGCTAAGCCCCGCTTCGGCAAGCCCGAGCGTGGCGCGGAGGCCCGCGCCGCCCGCGCCCACGACCAGCACGTCGTGCATGTGATCGGTGAGGGCGTAGTCCTTCACGATGCGCCCTTGAGCGCAAGGCGCAGCAAGGCGTAAAGGCCCACGGCGGCCAGCAGCAGGTGCACGGCGTTGTTGCACAACAGGGCGGCGAGCTTGAGCGAGGGTGCGTGCACGTAATCCTCGATCACCACCTGGACGCCAAGGCGTGAGTGCCAGAACAGCGCCAGCAGCAGCAGCGCGAGCCACACCGGGTTCCACCCGCCGCCCATCCAGATCGACACCGCGGCGTAGTCCGCCAGCGGGAGCCTGACCAGTGAGAGCGCAAACCAGACCGTCAGCGGCACCAGCAGCAGCGCCGACAGGCGCTGCGCCCACCAGTGGGCCACGCCTTCGCCGGCCGCACCGCGCCCCAGCACTTTCCCCAAGGGTGTGCGCAGACTCATGGGCTCCCCGCAATCGGGCAGCACATCAGGTAGGCCAGGGCGAGGAAGGCCAGTAGTGCTACCGCGACCACCAGCTTCGCGGTACGTCGCGCCTGCAGCTTTTCCAGGCCCCAGCCAGCATCCCAGGCCAGATGCCGCAGTCCATTGACGAAGTGGTAGCAATAGGCGGCAAGCCACGACAGCAGCAGCACTCGCGCAAACCAGCTTCCTAGGATCGCGCTGGCGTGCCCGTAGGCGCCCTCGCCGGCCGCGGCGCTGGCGAGCCAGTACACCAGCGCGCACAGCCCCAAGGCCATCCACAGGCCGGTGATCCGGTGCAGGATGGAAAGCGCCATCGTGTGCAGGAACCGGTACACCGACAGGTGCGGGGATAGAGGACGCTCGGCCATCGTTTAACTCACGCCTTGCATCAGAAGTCGATGCAGCGGCCGGAACGTTCCCAGTCGCCAAAGCGCGTCGGCTCGGGCCCCTTGGGTCCGCCCCGTTCCGTTAGCTTGCCGCCGGCTGCCCGCTCCGGCGCTTCGGTCGTGCGATCGCCCGCGATGGGAATTGAAGGAGCTTGCCCGTTGGATTCAGGGCTGGGATCGGCAGCGACCGGCATGGCTCGCGAGTGTGCCAGAATCCGGCCTGTTGCGACCACCGGATTCGCAGGGAAACAGTCACTTACAGGCAATGCCGAGCACATGATGAGCCACAGCCAAGAACCGCAGTCCGCAGCCTATGGCCTGCTGCGATTTGCGGGCGCCGATGCCCGCAAGTTCCTGCAGGGCCAGCTGTCGAACGATATGAGCCTGCTCGATGGACAGAAAATCCTGCTCGCCGGCTTTCACAACCCCCAGGGACGGGTGCTCGCGCTGCTGCGACTTGCCGCGCTCGCGCAAGATGAGATAGTCGCGCTGCTCCCCGCGGAACTAGCCGATGCCACCCTCGCAGCGCTGCGCCGCTACGTGCTGCGCGCGAAGCTCACGATCAGCAACGACTCATCCGCCGCGGCGCTCGCGGAGCTGACGCGACAGCTTCCGGCCGCCGCAGCCGCGCTCGCGCCCGACGCGCGCGCCCGCCACATCGCGCAGGGAATGCCGCAGGTGTACTCCGCCACCAGCGGATCGTTCGTGGCGCAGATGCTGAACCTGGATTGCGTGGCGGCGGTTTCCTTTAGCAAGGGCTGTTACACCGGCCAGGAGATCATCGCGCGCGCGCACTATCGCGGGCGCACCAAGCGGCGCATGCAGCGATTCCTGACCGATGCTGCCGCCGCGCTCGTACCCGGGCAGGGCGTGGTCTTAAGCGACGGGCGCTCGGCACAGGTTGTCGATGCCACCGTGCACGGCGATGGCCGCTGCGAGTTCCTCGCCGTGACAACGCTCGCGGCCGATTCACCCGCGGCGGCGAGCGCTGGCAGCGCTCCCTTGCTGGCCTGCCGCTCCTTGCCACTGCCCTACGCGCTGCCCGAATAATCATGGCAGAGGACTACTGGAGCAAGCGCTGGCAGCGCGGTGAGACCGGCTTCCATCAGAAGGAAGTGAACGCGCAGCTGCGCCGCTTCTGGCCGCATCTTGGGACTGCGCGCGGATCTGCGGTGCTGGTGCCACTGTGCGGCAAGAGTGAGGACATGGCCTGGCTGCGCGCGCAGGGTCACACGGTGATCGGCATCGACCTGGCCGAGCAGGCAGTCAGGGCCTTCTTTGCCGAGCATGAACTGGAGCCGGTGCACCATAAGGCCGGTCCGCTGGCACGCTGGAGCGCTGCGGGGTTCGAACTCTACGTGGGCGATTTCTTTGCGCTCCGCGCCGGGCAGCTTGCGGGTGCTGCGGGCCGTCTACGACCGGGCGGCGCTCATTGCGCTGCCCACCGGCGGAACGTGAGCGCTACGCGCGCCATCTGGCGACCATCATGCCCGCCGCCTTCCACATGTTGCTGATGACGGTGGACTACCCGCAGCAGGCAATGGCCGGGCCGCCTTTCTCGGTACCCGAATCGGAGGTCCGGGATATCTATGGCGCGGAGTTCTCGATCCAGACTCTCGCACGGCGGGACATCCTCGATGAGGAACCGCGCTTTCGCAGCCGCGGCCTGCGAACGTTGACCGAGCAGGTGTACCAGCTCGAGCGCCCAGCGCGCAGCGCTGATGAGCCCAAGGAGCTTTAAGCAATGAAGCTTTATTCGGGGCCCCTGAGCATGTTCGGGGCCAAGGCCGAGATCGCGCTGCGCGAGAAGCACATCGACTTCGAGCTTGAAATGGTGCCCTTCGATCGCGAGCGCGGCTATGCGCCCAAGCACCCCGAGGTTCTGCGCGTCAATCCCAAGCGGCAGGTGCCGGTGCTGCTCGATGGGAGCGTGGAGATTTTCGATTCCACGCAGATATTCGAGTACCTCGAGGACCTCAAGCCCGACCCGCCCCTGTGGCCCGCGACGCCCGCGCAGCGCGCATTAGCCCGCCGGCTCGAGCACTCATCCGATGAAGTGTTCTTCCCGCACGTGATCCGGCTGATGGGACTGCGGGCCGATCCGGACCCGATGGATGCGCCCGAGTGGATCCAGGCGCGGTTGGGCATCGGGAGCTACTATGACCAAATGGAAGCGGCCCTGGCCGGGCGCGAGTTCCTGGCCGGTGATTACAGCTACGCGGATATCGCCTTCTACATGGCGCAATTCTTTGCCGCCCGCCACACAGTGCCGATGGGCGCAGCCCACACGCAGCTTCTCGCCTGGCGCAGGCGGGTGGCGGCAGCGGCCCGCAGTGCGCGGGGTGATCGATGCGATGGCCGCTATCTGCGGTCCATCGAGCGGCCGGTACCGGAGTTCGCCTAGCGTTCCCGGCAGGACCCTGAGCGCGCGCTCTAGCCGGTGGCGGACTTGAGCACTCGGGTGGGCTGCGAGATTCCGTAGCCCTGCGCGTAGTCGATGCCGATGCTGGTGAGCATCTGGATGATCTCGGCGTTCTCGGCAAACTCGGCGATGGTCTGCTTGCCGGTCAGGTGGCCGATCTCGTTGATCGAGCGCACCATCTCGCGATCGATCGGATCGTGCAGGATTTCGCGCACGAAACTGCCGTCGATCTTCAGGAAGTCGACCGGAAAGTGCTTGAGGTAGCCGAACGAGGACAGGCCGGTGCCAAAGTCATCGAGCGCGAACTTGCAGCCCAGCTCCTTGAGCGCCTGGATGAAGCGATTGGCCTGCGAGAAGCTCGCCACCGCCGCGGTTTCGGTGATCTCGAAGCAGATCTTACTGGCGTCCAGCCCGCTCTTCTGGAACTGATCGATGACGAAGGGCAGAAACTTGTCATCGCCCAGGCTCTGCCCGGACAAATTGATTGAGCAAAGCGCCAGCCGCTCGCGCTCGTCCGCCTCGGACACCAGCCAGCGGAAGGCGTTTTCGATCACCCAGCGATCGATGTTCGGCGTGATGCCGTAGCGCTCGGCGGCGACGATGAAATTATCCGGCGAGATGATGCGTCCGGCCTCATCGCGCATCCGCAGCAGCAGCTCGTAGTGCGCTCCGGTCACCGGTTTCTGGAGCGGCAGGATCGTCATGCGGAACAGCTCGAAGCGCCCTTCCTCGAGCGCCGCGTTGATGCGCGCGGCCCACTGCATCTCGCGCCGGCGGCGCATGAGCTCGATGTCGTTGTCGGCGAAACTGTGGACGCGATTGCGGCCCTGCTCCTTCGCCGACTGACAGGCGCTGTCGGCCGCTGAGATGATCGAGGCCACATCCTCGCTCTCGGCGGTCAGCGGCACCACACCGATGCTGGCGCCGAGCCTGAACACCCGCTCCTCCCAGTTGAAGCGGAAGTTGCGCACCGCCTCGCGCAGCGTCTCGGCCATGCGCATCGCCTCATCGAGCGAGCAGCTTTCCAGAAGGATGCCAAATTCATCCCCGCCCAAGCGCGAGAGCGTGTCGCGCCAGCGGACCTTGGATTTGAGCAACGCGCCGACCTGGCCGAGCAACGCGTCGCCTGCGCTGTGGCCGCAGCTGTCGTTGACGATCTTAAACTGGTCGATGTCCAGGTAGCACAGCGCGTAGGAGGACTCGCGGGCCTTGGCGCTCTTGAGCGCGCGTTCCAGGCGGTTCTCGAATTCTCGCCGGTTGACGAGGCCGGTCAACAGGTCGTGGCTCGCGTGGTAACTCAAGCGGCGGTTCAGTTCGCGCGACTCGCTGACGTCATGGAACACCAGCACGCCGCCGGCCGTGCGCCCGGCGCCATCGCGGATCGGCGCGGCGGTGCTGTCGACGTACAATTCGTTGCCATCGCGCCGGATCAGCAGCATCGGGCGCACCGACTTGATGGCGCGCGCGCGCCGTATGGCGACCGTCAACGGGTTCTCGAGCGGTTCGCAGGTTTCCTCATGAAAGGCCCGGAAGATGTCCTCGACCGGCTTGCCCATCGCATCTTCCAGCCGCCAGCCGGTCAGGTCTTCGGCCACCGGATTGATGTAGTCGATGACCGAGGCGGCATTGGTGGTCACCACCCCATCGCCGATGGATTGGAGCGTGATCTGCGCGCTTTCCTTCTCGCGAAACAACGCTTCCTCGTAGAGCTTGCGCTCTGTCACGTCCAGCTCCACGCCCACCAGGCGGAGCAATCGTCCGTGCGGATCGACCGTGGCCTTCGCGCGGCTCGAGACCCAGCGCCACTCTCCGCTCCGGTGCTGCATCCGGTGGACGCTCTCGAACATCGCCGTCTTGCCGGCGACGTGATCGCGAATCGCGTTTTGGACCCGGACCGAGTCCTCGGCGTGCACGAGCGTGCGCCAGTCGAAATTCCGCTGCAGCTCCACGGTGTCGTAGCCGAGCATGATGCGCCAGCGGGGGGAAAAATAGGTTTCCTGCGCCTCGACGTCAAAGTCCCACAGTCCGTCGTTGGCGGCGAGTTCGCCGAGCTCGGTGCGCGCTTCGAGCCGCTCCAGAGACAGGCTCAGACGCACCCGCTCCAGGCCCGCCGCCAGGCTGCTGCCCAGGAGCTTGAGCAGCAACTGCAGGTTGACATCGAAGTGAGTGCGCGGCAGGCCGAAACCCAGGCCCAGGAGTCCGGCTGGCTTGTTGCGAATGCGAAAGGAAACCAGCAGGGCTGAACCCATCGACAATTCGGACAAGAGACCGGCGTCATTGGCCTGCTCGCGTCGCGGGGTCGCCGTGTCGCGGAACTCCGTCATGCGCAGGTGCTCGTTGCGCGAGGCCAGATAGGGAAGGCGGTTTAAGGTGACACCGCGCAGCGCCTCGGGATGCACCTGCGCGAAGGCGCCGCCGGCGACCATCACCGATTCGATGTGAGTGCCGGTGGCATCGAAGAACGCGCTGAACGCGGCGTCCGCCGAGGCGGCTTCACGCAGTATCGCCAGGCTCCGGCGAATCGATTCATCCGCGCTGGCGCGCTGCAGGTTCTGGAAATCTACCGCGATCTTAGTGCAGGCCACATCCAGGCCCGGCGGCGGACGTTCCGCGCGCCCGGTCCAGAATTGCGGCGCGAGCACATCGGAGGCTGTGTAGTCGCCACTTGCGGCCGGCGGCAGGTTGCTCATGAGCGCTCGATTCTCCCACACTGCCGCAGGAAGGCAAGCCAAGTGCGTAGAACTATGGACAATTCACTGTCCGCGGGCGTGCTTTGCAAGCGCCTCGCGGGCCACCTTGAAGGTCCGATGCAACTGCGAGGCCAGCTCGCTCTGGATACGGTCGATGCCGGCGGCATCCGTGCCGCGCACCACGCTTAAGGGCGCGCCGATGGCGATGGCGATGCGCGAGCCCGGCCACGGCAGGACAAACTTGTCCCAGTGAATGAGCCAGGCGCGCGTCGCCGCGAAGCTCAAAGGGAGCATCGGCCTGCCCGACATCTGCGCCAGCATGATGGCGCCGGGCTTGCAGACGAAGCGCGGCCCGCGTGGCCCGTCGGGATTGAGCACCGGGGAGACCTTCTCGCGCATCAGGGCCTGGAAGTATTCCTTCATCGCCATCGCCCCCGTGCGGGTCGAAGAACCCCGGATCACGTGACCCCCGAGGCGACGCATGATCATCGCGCCCAACTCACCGTCCGCCGAGGGACTGATCAGAAAACCGGTGCGCAAGGGACGTTGTCTTTGCTGCGACAATAAGTACCGAGCGCAGAACAGATGGTGCTGGTGCCAGTACACCGGCAGGAACGAGGGGTAGCGCGCCAGGACCGCATCCAGATGCTCGGCTCCCTCCACCACCACGATCCGGCAGCTCCACCACCAGGCACGCACCAATCCGGCCGCGAGCGGTGCCGCCACGCGGTAGAGCACCCGGCGCGCCAGGCTCAGGCGCTGACCGGAAATCGACACCTGGCCGTACAGTCCGCCGCGCAGGCCGCCATCGCCCGGGGGCGTGGGCTCGCTCATACGGCCAGCGCCGCGGATGCGGGCATTTCTCGCCGCAGCAAGCGCCTCACGGGCCGATCGGTAATCAGGCAAGCGATCATGCCCGGTGCGATTCGAGGGGCACGCGAGTGCCAACGCCGGTCGCGAAATTCCACGTGCCGGCCGCGCACCCGAATGAAGGCCAGTTCCGCTAACGTGGAACCGCTCGCCTTGAGTGTCGCCTCTTTCTTGGTCCAGATCGCAAGCCCGGCGCGCGCCGAATGCGCCGCAAGAAGTTCCTCGCGATCGAAGACCGTCCGCCAGTGCGGCAGGGCCGCGCGCGAAACCACAGGCTCGATATCGACGCCGACCGCACCGGCGCCCCAAAGCGCACACACCACCCAATCGCCCGCGTGCGCAATGCTGAACTGCGGGCAAACCCGGGGCGTGCGGCTTGCCGTTGCGCGTATAGCGCAATTCATTCGGCTCGACCTTGCGGCCACTCGCGGCGCTGAGCAGGCGGCAGGCCAGCGCCACGCCGAGGAGCGATTGCGACTGCGTACGCGCGTCCCTGCTCAGACGCGCCGCGCCGGCGGGGCTCAAGCGTGCGCGCCAGCGCGCGCGAGTGAGCGCGGGCAACTGCCGAGCGAGCCGTGAGTAGGCTAGAATGAGCGGGTCCATCCGCACAACGATCCTTGGTTTGCCAGGCAGCGTCAACCGCCCCAGCCCGCATGAACGCTACTACGCTGAGCGAGCTGCTGCAGTCCAACCGCGGCGCCGCACGATCCATCACCTACTACGAGGGCGAACGCGAGCGGCGCGTCGTGCGCTATGGCGAACTGTACGAGCGCGCGCTCGGCATCCTCCATCACCTGCAGCGCTTAGGCGCCCGGCCGGGCGATCGCCTGTTGCTGTTCCTCTCGAACAACGAAGCCTTCATCGACGTCTTCTGGGCCGGGATCCTCGGGGGCATCACACCGGTCCCGGTGGCGCCCGGCATCAGCGACGAGCATCGTCACAAGTTGTTGCGGATCGCGGGCCAGCTCGGCACTCCCTTCTTATATACGGAGCGGCGTCTGCTTGAGCGCATCCGCAACTTTGCCGAGGAGCACGATCAGCACCCGCACTACGAGCGGCTGGCCCAGCGCTGCCTGCTCTCCGATGACCTGCTCGACATCGCCCGCGCCGGCCGGATACATCCCGTGCGCCCTGGGGATGTGGCCTTCATCCAATATTCTTCCGGCTCGACCAGCGCGCCCAAGGGCATCGTGCTCACGCACGCGAACCTGGTCGCCAATCTGCGCGGCACGAGCAGCGCGGTGCGCTACACGGATCAGGACATCGGATTGTCGTGGATGCCGCTGACTCACGACATGGGCCTGATCGGCATGCATATTTTCCTTCTGGCCAGTCGTGCCCATATGCATCAGATGAGCACTGAACTGTTTGTGCGAAGGCCGGTGCTCTGGCTCCAGCTCGCCTCCGAGGTTCAGGCCACGATCCTGTGCTCGCCCAATTTCGGCTATCGCCACTACCTGAAGGTGCTCGGCGAGCGCACGCTGACCGAACTGGACCTAAGCCGCGTCCGCTTGTTGTTCAACGGCGCCGAACCCATCAGCGTGGCGCTGTGCGATGAGTTCATGGACCGCTGCGCGCCGGCGCGACTGGCCCGCCATGCCATGTTCCCGGTGTACGGCCTGGCCGAAGCCTGCGTCGCGGTCAGCTTCCCCAAGCTCGGGTCGAGCTATCACGCGAGTCATTTTGACCGCCACCGGCTCAATCCCGGGCAGCAGGTGGCCATCGTTACACGCGATGATCGAAGTGCGCTGACACTGGTGGCCGTGGGCGGAGCAATACCGAACTGCGAACTGCGGCTTGCCTCGGACACGGACCAGCCGCTCGAGCCGGAACACGTGGGCCATATCCAGATCCGCGGCGCCAACGTCACGGCCGGATATCTCGACGCGAAGGAGGCCAACGCCGCGCTCTACACGACCGATGGCTGGCTGCGCACCGGGGATCTGGGCGCGATACACGAGGGCGAGCTCTATATCACGGGCCGCCACAAGGAAATCTTGTTCGTCAACGGCCAGAACTACTATCCGCACGACCTGGAGGCCGTGGCGCTCGAGGTGCCCGGAATCGAGCTGGGCAAGGTGGTCGTGAGCGGAGTGCGCCGGCCGGGAGCCGAGCAGGACGAGCTGGTGGTCTTCGTCCTGCACCGGGGTGAGCTGGCGGAGTTTCTTCCCATCGCTCGACAGGTGGCGCGGCGCATTGGAGAACATGCGGGACTTGAAGTCGGCGCCGTGGTGCCGGTGCGCCGCATCCCGAAAACCACGAGCGGCAAGGTCCAGCGCCACCTGCTGGAGGAGGAATACCTCTCGGGCGCGAACGCGGCCGATCTTGCCACGGTGCGGGACCTGGCGATGCAGCAAGGCGCCCCGCTCCATAGCGCGAGCACGGTGGAAGCCGAACTTCAGGCCATCTGCGATGCGGCGCTGGCCGGCCGGCGCATCGGGCCGGACGACAGCCTGTTCGATGTGGGCGTGAGCTCACTGAAGCTCGTGGCGATCCACGAGCAGGTCGAGCAGCGCTGGCCGGGACTGGTCGATGTCACCGATATATTCGATCATCCGAGCATTGCCGAGCTGGCGCGCCTGATCGATTCGCGACGCGAAGGGAGCGGAAATTCCAATGGCTGACGAACAATCCTCCAAGGCGCGCCAGGCCGCCCAGATGTTGCTGGCGGTGCGGCGCGGCGGGCCGCGCATCGCAGCGCTCGCGCCCGGACTCGCCCCGCAATCGCTGGGCGAGGCGTACGCGATACAACGGGCGCTGCTGGATGAAATGCAAACGGGAATTGCCGGCTGGAAGGCGAGCCTGTTCAGTGCGGACGAGGGCGCCTGCGCGCCTCTGCCGGCGAACGCGGTGGTCGATGCGCCGGCCTACACGCAAATCCTGCGGCCACCGCTTAAGGACGAGCCGCCCTACGGCATTGAAGCCGAAGTCGCCTTCCGTCTCGGGCGTGATCTGCCCCCGCTCGCGCAAGGCGCGCGCTATGAGCGCGATGCGGTGTGCGCCGCCGTGGTCAGCGCCCACGCGGTGATCGAGGTGGTCGCAAGTCGCTTTGTCGATCCGGAAAAGGCTTCAAAACTGGAGCTGATCGCCGACCAGCTGATCAATTCGTTGCTGGTGGTCGGGCCTTCCTGCCCCCACTGGCAGGCGCTCCCCCTGACCTCGCTCCAGCTGGAGGTGCGCGTGCAGGGTCATCCGGTCTTCCAGGGCCGGGGCGGCCATCCCCAGGGGGATCCGCTGATTCCGCTGGTATGGCTCGCCAATCATGTGTCCCTCCATGGGCGGGGTTTGCGCGCCGGGGAGCTCATCACGACGGGAAGCTGCTGCGGAGTTCAGCAGGTCGGCGCGGAACAAACCGCCACGGCCCATTTTCCGGGTCTGGGATCCGCGGTGGTCACTTTTTAATTTTGCGGGACGGACGTTGCCGTTGGCATTGATGTTTCGGGCCGCTGCAGCTTCCAGCGGCGATGCGTCCAGGCCCAGTCCTCGGGAGATTCCCTCACCAGCGCCTCCACGCGCGCGGCGTAGCGGGCGGTAAATTCCGGCACCTCGACACTTTCACCGGCAACGGCCAGCGGCTCGAAGCGCGCCTCGTAATGACCGCGCCGGGTGCGCCGCAAGGCCAGAAAATAGGCGCTATAAGCCCCGGCTCGCGCGATCTCGGCCGGTCCGGGAAAGAAGGCCGTGTCCCGCCCCAGGAATTTCAGCCACACGCGCCCGGCGCTGCTGGTCGGCATCTGGTCGGCCACCATGCCAATCGTGTGCACCGTACCGCGTCGGCGCAACACTTCACGCAACAGGCGCTTGCCCGGGACCATGCGCACCCCGAAACGGCCGCGCAGGCCCAGCATCAGTCGATCGGCGCTCTGGCTGTGCGGGGGTTTGTACGCCGTCAGGAAGGGCACGCCCACATCAAGGGCGACCGCCTGGAGGAGCCATTCCCAGTTGCACTGATGGCCGGTGAGCAACAGCACCGCGTGGCCGCGGGCAAAGTCGGCGCGCAACAGCGGCAGATCGGGGAGCCGGAGGCGATCGCGCAGTTCCTCAGCGTCCATGACGGCCACGCGCGGCAACTCGAACAGCACATCGGCAAACACCCGGTAATGGGCTCGCAGTACACGCCGGCGCTCGCTCGCGTCCAGTTCGGGCAGCGCCTTGCTCAAGTTCTCGCGCGCCACGCCCACCCGGTAGCGCAGCACGTCACGCATCAGCACGGCCAGCACCGCGCCAAAGGCGTACATCAGCGGCAGTGGAATCCGCCCAAGCGCGCGCAGCCACCAGACGGGCCCCGGGCTATCCTTGTTAGAATTCATGTGCGCGCAGTCTAGCAGCGCCCATTGCGGGCGCGGAGAAGCCCATGCTTTGGATCAAGACCTTTCACGTGCTGGGCGTCATGGCCTGGATGGCCGGCATCTTCTACCTGCCGCGCATATTCGTGCACTACACCGAGGGTCAGGCCGCGGGCGAAGACGTGCGCCGATTGGTGATCATGGCCGAGCGCCTCTACGGCTTTATGACACTGATGGCGCTTTTCGCGATGGGACTGGGCGTGTGGCTTTGGCAAGGTTACGGCTATGCGGGACTGTGGTTGCGCATCAAGCTGTTGCTGGTGCTCGGACTGATCGGCTACCACCTGGTGTGTCGCTACTTCGTGCAACGCCTGCGCCGCGGCGCCCCGATGCCTCGATCGATGGTGTTGAGGCTGTTCAACGAAGCCGGATTGCTGCTGGTCGTGCCGATACTGATCATGGCGATCGTCAAGCCGACCGGATGAGGGAACGGCCGGCCCGTCCACCGCGGCGGACCCGTCCTGTCCCGCCAGGCCCGGTGTCGTTTAAGAAAACATCTCGCGCTGGAGCCTGAGCACCAGGTGCACGTTGCTCTCGGGCGTTTGAGGCAACACGCCGTGACCCAAGCCGCAAACCCAGGCCGCCCGCGCCGATGCGGGCAGCGAGAGGACCCGCGCGAAAACCGCGCGCACTCGCGCCTCCAGCTCAGCGGCCGGTAGCAGCAGCCAATCGGGATCCAGATTGCCCTGCAGGCACCAGCGCGGCGTCTGTGTGCGCAGTGTCTCGGCCAGATCGTGACGCCAGTCCACGCCCAGGCCCTGCAGATCGAGCGGTTCGAGTGCGCGCCAGTGTTCCGGGCCCGTATCGCGAGAATAGTAAATCAGCGGTGTACTCGGACACGTGGCGCGGAATCGAGCCACGGCGCGCGCCAGCGGCTGGACCGCGTGGCGCGCGAACGGCTGGGGATCGAGTGAACCTGCGGCGGTATCAAGCAGCGCGATGCAATCGGCACCGGCGCGGGCCTGCAGCATCATGTTGTCGGCCAGCAGCTCGATCAGCCGCTCGCAAAATCCCTCGTACAGGCCGTCCTCAAGACCCACCAGCCCCTGGCGCGAAAATCCCTCGTGCGAGCCGGCCACCGCGTAGGCATAGAGCGTGAACGGACCACCGACAAAACCAATCAGCGCGCGCTCCTTACCCAGGCGCGGGCGCAGCACCCGGATCGCTTCGGCCTGGAATTCCAGCTGCGGCAGGGCCTGCGATCGGGAACGCAGCCGCGCCAGATCGGCGCGCTCGCGCAGGTACCAATCGAGCTTAGGCCCAGGCTCGTAGCGCAACCCCATCCCTAAGGCTTCCAGAGGAAAGAGCAGATCCGAGAACAGAATCGCCGCATCGAAGCCGAACGTTTCGATCGGACCCATCGTGACTTCGGCGGCCAGCTGCGGATCCTTGCACAGCGCCATGAACTCATGCTTCGCGCGCAGCGCCTGGTAATGGCGGTGGTAGCGGCCCGCCTGGCGCATAAACCAAACCGGCGGACGAAGGGCGTTGCGCCGCGCCAGAGCGGCGAGCAGGAGCGCTTCACTCATGCGTGGCTTCGGTCAGCAGGTATCCGACGCCGCGGATGCTGCGGATCACGCGCGGCTCATCGAGGTCCGGTTCAACCAGGCGTCGCAGCCGGACGATGAAATTATCCACGGTCCGCGAGGTCGGAAACTCATCCGCCGACCAGGCCTTGTCGAGGATCTCATCACGGCTTACGGCCTTGCCAACCCGACCCGCGAGGAGCCGCAACACCGCGCACTCCTTGTGAGTGAGGGCGTGCTGGGTGCCGGCCACTTCGGCGCTGAAGCGCTCGAAATCGACGCGCGCGCGACCGATGCGCACCACCCCGCGCATCTCGCCGGGCAGCTCGGCCAGATCCTGGGCGCGCTTGAGGCAATTCTGGATCCGCAGCAGCAACTCCCGGAAATGAAACGGCTTGCTCACGTAGTCGTCCGCACCCAGTTCCAGTCCACGCACGCGCTCCTCGGGGTTGGCGTGCGCGGTCAGAAATATGATCGCCGCCTGCGGCACGGCTGCGCGCAGTTCGCGAGCCAGATCAAAGCCGTTGCCATCCGGGAGCCCGACATCCAGCACACACAGCTGCGGTGGCTGGGCCTGCCAGGCGGCGCGCGCGCGCGCCACGCTGCCGGCGAGCGTCACGCGGAAGCCCGAGTCGCGGAGGCGCTCGGCGAGCGTCTCACCGACGTTGCGTTCATCCTCAACCACCAGAAGCTGCGCACCCGCGTTCAAGCGCCCGCCTCCTCGCGGCTGGCCGCAAACTTAAGCTCGGCGCGAAACCCCTCGCCCGGCGTGCTGAGGAAGCTGGCATCGCCCCCCATGCGCTGCATCAGCGCGCGCACCAGATACAGCCCGATTCCGGTCCCGCCGGAGCTGGCGCCGCGCCCAAACATACGGCCCAGTTCGTGGGACGGGACCGCCGTGCCGGCGCCGTTGTCGTGATATTCGAGCAGGACGTGATCGCCACTGACCCGTGCGGTCAGACGCACTTGCACCCGCTCAAGGCGAGCATGGCGCACCGAGTTTTCGACCAGGTTGCGCAGAATCATCTGCACCGCCGCGGCATCGGCCAGAATCGGCGGGAGCGCTTCATCCAGATGCACGCGCAGTTCGAGCCTCGGCCCGTGCGCGGCGGCGATCCCTGCGAGTGTCCGATCGAGCCAGCCGCGCAGCGGGACCGACTGCTCGGCGAGCGGCCCGCCCCCTTCGATGCGCGCCAGCTCAAGGGTCTTGTCGATCTGCGATTCGAGGCGGTTGGAATCCTCCAGGAGGCGCCGCGCCAGCTCGGCGCGCTGATCGCCCTCGGCGATCGCCTCGGCCTGCAATCGCATGCTGGTCAGCGGAGTGCGCAACTCGTGCGTCACGGCCGCGAAGAACGCCTGCATGGCGCGTGCCCGGCGGCTCTCGCGCCAATACAGCCACGCCAGCAGTGCGCTCACCGCCAGGAGCAACAACAAAAACACCGCCGACTCGCCCACGATGCGCCGTCGCGTGCTGGCCCATTGCGCCGCCACCGCGCTGTCGGTGCTGCCGGTAAGTTCCTGCAGCTCGCTGATCTGGCGCGCCTGGTTGATCACCAGCACCACCCAGCCCGCGCCCAACACCATCACCAGCCCGATCCACAGGGACGCGAGCAGAGCAATCAGGCGCGCGCGCCGTGCCGGCACCACGCTGAGGCTCCCTTGTCCGATCTTGACGTTCACGAGCGCAACCACTCCCGCCAATGCTGCACAGAAGGAAATACGGTCAGCGGCGCCACTCCCGCGCCGCGCAGCAGCTCGGCGGTCTTGCCCGGACCGCAGGCATGCTGGCATCCGGCCGGAATCTGGGCGCGCCAGCGCTGAAACTGTACTCCACTGTGCCACCAGATCTGCGCGGCGGCGATCGGAGTGTTCTCCTGATCCAATGCACGGGCATCCGGCCCGACCGGCAGGTGGCGGTAAGTGGCCAGCACCGGCATCTCACCCCAGCCCGTGGCGGCCTGCTCGTGCGTGAGCGCCAGCCATTCGTGGAGTGGCGGCAGGGCGAGGAGCGGTGAGTGCAGCGTGGAGGCCAGCGCGGCAAAGCCGAGGGATTCCGCGCAGCCCTCGATCCATACACCGCGCGAAGCGAGCGCAAACCAGGTCTCGGTGCCCGACACCCAAAGGTGCGGGCAGCGGTTGACCTCGCCCGCGGCCAGCTCCGGCAGCGCGCGTCGATGCGCAATGAACGCCGCCGGCGCACTGGCCAGCCGCCGCGCACATTCGGCGCTCGCCCCTGGAATGCTCTCAATGGCTGGCGCGGGCTGCGCGCTTCCGTCCCAGGCCGGTGCGGCCTTCTTCGGTGCGGCGGGCACCAGCCAGCGAAGCTCGGGCCGGCCTGCGCCGCGCTCGTCCGCCTCGCGCAGGTACATCAAGGCGCCCAGCCCCTCCAGCTGCACCTGGGTGGCCCCGAACCGCTGCTGGCATCCGCCCCCGCGCTCAGCCAGCAGCGCGCGTTCGGCCTCGATGGCCACGCGCGTTGGAAAATCATCAATCGCCGCCAGCAGCGCGAGCGTGCCCTTATCCTCGGTCCGGCATTCGATCGCGAGCGCGCCTTGCGCCGGGGCGGCCGGGCACAGGCTCAGGGGCAAAACCATGCGCGGGAGTTCCCGGAGCAATTCGCGCAGGAGCGTGGCCGCACCGAGTTGCTCGTCCTGGGCGAGGCGCGAGAGGCCGGCCAGGGCGAGCACCACTCCATCGAGCGCTCGCTCGCTGCCGCGCGGCTCGCGCAGGCGCCGCAAGCGCGAGTCCACGTTGCCCCGCAATTCGCACACGGTGATGCGCGCGGTGCCGGCCGATGCCTGCCCGGGCAGCGCACGCTCCAGGAATGCGGGCACGAAGGCCTGGCGCCGCGGCGATGAACTGCCGATGCGCAAGCTCCCGCCACGCCGGAGCTGCTCCTGCACGTCGGGAGCAAAGATCAGGATGTCGCGCGGATTCTCGCGCCGCGGCACGGCGGCCAGGGTCAACTCGGCCGGCCGCTCCAGGCTCAGGTCCTTATAAGAGTGTACGGTCAGATCGACCCGGCCCTCTGTGAGGGCGGCGTCGATCTCGGCGGTGAAGAATTCCTTGCCCTCGACCTGGTGCAGGGGAATGTCGGTGATCCGGTCCCCGCGCGTGTCGATCCCGACCAGTTCGACCTTAAGTCCCGGATGAGCGTGTTCGAGCGCACGGGCCACGGCCGTGCTCTGCACTCGCGCCAATAGCGAACGCCGAGTGCCTAGCCGTAATGGCCGCTGCGACATCCGGATCCGGGCCCTGTGTGAAATGAACTAAGGGCTAATAGTGGCAAATGCGGCGCGATCTTCCCAGTCATCGGCCGGCGTGTCACCAAGCCCCACAGAGCGCAGTGCGGCTTTCTCCTCGCAGCGGTGCCGAGCGCGCTTGAGCTGCGCGCCGCGCAGCTCCGATTGCGAGCGCAGCATGTCATACAACGCCGTGAGGCTGGTGAGGCCCGCCACCCCGGCCCAGCTTGAATCGCCCGCCTCACCCAAGCCCAAGTGAACGATGCGACCCTCGTGCGCCGTGCGCGCGCGCCACACCGCGATGCGCGCCGCATCGCGCTCGGCATCGGCCGGGACGCACACGATCACATCCCCGGCGCAGGACCAGGCCTCAAGCTCGGAGGACAAGGAGCCCTCGAGCACGCGACAGCTTCGTTCCGGCCGGCGCTCGAGCACGCGTCGCGCCAGTTCGTGCGCCTTGTCCGCGCTCCGATTCCACAGCAGCAACTCGCGGCACTCCAGCCAGGGGGCGACCGCCTTGGCGAGCTGGCCGGCACCCACCAGCAATGTCGGTCCGGGGCTCGGGGTACCCAGCACCCGTCGGACCTGCGATCCGTAGGACGCACTGCCCAGCTTGGAGAGGTGGGCGGCCCGAATTTCCTTGGTGTCCTGGAAGAGCGTCTGCACCAGGGCATCGAGTTGGCGCGAAAGCGCATCGGGCAGCGCGCTCAGTGTCCGCCAGGATTCCTTGATCTGCCCGAACACCTCGGTCTCTCCGGGCATCCGGCTTTCCAGACCGCAGGCGAAACGCAGCAGAAATCCGTAGGCCTCGGCACCGGACATGGCCTGCGCACGTCTGTCGTGGGCAGGCGCTCGGCGATCCGTGCGCCGGCGTTGCGGCCTAAGCTGACGATCACGGTGCGCTGGCAGGTCCCGATCACCCAGCACTGCCTTTCATCGCGCGCGAGCGCCAGGGCGGCGGCGGCCCGCTTCGACGCCTCCCCGTCGAGATGCAGCACCTGGAGTTCGGCCAATTTCATGCCCCGCAGGCTACCGACGGCGCTGGCCGCCAGTGTCACAGAGGCGTCATGGCACAGTTTCCTGCGCGGCAAAATTCCGTGAGCTGGCGCACAGAAATCACCCTACAGCGCACCCTTACTTTTGCGACGGCAGTCCATACCGGGAATTTGACCAAAGGCTAGATTCGCACACTGTATGGACAGCCCTGGTCCCGCTCCGCCGGCCCGCCGTCGCCTGCGCGCATATGCGTGCCGGGCCGGGCTTTTTGCGGCGTTTTTGCTGACCGGCGCCATCGCCCAGGCCGGGTGCATCAACCTGCCTTTTGCCGACCTGCACGCGCTGGCGGCGCTCGATCTGACCAACGCCAGTCAGGCCGTCGCGCGCGCGCAAGCCCAGATCGAAGTGGCCCGGCGCGACATGAACACCGAGCCTTTGCACCTGGCGGCCCTGTATGCCGTGGCCGCGCAGAGCAACAGCATCCTGGAGCTCGATGAGCCGGCGCGCGCCGCCGCGGTCAGTGGATTGGCCTTGGGTCCTCCCGACGACAGTGCCGTGCACCTGAGCCTGATGATTTCCTACGCGGAAACCGTGTACGACGTGACCGGCCTGAAGCATGAAGTGGCCAAACTGAGCGCCGCGGCCGCGAAGCAGCCGAAGGGCTCTCAGAGCGAGGTCTGCCTGCTGACCACGGCCGGCTGGCTCCAGCATCGGCTCGATCAGGACGATCTGGCCGTCGTTACGCTGACCACCGCCTATCGGGAGAGCGCGCGTCCGGCCCTCGGCCAACAGCGGGCGCTGGCCGCCGAAGCCCTGTCCAAGGTCATGGACGGCATGGGCGATTTCGATCAGGCGCTCGATTTGACCCGCGAAACGATCGAATGGGAAAAGGCCCATCACGCCGACCAGATGCTCTCGGGCACACGCTACGCGCGCGGCGAAGTGCTGCTCGAGAAGCGCGACTACCGCGCCGCGGTGGCCGAGCTGGGCGAGGCGCGCCGGCTCGCTCAAAAGTTGGACGACCTTCAGGGGGTGGCGTTCGCGGACCTGCGCATCTGCGAGGGCAAAATCGGCCTGGGGCGGACCGCCGCCGCGCGCGCCTCGTGCTCGGCGGCCCAGGGCCCGTTCGAGGCGGCCGGCGTGACGCGCATGATCAAGGAAACCCACGCCCTGCTCGCGCACGCCGATCTGAACGACGGCAAATACGCCTCGGCGCTGGCCACGCTCGATGGCGTGCTCGATCATCACGGCGCCGATATCGTGCCCCGCTGGGTGCCCGATCTGTACCAGTTGCGGGCCCGGGCCAACGCGGGCTTGCACAACTATGCCGCGGCCTACGCGGACCTGCGCGAATACGTGCAGCGCGCCGGCGCCGCCACGGACGCGGACCGCGCCCGGAGCGGAAGCGCGCTGCGCGCGCGCTTTATGGTGGACAACGAAAGAGAGCGCAACGCCTCCTTGCAGCGCGAATTGTCGCTCAGCCAGGAACGCACCGACCTGCAGCGCGAGCAGTTGCAGCGACGCACCGAGGTCATGGCCGCCGGCGTCGCGCTCATTGCGCTGATGACCTACATCCTGTGGGCGACGCAGATCCATCGTCGACAGCTGCAGCGCATCGCGACCGAGGACAGCCTGACCAAATTGCCGAACCGAAGGCGCATTGCGGAGCTGGCGATGGCGGCTCTGGCCAACGCGCACGCGCGGAACGAGCCGCTGACACTGGCGCTGGTGGACCTCGATCACTTCAAACTGATCAACGACGCCTGTGGCCACGCCGTGGGGGACCGGGTGCTTAAGGACCTGGCCGCGGTCACGCGCCGCATCCTGACTGACGGGGAGGTCATGGGCCGCTGGGGCGGTGAGGAATTCCTGCTGCTGCTGCCCGGCCTGCCGCTGGATCTGGCGATGGCGCGGGTCGAAGCCCTGCGCGCCGCGGCTCTGGAAATAAAATTGCCCGAAAGCAATGCCGCCGAGGGTCTGCGCGTGAGTCTGAGCGCCGGCATGGCCACCAGTTACGAGGGCGCGGCCTCGCTCGATGAGATCATCGTGCGCGCGGATGTGGCCCTCTATGAAGCCAAGCGGGACGGCCGCAATCTGGTCCGCGTGGCCGATGAGAGCCTCAAAGCGGTCACGACCGGCGTGCGCCGCGCATTGCGCGGCCGCTGAGCGGCCCCGCGGCCTCTGCGACCCCTGATCGACCGGCCATCCCCTCCGCGACGGGGTCAAGTACGACCGCCTTTCGGTGCCTCGGGGATCCAACATTACGAATTCGTAATGTTGGAGGCGCTGTCATACAATTGCAACGCGCCTCTCTTTAACTGCACCCCTAACAACAACCGGCAGGGGATGTCATGTCAGCAGCAGTTCGGATCGGTCGGATAGTGGGCTTTGCGGCCAGCTTGGCGTGGGTCGCGATGGCCGCTCAGGCGGCGGAGATTTCCGGCGCGGGCGCCACATTCCCCTACCCCATTTACGCCAAATGGGCCGAGTCCTACAAGGCGGCCACGGGCGATGGCCTCAACTATCAGTCCATTGGCTCGGGCGGTGGCATCAAGCAGATCAAGGCGGGCACCGTGACCTTCGGGGCCACCGACAAGCCGTTGCAAGCCGCGGAGTTGCAAAGTTCAGGTCTGGTGCAGTTCCCGATGATCATCGGCGGGGTCGTGCCGGTGGTCAACATCACGGGTGTGGCGCCGGGGGCCTTGACCCTCGACGGGCCGACGCTCGCGGCCATCTACATGGGCGAGATCAAGAACTGGAATGATCCGAAGATCAAACAGCTCAATCCCAAGCTGGCCTTGCCGGCCTTGGCGATCGCGCCGGTGTACCGCTCGGACGGTTCCGGTACGAATTTCCTGTTCACGAATTACCTGTCGAAGGTGAGTGCGACGTTCATGTCGAAGATCGGTGCGAACACCTCGGTGGAATGGCCGGTCGGGATTGGCGCCAAGGGCAACGAAGGCGTGGCCAACATGACCACGCAGACCGGCGGTGCAATCGGCTACGTCGAATATGCCTACGCCAAACAGAACAAGATGAGCTACGCCCTGATGAAAAATCACGATGGCAAGAGCGTGCAGCCGGAGATCAAGTCATTCCAGGCCGCCGCGGCCAATGCGGATTGGTCCAAGGCCGAGGGCTTTTACCTGATCCTGACCGACCAGGCGGGTGCGGAAAGCTGGCCGATCACCGGAGCGAGTTTCATCCTGATGCACAAGGACAGCGCGGAGGCGGGTCCGTCGCAGACCGCGCTGAAATTCTTCCACTGGGCCTACGAGAAGGGCGATGCCATGGCCCAGGCCCTCGACTACGTGCCGGTTCCCCCCAAAGTGGCCAGCCTGGTGGAAGACAGCTGGCACAAGCAGCTAACATCGAAAGGCGCGGCCCTTTGGCCGACGAAATAGCGACAGAGAATTAGCGTACGGTGCGCGCAGGTCGGGCCCTGCGGGTACAGGGGGACGGGAAATGCTGGCCTTGGCTGAGCGAGCGCGAAGGCATTTCAAACGCCAGGCGCGGATCGAGTGGGTCTTCCACTCGGTCACGCGCGGCTGCGCCGTGCTGGTGCTGGCGGTGTTGCTTGGCGTGGTCGTCGCACTGGTTCACGGGAGCCTTCCGGCGCTTAAGGTTTTCCACTGGTCCTTCCTGACCACGGAAGCCTGGAACCCGGTCACCGACAAGTACGGCGCGCTGGCGCCCGTCTACGGCACCGTGGTCACCTCGATCATCGCCATGGCCATTGCGATCCCGATCAGCTTTGGGATCGCCATCTTCCTGACCGAGACCTGTCCGATGTTCCTGCGTCGACCCATCGGCACCGCGATCGAACTGCTGGCGGCCATCCCGAGCATCGTGTTCGGCATATGGGGTTTGTTTGTGCTCGCCCCGTTGCTGCAACAACACGTACAACCCTGGCTGATCGAGCACATCGGGCCCTGGCCGCTGGTCGGGGCGCTCTTCCAAGGCCCGCCCTTCGGTATCGGTTTACTCACCGCCGGTCTGGTGCTGGCCATCATGGTGTTGCCCTTCGTCTCCTCGGTCATGAGAGAGGTGTTCTCCATGACACCGCGCTCCCTCAAGGAGGGCGCCTACGGATTGGGTGCCACCCAGTGGGATGTCGTGCGTGGCGTGGTGCTGCCCTGGTCCCGGGTGGGCGTGATCGGCGGCATCATGCTCGGGCTGGGGCGCGCGCTCGGTGAGACCATGGCCGTGACGTTCGTGATCGGCAACGCGCACCGCATCAGCGGCTCATTGCTGGCCCCCGGAACCACCATATCCGCCACGATTGCCAATGAATTCACCGAATCGGTGGGCGATCTGTACACCTCATCGCTCATCGCCTTAGGGCTGGTGCTGTTTGTTCTGACCATCACCATCATCGCGGCGGCGCGCCTGCTGATCATGCGTCTTGAGGCGAACGGCGGACGGAGCGGCGCATGACCCACCTCAGCTGGCGTCGCGCGGTCAATCGCCTGGGGTTCCTGGTCTCCGGCATCGCGACCCTGATCGGCCTGAGCGTCCTGGCGGCGATCCTGTGGACCCTGGTGCGGCAAGGATTGCATTCGCTCACGCTGACGACGCTCACGCAGATGACACCGGCGCCCGGGAGCGAAGGGGGCCTGCTCAACGCGATCATCGGGAGCCTGGTGATGACCGGGCTGGGTATCGCGGTAGCGACCCCCGTGGGCATATTGGCGGGGATCTATTTGAGCGAATACGGCCGCGGACGGCTCAGTGTCGCCACGCGCTTCGTCAATGACGTGCTGCTCAGTGCGCCCTCGATCATCGTGGGCTTGTTCGTGTACACGGTCATGGTGGTGCCCATGCGCCACTTTTCAGCCCTGGCCGGTGCGCTCTCGCTCGCGATCATCGCCGTGCCCGTCACCGTGCGCACCGCCGAGGACATGTTGCGGCTGGTCCCGAAGAACATGCGTGAGGCCTCGGCCGCCTTAGGCGCCCAACCCTGGCGTACCGTCAGTCGCGTGGTTCTGCCCGCCGCCCACAGCGGCCTGATCACCGGCGTGCTGCTGGCCATGGCTCGGATCAGCGGCGAAACCGCGCCGCTCCTGTTCACGGCACTGAACAATCAGTTCTGGAGCAAGAATCTGAACGGACCGATGGCGAACCTGCCGGTGGTCATCTTCCAGTTCGCCATGAGTCCTTACAAGAACTGGCAGTCACTCGCCTGGGCGGGCGCGCTTTTGATTACCTTGTTTATTCTTGGGCTCAGCGTCTTCGCGCGTACCGTATTGGGAAGATTGGGCGCCGGCGCTCACCGCCCGGAGTGAGGCGTTGTGGCCACCAAGCGCTGTCGCTTCCGCTGTGTCTTCCGACGCCCGTGGCGGGAATCGCGTTTCGATGCTGAATGAAAAATTGGTGCCGGAGATAGGAATCGAACCTACGACCTACGCATTACGAATGCGCCGCTCTACCAACTGAGCTACTCCGGCAAAATTCTTAGAAGGACACTGAGGAAAAGGCGCGGCATTCTAAGAGAAGCCGCTTGGGGCAGGCAACGCGGGGGTCAGCGGGCGGGCCTGAGGCGGATGACCAGATCCAGTCCGGCCACTTCCATTCCGGCGGGAGGTTCGGGAAGGCGGCTGAACTGCACTTCGGGCAGCGCGACGTCGGTCAGCGCCCCCGAGGTCTCGTCATGAAAGTGGTAGTGCGCCTGGACATTCGAATCGAAGCAACTGCGCACCCCGTCCACCACCAGCTGGCGGATCAGGCCGTGTGCGGCGAAGAGATTGAGCGTGTTGTAGACGGTGGCCTTGGACACGGCCAGACCGCCCTGCCGAAGCGCTTCGGTCAGCTGGTCCGCCGAAAGATGCTGCGGCGCAGCAAGCAGCAGCTCCGCGATGCGCAGCCGCGGCGAGGTCGCGCGTATCCCGCACTCCTGCAGTCGGGCGGCGATGTCGCCGGCCGCGGGCGGCCGATGGAATTCTGACTTTCTGCTCACAGCTCACTTTTACCGCAGAGCGCGCGGCAACGCAAAAACCACGTGTTCGGGCCGTCCGTAGGACTCCGCGGGGGGCGCCCCGCCCCACTCACGGAGCCGTTCGACGACCTCCTGCACCAGCTGCTCGGGCGCAGAGGCCCCCGCCGTGACGCCGACCGCGTTGCGGTCTGCGAACCATTCGCGTCGCAGGTCCTCGGCGCCATCGACCAGGTAGCCGGGGACCTGTGCCCGGTCGGCGAGCTCACGCAGGCGGTTGGAGTTCGAGCTGCTCTTGGAGCCCACGACCACCAGAACATCGCAGTGCTCCAGCAGCTCCTTAACGGCGTCCTGCCGGTTCTGCGTGGCGTAGCAGATGTCTTCCTTGCGAGGGGCCTGCAACGCTGGAAAACGTTCTCGCAGGGCCTCGACGATCGCCGCGGTGTCATCGACCGAGAGCGTGGTCTGCGTAACGAAGGCCAGTCGTGCGGGGTCGCGCACCTGGAGCCGTGCAACATCGGCAATGTTCTCGATCAGCAGAATGCGGCCCCCCAGACTGGCATCGAAGCGACCCATCGTGCCTTCGACCTCCGGGTGCCCGGCGTGACCGATGAGCACCACATCGCGCGCCTCGCGCGCAAAGCGAGTCACTTCCATGTGTACCTTGGTCACCAGCGGACAGGTGGCATCGAACACCTGCAGGCCGCGCCGCTGCGCCTCCTGTTCCACGGCCGTGGAGACCCCGTGCGCTGAGAAGATCACGGTGGCTCCGTCCGGCACTTCGTGCAACTCCTCGACAAACACCGCGCCCAGGGCGCGGAGCCGTTCCACCACATTGCGGTTGTGCACCACCTCGTGGCGCACGTGTATGGGCGCACCGAACAATTCGATCGCGCGCTCGACGATCTCGATCGCCCGGTCCACTCCGGCGCAGAAGCCACGGGGATTGGCGAGCAGGATGCGCATCACTGATCTCGCGCGGCGCGCCGAGAACTCAGATACGCGTCCAGAAGCAGGCACCCTGCACCCACGGTGATGGCTGAATCGGCGACGTTGAAGGCCGGAAAATAATGCTGCTGCCAGTGCACCTGCAGGAAGTCCACGACGTAGCCCAGCCGCAGGCGATCGATCACGTTGCCCAGCGCACCGCCCAAAATCAGCGCCAGCGCAGCCGCCATCAGCATCGCGCGGCGTTCAAGCCGCACCAGCCAGGTGATCAGGGCCACGCTGACCACCACCGCCAGCGCGCTGAACACCCAGCGCTGCCAGCCCGAGGCGGCATCGAACATGCTGAAGGCCGCGCCGCGATTGTGGGCGCGCACCAGGTTGAACACCGGGAGGTAATAACGCGCCTCGGACAACTGCAATGTTCTCTCTACCAGGTGCTTGCTCCACTGATCCAGCGCGATGACCGCTCCGGTCAGCGCCAGCCAGCGGAGCTGGCCCGCATCCGGCGACTTGCTGGGCAGAGGCGCCATCAGGCGAACCGACGCACTTCGCCGGGCGGGACCAGGTTCGCGACACAGCGGCTGCAAAGTTCCGGGTGTTCCACGGTCGAGCCCACATCCACCCGATGATGCCAGCAGCGCACGCACTTGGGTGCCGTGGTGCGATGGACGTGCAGCCACACCCCGCCACCCGGCACTGAAGCGCTGGGCACGGACTGCGCGGGCGGTTGCTCGACCCGATGTACGCGTGCCTGGGAAGTGATCATCAGGAATCGAAGCTCCTCCCCCAGGGCATTGAGTCTGGCGTACTGCTCGGAGGTGCAATACACATCCAGCTCGGCCTGGAGCGGCGCGCCGATCTCACCGGCCACCCGCAGGCGCTCGAGTTCCCGCGCCACATCGGTGCGCAGCGCGATCAGCGCGGCCCACTCGATCGCCGGGGTGAGCGCTCGCGGGCTCTTGGGCAGCGCATACCAGGTGGTCAGAAACACGGACTCTGCGCGCGTGCCGGGCAGCTGCTGCCAGATCTCCTCGGCCGTGAAGGAGAGGATCGGCGCCAGCCAACGCACCATGGCCTCGGCGATGTGCCACATCACCGTCTGTGCCGAGCGGCGTGCGCGGCTGGTGGCCGGCGTGGTGTAGAGACGGTCCTTGATAATGTCCAGATAGAAGCCGCCCAGATCCACGACGCAGAAGTTGTGGACCTTCTGGTAGATCAGATGAAACTGATAGTCACGGTAGGCGCTGGCGACTTCCAGCTGAAGTTCGCGCGTGCGCTCGAGCAGGTAAGCATCGAGCGCCAGCAGTTGTTCGGGCGGCAGCGCCTGCGCGGGTTCAAAGCCGTGCATGTTGCCCAGCAGGAAGCGCACGGTGTTGCGCATGCGCCGGTAGGAATCGCTCATGCGCTTGAGGATTTCCTGCGACAGGCTCATCTCATTGGCGAAATCCGTGGCCGCGACCCAGAGCCTGAGCATGTCGGCGCCGAGCGTACGGGTGATGTCCTGGGGCTCGATGCCGTTCCCCAGGGACTTGGACATCTTTCGGCCCTTCTCATCGACGGTGAAGCCGTGCGTGAGCACGCCGCGATAGGGCGCGCGCGCGTAGAGGGCCTCGGACATCAGAAGTGAACTGTGAAACCACCCGCGATGCTGGTCGGAGCCTTCCAGGTACAGATCCACCGGCGCGCTGAAGTCGCTCCGCATGGCGCCCACGCATTCGAAAGACAGCCCGGAGTCGGCCCACACGTCCATGACATCCGTGGACTTCTCGTAAGACTCGGCCTCCGCGCCAAGGAGCTCCGCCGCATCGAGCGCGAACCAGGCATCGATCCCCTCGCGCTCGACGCGCGCGGCCACCTGTGTGATGAGCTCGCCGGTGCGCGGGTGCAGCGCGCCGCTGGAACGGTGCGTAAATAAGGTGATGGGCACGCCCCAGGTCCTCTGACGCGAGAGGCACCAGTCCGGGCGATTCTCGATCATCCCGGTGATCCGCGATTCGCCCCATTCGGGCGTCCACCTGACCTTCTTGATGTCCCGAAGCGTGCCCGCGCGCAGGCCGTGGCTGTCCATGCTGATAAACCACTGCGAGGTGGCGCGGAATATCACCGGCGTCTTGTGACGCCAGCAATGCGGATAACTGTGCGGATAGGGCGCCTGATGGATCAGCCGGCCGCGTTCCTCCAGCTTCGCGACGATGACGGGGACGGCGGCATCGACCTTAAGACCCGCGACCAGTTCGGTCTCCGGGGCAAAACGTCCGTCCGGGCCGACCGGGTTGACCACCGGCAGGCCGTAGTTCCTGCCGATCGCAAAGTCCTCCTGTCCATGCGCGGGCGCGGTATGCACGGCGCCCGTGCCGGCCTCGAGCGTGACGTGATCGCCCAGAATCACCGGCACGTGCTTGGCGAGCCAGGGATGCTCGAGCTGCAGGCCTTCGAGCGCGGTGCCGCTGCAGCGGCCCAGGATCTGGCCTTCCAGGCCATAGCGCGCCAGGCAAGGGGCCACCAGTTCATCGGCCAGTACCAGGATTTCTGCACCGCGCAGGCCCTGCACGCGGACTGCCGCGTACTCAAAATCCGCGCGCACCGCCACCGCCTCGTTGGCGGGCAGCGTCCAGGGCGTCGTGGTCCAGGCGACCACAGAGACGGGCAGTGATCCGATCGAGGGCACTCCGCCCTTAAAGCGTCGCACAAAATCGGTGACGTCCGCGCACCGGAACGCCACGTCCACCGCCGTGGAGGTGCGATCCTCGTACTCCACTTCCGCTTCGGCCAACGCCGAGCGGCAATCCATGCACCAGTGGACCGGCTTGAGCCCGCGGTACAGATGGCCGTTGTCGATCAGCTTACCGAGCGCGCGGATCTGTTGCGCTTCGTAGCGCGGGTCCATCGTCAGGTAGGGGTTCTCCCAGTCGCCAAACACGCCCAGCCGCTTGAAGTCCGCGCGCTGCCCGTCAATCTGCTTGCTGGCGAATTCGCGGCAGGCGGCCCGGAAAGCACGCGCGTCGAGCTTTTGACCTGGGCGGCCGACTTTCTTTTCGACCGCGATCTCGATCGGCAGGCCGTGACAGTCCCAGCCGGGCACGTAAGGGGCATCAAAGCCATCAAACAGATGGGATTTGACGACGATGTCCTTGAGCACTTTATTGAGCGCGTGCCCCAAGTGGATCGCGCCATTGGCATAGGGGGGCCCGTCGTGCAGCACAAACGACGGGCGGCCTTTGGCCGCCGTGCGGATGCTGGCATATATGTTCTGTGTGGCCCAGCGCTCGAGCTGGGTGAGCTCACGCTTGGCCAGGTCCGCCTTCATCGGAAAATCGGTTTGCGGCAGATTAAGGGTGTGCTTGTAGTCGGTCACTTAAACCTGTCCATGATTTCAAGGGTTCTCGACGCCGAATCTGCCATCTTAGACCAGCGGGGCGAGTGCTGTCCGCGCCGCGGCCGCATCACGATGCATCTGCTGCACCATGGCCTCGAGGGATTCAAATCGCTGCTCATCACGGAGTCGTGCCACGAACTCGACCTCGAGTTCAGCTCCGTAGAGCTCGCCCCGAAAATCAAAGAGGTGCACCTCCAGGAGCGTCTCGGTACCGTTGACCGTGGGTCTCGTGCCGAGGCTCGCCACGGCGGGCCACCCTCCGGCGGCCGCACCGAGTTCCTTCAAGGCACCACCGTGGACGCGCACCGCAAAGATTCCAGTGAGCGGTGCGCGCCGCCGGCGCAGCGGAAGATTAGCGGTTGGAAATCCCAGGCTCCGCCCCAGTTGCACGCCGCGGATCACGCGCCCCCGCATGCTGTAGGGTCGACCCAGCAGTTGCGCGGCGCGCGCCAGTTCGCCCGCCGCAAGGGCACTACGCACCAGACCGCTGCTGACACGCACCCCAGCGAGGGCGACCGGGGCGACGATCTCCACGTCAAAGCCGAATTTCTCCGCTTCGCTCGCGCACCATTCGGCGCTGGCGTGGCCCTTGTGCCCAAAACGGAAATCATGGCCGACGATCAGGCTCCGCACGGCCAGTGAGCGCAGCACGCCCATGAACTCGAGCCCCGACATGGCGCGCAACTTGGCGTTAAAGGTCAACAGGTGAAATCTTTCCAACCCGCTGGACTGGAGCACGCGCCAACGTTCGCGGAAATTAGTCAGGCGCGCCGGAGCTTCGGCCGGCTGCAGCACCTCGCGCGGCAGCGGCTCAAAGCTCAGTAGACCGGCAGGAAGGTGAAGCTCATGGGCGCGAGCCCTGGCGCGGGCGATTAATGCCGCATGCCCGACGTGCAAGCCGTCGAAGGCGCCCATGGTCAGCACGCACGGCGCCGCGGACCGGGGCACTATCCCTCGGAACAGGCGAAACGGCCGCGCCAGGCCGGCACTTTTAGGCTCTTTGGGGTCCATGAGGAGGCTTCGGACTATACCCGACGCGCATTGACAACGAGAGGGCCGGTACGCAAACTACGCGGCCCTTTTGGGGACCTCTTTAAGGCTTTTATTTACGGCGGAGCGAGCGTTTGGCAAACACGAAATCAGCAGAGAAAGCGGCACGACAGGCCGTGGTACACCGGCAGCGCAATGTGGCGATGCGCTCGCGCATGCGTTCGGCAATCCGCAAGATCGTGGATGCCGTGGCCGCCGGCAAGAAAGACGAGGCACAGGCGCACTACAAGGCCGCGGTGCCGTTGATCGACACGCTCGTCAACAAGAAGATCATTCACCGCAATCAGGCCGACCGGCACAAGAGTCGCCTGGCCGCGCGGGTCAAATCACTGGGCTGATCGCTTCCGCCCGCCCCTGAGCGGCGGCCTCAAGATCGTCGATCGCCAGCAGCAGCGAGAGTCTGGATTCGCCGCGCGCGATTTCACGCCAGTGCGTCCCTTCCGGCCAGGGATCGAGCGCGCCGGCCAACGCCCACAGCAAGTTCAACGACGGTGCCTGTCCGGCACGCTTGAGCTCGGCAAACGTGCGGACCGCACCCTGACGCCGCAGCTCATCGGCGGTGTATATGCCAATCTCCGCCAGAATTCGCTCGGACTTTACGCCGAGGTTGCGAAGGTCCCGGACCCTGAGCTTGAGCTTCCCGGCCGCGATGCGTTGCCTGACTTTGCTATTGCGCATCGGTCGTCGGCCGCTTCTTCGGGGCCCGGGTCTCGAGGAAATTCATGACAGCCTCGGCCAGCTCTCGCGTACCGCGCCCGGTGGCCGCCGAAATCAGATGCACAGGACCTGTGTAACGAAGGCGGCGAACGATGTCCTTCGCGCGCGCCTCGGCCTCCTCGTCGGGCAGCAAGTCGCGCTTGTTGATGACCAGCCAGCGTGGCTTGCTGCCCAGGTCCTTGCTGAATTTCTTCAGTTCCGCGACGATCGCGCGCGCATCGCGGACCGGGTCGGCCGCCGGGTCGGCCGGTGCCATATCGACCAGATGCAGCAGCACACCGGTGCGCTGCAGGTGTTTAAGAAAGCGGTGCCCCAGGCCCGCGCCCTCGGCCGCGCCTTCGATCAGACCCGGAATGTCGGCCATCACGAAGCTCCGTTGCTGGCCGCAGTACACGACGCCCAGATTCGGATACAGCGTCGTAAAAGGATAGTCGGCCACGCGCGGTCGTGCGGCCGAAACGGCGCGTATCAAGGTCGATTTGCCCGCGTTGGGCAGGCCCAGAAGCCCCACATCAGCAATGACCTTGAGCTCCAGCGCGAGCGAGCGTTTCTCGCCCGGCAGGCCCGGCCCGAACTGCCGCGGGGCGCGATTGGTGCTGCTCTTAAAACGCGTATTGCCCCAACCGCCCTTTCCGCCTTGGGCGACCTTCAGTTCCATGCCGGCGGACTTAAGATCTCCCATCACCTCGCCCGTCTCCACATCGCTCACCACGGTACCCACGGGCACGGTGACGTACAGATCATCACCACTTCGCCCGGTGCAGCCGTTGGCGGAGCCCCCCTCGCCCACCTGGGCCCGATAGGTGCGCTCGATACGAAAATCCGCCAGCGTATTGATTCCCTCGGCCGCGCGCAGCAGAACACTGCCCCCGTGCCCGCCGTCACCGCCGTCCGGACCACCGAAGGGGACTGATTTTTCGCGGCGGAAACTCGCCGAACCGCGCCCGCCGTTGCCGGCCTGGACGCGCAGATTTGCTTCATCGACGAATTTCATCCGGCCAGCTTACCCCCAACACCGCCCCGTCGCGCCCACAAACGAAAACCCCGGCCTGCGGCCGGGGTTTTGACCAACTGGGATGGCGGTCCGCGCCTAGCTGGCGGAGTCGGCGCGCTTCGCTTCGTCAGGTTGAACGCTGACATACATCTGTTGCGCCGCACCCCGACGTTTAAATGTCACCCGCCCGTGCTTCAGGGCGAAGAGCGTGTGATCGGTGCCAATGCCGACGTTGGCCCCTGCCCGTACGCGGGTGCCGCGCTGGCGAATGATGATGTTGCCGGCCAGCACCTTCTCGCCGCCGAAGGCCTTGACGCCCAAGCGCTTGCTGTGGGAATCGCGCCCGTTGCGGGTACTGCCGCCTGCCTTCTTATGTGCCATGAGACTGGACCTACTTGATTGCTGTCTGGATCAGGGCGCGCTGATGGAAGTCACGCGTACCTGGGTGTATTTCTGGCGATGATTTTTCATGCGCAGATAGTGCTTGCGCCGCCGAAACTTCACGATCGACACCTTGTCACCTTGTCCGTGCTTTTCCACGGTCGCCAGCACTTTGCTGCCCTTGAGCAAGGGCTTGCCCACGCTGATCGTGTCGCCATCGGCGATGAGGAGAACATCGTTAAATTCAACCGTCGCACCCACATCCGCGATGAGTTTCTCGATCTTGAGCAAACCGTCCTTCTCAACCCGATACTGTTTGCCGCCTGTGGCGATGACCGCGTACATTGATCTAAAGCTCCGTATGATTCGCATGACCGGGAGCGGTTATGCGGGGGCGCGAAAGGACGCGCATTCTACTCAGGCGCTGGCACACCGGTCAAACCTGATTTTGCTTGGAGAAACAGCGAGTTGAATAGTGTACTCAGGCCCCTGGCAGAGGGCGTGCCCGACCGCGATAAGGCCGATCCGGGATCAGGGGCCGCGCTGGAGGCTATCCGCGCCCTGGTTCGACCCGACCTGGCGGCCGTGGACGATGCCATCCGGGCGGGACTCAAAAGCATCGTGCCGCTGGTCGATCAGGTGGCCGAACACATCATCGCCGGGGGCGGCAAGCGGCTGAGGCCCCTGCTCGTCGTGCTGGCGGGCCGGGCCTGTGGCGCGGCCGGACACGCCCATATCCAGGCGGCGGCTTTTATCGAATTTATCCATACCGCCACCCTGCTCCACGACGATGTGGTCGACATGTCAGCGCTCCGCCGCGGCCGGGACACTGCCAATGAGGTTTTTGGCAATCAGGCGAGCGTGTTGGTCGGGGATTTCGTCTACTCGCGTGCCTTCCAGATGATGGCCGCCGTGCGCTCAGCACGCCTGATCGAGATCATGGCCGAGGCGACAAACGTCATCGCCGAAGGCGAAGTGCTGCAGCTCATGAACGCCCGGGATCCGGATACGACAGAGCAGCGTTATCTGGAAGTGATACACCGCAAGACCGCCAAACTGTTTCAGGCCGGCGCCGAAGTGGCGGCCGTGGTCAGCGGAGCCGACACAACCGTGCAACAGGGGTTGGCGCGCTATGGGAAGCATCTGGGAACGGCCTATCAGCTGGTTGATGATGTCCTGGATTACCAATCCGACCCCGAAACTCGCGGCAAGAACCTGGGGGACGACCTGGCCGAGGGAAAGCCCACTCTTCCGCTGATTCATGCCTTGCGGGTCGGTAACGCAGCGACCGCGAAGCTGATTCGTGCCGCGATCGAAAGTGGCGGTCGCGAGCAGCTCGGCGCGATCCTGCATTCAATTGAATCGACCGGGGGCCTTCAGTACACTGCGCGGCTCGCGCAAGCCGAGTCCGACCAGGCGTTAGCGGCACTTTCCGTGTTGCCGGACACACCGTTCCGCTCAGGACTCGCCGCGCTGGCTCGCTTCGCGATCGAACGCAAGCATTGATAGTTTTTGATTTCGGGGTGTAGCTCAGCCTGGTAGAGCGCTACGTTCGGGACGTATAGGTCGCAGGTTCAAATCCTGTCACCCCGACCAACTCAAACCGTTTGGAAAACCTCGGCTCCGTGGCCAAATTTGCCAAAGACTGAAAGTTCCACACCAAATTCGCTCATCGTTTCCGTCCAACTTCCGGGTTTGACCCGTTGCGGCCTGCGAGGAACAACGGCCTTCGGAAATCGGGTTAATTGTGGCGGACGCTAATCCGCAGATGCGACCACCTTTGCAGATTTCATCAGGTTCAGCAGTTCCTCGTTGACGAGATTATTTCTTTCTTGTGCGATCGCGGGCTGACCTGCATAGCTGGCGGAGACGGCATAGAGTACGATCGTGACGTGGTGCATTGGCTCGGGCCAGCATACAAAATAGCCGTCCAAAGTGACGTCGTGAAACGAATCCACGCCTCCTGGCCAGGAGGACTTTGGCGGCATTCCGATCAAAGTTGCGAGAGGACCCATCGGGTGATCGCTCAAGTCACTGTGACTTCGCATAATTCCGTGCCACAGGGGCAATTTGTGGCCATCGATTACAATCTCTCCAGAGTTGGTGGCGGAGACTGACTCGGCGAGCGGGCTCGGATCACCCATGGTCGATAACCACGACCGCTGATCGAGCGTTGTCACCTGCCATGCCCACGATTTCAGATCGTTTGGGATGGAATCATCGCGTCGCTTGATTACGTATCCTCCAACCCACGATTGATAGTATGGGGATTGTGGGTTGGATCGCTCGCTGAAGGTGCTGAGCAATCTGAGGGGTCCCGCAAACATAAAGTAGTTCACGCCATCCGCTTTTATTGGATTCCAGATTTCGTTCATCTGATTCTTCATCGGAGATATCCACGCCGGAGGCGGATTCGGAAATACAATTGCCACGGTGTCTGTATGTTCCTGCCGAATCACTGCGGCATCACGGTTCAATGCGAGGCGTGCAACGTTGAGCATGAGTGTGAATCTGGCAAGGTATGCAAAGGCCACCACAATTGCTATTGCGGTGACAGCAACTACGGCCCGTCTGCGCCAGATTCCGCTGGACGGCGCGTTGCTCTGCGGTTCGGCGTTCGTGCTCTGCATCTTAGTATTTTCCAAACCACCCATTCGGTATGGCAGGGTACCGGAAGGGGCTACCTGGGATTCGAACCCTTTATTCGTCGTGCCGCGCTGGAATTTGGCCTAGCCGCCAGTCAGCGGAATGTCCGCATGACTAGCCGCTATGCGGAGGCCAATTTTAAGGCTCCAATGACCGCTGAGGGTCGGTTTTAGCCCATCTTAACCGGGAAGCCCGCCTTTCGGCCCCCATAGCCGTTTCCGTCCAAATCTGACCATCCCGACTGTCCTCTAGGCACATTGACCTGGAGCACGTCACGACCGATAACGCGTTCATTTTGGTCGGCCTGCTCTCGCGGGTACTGGCCTGCGGACCCGCGCTGTGCGTTGGTGTCCACGCGGTACTGGAGTTACTTTAGTCAGACGAGACTCGAGCACTGCGGGTCCAGACCCCTTGCGCCACGAGCTGCACTTCCGTGCGATCGAGCGCGAATTGAAGTTCCGGGTGATCGTCACTGCGAGTCCGCACTTTTTCCCGGGTCGGGAAGCTGACGGCTCAAGGAATCTAATGTCCCGATTTTGCTGCCTTTACCTGTTCGCTAACCGGCACCACAGGGCCAGCACAAATCGCTTCACCCCGACCAATCTCATGAAGAAATTACTTGGTGTAATCCAATCGCCGAGCGCTCTCGTCGGCGTGATACGCTGGGTGTCGAATTCGACCGACCACCAGCCAACGACAGCGCTGTACGGGACCTTGAACTCCCCGGGAGTAAACCAAGTGAACACGCAGAAAATGGTAGCCATCGTCTTATTGATCGCTGGCGGATTGACGCTAGTCTACGGCGGCTTCAGCTATACAAAGGAAACTCATCAAGCCAATATCGGCTCGCTACACATGTCTGTTGATGAGACCCAGCATATAAACATTCCAGTCTGGGCGGGTATCGCCGCACTGGTCGCGGGCGGCCTATTGCTGGTGGTTGGTCAGAGAAAGTAGTCACGGAGCGGGTTCGATCGTTGCGCTGGCGGAGATGACAACGCCGGGGGCCTAGTGGGCTATGAGAGCACCTCACAGTTCAGCCTCTAATACAGCGGGCTCCTCTGCGCCACCACCTGACGAAAACCCTGTCCCGAACGGCAGGGACAGAGCAAATCCCCTCACCCCGACCAAGGACTTTCCTATGAATATCTCGGGACACCGGCCGTGATTACCGCGGCCTTGCCTGCGACCCGCTGCACCGAAACTCTTCTGTGCGATGGCCAAGTCTGCGGAGATTGGACTTACACTTCTGCCATGCAATCGGCTCGCTGACGGAAATGAACGTATGAGCCGACCGCTTACCTAAACACAGGAATTACCCAGGTGAACATGAAGGCAGTCGGCTGGATATCTATCGTCGCAGCTCTCCTGATCAGCACCGTTGCCGTGTCGGAGCCCCCGAAGAATGCTGGAGAAGCGGTGGTACTCGTTGCCGATCGGGCTTTTGATGGTACGGGGAAGACGCTGCACAATGTCCGGATCCAGGTCAATGACGGCAAGATAGCCGCACTATCGGGGCCGGGGACCGGGACGGTTATTGATCTGCGCGGCTACACGGTTCTACCAGGTTGGATCGATGCACATGTGCATATTGCATCGCACTTTGATCGCACGGGACATTTGGCAAGTTCGAGCGAGCCGCCCGCGGACGCAGCGCTTGAGATGGCCGAGGGAGCCTGGCAAACATTGATGGCTGGCTTCACTACGATTCAGAGCGTCGGAGACACGAACGAGCGTCCACTCCGCGACGCAATCCGTGACCATGACTTTCCAGGTCCGCGGCTACTCACATCCCTTGCGCCAATAGAGGGAGATCTGACCAAGGCCACTCCGGAAGCCTTACGCGAAATGGTGAGGGAGCGTAAGGCCCAGGGCGCGGATCTGATCAAGATATTTGCATCGAACAGTCAGCGTGTGGGCGCGAAACCCACGCTCACCGAGGAGCAGCTGAAGACTCTCTGTGATGAAGCGGCAGCCGTAGGCTTGCGCTCGATGGTTCATGCATATCGTGGACAGGTTGCCGCCGCCGCCCGGGCGGGCTGCCGGGAAATCGAGCATGCGACGTATTCCACACCCGAGGAGCTTCAGGTGGCGGTGCAAGCGGGCGCATACATCACACCGCAGGTCGGCCTTGTCGTGCAGAATTATATTGAGAACCAGGAGCGGTACATCGGTATTGATGGTTACACCGTCGAGGGCATGACCGTGATGGTGCGAGACCTGCCGGAAGATTTTGCGGTCTGCAAGCGCCTTGCGCACCTGCCCGGCGCCAAGATGGTCTTCGGGACCGACGCAACCGCAGGGGCGCATGGGCACAACGCTGAGGAATTCATCGGTCGGGTTCAACACTGCGATCAGGACACCATGGCCGCGCTGGTCTCCGCTAACTCAGTAGCCGCTGAGGCCATCGGGATGGGCGGCATGATCGGCAGACTGGCACCAGGATACGCAGCCGACATCATTGCGCTTGACGGTGACCCGCTTCAGGACATCACGGCAGTGCGGCGCGTCGTGTTCGTCATGCGCGGTGGCAAGATCTACAAATGGGTAGGCTCACAAGCCGAGCGCCGTTCGAGGCATTAGGGCCCAAGAAAAACCGCTGTGGCATCCAGTCTGGTTGCACGGTCAGATGCTGAGGCCGCCCGAAGTGTCCACCCGTATCACGTTGACGAGCCACAAAGCATTTATGCAGAACGGTGGCTTGCCTCTATTCGAGAGTTCTAGCAATACGAAAGCCGCCGCCGCCTGTTCTTTGCGCCGTCGTTCCTGCAGGCGGTCCCCAATTACGCGATGCGGATCGGATCAATGCGGGGGAGTCGCCCCAATCACCTCCGCGAAGCATGTGATACGCACACGACTCCGTACCGCTCATTTCGGCGAGGTCACCTTTCAAGTTCAATTTGACCTGCGTCTTGTACGCAGAACCATCGACGGGAAGTTCCGCATACGAATTCGAGAAACAATCCTGCACCCATTGCAGGACATTGCCGCTCATGTCGTAGAGTCCAAAGGCGTTCGGGGGAAACGAGCCAACCGGCGACGTGTAAACCCATCTGTCGCGACCTAGCGCACGTCCGGTGCCGCAGCATTGGTCGGAACCATAGTTGGCGAACTCGTGACCAGCGGTGTTACCCCATGGGAAGGCGGTCTTTGTACCCGCACGCGCCGAATATTCCCACTCCGACTCGGTAAGCAAGCGATAGGAATGCTGGGTGCGACCGCTCAACCATCGCGCATAGTCCTGCGCGTCGGCCCAGCTCACACACACTACCGGATGACTGCCATCCTGCGCAAAACCGAGTTTTTGCCAAGATGCATCCGGCGCGCCTTTCTCGGAAGGACTCCAGATGCACCCAGCCGTAGTCTTGCGTTTGGTGGCTGCAACGAAAATCGCCCATTGCGCTCGAGTCACGTCGTACTGCCCAGCGGCGAACCGTCGGATGCTCACGCGCCGCTGCGGGCCCTCCTCAGCATAGCGGCCCTTCTCGTCCTCCGGCGCTCCGATTATGAAGGTGCCGGCCGGAATCGTCACCATCTCAGGGCAGTCAGGACAGTCGTGAAATGTCTCACCACCGTGCTTCTCTGATGCCGCCGCCGCGACCGAGTTATGGGGAAAGCACATCGCAATCAGCATCAAGAAAAAGACTCTGCCGGCGGGCATTACCGCTCCCTTTAAGAAACCCAGCTGGGGTTCTGCGCTGTCCAGCATGAATATTATCCCCCACTTCGCCGATCCAGTATCGTAACCTCTATCCAAATGCCAGCATCTTGGAAATTCGGCAGGCGAAGAATCACGATGCAAATCGTGCTCGCCACTATCATTGGCCTGCTTCTCGCGCTAAACCCACTGACGCTGCAAGCGCGGCAGCGTTCCGACCTGTTGATCCGACACGTCACCATTGTGGACGTCGAGCACGCACGCGCCCTGACCGACCAGGCCGTGGCAACGCTGGGCAGCACGATTGTTGCCGCGGGCCGTGACGCTGAAGTAGCCGCGCATTGGCGGGCACGCCAAACAGTAGATGGCCGGGGGCGCTATCTAACCCCAGGGCTTTGGGATATGCACGTGCATTTCGGCGGTGGCCCCGCGCTCATCGACGAGAACAAAGCACTGTTGCCACTCTACGTTGCTTACGGCATCACTACCGTCCGTGATTGCTCGGGTGATTTGGCTCAGGAGGTGCTCTCGTGGCGGCGCGAGATTGCGGCCGGCACACTGCTCGGACCCACCTTGTTGAGTTCCGGCCCGAAGATCGAGGGGATCCACCCCATATGGAAAGGCACGATCGAGACCGGTTCTCGCGCCGATGTGGATGCGGCCGTTGCGCGTCTAAAAGACCTTCAGGTCGATTTCGTCAAGATCACCGACAACACGCTCGATCCACAGCTCTTTTTGTACGCGGTCGGGCAGGCCCGCGCGGCCGGATTTAAGGTGTCGGGTCACATCCCCATGGCATTGACCGTTCATCAGGCGGTCGAGGCCGGCATCAGTTCGATCGAGCACCTCGACTACGCGTTTAAAGCGGGCGCGAAGGATGAGGCTGCCATCGCTGGCGATTTTGCCGCAGGCCGCATTGATCGGAATGAGCAGGAGGCGCGCATCGATTCTGGGTTCGATGCCACCACGGCGATGAACGCGTACCGTGAATTCGCGCAGCGGGGCGTGTACGTGACGCCAACGCTAAACGGTTCACGCATTCTCGCTTTCCTGGACCGCGACAGCCACGCTCAAGATGACTATCTCACTTACATCGGGCCTGGTCTGCGCAAGACCTACGACTGGCGCATTCAACGGGCCGCTCAGGCAGACGCCAAGGCTATCGAGCAGCGTCATGCCCACTATGAAAAGATGGCCGCAATTCTTCCGCTGCTGCAACAGGCTGGGGTGACCATCATGGCCGGTACTGATGCGGGCTTCCTCAATTCCTTCAACTATCCCGGAGTTGGACTGCACGAGGAGCTCGCGCTGTATGTCGACAAGGGCCTCACTGCGGCTCAGGCACTTGCCGCAGCAACGCGGGCAGGGCCCGCATGGTTTGGCAAGCTCGACCAATTTGGCTCAATCACCGCTGGGCGACGCGCGGATCTGCTATTGCTTGATGCCAACCCGCTCGATGACATCCGAGCAACGCGCTCGATTCGTGCAGTCATCCTGCGTGGCACAATCTACGATCGAACGGCGCTCGACCGCTTGCTAGAGGAAGCACGCTCCAAAGTAGCCGCGTGGAATGCCTTGCCCGTGCCGTGATGGCGCGAGCGCGCCATCCGAACGGCACGCTTACACCGCACCATCCGGACCACTAATTTCACAATAATTGCCTTAGGTCGATGACCGACCTCGAGCTTGCCTCGGACGAGTTGCTCAGGCCGTTCTCGCTCGGCCCAATGAAGTTTCAGAAAGGATGACGCTGTTGGCAGAGTTAGTCGCGCGTTTACAGTCACACTAGCATCGTTTCACCGTAATCACTTGGAGAATTGCGTCATGTCGACGCTCGCCACGCGCCATTTTGTCGCGAATTTGTCCGCATTGCTCGTTCTGGCCTGCACGCCAGTGATCGCAAGTGAACACAAGGGCGCATATGTGGGTGGCGGTCTTGGCGCCGGTACCACGGATCTCTCGAATTACGGGTTCGGCTACGTAGTCAATCCCGACCGCAATGTCGTTGTTATCGAGGGACACGGCGGCTATCGCTTTAATCCCTATTTTGCTCTGGAAGGCCAGCTGCTCGGTGCCGCGAACGGCAACGAAAACGGTGACCAGAAAATCTCCTTCGCCGGCCTGTCGGGCCGAGCCTTGGCTATCGCGCCCGTGAGTGACGTCGTGGACCTTTACGCACTAGTGGGGTTCTATACTGGCGATTCCGAAGTTGGATTTTCAGACACAGTGCATGAATCAGGAGCGGTCTACGGCGCAGGAATACAGCTGAATTTCGGCGCCAGGGGTCAATACGGTGTCCGTGGCGCATATGAAATATACAACGCAAGCCAACTATTAGACCAAGTCAGGGAATTTACGATTTCCTTTCAGTACAACTTCTTTGAATAAGCGGTTTCGGCGGACAACATCTGATGCAGATCGCATCATGGCGCAGATTGCGCTGCGCCAGGAACGACGACAAACTCGGGCCGCATGCATATGCGGAGGTTATGCTTGGAGTACAAAGGGCGTTCCACTCTAGCGATTAGCTATTACGGTCTTAACGCGGCATCTGCAGATCTGCGCCGGGAAAATACAGATCGCTTCATCCCATCCCGACCAAGACATCCCGGTCTATTGCGGGTGCATCGCTGACCAATTGAGAGCACACGGGCAACACGTGCAATTGGCCATTTGCCGAACTGCGTAGGCAGTTCCGTCCGGGGAATGTCTTAAGGAGCCGCGAGATCCTAGACCTGACGGCCTACTGTTTTTTCAGTGCAGGTACCTCGCGCCAACTCATTTACAATGCAGCGCCGCGGAGGGCAGATGATATGACGCGCCTGACAGCATTGATGGTTCTGGTGTACTGCTTACTCACCGGCCACTGCTACGCTGAGCCCAGCACCACACAAGATGCGCGCCTGTCCGATGCGATCGCCGGCATTGAATCGTTAATACGCGAGGACCGCGCAGACGTTGCGGTTGCGCTGCGAACCCTCGACGGCAAGACGCAATGGCTGTTCCGTGCCGACGAGCGCTTCCACGCGGCGAGCACGATGAAAGTAGGGGTCTTGATCGAGCTCTACCATCAAGTTCGGGACGGCAAGATCAAACTCTCCGATACGCTCACCGTGAAGAATACATTTCGTAGCCTTGCTGACGGCTCGCCCTACGCCCTCAACCCCGCCGACGATTCTGAAACTGATCTGTATAAAGCGGTCGGCGACACTCGTACTCTTGAGCAGCTCAGCGAACTCATGATCACCGTGAGCAGCAACCTGGCCACCAATCTACTAATGGAGAAGCTCGGTGTCGACAATATCCGCGCGAGCGTCCACGGCCTCGGGCGCGGACGGCATGAACATTCTTCGCGGTCTCGAGGACGCGAAAGCCTTCGCCAAGGGGCTCAACAACACGACTACCGCGCGGGCACTAATGCAGCTCATGGAAGCGATCGGCCGAGGTCAGGCCGTGGATGGGGATTCCTCAAGAAAAATGGTGGCAGTGCTCGAGCGCCAGACTTTTAATGAGGACATTCCCGCGGGACTCCCTCCCGGCACGCGCGTAGCGCACAAGACAGGTGAGATTACCGCGATCGAGCACGATGCCGCGATAGTCTTTGCCCCGCGACCGTTCGTCCTAGTCATACTAACTCGCGGTTTCACGAAACCTGAGGACGCCGCGGCGCTGATGGCTGAGATCACCCGCCGGCTGTACGCTGCAAGCCAGCCGCACTGAGCCCCTTACGGGCCCAATTGCCGGACAAAGTCGTCCACACTGTTCGCCCGCGGTTGACTCGCTCGCTCTCGCCCCGCGCCATCAGCACGGCGATCAGAAAAGACAGGTCCGTCCAGCCCGTCCGTCGATCCATTTCACAACGAGCCACGCCTTCAGGCGACAATGCAGCCGTTAAAATTTCCGGACTGAGTGATATCTGGTTCCTGCACTTGGCAGACGTGACCGCGCCTATGCCGCGAGTTTCTTTTCCTTTGCAAAGGGACTCAAACCGAGCCAACTCTGCATCGTCGCGGCCAATTGCTTATCGCCGGCGAATCGAACACGGTGATCTCGGACAGCCTTGCTCACCTTCTCCAAACCCATCCAGATCGCCGTCATGGTCTTTAGATCACTTGACACAAACAGATCGATCTCATGACCAGGATCGACGGAACACAGGTCCACGCCAGAACCCGGCGCCACTACCAGCCACCACGTTCCGTGCGGTGGCGGCACTTCAGGATACTCAAACTGGATCGTGGACAATTTTCTCGGCATCGGCTTCAAGTCGAGATTGCGCCGAAGATCCCACATGAGCAGTTGCGGATCGAGATTCTGGAGCGTTGCTTTGGTCTCCACCCAACGCTGACCCCAAACGCCAAATCCCTCGATGAGTGGCTGTAGATCTCGGCCTGCCTTCGACAATTGGTATTCATACAGTCCGGGCTCGCCACGCACCCGCGCGCGAATAACGATGCCCGCTTGTTCCAGTTGTTTGAGCCGCTGGGACAGGAGCGCCGGTGACATGCGAGGCACGCCGCGCCGCAGATCGTTGAAGCGTGTCGAGCCGGCGATCATTTCTCGCAGGACCACAATGGTCCATCGCGTACATAGGATTTCCGCCGCCATCGCGACCGGGCAAAATTGGCCATAGCTCGCCTGCGTCATTTGTCACCCACTAACATCGAGAACACTGCCCGAGCCTAATCTTGTGGGCACAGCTTGCCTAGTTCTATTTCTGAACCGCACGAGTTCAGTTTCTGCACTAGAGCCGATCGCGCAGGTCGGTGACGCTACGTCCACGGGCGGCACTGTGCCCCCCAAACCAAGAGGGCTTTCTCATGCAATTCGTCGACTTCCAGGTTTCGCGCCTTCGCACGGCAGTGCACACGCGATTGATCAAGAATCTTATCTTTTCGGGGGCTGCGTTGTTTGCCGCAGGCGTCGGCCTGAGCCTTGCGGCACCGGCCGCGCAGGCCGCAACGTTGACCCGCAGCATCGTGGTCACAGGCGCTCCGTCGGATATTTGGGCCATCGTCGGGCCGTTCTGCGCAATCAAGGATTGGCTACCCCCAGTGGGCTCCTGCACTCAAACCGACAACTCTCCCCCGGTTCGCACCCTCGTGACAAGGGACGGCCAGGCGACGTTTGTCGAGCGTCAGGTTGCCCGAAGCGACCAGGAACATTTCTATTCTTATGTCTTTGTATCAAGCCCGCTGCCAGTCAGTAACTACAAATCGACAATTAAAGTGACGGCGCTGGGCCGGAACCAGTCGACCGTGACTTGGAGTGCTAGCTACACACCTCACCCGGGCCGGGATGCCGACGCCAAAGATGCCTTACGTGGCATATACGCTGCTGGGCTGACGACAATCCAGCAGCATGCCACGCAGCGAGTCGCGCCGGTGACAGTGAATGGGGCGATGCCATGACCCCATCCCACTCCTTTGCCGGCAGTTGCTTCTGCGGAGCCGTGCAGTTGCTTGTGTCGGGTCAGCCGATTGCAATGGGCTATTGCCACTGTGAATCTTGCCGCCATTGGTCGGCGAGTCCGGTGAATGCGTTCACCTTGTGGCAACCGGAAGCCCTCGAAGTGACTCTCGGTGCCGCGCAAATCGGCAGTTACAACAAGACCGCGGGAAGCACCCGCAAATGGTGTGTTAACTGTGGTGGGCACGTTTATACCGAACACCCCAACCTCGGAGTAATCGATGTTTACGCCGCCGTGATACCGAAACTTCGGTTCGAACCGCATGTGCATGTCCATTACCAGGAGACGGTACTGCATATGGTGGATGGCCATCCCAAGATGCAGGGTATGCCTGCAGAGATGGGGGGTTCCGGGATCGAAATACCTGAGTGACTGCGGGTGTTGGCGCGCGCTTTCCGGCCGCTCAGCGGGAGTCGAAGTCTCCCGCCTGAGCGGCAGGACCGGACCATTCGACTTGGCCCGTCGGTAAGCCACCGGCTCCACGAGCTCAATCTCCGGGTCGGGCTGCCTATGTCAGGCCAAACGAAGGGCTTGACGCCGATCCCAGCGCCCCATCCTTATCGAACTCGCTATCGCAGCGGCACGCCGTTGAATGCTTCGGCCGCGATCTCAAAGGAGCGCAAGCGCGCCGCGTGATCGAAGATCTGAGAGGTGATCATCAGCTCGTCCGCGCCGGTTTGCTCGACGAAATTCTGCAAATCCGCGCGTACCGTCTCGGGTGTGCCGATCGAGGCACACGACAGCACCTGATCGAGGATCGCCCGCTCCTGCGACCCCAGGCGCTCGGAATACCCTTCGACAGGAGGCGGCAGCTGCGAAGGGCGACCGCTGCGCAAATTCACGAACGCTTGCTGCATCGAGGTTGCCCGGAATTTCGCCTCCGTCAGAGAGTCGGCGCCGAAGACATTAAAGCCGAGCATGACATAGGGCTTGGCGAGAGTCCGCGAGGGCCGAAACTCGCTCCGGTACAGCTTGATCGCGGCAGACATCTGAGCAGGCGCAAAATGTGACGCAAACGCATACGGTAGGCCAAACGCTGCGGCAACCTGCGAGCCAAACAGGCTCGATCCCAGGATCCACAGGGGCACGTTGAGCCCGGTTCCAGGCACCGCCCGAATCGCTTGGCGGGGTGAATCCGAGAAAAGATCGGCAAGCTCCTGAACATCGCGCGGAAACTCCTCCGGATCCGAGGCCAAATTTCGACGCAGTGCCTGCGCCGTTCGCTGGTCAGAGCCGGGTGCGCGACCGAGGCCCAGATCGATGCGGCCTGGATACAGCGATTCAAGCGTGCCGAACTGCTCGGCGATGATGAGCGGGGAATGATTGGGCAGCATGATTCCGCCGGCGCCCACACGAATCGTGGAGGTACCGCCGGCCACATATCCAATCAGCACGGAAGTCGCTGCGCTGGCGATTCCCGGCAACCCGTGATGCTCGGCCAACCAATAGCGTTTATACCCCCAACGCTCGGCATGGCGTGCCAGGTCGAGCGTGTTCCTGAACGAGTGGGCTGCGTCGCTTCCCTGCGTGATGGGCGAAAGATCAAGGACGGAGAAGGGAATCATGTAGGGAGGATGGGGTCGCCGTCGGGCATTTTCAACTTGAAAATGATCACCCGACACCGACGGGCCTCGACCGTCAGCAACAGGTCAAATGCCGAGGTTCGCTTCCCGGCGAAGGGGCACGTGCGGCCCGGCTGCCTCCCAGCGCATATGGTCTCTTCCGCAATAGCCCAAAAGCTTCACCTATGTGCCCGGTAGGACATGACCCAAAGACCCGCCTAGGGCAGACCATTCCGATCCCGGCCGTCTACCGGTGCAGCTGACTTGAACCGGAGGGCAAGATTATTGCGCGCGCTTTTTCAGCGCTGCGGTGTCCTTGGCTTTTGCAGCCTGCTGGTCCAATACCAGCCGGTAAGCGATATAGTATTTATAAATATTCGCGACATATGTGACAGTCTCCGCGCCGATCTTCTCAGCCGCGACATATTCGACGTTGTGAAACCAGACGTTAGGATTCAGTCCACGCTTCGCGGCCTCCTTGCGTAGCCCTGACACGCGCCCTGCCCCGGCGTTGTATGAGGCGAATGCAAATAGCGCCTTGTCCAGATTGGTCATCGGCTCGCTGCCGTAGTAATTGTCGATCATCCAGCGCATGTACTTTACGCCGGCATGAATGTTCGCCTCCGTCTCTCTAACATCGCCGACCTTCATTTCCGCGCCAGTCGCCGGCATCAGCTGCATTACGCCGATCGCTCCGACGTGGCTCTTGGCCTGCTGATTGAGCTGCGATTCCTGGTATCCCTGCGCTGCCATCAGCAGCCAATCGACGTCATACTGCTGACCATATTTCTGGAAATAGCCTACCAACGCCTGAAACTTCTTACGCTCCTGGGCAGACGCTGCGTTCTTCACGTACCTGGCGTCCTTCAGGTAGCGCGCCAGGATCATGTTGCCGATTGCTGTGCCCTTGCCGTTGCGGGCAATGAATTCGTCCACGGCGGCCTTGAGCTGCGGGCTGCCCTTGCGGATTGCCCACGCGATGTCGCCACCAGTCCGCACCGCAATGTTGTCGTAGACGGTGATCGCAGGGAACACCTGCTTCCAGAAATTCGCAATCGGAGCGTTGATGACGGTCAGCGGGATCAGACCCGCACTCACCATCTCGATGAGGTCTTCATCTTCGAGATTCTCGGACGCATCCTTGATGAGGACGGGGGCGCGCTTCTGGGCCGCGAAACGCTGGTTCAAGGTCAGCAGGCTCTCCCGGTAACTGGACGACGGACGAACGTAAACGACTTTTCCCGACAAATCCTCGATGTTCTTGAGGGTAGCTGCGCCCGGAGCGGCCACGATGACCTCATTGACGCCCGAGTAGACCGGCACCGAGTAATCGACACGTTTCCTGCCACTGTCGGTGATCGTGAGGGTCGAGGCCGCAATGTCGCCCTTTCCGGCATTCAGCGCGGCAATCACGCCCTCGCGGCCGACCGGGATGAAGAAAACCTTGACCTTCAGGTTCTTCTGGCTGAGTTTTTTCTGTTTCGCCAACTTCTTGTTCAGGTCTTCGTCGAACTGGCGCACGAAGTCGTAAGTCGCACCGCGCTGGACCCCTTTGTCGACGAAATAAAACGTCTTGCTTGGCACGACCAACACGCGAATCACGCGCCGCTGGATCATCGCGTCCAGATCGCCCGTCCATGGTTTGTTGACCGTGCTCACGTCGATGCTGAGATCCTCCCGACCTGGGGGATCAGTTGCCGGTGCGGCAGGTGCAGCGGCCCAAAGCGGGCCCGGCAGGGTGACCCAGGCACCGACGATTGTCGCCATCAGCATCGGCCAATAATTCGATCGGCCTGAATTCGACGCGCTCATAGGAATCCGCCTGCCGTGGCGATTGATACGATCTTTTTGTTCTGTGAAATCCTACCACAAGCGCGCCCGCTGTCCTCCTCGAACTCCGGAGCGAGTGAGGCGCCGCGATGATGCTACGTGGTCCGCCGATGCGACCGCTTTAGGACGATCTGGGAATGGCCCGGCCGCGCCAGCAGCGAGCGAGCCGCGTCTGTCCAAGCGAAATCGATACAATCGCCTTCGGCCCGGCATACCTTCAATATGAGTCAGACTGCAATTGTGAATGGTGGAGTACGCGAATGACGCTCGAGCAGGTGTTCTTTCTGACCCAGAGTCTGGCGGCGGTTGGGGTCATCGCCTCACTGATTTTTCTAGGATTGCAGACCAAGGACAATGCGAGAGCAGTCCGCGCCGCTACTACGCAGGCGGTTCTGGGGGACTACACCGCCTGGTACCGCTCATTGGCGGAACACCCCTCGATCCTCGCCGTATGCACGAAGGGCTATACATCACCCGGTGACCTTTCCGCCGATGAAAAGCGGCTGTTCCTCGTCACAGTGCAGATCGTCGTGTATTCCGCCCAAAATGCCTTCACTCAATGGAGCAACGGCCACTTGCCTGAGGGCGTGTGGACCATGTACGAAAAGGGACTTGCTATCACCATGCGCTCGCCAGGAGGGCTCATGTTTTGGAGCGAGCGGCGGTGGTTGTTCAGCAACGCGTTTCGAGCCGAGGTTGAAGCGGCAATCGCCAAGCCAATGGATCCGGACGCAAGATCAATTTTTGAGTTACGTGGAGTGGATACCGCGGTAGATCATGCAGTTCCACCATTGGCCTCCTAGAGATGGGCAGTAGAAATCTCATTAGCCATGAGGTGACTTTACCGGGCAAGCGGTCGCATCGAACCCAAGGGCCTATAGCAAAGCAAACTCGGACCATTGGTTGAGTCAGAGTCTGGCGGTCATAAACGACAAGCTCAGACAGTACGCGGACGCCGAGCTTCCAAAGCTTAGGCGGCTCGGGGTCGAGTTGCCTGCTGCGCACAGCTCTTTGAGCCGCGGCTACTCGACAACAATCAGCTCAAACGGCTGATCGCAGAGCATGGAACTTCCCTTCTCCTCGAAAAGGAAGGACTCGATCGAGAAGTACTGTCCCTGATGCCCAGGCATGAAGAATTGGTTCTCATAGTTCACAGCCGTGCACGGTTCGAACACCCGGCTGGTGTCTGAATCGGATGCTGGATCGAATACAAAGTTTCCAACCCAGTCGGGAGGAAAGGCGATACCCATCTCGTAGCCCCCTACCCACCCACGCCGCTCCCACAGACCCTCGCGGCGAAAATAGTCGATTACGGTCTCATTGAATTCGTGTACCGGGAGACCCGGCCGCAGAATGGAGCGAATTACCTCCATTGATCGGGCGATACGCGAGGTCAAGTCACTGACCTCGGGACTCGGCTGGCCAATTGAGAACGTTCGGGCGAAGTTGATGTGGTACCGCTTAAAAACGCCAGAAAGATCGACCAACACCAGCTCGCCGTGCTTCATCCGGCGTCGGGTGGCAAGCGCGTGGAGCGCGTTGGTCTTGGTTCCGGAAAGGACGGGCATGGTGATGCCAGGATTCTCTCCGCCGGCGCGGGCCATCGCCCGTACCATCTCGCCATAGACCTCCAGTTCCGCCACGCCCGGCCCAACAGCGGCTCGGGCAGCGGACATGCCAACGTTGGCAATTCTCGCCGCCTCCCTTAGGCACTCAATCTCGGCGGTCGACTTTGTATGACGCACCTCGCGCAGCACTGGGGTTGCATCGACCACGCGTGCGCCCGCGGCGACAAATGCGTCCTCCAGGCGATGACTTATGGGGCGATTGGGACGGTAGCTCCAGAACTCCATGCCCACCGTTCCGTTCAGCCAGCCCTCGCTCTTAAGCTCAGAGGCCACGAACTCGGCGCTTCCACGCAGCGCGTGCCGAGGGAAATACCGGACGTCCGTTGCCCGAGTAAATACCCGGCCGAGCACTGCTTCACGCTCACTGTCGAAGAGAATGTAATGGTTGTGATCGACATGAACGGCGATCGCTGAACTCGCGGGCCACTGCGGCGGCGACTGCGCTTGATACCACTCGGCCTGATAGCCCGAAAGGTAGTACATGCTTTCGGGAGCCATCAGATAGAGCAAGTCCACCTTTGACTCAGCCATCTTGCGCCGCACCCGCTCCAGTCGGGAGGCGAACTCCTCGGCCGAAAAGGGCGCCTCATTTTCTGGCTGGCTGTTGAAATAGACCTCGTCGCGATAGTCCATGGGATCTTTCCCTCAGAAGGCGGTGGACTGGCCGCTCGGCTTCGGGCCAGTTGGAGTAGCGGCTACGGCAACCAGGGCTCCTGCAATGGCCGCAATCATTAGATAGAGACCGGTTCGGTAGGAGCCAGAGGAGTCATAAAGTGCACCAATGAGAATGGGCCCCGAGAAAAGTGTCGCGAGATAAAAGAAATACCAGAGACCATAGGATCGGCTAAATGCTTCGGTTTCGAGCCGTCGGCGTAAGTGCGACACCACGCAGGTATCGAAGCCACCTACCGATAAGCCAAAGCCGAGTGCCGAGACCAACACCAGCGCTGCGCTCGGTGTGTGAAGAGACAGCAAGAAGCCGCAAACACTTGCAGCCATCACGCCAAGCTCGACGGTCATGGTGATTCGATATGGCCATCGGTCGCTCAGATGACCAATTCCAATCGCCCCGACGATTGCGGCTCCGGCTGTCAAACTCAGTGCCAGTGCGGCGATTTTGCCAAGCACGGGCCGATCGCTGAGGAGCGCCACCTCATGCGTGAGCAACCCGCCGTAGGCAATCCCGCCCAACACGGTCACTGCGACAGCCAGCCAAAAGACAGTCCGGCGGGACGCTGCCGAGGTATGAGGCTTCTCTTCGGCGCCTGCCTTCCCTTGGTTTTGCGCGCTTCCTTCCGGACTTTGTATTGAATCCCCATCCAGGCCCCTGCCTACCTCGGCCGGCGAGCCGATCCGCCCCCAGGTGATCAGCGGCGGGAGACCCACAAGGCAGATCAGCCCACCCATGATCATCGAGGTGTGGCGCCATCCCAGCTGGTTGACCAGGAATTGCGCGAGTGGCGCGAGTACCAAGCCACCAAAGTGCCAGCCGGCGTAGCACAGGGCGATGGCGAGTCCGAAGCGCCGCCGAAACCAGATCGCGGCCATGATGTTTACGCCGCAAGCCATCAGGATCTTCGCGAATCCCATCAACGCCCGCAGCGCAAACATGACAGTCAAAGAATGCGCCAGACCAATGGCAATCATGCACAACGCCGCAAGCACGACACCTGCGACGATCATGCGATACGATCCGAAACGGACCGCGAGGTAGCTCCCGAAGATGGTGAGTGGCGCAGTCAACCAGAAAATCGACACCAGTCCGCCCATCGTGGCGCGGTTCCAACCAAATTCGGCTGTCAGTGCCGGGACAAATACCGTGAATGCATAGAGCCCGCCGCCGTAGACCATCATGCCTACGACGAACAGTGCCGCCACCACGCGCCAACCGTAATACGCCCCCTGAGAGGCTGCGGCACTCATTCGGAAAGGCTCTCCACCAAGGCTCCCAGTTGCAGCGTCATCAGGTCGCAATTGCGGCCTCCTACGATCTGCAGACCTGTCGGCAAGCCACCCCGAGTAAAACCACTCGGTACGGAAAGTGCCGGGCACTGACCCACCAAGTTGAACGGCGCTGTCATGTCCATGCCATGGTAGCGCCCGCTGTCATCGACCCAGCCGAAATCGCGATCGGTCTGGGTGGCGAGAGGCGCAGGCACCGCGGTGGTCGGACAGATCAAGGCATCAAACTCGTTCAGAATCTTTCGCAGGCTGTACCACAATTTTGTACGCTCGATCTCCAGTCGTTTGTAGTGAACGGCCGTGATGCCGCGCCCCTGCTCAATGAGGCGCCGCACAGCCGGATCCAGGAGCTCGGCGTCCCGGTCGTAGACTTCCTGGAAATAGGCGGCCATGAACACGCGCCAGTAGTCCATCCACACCTCGATGATGCTGGCGGACCACTGCAGATCGACCATTTCAACGCTAATCCCGGCCCGCCTCAGTCGGTCCACCAGCGATAGCGTATTTCGTTCGACCTCAGGGTCGATCGCGTAAAATCCAAAATCGAGAGATAGGGCCAATCGAATGGGGCGAGAGATAAGCTGAAGCGATCCGTCGTATTCGAACGACGTCGTCAGCGACTGTATATCGCAGTCGTCCGGACCCTGTGTCGCGGCGACGAACAATGCCGCATCCTGACAACAGCGCGCAATTGGTCCGAAGTGGGAGATGTTGTCGAACACGCTGGGCAGAATGTCGAAGGGGATCCGTCCGAGGCTGGGCTTGAATCCCACCACTCCGCAAAGCGCGGCCGGAATTCGTACCGAACCGCCCATATCCGTGCCTTCCGCCAGCGGCACCGCACCGGTGGCGACCGCGACAGCCGACCCTCCCGAACTACCGCCCGGTGTGCGTGAGGGATCCCGGGGATTTCGCGTTACGCCAAAAAGCGGGCTCTGTGTAAAGCTTGAATACGCGAACTCCGGAGTCGTCGTCTTGCCAATGATGATCGCCCCGCTCTTCCTCAGTGCGGTGACCATCCAGGAATCCCTATCCGCTATGTGCGTAGCAAGCGCGCGCGATCCGGAAGTTGTGAGCTTGCCCTTGATCGGTGTCATGTCCTTCAGGGCTATCGGGATTCCATGAAGCGGGCCCCGTGTCTCCCCACGAGGCATCGCGCTATCCGCACGTCGCGCCGCAATGCGCGCCTCTTGATCGTAGACCGCTGTGAAGGCATTGAGCTGGGGATTAATCTCCGCCACTCGCTGCAGGCTCGCCTCGATGACCTGCGTGACTGACAAATCCTTCGAGTGAATTAATCGCGCGAGCTCAGTCGCTGATTTGGAAAGGATTTCGCTGCCATGGGGGTGCATCGCGCTTCATATTACAGATAGCGTGTAGGTTTTTCCGTAGCTTCGGCAGCAGATCAGCTTCTGGACACCTTGCCCCAGGAGCCTCGCTTCAAGGCGATCGAGCGGCAAGCGCAGTCTCCCGACTGAAGAGACTCTGCTGCATTGCCGGAAACAGCTCGCGTCGGAATCTATTTCTTGCTGCGATTAGCGGGCAGGTACTGCAACCACAGCTCGGCGTCCGGCACCGACGAAAACACCGCAACACGCATAAAGCGATTGACCGCCACATCCTCCGCAAACTTCATCAGATCACCCTGCGCGTTCACGTCCACGTACGCAATGACCTCAATTTGTCCCAGCGCTCGCACGGTTTGCTCCGACACGATGCGATAGACGTCCACTATGCCCAGACGAGGCCCTTCGAGTCGTTCTTCGATCAGCACGCGTAAGCACTTGCGCGTCTTGCACTCTTGCTGAATTTGTTTGAGATAGCTTCTTACATTCTCCGCGTTGTTTTCACCGGTTATGACGGCGTGCAGATACGTCGGCTTCTGTGTAATCGTTACCGTAAACCCCATGACACGCTCCGATTTTCCACCCCAAGCAGCCCTCGACGGATCCTGCGCTGGACGCAAACTCTAACCGCCGAAGCAGAGACAGCACAAATCGCTTCACGCTTCACATCGGCCAATACAAGCGGTCGGTCTCCGGTACCTACCGGAGGAACATTAGTGGGCTCGAGAGGATGCGAGACCCGCCTTTGCGAAATCACCACGGCCAATGGTGGCTTCCTGCGCCATTGCGCGCTTCCGAAGCCCACTGTGCTATCTGGAGTTGCTGACAACGCCCGCGGTCGGACCGTGCTCCCCGAAGAGCCTTTCATCGTCCACTGGAGCACGAGGATACGGTGGACCCAAGTAGGGCGTTGCGTGCTCCAGGGATCCTGCAGCCGCCAGTTCGGCCTTCGATTCCGGAAGGATAAAAACCTGTGTAAAGGTCGCGCGCAGGGCCGATGAAATGGCGGTATTGGCACCGGTCTTGGGATCCGGGATACCCGTCAGCGAGTCGCCGCAAGGCCTTGTAGAGCGACATGGACGCAAGCTGGCCGTAGCTCTGGCAATGCGTCGATTGCGACTTCATGAGCTGCAGGTACCAGGTTTCGACGTCCGCATAACCACCGATGAGTCCTTCGGCTGTGGTAGGAGACATCTCCAGGCGCAGACGGGCACCATGCATATATTCGTCAGCGGCCAGACCAAACACCGCCCACGGAAAGGCAAGATCCGCCGGATCGGTGATCAGTACGCCATTCACGATCTTGCCTTCCAGGCGTCTGAATGTATTTTGCGCCCCAGCGGATGTCGATCCTTTGAGTGCCGCCGGGGACCACTTTATTGCCGCCCGCATCCATGAAGAGCCGATCCAGTCCACGGTACACCATGACCACCACGTGCTCGCTGTTGTTCAGGCTGGTCACACCGGTGATCTCGATCAGCAGGCGGTTATAGTTCTCCTTGACGATTTCAAGGCTGTTCAATTCATCGTTGGCACCGTGTGAGTCCCGGTAGCTGTTGATGCAGCCCAAGGCCCGGTACAGTTGGTTGTCGATTCCGGGCTCGCCCGCGGGGCTTGTGAAATCGTTGGGCCCGATCTTCCCATCGAGGTTAAGGCCAATGGCGTGGGGGCCGCGCGGCTCTCGAAATGGGAAGTAGTCGGGCGCTGTGGTCGGAAGCCAGTTCTGAGTCTCCCGTTTTAGCTGCGTATCGGCCAAATTCCTGGTGCTACCGTCGTCGGGAAAGAGAGCCGCGAATTGCTCGCGCGGCCCCTCGTTGACGCCGTCGGGACAGTCCACCGGCGCATCAGGCTTGAGATACGTGGCCCAACGAAGGCTGGTGAGGGCATAAGCGATGGTCCCGCCCGGGACGCGATCTGAGGCGGGCGAGGACTCGGGACTGGCGGTGTGGCCCATTGTGGGAAGGAACGTAACGAGCAGACTCGCTAACAGCTTCGACCATATCCGAACTCGCGCACCGTTCATCACTGCAGTTTCCTTGTCACACAGCTGCGTTTGCGCTTCGCGTTCTAGCCCGGCCCGGGTTGATCCCAGCCAAAAAAATCATCGCGCAACCAGAAGGCACGGTAGCCGTTGCGTAGGCCTCGGAACTCGCCGTAAGCATCGGCAAAGGCATCGCCCGGACGGCGATCCCCGGCATAGGTGTAGATCGGACGATCTCGGTATGCCCAGACCCGCAGAGCTCCAGCCTGGTTCGGGTCGGTGAGATGGCCGGTCATTGAATCGATGGTGATGATGCTCCAGGAGCGGCTTGTGGCCTTTGCGTCCTTGGACGCCACAACGTAGGGAAATGCGCGCAGCGATCGCTGCGGATCATTTCCGCCATTGATCGCCAGCCGGTAGGCCTGAGTCTGGCTCGGGTGATCGCATCCGAGCTGGTCCAGGGCATCATCACCGCAGAAGTAGGTGTATATCGTCATACCGTGCGCGTCGGCCAGCACCTGACCGGCGGTGGTATTTTGGACGGTAAATTCTGCCGGCGGCGGCGGGGCGCGGTAGGTGTAGACGTTGTGCCAGCCGGGCACGTCACTTCCCTTGAATCGGTGCGCTCCTCCGTCCAGGCGATACCAGTAGAGGGGTTGATTTCGATAAGCCCATTGCTTGACGCCGGTTGAGCGCTCGATCACGGACCATTCCCCGTGGGGAAGCCCGAACAATGAGGGCGCCAGCATCGGTATCCAGGTTTGGGCACAGACGGCGTCGCAACTTGATTTGCCTGCCACATCGTGATCCGAAACGTAGACCGAGAATCCTTCCTGGGCCGTAACCAGCAGTCGCCCGGTACTCATCGTCTTTACGGCGAACCCGGGAGGCACGTCGGATGCCGGCCCCACAGGTACGCGCACGGCAGGCGAATCGCCATGCCGCTTGTCGGACCGCCCGCCGAGGACATCGCCGGGGTTCCGGTCAAGGTAGGACGTGTACAGCGGCAAGCCGTCGAAGGCCCACTGACGCGCACCATCCTTACGATTGATAATGGTCCATTTGCCCACGGGGCTGGCCTGTGCATCGGCCAGAAAAGGAGGCCACATCTGGGTGCAGGCCAGACGTTGATCAAGCTCCGGTAAGCGCAATCCTCCCGGATATGGACTCATGAGACCCGCGCTGACTTCAGTGCGAGTGGCCGTGCATGAGGAAATGCCGACCGGGTCGCCAGCCGGGCCGTTTCGAAGTAATTGCAGGGGCCATTGATACAGCGTTTTACCTTTCGAATCGGCATAGACCGGGCCGTCAAGTTCGGTGGCTTGCACGCGCACGCCCGGCGGCATTGGCACGACTCGGTAGGGTTCGCCGGGGTTCGCCGCCTGCGCGGCAAGGGGCCAGGTGGTAAGAAACGTCAGTGCAGCAAGCAGGGCTGCAGTGGCGTGTGTTTGTGATCGTTTCGCGCGCGTCCCGGCGACCTCTCTTGTCACGACGCTTAAGAATCCGTTTTGAACGGGTGACAGAACCGACAAACCCGGGGTGGTAGGCGCGAAGATTGGCGTAGTCCCCTCATGCGCGATCCTGACTCGCGGTTCGTTTCCTTCCCTAACGAATTTATACGCGTCCAGCGAACATCGCTCAATAGCCTGAACACGGTTAGTCGATCCTAGCCACCGGAAATTCCAAAGAACTAGGCCGGGTCCACCCCGCGGTCATCGGCGACGCCGGTGCGCCTGTGCAGGCTTGCCTGCACAGGCGCGGCGGCTGATCCGCTGTCAGGGCTTGACGCGTGTCCCTTTGATGGAACCGGTTAACTGGGCGATCACATTGCTTTCATCAAATGGATGACCGGGATTGGCGGTGGAGATTACCGCGTGTATCGTGCCGCTGTAGCTGTCCCGAGTGACTCAACTTGATGATCTCGTGTAGTTGTACCGTGTTGGTGAAGGTAGGGCTTGATGGGGCTCCTGGGGGACCGTCGTGCCCCATGGCAATGTGGTTGAGCTCGTAGGTATCAGAACCGGTCTGCTTTCAGATCCCCATGCAGCCGTCACCTGCGGCTGGGTCCCGAGCGGCAGAGATCATGATCTCTGTGCCATCCTCGTGCCAGATAACGGTTCCAAAATCGCCGCCAAGCTCTGGTGTGAACTGGAATCTCCTTTACCTGTGCACACGGTAACTGACCGGCAAGAGTCTAACCATTACGGGCCAGGTCCTCATCGCTCGGAATACGCCCATTCGGCGTGAGTTTGTTAATGGCCTCGGGCAGGGCATTGCTTAACCCACTCAGAAGCTGATCCTTGGCCATACCGGTCTGCTCCATGAGCCACTGCAGGCGCTCCTCGCCTAGGACCTGCTCCAGATCATGCGGTGCGATAGGCTGATTTGGACCGGGTGATACCCAACTCTGAGCGGTCTTCTCGTGGCCTGCTTGTCTGAACCGATCCAGCAAGTCTTTCAACCCAGCGCTTAGGCCTCCACCCGACAGCAGGCCATTGAGACCACTCGCAGTGGCACTGCCTGGCGCCCCGTTGGAGGCAGCGGTGGTGGTGCCGAGCATGTCCGCCAGCCTGCCTTTGCCCTTGAGGGTACGATAAGCGACCAAACCCGCCAGCGCGAGTGTGAGCGGAGACATGCCGAAACCTCGGTTTCCTGCGCCGCCGCCAAATGCGTCAAGCAATCCCATAGTTCGCCTCCGGATAAGTAAAAAGGACTATGCACCGAAGGTTGGCGCCAATCTGTAGGAACTCCCGCCAACGTGCCCGCGCACACGCCAGCGGCCTCTGGGTTAGCCACCCGCTTCTACTTTAAAACCGGATTTGGAATGCGTTTCGAACGGGGGCCGCGGGCGGGCTTCTTGGCCAGATTTCCCTTTGGCGTGTTGCCAAGTTTGATCCAAGTCGGGGCATGATCTGAAGCACGGGGTTGTCCACGAACCCAACAATCCACATTGGCGTCCCGAAGGCGCGGCGCAAGTTCGCGATTCAAGAGCAGATGGTCAATGCGCAGGCCTGAATTGGTTTGCCAATGGTTTCTGAAATAATCCCAGAAGGTATAGATAGCTTCCTGAGGGTGCAGCACTCTCAATGAATCGATCCAGCCCTGCGCCAACAATCGCTGATACGCTGCTCGGCTTTCGGGTTGAAGCAACGCATCCTTCCTCCATGACTTGGGGTTGTAGATATCGAGATCTGTGGGCACGACATTGAAGTCTCCAGCCAATACGACGGGGTGACCGGAGTCATAGAGCCCCTGTGCGTGTTGGATTAACCGCTCGAACCAGGCGAGCTTGTAATCGAATTTCGGACCGGGTTGCGGATTACCGTTTGGCAGATAGAGGCACGCCACAACGATTCCATGGACTGCTGCCTCCAGATAACGGCTCTGATCGTCCTTCCCATTTCCTGGCAATCCGCGGCGGATTTCGAGCGGCGCACTGCCCTTGTTCAAAATAGCCACACCGTTCCAAGACGATTGGCCGTGCCAAAGGGCTCCATAACCCGCACCCCGGAGGGCCTCGGCGGGAAACGCGCCATCCGGCGCTTTCAGTTCCTGCAGGCAAACGATATCCGGGGACTCCTTCCCAAGCCAGCCGAGAAGCGAGGTCAGCCTGCTCTTAATTCCATTGACGTTGAATGTGGCGATTTTCACGTGCGCAGGGACGCTGGCCAGAAGTAATTGGCAGGCTGCCCCACCGAGACGTGCGCAGGGAGTAGGTATTCGTCTGTAATTTTCATCCGGGAGTCCTACGGGTTTGCGTTTTTTGAGTACATTCTGCGACTTATCACTACTCTATTAGGGCGCCACAATGTTGGGAATACGCCCGAGCATGGGAACGTATGCTGAAGCTCCCAATTTTTTGTCCTGTCTCACATTGCCCGCGAAGACCGGTGCGGCGAAGTTGACCCGTCGCCGATTGCCCACCGTGCGCACGTCTTCGGTGGCTATACTCTTGCGGGCGAATTGATTGACTCTCCTTTAGAGGGCAGGGAACACGATGTCGAGCGCCATCACCGGTCATTGCGACGCTGGAATTGCGATCGCCACGGCCCCGTGCAGCACGCCGCACCCCCGCGCGACGCTGGCCGCCACCATTCTTGGGTCGAGTGTCGCGTTTATCGATGGATCAGTCGTGAATGTCGCATTGCCCGCGATGGCCCGCGATCTCGGTGCCGGCGCCGCGGCGCTCTCCTGGACCGTCAACGCTTATCTGCTGCCACTCGGAGCGCTGATGCTGCTGGGCGGTGGCGCGGGAGACCATTTCGGGCGGCGACGCGTATTTTTGGGCGGAGTCGCCGTCTTTACTCTGGCGTCGATTCTGTGCGCCGCGGCCCCTACCCTTGGGTGGCTGCTCATGGCTCGCTGCATGCAGGGAGTCGGAGCCGCGCTGCTCATGCCAAACAGCCTCGCGATACTTGGCTCGGCATTTGCCGGCGAGGCGCGGGGCCGGGCGATTGGCATCTGGGCTGCAGCCGGAGCGGTCGCCGGCGCGCTCGGGCCACTCCTCGGTGGGTGGCTCGTTGACACGGTTGGGTGGCGAATGATCTTCGTTATCAACGTTCCCGTCGCCGCCGCGGCGGCCTATTTGACTTGGGCGTACGTCGCTGAGAGCAAGGATCGACGCAAGTCTTCCTCACTCGATTGGGCGGGTGCATCGGTTGCGACGATGTCACTAGGCCTTCTTACTTGGTCCCTGACTGCAGCAACCACGGCGAGCGCCCCTGCACCCTGGGGATGGCTGGCCGCAGTCGCCGGCTTGGGGCTGGTGGTTGTATTCCTTTGGATTGAGCGAAAGCGTGGTGAGCAAGCGATCATGCCATTGGCCATGTTCGGGACGCGCACGTTCATTGGCATTACGCTCTTAACGTTCTTTCTCTATGGAAGCCTCAGCGGACTGCTGGTGTTGCTCCCATTTTTCCTGATCCGTGTGGTGAACTACTCGGCGTTCGCGGCCGGTGCGGCCCTTCTGCCGTTACCGATTCTGATCGGCGTCGGCTCACCACTGATGGGCAGACTGACCGCACGCATCGGTAGCAGGCTGCTGCTGGCCTGCGGTGCGGCGACGGTCGCGGCAGGTCTTGTGCTGTACGCACGCGTCGGCATAGACAGGGTAGATTTTTGGAGCGACATACTGCCCGCCACCCTTCTGGTATCCATAGGGATGGGCATTTGCGTAGCGCCGCTTACTACGGCCGTCATAGTCTCGGTGGACATTGATCATGTCGGCGCCGCGTCCGGCTTCAACAGCGCAGTGGCGCGCATCGCTGGATTGGTGGCCACCGCATTGTTGGGATCTATATTCTTACAGCAAGGGTCCGCCGAGCTGTTTGCATCGGGGTTCCGGATGGCAGCACTCATCGGCGCGGCTTCGGCTGCGGTCGCCAGCGGCTGCGCTGTTCTGTTTATAGGTAACACCGCAGATGTCACAGCCCACCGCCGGTAGCCGGAAAGGTGTGGTGATGGCCGCACTCATGCGGCTTTTCTTCGGCCCAGGCTTGATGTCGGTGCCTGAAGCAAACTCTATATCCTTGCCCGTCCGCCGCTAAGGGATATCAACGTGGAATCCTGGACTACCACCCTCGCGCAACACGGCTACCTGGTACTGGCTACGGCGGTGTTTCTGGAGGCCATCGGATTGCCGGTGCCCGCCGCGCTCGCTCTGCTGATTGCCGGCGGCGTAGCCGCGCACGGAATCCTACAGACTCCGTATGCTTTGGGAACGGCCCTGGTCGCGATGCTCGCAGGCGATACTCTAATGTTCCTGCTGGGCCGCTACACGGGCTGGTGGCTGCTCGGCATTCTCTGCCGTGTTTCGCTTAATCCTGAATCGTGCATCCTGCGATCGGCCGATTCCTTTTATCGCCGCGGCCGAATGCTCCTCGTGATCGCGAAGTTCATCCCAGGCATCAATACGATGGCGCCCCCTCTGGCGGGGTGCATGAACATGCGCTTGCCGGTGTTCCTGCGTCTGGACCTGGCCGGTTGCCTGCTCTACATCGGCGCCTTTTTTGGGGTGGGATTCGTGTTCAGTGACGCGGTGGATGTGATCACCCGGGGATATCACGCCATGGGTCATGTGCTGAGCTGGATTCTGATCATGCTCGTTATCGGATACGCAGGATTTCGGGCCTGGTTGTGGGCCAAAGGGCGCTCGATGAGCGTGGTCGATTTCGCCAGTCCAACGGATGCCGCTCGCGAGCTGGCGTCGGGGGCATTCGTCTACGACGTTCGCAGCCACGGATACTTTGACCCCAAGGCGATCCGCATCCGAGGTTCTCGAAGGCTGGATCCAAATGCCCTGCATCAGTCGCGAATCGAAGCTCCGGATGACCGTACGGTCTATGTCTACTGCACCTGTGCCCGGCAGGCCACCAGCACCCGGGTGGCTCGTGAGCTGCAGAACTTTCTGCAACAAAAAGGAGCTCGGGTCGCCGTGATTAGAGGGGGACTGCGGGCATGGACGAAGGCCGGCTTGCCCGTGGAAGCCGTGCCCAGCGACGAAGTCGCGATTTTGCCGGCATTTACTTAGATTCGGATCACCTCGCGGGTCGGCGGGTGTCTTTTAGACCTAATTGAAGGTAAACATCCCGTCCGCTAAGCGACCCGCTCACCTCAATGAGGTTGCAACGAAGCGCAGTCAGCATCGTGTGCTGCCCCGCGGTCCACCAATTGAAGATGCGAGTCGTCCGAGCCGACTTTAAACGTCGGTTGCAGCAGTGTGCCCTGTACCAACACCGGTGCCTTAACGCGCAGAATCCGCATCCGCTTGGGCTCACCATGCAGCTTTAGGTCTAAAGTTTCCGGATCGAGAAGCACGCGTCCCTCGCCGCCTATAAAAACCGGCTCGCTATCGATAAAAAGGCGCGTGGCGCTCATCACACCGGAATCAATTTTAAAGTCGGCGCCGGCGCAATGCACCGCCACATCACGACTACTACGCGTCAGAGTTAGCCCTAGCCCCCGTAAATCAACTGCGGCCATTTCCGCCAACGACGCGCGCATCGTCCCTTCTGACACCTGCGCGCTCAGAGTACCACTGGCATCGGCCGCCAGCGCGTGCAGAGAGTTGCCCGCTCCCTGAGCGTGAATTTGCAGCATCAGCGATCCTTCGTAAGGCGGCGGCTCGGCCTTATGCGGCATTTGCGCTAACTGCAGGCTCGTGAGGTTCATCGTGACGCGGCTGCGAGAAGGTGTCTGATTGGCGTCTGTTTCGAGGTGCAACACGAGACTGCCACCCAATATATGGCCCGTAACTTCTGGTGCGCTGATTAGGCCATGCTCGATCGTAAAGGGCGCTGTCACGTCGGTCAGTTCAATTCGCGACAGCTCCAGCCGGCGGATGCTGTACTTTCCTGTGGCGTCGATACGTCGAATCGCAGGGAAGATGAGCCGTACATCGGAAAAGACCTTACGCGGTGCGTCCGGGTGTGGATCGCGACCTGCGGCGCGCAGCCCAACGTCGGCCAGCCGAAGCACCGTCGAAATCAAATTAGCGTGTACGAGGGTGCGGTCGCCTTCTTTCCTTTCCAACGAAACGCGCCCCTCCACGTCACTTTGCCCGGAGACTGCGCTCAGCTCATCGAAAATCGTTTTGGGCCCCCGGCGCATCATTCGACCGCGTAGACGGAAGACACCGGTGTTTGGCAAGCGGATCCCGACCAGATAATACATATCACGCAAGTCGTCGCCGTTGGCGTCGAATTCCGCGTCAACCATATGCAAGTCAAACGGCCGAGGCAGAGTGCCACGCGCGGTGACATGCGTCCCACTCGAACGTTCATCGAATGCGAACGCGTAGGGCTTTTCGGTTGACGCCGATGCCAACGCGTCCCCTGTCAGGCGAAAAGTGACCGCGCGCTGATTGAGCGTGCCAGAACCTTCCATTTGGAAGGGGCGCGCCGAATCGGGGCCAGCCAAGGACAGATCGCCGTCAAATACCAAGTGCCGTCGCTCATCGACAAGCGTCAGATGAGTATGCGCCATCTCCAGCACGCGAATCATTGGCAGCGGCCCACCCGGAGACTTATCGGGATCAACACTCTGCCAGTTGGCGTGTCCGGCGCTATCGCGGATTAAATGCAATTGGGCGTATTCAGTTTTAAGAAGGCTCAACCCCGATTGATGGCTTAGTAGGGGTGCGAACGTCAGGGTGAGTTTCGCAACTTCGGCCGTAATCCCCGGCTTGGTCCATGGCGGATTGCCGATGGTGACCTGTTCTGCCTCGATCCGCGGGCTTCGGGTTAGAAGATGCAGGCGCAACGCGCCACGCACTTCAATGTGACGGCCGCTTTGCCAGGAGACAACCTGAATAAAGCTTGAACGCAAAAGACCGGCGTTCCATGCGAGCAGCAACCCCGCGACGGACACTGAGACCAGCAGCAATAAGGCCGCCGCTGATTTGATCATACGATCTCTCATAATTGACTTTAGGCGGCCGTCCAGTTGAAACAGGCGCGATCGCCACTGAGGAGACTTAAACATTTCTCATTTCGGACTATCTTACTGCTCTGGCCCTTGCCCGCAGTAGGTCGTGTCTTACGCAGCCGGTCAAGACTTGGACACCTGCCCTTGTGCTACAGCTCGGCGTCCTTAAAATGCTGCTGCGCTTTCAGATCAGCCAGGCCTGACTGGTCCACGTTGGAATGCCCCAGCTGCCGCCGGACCGGACAATACGGTAATAAAGTGGAGTGCCTAGCCCTAGATCGAACCCATGTGAGTCGCACGATGCTGCCAAAATCCAGACCCTTACTGGCCATTGCATTGCTGGTTTCCGTGATTGTCCTGATCGCGGCGGGCTCCATTTCCCGCAGCTCTATTCACTACCTGACAGAGGCGCGCGAACAGACCGGTTTATCGAAGGACACGCTGCTCGAGCTGGAAAGAACGGTTTCCACCCTTCTGGATGCTGAAACCGGGCAACGAGGCTACCTACTGACCGGGGATAGTACGTATCTGCTGCCCTATAAGGAGGCCCTAGGCGCCATACACGATCATCTCGCAGCGCTGCAGACTCTCGCTGTCGGCTCGCCCGCTATGCGGCGTGACTTTAAGGCACTGCAGCTTACCAGCGGCGCGAAGCTGGCCGAGCTCGCGGAGACCGACTGGATGATGCGGGCAATCATGCGGCTGCGCTTCGTCTAGTAAGGAGCGGCGCGGGAAAGAAGAGCATGGATCAGATTCGGGTGGTCACAGATCGGATGTCTCAGCAGGCTTCCGTGATCTACGCAGCCAATGTACGGAGCGAACGTCACGCACTGGCGTTGGCCCAATGGAGCGTTTGGGCAACCGCAATCCTTGCGGTGTCATTGCTTGGGCTGCTCTATCTAGTGGTGCGGCGTGATGGCGCTCAAATCCGTGCCAGCGAAAGGCAGTTGGCCGTCACTTTGCGCAGCATCGGTGATGGTGTCATCGCAACGGATGAAGCAGGCCGCGTTGTACTCATGAATCCAGTCGCCGAGAGTTTGACCGGCTGGTCCACCTCGCTAGCGCGCGGTCGCACATTAGATGAGGTATTCCGGATCATTAATGAACATTCCCGCGAAGTCGTTGAAAGTCCCGTCGCTAAGGTCCTCCGGGCGGGCATGGTGGTCGGGCTCGCCAATCATACGTTGCTGATCCGCAGGGACGGCTTCGAGACACCCATTGCTGACAGTGGCGCACCCATACTCACCGACACCAAGGAAGTGCTCGGGGTGGTGCTGGTTTTTCGGGACGCCTCGCAAGAACGTGATCTCGAGCACGCCCTGAGGGACGCCGATCGTCGCAAGGACGAGTTTCTGGCTATATTGTCCCATGAGTTGCGCAATCCCCTTGCGCCCATCCGCCAGGGGGTCGCCGTCATCCTCTCGCCCGCCGCAACGGCGTCACAGGTTCACTGGAGTGCGGAGGTAATCGAGCGCCAGGTGCACAACATTTCACGTTTGCTTGACGACTTGCTGGAAGTTTCCCGAATAACGCGTGGGACTTTGGAAATCCGCAAGAGCGTGGTCTTGCTCAAAACGGTGCTTGAAGAAGCCATAGAGCTCGCGCGACCGCTTATCGACAGTAAGCGCCACGCGTTGACGATGAACTGCGTGGCAGATCTCATCCTGCAAGCGGATCCTCTGCGCCTTGCACAAGTCATCGCAAACCTATTGACGAATGCTGCCAAGTACACTGAGCCACAAGGTCAAATCAGCCTGACGGCCGGCACCGACGCGGGGATGGTCGTCATTACAGTGCGCGACAACGGAGTCGGGATAGACGCCGATATGCTTCAGCGCATTTTCGAGATGTTCGTTCAGGCAGATGGTTCACGGGGCCGGGCTGAAGGCGGACTTGGTGTCGGCCTCGCGCTCGCGCGGGGCTTGATAAACCTACATGGCGGGACGATTGAGGTGCGCAGCGAGGGTCCGGGAATGGGCAGCGAGTTTGTGGTGCGCTTACCGCTCAGTACGCAAATCGAGCTTTCAGCCCCCGCGGATCGGCCGGATTCAGTGCCTAACACCGCAACCACAAGCTTCTTGGTTGCCGACGATAACTCGGACGCCGCCGAGTCGCTCGCGATGCTCTTAAGGCTCCGTGGCCATGACGTCCACGTGGCGAGAGATGGCGAAGACGCCTTGCAGCTGCTTAATGCGACCAGGCCCCGCTTCGCGCTTCTCGATATCGGCATGCCGAAAATGAACGGCTATCAAGTCGCCGCTGAGATCCGAAAGTCGCCCTGGGGGGAGGAAATGACGCTCATCGCCCTGACTGGCTGGGGACAAGAGAGCGATAAGGATGCGGCTCTAGCGGCCGGTTTCGACCATCACTTCGCAAAACCTGTGGATATCGATTCAATATTGGCGGCCTTGCTCGCCAATCGAAGTGAATCCGAAACGGCTACCTCCGCATAGATAGACTCATCCAGACGCAAGGGGCCATTGCTGCAAGCAGGCCGCCGAGGTCGCCGAGGTCGCCGAGGTCGCCATCGACATCATTCGCATAGTCACGGCTCTAGTCGATTGGCCACGGTAAGTCGCGTGGCATCGTGTTTTCCTTTGAAATCGAAGGCACGGGGTGCGCATATTCAACCCCGAGATCGACACTTCGCCACCAGGGATCGTTGACGCCAGAGTCACGGATGGGTTCGACAGCTTCGCCGAGTTTTGGCATCAAGAGGCGCGTACGACCTTTCGAGCCCCTTTCGTATAAAACTTCGGCAGGCTGATCCCACGGATGCATTGCAAGTCGGAAGGTTCCCCAATGGATGGGTAGAAAGGTTTCAGATTCCAAAATCGAAATGGCCTTAAGCGCGTTGTCCGGCCCAAGGTGCATGTCGCCCCAGGCCGGATCCCAAGCGCCGATCTCAACCATCGCGAGATCAAACGGCCCGAATCGCTCGCGAATTTCCCGGTATTCACTCGTCAGCCCCGTGTCGCCACTAAAGAAGACGCAATGCCTGTCTGTACGCACGACGAAAGACGACCACAGAGTAGAATTTCGCGCTTTTGGGGTTCGGCCGGAGAAATGCTGTGACGGCGCCGCCGTGATTTGGACCCCACTTTTGGGGAGCATGAACGATTCCCACCAATCAAGCTCCGTGATGCGCGCCGGAGGGATACCCCACGCCTCAAGATGAGCTCCTACACCCAACGAAGTTATAAAACCGACATCGCTCTTCATCAGGGCGCGGATCGTCGGATAGTCGAGATGATCGTAGTGGTCGTGCGAAATAACTACGACATCTACCGCCGGCATCTCACGGAGCGCAATCGGTACCGGCTGGAAGCGCTTGGGCCCGGCGAGTGATAACGGAGAGGCCCGTAATCCCCACACCGGGTCCGTTAACACTCGTACTCCGTCAATTTCGATCAATGTAGTTGAGTGACCCAGCCAGGTGACCCGCAGCCCTGTTTCGGGCGCGCGGCGCCAAGTATCGAGCGGATTTAACGATGGTAAAGGCCGAGCCGGGGCGCCGCGTTCACGGCCGCAGAGGAAATCGGTCAAGCTAGGCATGGTTGCGTGAGGATCCCGCAGGCCAGGCAGGATCGGATGTACGTTATAAAACCCTCTACCATCCCATCTGGGCGAAGCCCTCATTCGCTCCAAACGAGCGCCAGTTGCTTTCGAACCAAGTGACTTCATAGCTGCCTGGATTATAGGCCCATTCGTTTCTACTTTAAGGCCGGGTCAAATATGCGATCGGAGCAGCTACGGGGTGCCGCCCGCATCGACATCAATGAACACTCGGAACATGACCCACAAAACCGAGCGCGCTTTCGCCACCTTTACACATGAGACCAGCCGGCCACCTTAGAGTTTCATTGTGAGTGTTGCGCGCACTGTTACAGGTTCGACGGGATGAAAGTGGGTGTCGGAGACCGGTACGGCCTCGCCCGGAAGCTGAGATTCATAGTAATAAGTGATGTCATTGTCGCGACGGTCCAATAGATTGAAAACGCTGAAACCGAAGCTCACGAATGCAGAGAAGTGATATCCAGCCTCCAAATTGATCAGCATGGTGGAGGCCGATCTGACACTGTTATCCTCGATCAAAGGTGCTGGTCCGAAATAGCGCAATCTCGTGCCGCCATACATGCCGGTGAGGCTGTTGTATGTGATGCCAACCGATGCCACCGATTCAACGGCGTTCGGAATGCGATCGCCCCCCGGGCTGTATTGGGTAAATCTCGCGTGTGAGTAGGCCAAATCCGCATCAAGCACCAGATGTTGGCTTGGCGTGTAATACGCACCGAGCTCCACGCCACGCCTTGCCGTGGCGCGACTTGGTTCGGTAGTGCCCCCATCTCCGGTGAATAGCAGTTCAGAGTTGAATTTGAGCTGCCAGTACGACGCCGCCAACTGCACGTGCGGAATGATCGCGCTTCGAAGTCCCACCTCGCCACCGACTGCCCGCACCAGCGGATCGACCTTTTGAGCCGATGTCACCCCATCATTCGGGTCCACGGTGATGGTGGTGCCGCGTGCATCGTTACTGTGAAATCCCTCGCCCACATTCACAAAGTACTCCGTCTTTTGCCATGGGCCAAATATTAGCGAAAATTTTGGGCTTACAATTGATGCGCCAGTACTGCCGGAATTTGCACCAATACTGCTGTGGACATCGAACGCATAGAAATCGCCGCGCACGCCCAGCTCACTCCGAAACCAAGGTGTCCACCGCAAGCCTTGGCTCAGGTAAGCCGAATAACTCGTCTGCTGCACTTTATCTTGGCGCACAGTTGCATATCGGACTCGATGTTCGGTGCGGTAAAGTCCTACCGGACTGATGTCGTCCAATCGGATCTGGACCCCCGAATTGAGTGTCCCTTCGCGCCCGAATATCGAGCGCGGCTGCTGGTAGGTGCCGGTGCCGCCCAGTATGTTCCGATTGTCGAATTGTTCGAACTGATCGCCATGTACTGGATCTGTGTCGTATGTGAAATTGGATAAAAGATCGAGCTTATAGGCGACTCCATAAGCGTTGATTTGGATCTTTCCAGGACCCAGGTCTTGCCACCAATCCGCGGATAAACTGTAGCGATAGGTTGCACCGCCGTCCGTGGGGTCAATTGCGCCGAAGCGATCAAGGAGACCTTCATCGACGGCACGCGACGGAATCTGGTCAGTGGAGTGCCAGTGACCGTCATAGCCCATCGCTGTGATTGAGTAACCGCGGCGAGACTCACTTCGGCTAAATTTGAGTAACGCGCTGATTTTTCGATAGCCCTCCTTTAAGTCCCAAGGGCCATCGTTGTTCGAATACTCGGCACCGAACAATAGATCGCCGCCGGCCAGTGTCGATGAACTACCTAGCAACGTTCGGAAATAGCCGCCCTCGCCACCGGTGAGCGAAACCAGAAGGGGCTGGTCGAGATTATGCTTATAGCGGATGTCGGCAGCTCCAGCGGCGGAGAAATTCCCCTCCTCCGCGTAGTACGTGCCTTTTTTGTACTGAACCTGCTCCACAAATTCAGGGATCAGGAAATTCAGGTCGCTGTATCCCTGACCATGGGCGTGAGTGGGCATGTTCACCGGAATTCCGTCGACCCGGGTCGCGAAATCCGTCCCGTGATCCAGGTTAAAGCCGCGCAGAAAATACTGATTGGCCTTGCCGTCACCGCTGTGCTGAGTCACCACCAGGCCAGGAACGACCTCCAATACTTCTCCGGCCCGCAACAGGGGGCGATTTTCGAGTTGCTCAGCAATCACAACACCCTGACTTGCTGAATCGACGGTCCCGTCCAGTTCGTCTCGGTTGGCGGTGACGACGATTTCCTCGAGCCCAGGCGCGGGAATGCCGGCAAATGCACTGAGGCGCGCCGCAGAGACGGCTGCGACCAGAGCATGTAAGGTGATCCAACGCCTGGCCACGGTGCCGACCTTCGAGGTATGAGTGCTATTCGCATACTCATACGTAACGCGGGCCGATTCGGATGCAACCGCTAGGAATTTCCTTTTCTTTTCGGGGGCTTGCGCGCCAATGGGCTACCAATGGCCGGTAGACTTGGTCGCTGGGCGTTGTTCTCGGCACGTAGAGCGGGTCAATTCGCGCCAAACGTGCCTTTCGGATTAGAGGTGCACCCACTAAGGGGGTACCTAGAGGTCCGGAATCGTGCCCTGCGGCAAACGAAGCTTCTCCAAGCCCTCGAATTCCACGAACTGCGTGGTCGTGGCCCAGAGGAAGTCCCCGTACAGAAACGGCTGGAACTGCGCAGCTCCAACCAGAGGCAATGGTGCGATCCTGGCCTCAGCCCGCGCCTCGTGAAAGAACGGAATCGACCGGCGCGCCTGACCGACTCCTATCACGCGGTGCTCGGTGGCCTTAATTCGGCCGCCACACCACCGCTCAAGCACTTTTCCGAAATTCACAGCGAGCGTGCCCTCCTGCGACGGTACATCGATCCACTCACCGCTGCTGTGGCGAGCCTGGAGGCCGTCCACGCCGTCCTGCGCAAGTAGCGTGAGAAACCCGGAATCGACGTGCGGCTTGCCGGTCAGGTAACGCCGCTCACCTGCGAACGTCACCCAGAGCTGCGGGTCCATTCCGGTCGGCCCATCGATATCATCGCGCACCGGGTAACGGATAAGGCGCAACGTCGACAACCCGCGCTCGAAGTAGACATCGAAGTACGGTCCTGGAAGTCCCAGCCCGCGCGCGATCGAGCGCATCATGGCGTTGGCAATTTTTTCCATGCCGAGATAATAGGCAGCGGCGGCGTCACGCCAACCAGGCAGTGCTGATTCCGGAGGCAGGGGCGTCGCCTCTCGCAGCGGGTCAGTGGGGTCGACGACCCGTTCGCCATAGGCGATATCGGCGCCCATGTCGATACCCTCCTTCGCCGTTGGGAATCCCTTCTGCAATGGAAACCAACCACGGTAGATATTGGGATGGGTCGAATCAAACTTCCGGCGCCAAAGGGGACGACTTACTTCAGGCGACACATCGAATAAAGAAAGCAGTTGTGCTCTTGCGGGCGCTCCCATTTGAACATCATCGGGAAGGTTGGAAATCAGCAAAAACCCGCTGTCCCCAGATGCGGCCATAATGGCCCGGTCCGTCGCTGCAAGTGCCAAGGGATCTGTACCAAACAAGGCACTCACATCGATCGACGGGATTGGGTTGCGCACGTCACAATGATACTAAAGAAAGCCCTGTCTCCGATGTACGCCACCATCAGTCGCCATAGGAACGCGCACCGCCGGGATTCGACCTTGTGGGCAAGCTATTGTCGGCGTATTTTTCTCGGCCAAGGTCTGCGCATCAAACGGGGCGCGCAGTTTCACATCGGTATTATCGAAGAAACAGTAGACATCCCTGGGCATATTTGAGGGCGGCTTTGTCTGGGAGATTTTCTGCGCGTCTTTTGGCTCCGAGCCACGATGCCAGCAGGCAATACGCCGTTTCCACTTGTCGAGCGCCACATCCGAATAGCCACTTTTGTAGAGCTTCTTGTCCCCATGCAGTCGCATGTAGATGAAATCCGCCGTAACGTCCTGTGTCATGGGCCAACGCCGCGCAGTCTCGGCGATCACCAGCGCGACATTGTGCGCGCGCAGCAAGTCGACAAAGGTGGACTGCAGAAAACTGTCGTGGCGAATCTCGATGGCATGACGCATTTTTCTATTGGTGTCGATCGTAAGGCGCGCCCGGCCCCTCATGAAGCTATCGCGCTTTCGCGCGATGGCCAATGCACTCTTTGTATCGTGGGGCAGAAGATCGAGAAACCGCGCCATAAGCTCGTGGTCGTATTTGAAGTTGGGCGGAAACTGCCAGAGCACCGGGCCGAGCTTTTGCCGAAGATTAAATAAGCCGGAAGCCAGGAAGTTTGCAACGGGTTTACTTACTTCCCTGAGTCGTCGAGCATGGGTGATATAGCGCGGTGCCTTCACCGTGAACACGAAGTCCTTTGGCGTCTCCGCATACCAAGCGGCGTAGCTTGCGGGCCGCTGCAGCGAATAGAAGGAGCCATTAATTTCAATAACGGGCAGGACGCTAGAGGCATACTTCAGCTCATCACTCTGTGGCAAGTCTTTAGGGTAAAAGGTGCCCCGCCAGGGCTTATAGCGCCATCCCGAAATACCTATACGGATTGTGGGCACGCTCTATGTCGCCCGGACAGTCCTAAAAGTGATCGAATATCGCAGTTGCTTGACTGGCGAAATGGCGTGCTGCCAATCCCAGCGCGCAATGCCTTTAAGTAGATACGCAGATCGGCGCTGGAGATCCAAGACCGCTGTCGCGCGGGCCTGTTGCCGATTTGGAGGGTAAGGCCGAAAGCGCATCCGTGCGGCCCCCACCAACGATACCCCCACGACCATTTCAAAGTCCGGTACATCGCGATGCCAGCCCAGTTGCGTGCCCAGGCGGTACTCCGAAATCATCGCATGAGTGAGCCGTAAGACCGGAATCCCAATCCACTGTGCAATCTTTTGACGTATTGGCTCGAGAAATGGTGGAACCGGCGCCGCGGGATTTAGCTTATTTCGGCTAAAGTCATACCGTCCGCCGTAGCTGACGGTCCGGCGCCTTGCCGTCCACTGCTTGTAGCTGGCTTCTTGCAGAGAAAGACGTGAAATTTCCTCGAGCAACTGCCCTTCCTCCTGCGTCGTGATGAAATCTGTTTTGTAGATGAGGCCCTCCGGCAACTCGGGTTGCCATTCGAACAGTTGGATTTGGTTCGGTTGGATCATTTTCGAGCGAATATCTGAATTACCGACAGAGTCTGTCCTATCGCAACGTACAGGGTTCAAGGAAGCACGCGCTCAGTCCGGCCTTCTCCCGAAAAGCTCAAGACATTGCATCACGGGCGCGGTTCGTGAGTGACCAGCGCTTCCCTTTGGGCGTGTCACGTCACGAGAAGCCTCGGAAGCCATCCACGTCTTGGTGGATCAGGAGTGCCGGCACAATCCATCTAGCACTCAGAATCTCCACTCGGCCGCGAGCCATAGCGCGTGCGAATCGTGAGCATTGTCAAGCTGAATGCGATCGTACTCGGCATTGATATTGAAGTGACGAAAAAAGGTAAAGCCCAAACCGCCGCCCCACATAAAGTCTGACGAAGAGTGGCTGGACTGAATCACCTGCTGTCCTGGCTGATTCAAATATACTTTGACGTTGTTGTTCGAGAACAGCCAGCCTGCCTTGCCAAATATTTCGAATGGTCCGAGTGGCAGAGTCGCGACACCCATAGGCGCAAAGCCGCTTGCATGGACTTTGTAATTCCCATTCGAACCGCTGGTGTAGAACGTGCTCTGGGGGTTCCCGAAATCGATGTAGTTGGCCTCAAGTGCTAGGTATGGCATTAACCGATACCCAGCGGTGATCTTGAACGCATCGTCATGGGCATGAGTGATATCGACGAGGTCGTTGCCGACATCACCAATATTATGGGGTTCGAGGTCAAAGCGGCCCCATCCCGCTCCGACATAGGGGCCATTGGGCGAGCCAGACGATGCCCCGCCGGTTGTATCGGATGCCGTCGCCGGTATAGCGAACCCCATGGACAACACTAGTACTGCGATTCCGCCTGCGACAATAAAGTGACGCATGTGGGATACCTCAAGATATATTGAAGACTGCATTTTCCGGACACGAGAGCGAGGTGGGTGTAGTCCAGCACCGATTCCTCGATAGGAATCTCGCCCTGTGCCGTCGTAGGAAAAAGCGTCAAACGCCTGAGAGATTGGCCCAAATGCCTCCTTCCGCATGAGCAGATCACCCTATGGCGATAGCGCCACGCTCGCCAGTGCACTTTTTCGATCGAGTATAATTTCGACGCCCATCGGTATCAGCGTACTGATAACCACCAGGAGAACGACTCATGAAGACCCTCAGCTTCTCGAATGGCGGACAAATGCCAATCGTGGGCCTAGGCACATGGAAATCGGCTCCGGGGGAGGTCTACGCCGCAGTGCGAGAAGCGATACGGGTCGGGTACCGACACATCGATTGCGCTCGCGTGTACGGTAACGAGGCGGAGATCGGCAACGCGCTGCGCGATGCAATAGCCGAAGGTCACGTCACGCGCGACGAGCTGTGGGTTACCTCCAAGTTATGGAACAACTCTCATGGCCGAGAAAACGTTGGGGGTGCGCTCACCAAGTCACTACAGGATCTCAGGCTCGACTACCTCGATCTCTACCTGATCCATTGGCCGATCCCGCTCAAACCGGGCGCGGTCTTTCCTAGTTCCGCCGCGGATTTTCTGGACCCGGCGGAGGCACCGATCCACTCTACCTGGGAAGGCTTGGAAGCGGCCGTGGGCGCCGGCCAGACGCGTCACATCGGCGTCTCGAACTTCTCGGTCAAAAAACTCCGCGAACTCCTCAACCACTGCAAGATCAAACCGGAGGTTGATCAAGTGGAAATGCATCCCTTGCTGCAGCAACCTGAGCTGGTGACCTTTTGTACTTCCCAGGGCATCCACATGACGGCCTGGGCGCCGCTCGGCTCAGCTGATCGCCCAGATTCCACCAAGAGGTTGAATGCCCCGGTATTGCTCGACAACCCGGTTATAAAGTCGATCGCCCAAAATGTTGGCTGCACACCTGCCCAGGTGTTGATTGCCTGGCATGTCAATCGAGGGATTTCAACTATACCCAAGTCGGTCACGCCATCGCGATTACGCGAGAACCTCGCGGCCGCTGAAATCGTGCTCAGCCCCGCCGCCATGGACCAAATCGCGGCGCTGAATGAGAATCACCGGTTGATCAACGGTTCATTCTGGGCAATGGAAGGCAGTCCGTGGACGCTTCAAACGATATGGGACGGGCCCTGAGTCCACCGGCGCTCAACCCGCACCGTCGGAGGTTTTCATCGCAGGTAACTGAAATTCACCCTTTGTGCGGAAGCGGACCACGCGAGAATCCGCCGTGTTGAGCTTGCCCTTCATTTCATACGTGACGGGCCGGCTGACGTCGCTCCGCATCATGTCGATTGCCTGGCCCAACATCCTGAATGCCGAGACGGTGACGGGCACATCGATGATCACTTCAGAAAAGCGCGGTACGCTACCGCCGGCACTGCTGACGCCAATGGCGAAAGTGTTCCCTCGTACATCAAATTCCAAGGCCACCCCGTCGTAATCAAGCGGGGTATCGTTTGGATTTTGCACCCGAAGCTTGACGAGCAGTTGGGCCTCCATGCCCTGACTGGCCAAGGGCTCCACTCCGGCGACGGTTACATTTAATGGATCGGCGCCCGTAAGGCTTGCGCAGGCCAGCGGTGCCAAGGACATGAGGGTCATCGTCATTATCCGTCCGAAATGCCGGGTGCGCTGTAAGCCCGAATTCACTGTCTATGCCTCCGAATCGACGTCCGATCCATGGTGAGAAACGAGCCTTCCGTATTCGCCTTCGCACTCGTGCCGTTCCGCCCGCCAGACTTCGCCTCATTGGGACCGCTGACGTCAATTCGCATTAACGACATCAGCGGCCCCAGTTAAGGTATCCCATCTTCCCGGCGTGGTGCGAAGCTGAGTTCGAAAACGGCTCTTGCAATCGCAGACAGCCGCTCCATAAGCGAGTGGCGGCACCCTACTTTGGGTAGGGATCCTGCAGGACGGCCGAGCCGGTCTCAAGCGCCGACTTCAGATTGGAAATGATCTTGGGCCAACCTCCGGAGACTGCTTCGATGAACTTGGATTGATCGCGTTCGATCGTGTGGGTGATGGAGAGTTTGGTGGCCGTCCCGCTGACCTCTATTTCCATCGTGCAAAGAGAGGGGCCCTCGGCCTTGAGTTCGGGTTTGAATTGGTTCTGCCACCGGATCACCAGACGTCGCGGCGGATCAGCCTCGACAATCTCCCCGGCGTCGAGAATCTGATCACTAGGGGACACAAGCTTCCATGAGGATCCGGGCGTCCACTGGCTTTCCCCACGCACACCGAACCAATACTGCCTCATGAACTCCGGGTCGGTCAGGGCCGACCAAAGCTTTTCGGGTGTTGTGCGGATATAGCTAACATAGACAAAAGTCGATCTAGGCATTGGCTTTCTCCAGTCTTCGTTTCAGATCGTTTAGCGCCTTGAGGCGCGGTTTTTCGAATTTGGCTATCCACCGCTCGTAGATCTGCTGCAGCGGCACCGGATTGAGGAAGTGCAACTTCTCGCGGCCACGCCAGGTGGTGACCACCAAATTCGCGGCCTCCAAAGCATCCAGGTGCTGGGTGACTCCTTGCCGCGTCATGGTCAGGTGTTCGCACAAGTCATTGAGGGTGCGTGCATCGTGCGCGTGCAAAAGATCCAGCAGTTTGCGCCGGCTGGGATCAGCAAGCGCTTTGAAGAGCAGATCGGTGTCGTCGTGGCGCTCTGCCATGGGTATCCATATGCAAGTGGAGAGTTGCTTAATATTATGCAAGTGTTCCCTTGCATGTCAAGCGCTCAAGACCTGGCCGCCGGCCGGGCTGCGGTGCTTCTACCCTGTTGATGAGATCACAGGCACTGCACCGCAATGCCATTTTCTGTAGATTAGAGTTATCCCTAAACTCAGGCGGCTATCAGGGCGAACTGGAGACTTTCGCGTGAACAAATTGCAATTGGGCAGATACGGCCCGACCGTATCCGCGATCGGCCTTGGGACCATGGGGATGTCCGACATGTACGGGCCCACAGACCGCGTCGAGAGCATCGCAACCATCCACGAAGCGCTCGACCGGGGCATCACGCTCTTGGATACCGGCGACTTCTATGGGATGGGGCACAACGAGATGCTCGTCGGCAAGGCGATGAAAGGTGTAGCCCGAGATCAATTTCAACTCAGCGTCAAATTCGGCGCTCTGCGCGGCCCGGGGCCGGGTGAATTCAACGGCTATGACTCGCGTCCGACTGCCGTGCGCAATTTTGTGGCGTACTCATTGAAACGGTTGGGCGTCGACTACATCGATATTTATCGACCGGCGAGACTTGATCCAAGCGTACCCATCGAGGACACGATCGGTGCAATTGCCGAACTCATCAAGCAAGGCTACGTGCGCTATATCGGACTATCAGAGCTCGGCGCCAAGTCCATCCGCCGCGCGCAATCCGTTCATCCGATCGCCGATCTGCAGATCGAGTACTCGCTCATTTCCCGGGGCATCGAGCAGGAGATCCTTCCGACCTGCCGGCAGCTGGGCATCGGCGTGACGGCCTACGGAGTGCTGTCGCGAGGCTTGATCAGCGGCCATTGGCAGCAGGAAAGCCAGAAAGGTGACTTTCGCTCCCGCGCACCGCGCTTTCAAGGCGCAAATCTCAATACCAATCTTGCCCTGGTGGAAAAGCTCCGGGCTATTGCCACCGAAATCGGCTCCTCGGTCGCCCAGCTTGCCATTGCATGGGTCATGGCCCGAGCGGTTGCTCAGGGAGCCGCGATCGTACCGCTGATCGGCGCTCGGCGCCGAGACCGCCTTCAAGAGTCTCTTGGAGCGCTGATTCTCAAACTCTCCCCGGAACAGATTGAAGCGATCGAACAGGCGATTCCGGCAGGCTCGGCGGCAGGTGGGCGATATCCGGATGCGCAGCTTGCTCACCTAGACAGCGAGCGCGCGGGGTAAACGGACTGCCGCATTATTGCATCTACAGTCTATTTTGGTGCGTTGGCGCTTGGCTCGAACCAGGGCGGATCGCTGACCGAGGCGCACGGCTGAGGTTGTGCGCTGATAAACGGGCCCTTGCGCACCTGTGGTACCGGTGCGCGCCGACTCCTTCGCCATAGACACTCCACAGTCAGCACGCCGGTGAGCGTGGCGAGGGTTGCGAAATATGCTGAGTGACCCGTTGCCGCCATCAGGCTACTGGCGAGTATGGGTCCCAGGATTGCGGCAGCGCCATTGAGCAGCAGCAGCGCGCTACTTGCTGCGACCATCTGCGAGGGCTCGAGCCGGTCATTAACGTGAGAGATACCCAATGAGTAGATTGTTAAGGCCAGCCCGCTGAATATGGCCGACAACACCAGGAACAGTGCGTGCGGCATTCCGGCGAAAACGACGATGCTCCCGGCAGCCATGGTCGCTATTACACACACACCCGCCATGACGGAACGGCGGTCCCAACGATCCGCCAGCGCACCGACAGGGTACTGTGTCGTGACGCCGGCAAATATGTTTATGGCCATGAACGTCGCGATCTGAGTTGTATCCAAGCCTTCAAGACGCGCATACACCGGGCCAATCGAAAAGGTAATGGAACTGATCAACCCTGCCACCATGACCGCCGCCACGCCGAGAGGCGAGAGTTGGTACAGCTCTCGAAAAGGGACGGCACGGGGCACGATCACTTCGGGCGTCAATTGAGACGCCAGCAGCGTGGGCACCATCGCCAAACAGATCAGGCCCGAGACCAACATGAACGGGTTGGACGAATCGGGGCTCGAGACAATCAGCAGGAACTGTGCGGCTCCAAGCCCGACATACAGAACCACCATGTATACGGCGAATAGCCTTGAGCGGTTGGTTCGACTTGCGAAGCCGTTCAACCAGCTTTCCGCGACTACGTAGATTCCCGCGAAGCACAATCCCGTCACCAGACGCGTGCCGGCCCACATGAGGGGATGCACGAACGCGGCTTGGGCCAGGGTCGTCGCCGAGGCGATCGCAGCGAGCGCCGCAAACACTCGAACATGCCCAACGTTGCGAATCAATCGCGGGGCGGCGAAGGTGCCCAAAAGGTACCCGACGTAATAGCACGCCATGACGACGCCAGTGATTGTCGTCGGAAACCCTTCAAGCGTCGCGCGGATGCCAAGCAGCGTGCTCTGCAGGCCGGCACCCAGCATCAGCACGCCCATGCCCAGCAGAAGCGGCCAGGTTCGGGTAATCGTAGTCAGTGGCACGAGGTGTAGCTCTCAAACGGCTTAGATGGAAGGCGATGCCACAGAATCATATGCGAACCCGCCCATGGCGGTCTGCATCGTCACAACGCTCCCGAAGAGCTCGGAACCTAAATGGCCCAATGCATCGGGCCATGCCCTCCGTGACAAGGACGGAATATGATCTACTATCTCGCGGGATCGGCCGGAAATCGGCATACCGGCCGATGCTCTGACCAGTTGATGCCGAACCTCGGGCAATCTATTTTTTTCTCAGGCGACCCCTTGACTTTTTGACGCTCCGCTTCCTCGTCGGTCCCTGCCTGCTATTGTCGGGGGTAGTCGGAAATTGAATATTAATGGCTATGATATCTGGTGCGAATCGCGCAGCCAGGCGGCCAAGAAAGGCGTGCATCAGCTGCCACTCTTCGTTTGGCCTGCGGGGACTCAACACCTCGCACGTCAGGGTTCCTTCAGCATGGGACCAGTTGATCCATCCAGGATACTTAACGTGGGAAATTTTTCGCCCGCGCTTACTGGCGGAAAAGGTCTGCAGGGACCCGGATCTCATGAGATCCAGCAATTTTCGGTAGAGGCCCGCGTCGTACTGCTCAACAACTTGAAAGCGAATCATTTGGATACCCTCCCATTGAGGTGTCGGTCCTCCGCATGTCCAACGACCTTTCGCAAAGTCGCACGGGCTAATGCCCGCCGGGGTGCATTGACTCTTCGGTAGGCCTGAACTTGCAGATTATTGCGCCGTTTACGTAAGACATCACCTACGGCAGCCCAAGACCTGCATTGTCATTGCGGAGGCAGCAACTCCGTAATTTTTCTGGCATTCCCTGCTCACTCGACCACGAGCGGGGCCATGCCGGCACGAGCGCCAAACCCGCCTGCCCTATTCCTATAATATCGAGTAACTCCACCGCCCTCCTTAAAGTAGAAGCACCATGAAGCAAAGCGCGCAGCGATCCAGCACAGGCATCCCCGGCCTGGATGAAGTGCTCCTGGGAGGCTTGATATCGGGACAGGTGTATCTCCTGGATGGGAGGCCCGGCGCTGGGAAAACCACGTTTGCGGTCCAATATCTGCTCCAGGGACTGCAGTGCGGCGAGAAGTGCACCTATATCACTCTTTCGGAGACCAAGGACGAACTCGAGGCGGGCGCCCAATCACACGGTTGGTCCATGGAGGGGATCGACGTCGTCGAATTGCTCCCTGCTGAAGCCGAGCTCGGCCCGGAGGAGCAGCTGACCATGTTGCAAGCATCGGAGGTGGAACTGGGGGAAACAACCCGCAAAGTGCTTGAGGCGATCGAGCAAACTAACCCAAGCCGCTTGGTGTTCGATTCGCTCTCGGAGTTTCGGTTGCTCGCGCAAAATCCTCTCCGGCATCGTCGACAGGTCCTCGCCCTGAAACAAGTTCTAACAGTACGCGGATGCACTGTGATCATGATCGATGACCGGACGGGTGAACTCGTCGACTTGCAGCTTCACAGCGTCGTTCACGGAGTCATTTCACTGGAATCGAGAGCTCCCACCTACGGGCAGATCCGTCGAGAGCTGCAAGTCACCAAATTCCGCGGAAGCGATTTTATCAGCGGCTTCCACGATTTCGTCATTCGACGCGGCGGCGTCACGATATATCCGCGCCTGGTCGCTGCCGATCATGGCTCACCGTTTCCGCAAGAAGTTCTCCTTAGCGGCGTGGCCGCGCTGGACAAACTTATGGGCGGTGGCATTGATCGCGGCACAAGCACCTTGCTTGTCGGTCCTCCAGGGTCTGGGAAGTCAACTCTAGCCCTTCAATATGCTGCGGCAGCGGTCGAGCGCGGTGATCACGCCGCCACATTTGTGTTTGACGAGACGAGAAATGCCCTGCTCAAGCGCTCCGCGGGCATCGGGCTGCACGTCAAAGAGGGCACCGGCCCTGGCGAGATCAAGATCTGCATAATCGATCCTGCGGCTATTTCGCCTGGGGAATTTGTTCAAATCGTCCGCCACAGCGTGGAGCGGGATAGAGCCCGCGTGGTGGTTATCGACAGCCTCAATGGCTATCTGAATGCGATGCCGCAAGACAGTTTTCTGACCGCACAACTTCACGAACTGCTTGCGTATTTGAACAATCAGGGCGTTGCGACCTTCTTTACGGTGGCCCAAAGCGGCATGATCGGCCCGGACATGACCTCCCCGGTAGATGCAAGTTACCTTGCCGATACCGTCGTGTTGATACGGTACTTTGAACTGACCGGCACGATTCGTAAGGCCATTTCCATCATGAAGAAGCGCACCGGTGGACACGAAAGCTCCATTCGAGAGCTCTCCGTGGACAAGCGAGGCATCCACCTTAGCGAACCACTCCTGGAGCTGCGCGGGATCCTCACTGGCGGTGCGATCAAAATTGAACGTGGACACGACACCTAGGGGCGCGTCCAGCCCAGCGGCCATGCCGACCACCACCAGCAATTCAAACGACTATCGGGTCCTACTGCTCGCCCCGACACGACGCGACGGTAGGGTCTCGCGGGAGTTGCTCGAGCGCGCCAGCATCTCCTGCGCTTCATTCGAAGGCGTTCCTTCCTTGGTCGCGGAGATTGAAGCCGGGGTTGGAACTATCCTGTTCACCGATACCGCACTCGGCGACCCGAACTTTGATCAACTGATCGCCGCCTTTAGCAGGCAGCAACCCTGGTCGGACATTCCGGCGGTCGTATTGTGTCATGGCGGCTCGCCTGCCCCCACCGTCACGCGGATACTCAATACATTGCGCAACGTGACACTTCTGGAACGTCCCACCTCGGCGCGCACGCTCCTGAGCTCTGTGCAAGCCGCGCTCCGCGCGCGGGCGCACCAGTATGAGCTGCGCGAGTATATTGAAGCATTACGCGCGTCTGACGCGGCCCTTCGGGAAGCAGACCACCGGAAGGACGTTTTTCTTGCGACGCTTGCTCACGAACTGCGCAATCCGCTAGCACCCATTCGGCACGCAGCCCATATCTTAGCCTCGCCGCGCCTGGCCGCCAGCCAGCTGCAATGGGCGCAAGCTGTTATCCAGCGGCAAGCCGCGCACATGGCGCTCTTGCTCGACGATCTGCTCGACATCGCGCGGATTACCCAGGGCAAACTTGAACTCAAGCGCAGGAGTGTGAAGCTCACTGAGATCGTCGATGCTGCCGTGGAAGCGGCCCGGCCTCTGCTGGACAGTAAAAACCATCAACTGAAAGTAACCCTGCCCTCCGAGGATCTAACACTCAACGTCGATCCCGTGCGCCTTGCGCAAATACTCTCAAACCTGCTGACCAATGCAGCCAAGTACACCGACCCTGCCGGTCATATCGAATTGGTAGGCCTCGTCCAGGACGGCGCCACGGTGAGTGTGTCCGTACAAGATGACGGCATCGGCATTTCACCCGAGGCGCTGGCGCGGATCTTCCAAATGTTCCAGCAGATTGACGGTACCTCTGCACGCGCGGAGGGCGGACTGGGCATCGGACTGGCACTCGTGCAGGGGCTGGTGGCTCTCCACGGCGGAACTATTGAGGCGAGCAGCGCCGGCCCCGGTCAGGGGAGCAAATTCGTCGTTTGCTTGCCGCTTGCCACGCCGGAAGCAACCGACACTCGCGCGACCGGAGTCATTCTGGTGCCTGCTCCCCCGATCGGCCGACGGATTTTGGTGGCCGAAGACAACCGGGACGCGGCGGACACGCTCGCGCTCCTGCTGAACCTTGCCGGGCATGAAGTGCGCGTGGCGCACGGAGGTCGGGCCGCAGTGGCCGTCGCGCAGACCTTTCGCCCCGAGGTCGCGATCCTCGACATTGGCATGCCCGACCTGGATGGCTATGAGGTCGCCCGAGAGATCCGTCGCCAGCCCTGGGGAGCGGGCATCCATCTGGTCGCAGTGAGCGGCTGGGGAGGAGATGTCGACCGGCTACGAGCCGCGCAGGCCGGGTTTGACCGCCATTTGACCAAGCCGGTTGACCCCAAAGCCCTAGAGGCCGTACTGGCGAAGAATTGAGGGGCGCCAATTCCGGCTCTGCCCATCGATACTTGGAAAGATGGGGGCTTGATGCGAGCCGCATCCAAGTTCGGCGAAACCCTCCTTTTGCAGCAAATACCCCAGACGCGTTTGGAACTGGCGATTTACCCTTTGTGAGTCAATGCCATGAAAAAAATGACGTCATAAAGGCGGTGACAGACAACACGCCGATCAAGAGCAGATATTCCGCATGCAGCGTTCCACGGTACCGTCGAATTCCGATCTGGGGTTGTTGCTCCAGAGCAGGCACAAGGCGCCATCGATTGATGGCCGCTAGGCCCAACAAGACTGCAAAACCTGAAACCTTGCAGGCCAGTAAGAGGCCATAAACGGACCGAAGGGCTGCGAGATTAGGCAAGAGTCCGATAGCTATACCAATCCCGATCGGCAGGATGGCAGGAACCAGCCACACCGCAGACATAGAAAATGCTGTACTGACGCTCTTGACGAGCGGGGCGGTCGCCACTCGCGTCAATCGCAACAGCGCTACGACTGATCCGATCCAATAACCCACGATCGTCACGTGTGATGCGAGCAGGAATCTGACAATTGGCGAAACCGAAGGATGCGTCGTGTGACCGGTCAGTGCGAAACTCACCATAACGGACAGTGCCCCGAGCACCATGACCGCCCTGCCCGCGGCGCCCCCGAACCAGCAACCGATAAACTCAATGGCCAGACCTGCCGCACCGACCAGCGCGGAAACCCCAGGGGACCGCTGCCAATTCCCTCTCTGAACATCGAAATCCAACAGCCCGGACCAATCCCCGGTGAGCCGCGCGGCCTCAAAGACCTGGTGAGTCAGCACCAGAGCGAAGCCGGCGAGACTCATGGATCGAGCGAGCGAAACCAAGGTCGCAGAGTTGCGCCCGAGGGCCCTGCGATGGGCAACGATAAATAGCGAAATCCCGGCGGCCTGGAGGGCGCCGACAAACGACACCGCCCGAAGAAGGGCGGGGACAGCATCGAAGGACTGCACGGTGCTAAGCCGGAACAGCGGACCTTGCTACCGCTCACTCTTCCCGGCGATGCTGAAATGAATTTCCCCGGCCATGATGTGGCCATCCTCACTGACGGCGCGCCAGCTCATCTTGTAACGGCCCATCGCCATTGTCGGGAGCGGTACCGAAACCTCAGCGCGCGCACTTGCGGAAGGCGGCTTCACCACGGTCTTGCCGCCCGAGGAGGATTCGATCCTGATTGACGTCAGTGTGACGGGCTCAGCGAATACCAGTGTCGCGACGGGCGGGGACTTTTCCAGACTGGCGTTTTCGGCCGGTGTGGACCGTACCAGGTGGGTATGGGCAAGACAGACCGCAGGCAACAACGCCACTGCCGCGAGCGTCGATAGAAGGATTGGTTTCATCATTTCACTCCACCTTAAATTTGATCGGCAACCAAGCGTGCGCGCCGCCATGGCTGTACGCCAACCGATGTGCAGCTGACTGTCGGCTGGATTGCAATGGGCTAACGTGAAAAAACCACGCCGTGTGGATTGGCCGAGCCCTTCCATCCCCCGGGCCATTGCCGGTTGTCAAAATTAAATCCGGTCTTCCCGTCGGCGTCGTGGAATGCATCATCCGTCGTGATCGATCCAGTCTTCTGGTCAAGTTTCAGCATGAACAGGCGATGCAGATCGCCAATGCCTGTTACTACCACGCGCTCAGACTTCGCATCCCACCCGGTCCAGTGGGGCGCAAACCCGTCGCCGAGCGCCAGGCGGGAAACTTCTGCGGGATGGGTCGGATCGCTCAGGTCAAGCACGATCACGCCGTTGATGATGGGGACACTCTGGATCAGGTAATGGCCGACGACGGTAGGCACACCGCAATGCGATCCGGGAAACATGTACACCAACCTGGACTTTGGGTGATCGGTGGCCACATCCGTGATCCTCTCGACTCCACAATTGAGCGTTTGCACGAAGATCGATCCGTCCGGTCCAAGTCGCGGCTCTTCAGGATTGATATCGCCCTCCTGCTCTCCGCCGGTATCGAAGTACTCGGTGGTAAGCAGTTTGAGAGTGGACAATTGCCACACCTGATAAGTGTGGCCGTGTGGATCGATCTCGTGCATGGACGAATTTGTGACCACCAACCGATCCAGATCCGGGAGCGGCACCAAGCTATAGGGCATCAAATTCGCCCGCGGCAGGTCGGGATCGGCCGTGCTGGCCGAACGAATCAGATGCCCCTGATCGTCAATTTCCACCAGACCCCCGGAACTGCCTTTGTCCGACACCGCTACCTCCGCGCCGTCCCGGTACACATGCTGGAAACTCGCCAGGACGTGCCCGTTCGGAAGCCGGAGAAACGAATGTGGATGACTGTAGCCGCCCAGATCCGTAAAGGTACCGGCCACTTTCGGGCGGCGCGGGTCGCGGACATCAAATATGAACGTGCGGCCCGCCACATGATCATTGGCAAAAAGCAGTCCGCTCGCCGGCATCGTGTATTCCGTATGGTGGACCTGCCCAGTCTGCTGCGGGGTGACCACGGTAGCCACCAAACGACCATATTCCGCCGAAGCCGGGTCGGCATCGATGACGGCCAGGAAATCGTTGCCCTCCTGCGCGACATCTCCCGCCCACGCGAACATGTAATGGCCTGGCACCTCGGTGTGCCCGTAGGACTGCGCGGCAAGGCCGCCCGCGCAGAGAAGCAGGATCCAATAAGCTGATGCTCGTGACATTCAGTGCCGCACCCTTAGCCACTCACAACCGTGCAAGCACAGGATCTTAACCCTTAAGACCATGACTTCGCGATACTACGCGAGCGCAATGCATTTTCCGCTTGCACAATGCGCCCAACAGAAGAGGTGTATTCAGCCGCTGTTCCCGAGATCCAAGTCGCCACCTCGCGTCCGGATCGAGAAGTCGCCGTGTCTTCCGCTGGCCCGCGTGTGCTACTGGATGGGGGCTGCGCGCGCGCCCAACACCAGGTTTACGCGATGCACATTGCCATCATCGCGCAGTTCGATGAGGTCCACTCCGTCCGCCAAGCGTGTGCCGTCCAGCTCCAGACTGGCAATTCCACCATTTACGTTTTGGGGGTTCTGGATTGAGATCTCATACCGTGCGGTGTGATGCCGATAACTGATCTCGGCCTGGGCCCAGCGTTTCGGAAAGCACGGAACCAACCTTAGATGGTTACCTTCAACGCGCAGACCCAAAATGTATTCAAGCCCGGCGCGATACATCCAGCCGGCTGAGCCGGTGTACCAAGTCCAGCCCCCGCGCCCGGAGTGCGGGGCGACCGAATAGACATCCGCGGCGACCACGTAGGGCTCTACCTTGTAACGGTGCACGTCAGCGCGAGTTGCGGTTCGATTGATCGGATTGAGGATACCTAAGAGTTCTGCCGCTTGATCGCCCTGCCCCAGCTCGGCAAACGCCATCACGGACCACAGCGCGCCATGCGTGTACTGGCCTCCGTTCTCGCGCAGGCCTGGTGGATAGCCCTTGATGTATCCCGGATCGAGCGTGGTTCGATCGAAGGGCGGCGTGAACAGCAGAGCCAGAGCGACGTCGCGCCGAATCAGCTGTTCATTCACAGCGCCCATGGCCCGACGCGAGCGCTCCTCGGGGGCCGCGCCCGAGAGCACCGACCAGGATTGTGCGATGGCATCGATACGGCATTCATCGCTCGATGCGGAGCCGAGCGGCGTGCCATCGTCATAGTAGGCACGCCGGTACCACTGCCCGTCCCAGCCGGCCACTTCCAGCGTGGTGCGCAGGGCCGAGGCATGATCGAGCCAGCGCTTGGCGCGCGCCGACTCCCCACGCGCACTCGCCAGCGGCGCGAACCGGCGCAGTGTCGTGTACAAGAACCAGCCCAGCCAGATGCTCTCTCCCCGGCCCAGCTCACCGACGCGGTTCAGGCCGTCATTCCAGTCACCGGTGCCGATCAGTGGCAGTCCATGAGCCCCCAGTTGCAGGCTCTGGTCGAGTGCGCGCGCGCAGTGTTCGAAAAAGGATGCGCTCTCATCGGACGTGGTCGGCAGGAAATAGGCATCCTGCTCGCCTGGGCGCAGCGCCTGTCCCTCGAGAAACGCCACGGGCTCATCGAGCAGGGTGCGATCCGCGCTCGCGGTGATGTACTGCGCCGTGCAATAGGCGAGCCAGACGCGATCATCGCTGATGCGGGTGCGCACTCCCTGCCCGGTGCGCGGCAACCACCAATGCTGCACATCGCCCTGCGTGAATTGTCGGCCCGCGGCGCGCAGCAAATGCTGGCGGGACAAGGCGGGGCGCACCAACGCCAGCGCCATACCGTCCTGGAGTTGATCACGAAAACCATAAGCTCCGCTGGCCTGGTAAAATCCCGATCGACCCCACACACGGCAGGCCAGCGTCTGGTACATCAACCATCGGTTGAGCATCAGATCCAGCGCCCGATCGGGCGTCTTCACCTGAATTTTGCCGAGCACATCGTCCCAAAATCCCACCACCTTCTGGTAAGCCTGATCCAGGTCCGCGGCCCGATAGCGCGCGATCAAGGCCTGCACATCGGCGACCTGTGCCGCCTCGCCCAGCACCAGGACAACCTCGATTGTTTCATCGGCCTCGAGCTCGACCGAGGTTTGCAGCACCAGACACGGATCGAGACCCGCACCCACTCGCCGCGAGAGCGGCGCGGGACCGGCGAGCGCTACCGGCCGGGCCAGCGTGCCATGACGCCCAATAAACTCGCGTCGGTCGCAGGTCCAGGCGTTCTGCTTGCCGCGCAGGTCCGCGAACATCACGCCTCCGGCAGAGACGGCACTCCATGGATTGCAGGCCATCAACGCCCCGCTGGCGAGGTCCACCGATGTGACCACATAGGGCGCGGTGCTGCTGCGAGCCGAACCGAGCACACACTCAATGTAGGCCGTGACCGAGAGATGGCGGCTCTGGCGAGACGCGTTACGAATGCGTAATCGAGAGATTTTGACCGGATCTTCGACGGGCACAAACATCAGCAGATCCAGCTCAATACCCCGCGCATTGTGCTCAAAGTGGCTGTAGCCCTGACCGTGCCGCGCGCTGTACGTTGAATCGGGATCGCGGATCGGCGTGGCGGTCGGACCCCAAAGGTCACCTGAGTCCTCATCGCGCACGTACAGCACTTCGCCCGGATGATCGCTGACCGGATCGTTCGACCAGGGTGTCAGCTGGTTCTCCCGGCTGTTACGCGCCCAGGTGTAGCCGCTCCCTTCGGCCGCGACCAGGAACCCGAACTGTGCATTGGCGACAATATTGGTCCACGGCGCCGGCGTGGATTGACCAGGGCCCAGTATTGTCAGGTATTCACGCCCGTCGGCTGCGAAACCCCCAAGCCCGTTGAAATATTCCACGCCCGCGGGCGGGGCGATTTCCGGCGGCGCGGTGACTGGCTCGGGACGCTGGATCAGTGGCGGCGCCTCGCCGGCCGGCTCCCGATGACGATCGAGCTGAGTTGCCAGGCTGCCGCGTTGCCCGGACAGCACAACGCGCGCCACCGAGAACAGCAGCATGCGCGATTGAGCCGAGATGAGGTCGGTCCTCAGAATGAAGACCGAACCCTTGCTGTGATCGCCCCCGAGCCGGGGACGCGACTGGCTCATGCGCAGCTGGGTCTCCAGAGCGCTTTGCAGATCCTGAACGTACGAGGAGGCGCGCTCATTAAGGAAGACCAGGTCGACGGCCAGCTCTTTTAACTGCCAGTACTCCTGGGCGCGCAACAGCTGGCGGACGATATCGATGTCGTCCACATCGTCGATGCGCACCAGCACGATCGGCAGGTCACCGGAAATGCCGTGGGCCCAGAGGGTCTCCGGTCCCGCCGCGCCGCGAATGATGGTGGCTCCCGAGGGCCGCATGGCGGCATTGGCGTAGAGCACATGGCCGGCCAGGCGCTGGAACAGACTCGCCTCGGCCGCATCGATACCCAGGTGTCGCAGCTGCACTTGGCCCTGGGTCCAGGCGAGGGTTCCGGCGCGCACGAACGCGTTGCTGTCCTGATGCTTGTCCAGTTGCTGCAGTACGTGATCGCGGCTGGGACCGACAAAGGTCCACACGGCGACGCGCAACGTGGCCCCGGCCGGGATCCGCAATCGATAGCGAAGCGCAAAAATGGGATCGAGCACGGTGCCGACGGTATTGGACAGCCGACGACCATCCAGCACGGCGACCGGTTCCCGGGTCCCCCGCCCACGGCCCAAGAAGCGCGCGCGGTCGGTCTCGTATTCGGGCCGCCAGACATTCTCGCCCTCGACGACCGCGTGCTGTGCGGCCCAGATTTCAGCTTCCCCGGGCACGCGCCTGCGGCGGGTGGCCAGCAACGCTCCGGGCTTGTCGAGAAACTCAGTCTGCACGAACATCTTCGAGAACGCCGGATGGGCCAGGTCTGCCGCGGGAGGGGCCAGCACCAGCTCGCTGTACGAGGTCACTTCGATGTTGCGCACCCGGTTGCTGTTGTTGGTCAGCGAAATGCGCCGTACTTCGGCGTCATCTTCGGGCGAGACCAAGACCTCGAGCGTCGTGCTCATCGTACCGTCGGTGCGCGCGAACTCAGCCCGGTCTTCGGTGAAGGTCACTTCGTATCTTTCTGCCTCAACGCCGGTGGGCTGATACCCGCTCGACCACAGACGGCCGCTGTCGGCATCGCGAAGATAGAAGTAGCTGCCCCAGGCATCGCACGTGCTGTCCTCGGTCCAGCGCGTCAGTGCCAGATCACCCCAGCGGCTGTAGCCCGAGCCGGCGGCGGTCAGCATCACGGCGTACCGGCCGTTGGACAACAGGTGCGTCTGCGGTGTCGCATCATGGGGCGTGTGCAACTGGCGAACGACCGGCGCCAGGGTGTCGCTGACCCGCGCGGTGGTGGTGACCTCCTCGGCTCTCGGATGGCTGACCGAGACATCGCGTGGGGTACGCTCCTGCAGGAGCAGCTCAGTCGCCTGCACCAGCGGATCGGCGTGAAAGCGTGCGCGCAGGCGCGCATCGTGCAACACGTTGGCAATCGCGCACAGCGTCATGCCTTGGTGGTGCGCCATGTAGGCTCGGACGATCGCGAACCGCGCACCTTCGGGCAGGCGGCTGCGCGTATAGTCCAGCGCCTCGTAATACCCGTATCGGCCAAGCGCGCCCAGCGCCTCGAGGTGTTCGAGATTCTTGACCGCGGCGGCCGGATCGACCATGGCGGCGAGCGCGGTGGCGTACGGGGCTATGACAGTGTCTTCGCTCAGCCCTCGTTTCAGACCAAGCCCGGGCACACCAAAATTAGAGTACTGGTAAGTCAGCTCCAGATCGCGCGCGTTATAGGCCGACTCTGAAATCCCCCAGGGAACCCCAAGTTCCGACCCGTAGCTCTCCTGCCGACGCACGATCAGCCGATTGGTGTTATCCAACAGGCTCCCGGCCGGGGCTCTTAAGACCAGTGCGGGCATCAGATACTCGAACATCGAACCCGACCAGGAAATGAGCGCTGCCCCGTTGCCGATCGGTGTCACTGAGCGCCCGAGCCGGAACCAGTGCTGAGCGGGTATGTCGTTCTTGGCTATCGCCACAAAGCTGGCCAGCCGCGCCTCGGAGGCCAGCAGGTCGTAACAGTTCGGATCCAGCGCGCCTTCGGTCGCCGAATAGCCGATCGATAGGAGCCGGCGCTGGTAATCAAGCAGGAAGCCAAATTCCATGGCCAACGCCTGGGAGCGGGCCGCCGTCTCGATCGCCGCGATCCGCCGCATCAACTCGTTGGCCGCCTCCCCGCTCAACTCGGCGTCGCGCCGCGCACTCGCCAGGCAATGGCAGGCCGCCTCGCACCAATAGAGCATATCGACACTCGGCTCTTCGCCCAGTTCACTGGCCAGAGCTCGCGCCACATCGATCATGGTCGCCGCCGCCGGCGTGATGGCACCCCCATCGCGTGCGTCCAACGCCGTCTTCAGCACCTCGAGGGCTGTCGCCAGATGCTTAAGGTGAATGCTCTGGGTGCTGTGTTCATTAGAGATGGTCAGCACCGCTTCGCGCGCCAGCACCGTTGCATCCAGAGCCCCTTCGCAGGAGATCGCGGCAAGCGGCGCCTCTGCGGACGTTTCAGGCAGCTTCCAGTCGTGGCAGGTATTGGCGAGCGTCAGCAAGTGCGCCGCCAGGTTGCCGCTGTCCACGGTCGATACGTAACGCGGATCGAGCGGGCGCAGGTCGCGGGTGTCGTACCAGTTGTAGAGGTGGCCGCGATAGCGCTGCAGGCGCTGGAGAGTGGCCAATGTGGCTTCCAGACGCTCGACGGTATCGACACTGCCGGCCCAGCCAAAATCACGCGCGCTGACCGCGGCCAGCAGATACAGGCCGATATTGGTCGGCGAGGTCCGGTGGGCGACGACCGGGCGCGGATCTTCCTGGAAGTTATCCGGCGGCAGCATGCTCTCAGTCGCGGTCACGAAGGTCTCGAAGTATCGCCAGGTGCGCCGCCCCACCAGCCGCAGACGCTGCGCATCTTCCCCAGACACTTGCAGGTCGGCGGCGAGCGAGGAGGAAGCGCTGATCCATACCGCGAGCGCCGGGGACAAGATCCACAGCAAGATGATGGGCGCGGCCAGCGCGCCGACCGCAGGGTTATAAGCCCCGACGACAATGGCCGAAGCGCCCGCCACCACCAACGCGCCGATCATTCGGTAGTAGGCGCTGCTTAAATCGAGTTTCGGTCGTTGGCTGAGCTGCGCGGCAGTCACCCATTGCAGCAGGTTCCGTCGGGTCACGACCAGCCGGAACAAGGTTCGCGCAATCGCATCGGTCATCAACCAGGCCTGGTGGGCCAGGAAAGTGAGCAGGAACGCGCTCTGCGCGGCGGCCAGCACGATGTCCTGGCGTAGCGCATAGAAATGACTGCGCAACGTGATGCCTGCGCGGCTTGGCACGATAGCGGCAAACGCCGGAACCCAAGCCGGCAAGGCAATGCTGGCCACGATGCACGCGGTCCAGAGTATTGCGGCGTGCGGGGGCAGCAACCAGCCCACTAGAAGCGCGGCAACACTGCTGGGGGCGCTGAGCGATCGGCGCAGGTTATCGAGCATCTTCCAGAGCCCAATCAATGGCACGCGCGCGCTGGCGCGCGTGCCCGTAGCTGCCGCGGCGTCTTTTCTTCCCAGAATCCACGGCAACAACTGCCAGTCGCCGCGCGCCCACCGGTGCTGGCGCGCCGCGGCGACGTCGTAGCGCACCGGAAATTCCTCGACCACCTGAATGTCAGTGGCCAGGCCGGCGCGCGCGAAGATTCCCTCGAAAAGATCGTGGCTGAGCAGTGCGCCCTCTGGCGCGCGGCCAGCCAGTGCCGCCTCGAACGCGTCGATATGGTAGATGCCCTTTCCCGCATAGGATCCTTCGCCGAACAGATCCTGATAGACATCCGAGACCGCCGCTGCGTAGGGATCGATACCACTGGCGCTCGAGAACACGCGCTGGAAACGCGATCCTTCCCGACCGGTGGGCAGAGAAGGTGCAACGCGCGGCTGCAGCACCGCATAGCCATCGATCACGCGCCCGGTGCGCGTGTCAAACCGCGGGCGGTTGAGAGGATGGGCCATCTTGCCGACCAGACGGCGCGCACAATCGCGCGGCAGTCGGGTGTCGGCGTCGAGCGTGATGACGAAGCGGATGTCCGGCGGAAGGACCAGCGGATGGCCGTTCGCGGCGAGGAAGGTGGTATCGGTCGCGCCGCGCAACAACTGGTTGAGTTCGTGGAGCTTGCCGCGCTTGCGCTCCAGCCCCATCCAGGTGCGCTGCACGTCACTCCAGACCCGGCGACGATGGAATAAGTAAAAGCGCGGGCTGGTCCCGTCGGTCGGATGGCGGCGGTTAAGCTCGTCAATGCCCGCCACCACAGTTTGCAGCAGCGCCTCGTCGCCTTCGACCCGCTCGCTTTTCGCATCCGCCCAGTCGGTGAGCAGCGCAAAGTACAGCTCGCCATCGGGCGATGACAGGTAGTGGACCTCCAGCCGCTCAAGGAGCGTTTCGGTATCCTCGCGCGAAGTGAGTATGGCCGGAACGGCGACGAGTGTGCGCAGTTGTCCCGGAACACCGCCGCGCAGGGCGAGCCCTGGCAGGATCGTCGCCCCGACGCCACGAGTCACCGCCCGATTGACCAAGGCGACGGCAATGTCGAGCGCCGGGATGGCTCCGAACAAAGCCAGCCACTTGAGGAACGTAGGACTCACGCCGCGCGCGTGCAGTCCCAGGAGCGGCGCGGAAAGCAAAATGCCGCCGAGCAACGCGATGGCGGCGATGTAGCGGCGCGCACCTTTGGCGACGTTAAATCGCCATGACCAGTTCCAGATCGAGGCGCGATAGCCAACCGAAGCCTTGAAGGCACCGCGGCCGTTTGCGATCAGGTGATACCCCGGATCGCTCTCGCGGCCAGGCGTCGTCGCCGGGCGCTGCTCGCCATCGGCATTCGCCAAGGCGTAGGCTTCTGCCGCCTGCATCGCGGCCTGGGTAATTTCCAGCTCCGAGCGCTTTGACCCCCGGGCGATCTCCTCGATCGCACTTCGATACAGGTTCCGGCTCGCGAAATCCATGGCTGCGAAATCGCTCCCCGCGCGCAGCTCCTCGTCCACCAGGCTGACGTTTTCGAAGAATTCGGGCCAGTCCAGGTCCGAGAGCAACCGCATGCTGGTGATGATGTTGCGCACCGTGACGTTCGAAGCGCCCTGCTTCTGATGTTCGTCGCGGACAATCTGCTCCGGGGTCTGGCCGCGCGCGCTGAGTCGTTGTTCCAGCCAGCGCAGCGCCGGCGTCACATGCGGGTCCTGATCGCGGAGCCTTTGCACCAGCTGCACCACGAAGGCGGGCTGGAACTCACGCCCGAGCCGATCGCGTTCCAGAGGCATGTCCGGCTCGCCCGGAGCGCCATTGACGCCCAGCAGCCGGTCGGCCACGGCATCAGCCTCCTCGCGCGCGTCACGATTGCTGACGATCCGAGAGGCGGCGCGCTGGAGATTTTCGATCAGCACAATGCGCAGCGTAATCGCCACCGCCCACAGTTCCCCGATGGTGAGCGGCTGGACGCGCTGGTAGGCGCGCACAAAGCGGCGCAACGCCTCCGGCTCGACGCGGCTGTCGGTGTGTGCGACAAACGCCCACGCCAGACCGAAGACCCGCGGATAGCCGAGCAGCGGGCCCTCTGCGAGCTTCGGCAGAAGCCGGTAAAAGCTTGGCGGCAGATCTTCGCGGATTTCGCGGATCTGCTCTTCAACCAGATGGTAGTTGTCGAGCAGCCATTCGGCCGCCGGTGTGATCACGCGCCCCGAACTCACCGTCTCGGCGATGTCGCGATAGGCCAGAAGCAGGGCCGATTCGTTGTCACGCAGGCGCGTGACGAGCGAACCACGCGCCAGCCGGTGTTCGGCCACCGGTTGTGCCATCGCCAGGCTGACCGCGTGCTCTTCGAGCCGTTCAACGCTGAACAGCTCAGCGCGAATGAGATCGTCGGTGTTCCACGGCGAGGTCGGGTTGCGAAACCCCTGCAGAAGCGAAGCGAGGATTTTCAAGAGTGTTCAGCGCCCCAAGGCATTCAAGCGCTCCCTGATTGGCCGCGCTTCCCTTGCGGGCAGTGGCAGCACCGACGTATGACTGGGGCGCGCGGCTGATGGTTCAGTTCTTGAGACGATCCTAACCGCGTTTCCCAGCCAGACGCTACCGTTGCCGCTCGCCAGATTGATCTTTGCGATGCCGAGACCGGGAGCCATCGGTGAGTTGGTCAAATGTCTTAGAGGCACGAGATCTTGCGTCCTACGGGGCTGAAAGCGCTGCATCGACGATGCTCTGAGCTTCTCGCAGCACCGCCTGGAGATGATTTTCGCTCTGGAAGCTCTCGGCATAGATCTTGTAGATGTCCTCGGTGCCCGAGGGGCGCGCGGCAAACCAGCCGCTTGGCGCAATTACCTTGATGCCGCCAATCGGCGCGTTGTTGCCCGGAGCACGATCAAGAACACTGCTGATGGTTTCTCCGGCCAGCTGCTTACTGGTCAGGCGGTCTTGAGTCAACTTCGCAAGCCGCTGACGCTGGGCACTATCGGCCGGCGCATCGACACGTGAATTGACCGGTGCGCCCAGCGCGCCGGTGAGATCGTTGTAATACTGGCCCGGATCCCGGCCGCATCGAGCGGTAATTTCCGCTGAGAGCAGCGCTGGCACGATGCCGTCCTTGTCCGTCGTCCACACGCCGCCATCGAAACGGCAGAATGAGGCGCCGGCGCTCTCCTCGCCGACAAAACCCAGCGAGCCATTAAGCAAGCCTTCGACGAACCATTTGAATCCCACCGGCACCTCGAACAGCGGCCGGCCCAGCCGGGCGGTGACTCGATCAATCATCGCGCTGCTGACCACTGTCTTTCCTACCGCAACCGCCGCAGACCACTGCGGCCTATGGCGATACAGGTAATCGATGGCGACGCTCAAATAATGATTGGCCGGCAAAAGACCCGCGTGGCGCGTGACGATCCCGTGCCGGTCATGGTCGGTATCGCAGGCGAAAGCAATATCATAGTGGTCCTTGGCCGCAATCAGCGACTGCATCGCGTACGCCGAAGACGGATCCATGCGGATGCGCCCGTCCCAATCCAAGCTCATGAAGGCAAAGGTGGGATCGACCCGCTCGCTGATGACCGTAAGGCTCAGTCGGTAACGCTCAGCGATGCGTGCCCAGTAGTGCACGCCGGCCCCTCCCAGCGGGTCTACGCCCATGTGGATCCCCGAGCGTCTGATGGTCTCGAAGTCCAGTACATTTTCGAGGTCGGCGACGTAGGGTCCGATGTAATCGTGTTCGTGTGTGGTGCCGACGGCGCGCGCTTGCGAGAAGGGCATGCGACGTACGCCGGCCAGTTGCGCGATCAGCAGCTCATTGGCCCGCGCTTCGATGACGCCGGTGGCCGCGGTATCGGCCGGTCCGCCGTGGGGCGGGTTGTACTTGATCCCACCGCTCTCAGGCGGATTATGCGAGGGTGTGATGACGATCCCGTCGGCGAGCCCCGTTTTCCGGGTGCGGTTGTATCCCAGGATGGCGTGCGAGACCACCGGCGTTGGGGTGTATTCGCCCCCCGCGGCGATCAACGTGGTCACCTCGTTGGCCGCGAGCACCTCAACGGCGCTTTGCAAGGCCGGCGCCGACAGCGCGTGGGTATCGATGCCCAGGAACAAGGGCCCATCGACACCCTGGTGCTTGCGGTATTCACACACCGCCTGGCAGATCGCAAGAACATGCCATTCGTTGAAACTCCTCTCCAAAGAGGAGCCGCGGTGACCTGACGTGCCAAAAACCACCCGCTGGCTGGCCACTGCCGGGTCGGGACGAAGATCCGTGTACGCGGCCAGGAGCTTCTGCAAATCGACGCGCGGCGCCTCGGTGGCCGGCTTGCCGGCCAGGGGACTGATGTTGGTCATGATTCCTTAGTGGCGCCTGAATGAAACAGCTGGGGATCCAGATTCATAAGGGCCGCAATATTATCGATCTGAAGATCCGGCGCGGGACGCAATGGCGAATTTTCGGCGTCCGAGGCATAGTGTCCCTGGCGTACCCACAGGCTCGTCAGGCGCGTCTCCATGACGCCTTTCATCGCCGCAAGCAGCGTGGGCTTGTCATCGACACCGACATAGTGATCGCCCGGATAGTTCCGTTCCACAATATCAAGAGAGTCCTGCTTATGCCGGCAGATCAGTACCTTGCCATCGACAACTTCCCAGATTCCGGATCGGCGGATCTTGCGTGACTGAAACGTCAGGTCACCGTCGGACAGGATGACGACCTCACCGAGAGTGCGCAGATGGGCCACGGCGTTCAGCGCCTGGGGGTACAGCAGCTGCGCGAAGGGATAGTCCAGCAGGTACGCGGAGGTCTGGAGCAGTGATGCCCCGGCGGGCTGACCGGCCCGAAAGTCTTCCAGCGCTCCCAGATAGTCCGCAAATCCCAGCCGCGCTCGCCGTTCCTCGTACAGCGCCCAGTACCGCTCGCGCCCGGACGGGCCAAACTGCCGCTCCAGGCAGTCCGAGAGTTCGCGGCCGAATCGATCGTTATCAAGCAATGTATTGTCAACGTCGACCAGGAACACGATTCGCCTCGCCGACGGGTGGGTTTTGAGCATATTCACGATATTCCTATCTGGCCGCGCCGGCCTTGGACTGGCTGTAGGCCCAGACTGATCTTCTGACATCCCTGCTCCTACACCCGGACGGCTCTTTGAGCTCGCCCGGAGACAAAAATGTCACCGCGGTGCGACCGACAACATACCTCAGTCCAACTAATGTATCCCTGTGCTGGGTGGACAGGCGGGATGCATGCGGGCGCCAGAGCGGACCATTGTCATTGTCGGTGGGGGCTTTTGCGGTACGGTGCTGGCGGCCAATCTGTTGCGCCGACCGCCCAACCAACCGACCCGCCTCGTTCTGGTCGAGCAGCGGCCAGAGATCGGGCGGGGCGTGGCCTACCAGTCGGGGTCCGGGCCGTGTCTGCTCAATGTCCCGGCCGCACGCATGTCCGCCGACAGCCGTGACCCGACCCAGTTTGTTCGATTCGCGCAGCGGCGCATGGGCCAGGCAAGCGGTGAGGACTACCTGCCGCGCCGCCTGTACGGCGAATACCTTCAGGAGCTGCTGCAGCAGTCGGTGCAAGCGGCGCCGAGCCATCTTCGATTCGAGCGCGTGCTCGGCCAGGCGCGCAGAATCCGGCCGCTCGACAATACGGCTTCGTTCCTGGTAGAGGTCTTGGGTCAGGGCCGACTGAGGGCCGAGGATGTGGTTCTGGCCTCCGGAGATCCCCCGCCGGTCTGTCCGGCCTTCTCACGCCCCGTCGAGCATGAGGCCGGCTATTGCGCCGATCCGTACCGCGAGGGGGCGCTGCGCGCCGACACGCGGACGATGGCCGTGATTGGCACGGGACTGACCGCCGCCGACACCATCGTCATGGCAGCGACGCTCAACCCAAAGATTACGATTCACGCCATTTCGCGCCATGGCTTGTTTCCAGCCGTACAAGGTGGCGGAAATTTTCCCGCCTCCGAGATGGACGTCCTGTCGGTCCTCGAGGACGCGCCGCTCTCGGCGCGCCGGATCCTGGGCCAGTTCAGATCTGTGGCACGTGAAGTGGAGCGGCGTGGCGGGGACTGGCGCGACGCCATCACTCTGGCGCGATACGCCGCTCCGCGCTTGTGGGAACAGTTGCCGCTCGTGGAGCGCCAGCGATTCCTGCGCCATGCACGTGTGCATTGGGACACCCGACGGCACCGTCTGCCCCCCGCCGTTGCGGCCCGCCTCACGGAGCTGAAAGAGGCCAAGCAACTGCACGTCCATGCAGGGCGAATCCTGCGCATCGACAGCGAAGGAGAAGGGCTGAGTGTCCGGTGGCGCCCGCGCGGCACGACCGAGACGGCGCTTAAGACCGTCGAGCAGGTGGCGAACTGCATCGGCGCCTATCAACGACTGGAGCAATGCCGCGATCCGCTATTGAAAGACCTGCTCAGCAGCGGCCTCGCAGTGATCGACCCGTTGGGCATTGGACTGCGGACCGGCCGCCACGGTGCGATCCTGGCTCGCACCGGCCGCCCAAGTGGGCGGCTCTACTATCTGGGTCCGATGCTGCGCGCACAGTACTGGGAGGCCACGGCCGTGGGGGAACTGCGCGTGCACGCCGAGCAGCTCGCACAATCCTTGGCGTTGGAGTCCGAGGAGGTTTGCGTTGCCCGGTAGTGAGAGTGAAGTCAGCGCAAACTGACGGGCGGCACGCCGCCGATCGGCCACGCGCAGCCTAGAGCGGACTGGCGCCCAGCAGACGGCAGGCGCCTATGAATTTCTGACGTTCCTGCTCCGAGTCAAGTTCCGCACTGAGCCGGAGCGTGAGTTGCTGCAGATCCGTGGCGCTGGCGGCCGCATGGCGCACCAGATGCTTGGCGACCGGACCGATATAACGGGCCAGTTCGAGCTCGAGTTTGTGGAGCTGCTCGGGAGTCGCACAATGCGCCCGCGGGGCCAAATCGAGCGTCATCGTGTCGGCTGCGGTGGAAGGAGGCACCTTCGCCGCATCCGCAGGCCCGGCCGCCGCACCCGCCGGCGGGCGCATCGGGCGGTTCGAGGGCGCGGCCAAGGCCACCTTGAGAAATGCGCACAGCCTTTCATAGTGGGGTTCGCGGGGCGGTGGGAAAGCATCCAGCCAGTGCTGCGAACTGAGGAAATACTCAAGGCTCTTGATCGGCAACACATCCTCAACGCGAAATGGCAGCACGACCAGGCCCTTATGGACGGCCCGTTCGACTTCGCGGCGCACCTGCACCGATTCGTTGGTGCTCGCCGAGAACACCAAGACCATGATGCGCGCGGCCGAGATGGCGTCGATGACATCTTCGGCCCAGTCCGCGGACGGCGACACGTCGCGCGGCGCAATCCACACACTGATGTTGCGGGCCTCGAGCCAGGCCACGATGTCAAATGCGCACGCCCGATCGGCCTGCGAATAGCTGATAAAGACATCGTGCGGCTTCACCTCAGCGCTCCAGCAACCGCAGAGCCTTGTCCAGGCTCTTGTGCATCCGGTTCAGGGACACCGCAAGGGTGGCCACTTCATGCCCGCCACGCGTGGAGAATTCGGGCACCGAGGTATTGCCGAGGCTCAGCTGGTCGGCCACCCGCGCCATTTCCTTGACCGGCCGCACCACCAAGACGTACAGCGCGGCGTTAATGATCAGCATGACGGCGATAAACATGGCGATCAGTGAAAAAATCATCCTGTTCAGCACCAGATCCGCCCGGGACGAGGCGCTCGAGACCGGAACCGACACGATCTGCGCGGCCACCACCTCGCCCGCCTGCCAGCCAAATCCGTTATTGCTGCCATAGCGAGCGATCAGCGTGGCCGGCGCGTTGGCCGGCACGCTGTGGCACGGAAGGCATCGGTCCAGAGCGCGTATCGGGCGCGCCAGATACAACGTCGGACCCATCGAGGAGTCGCGCTCGCCGGTGACCTCCTTGGTGCTCGGATCGTTGCGGAACTTCTGCACGATGTCCGCCTCCCAATCGGCGGCCCGATCGCGCAGGTTGGTCGGGTTGAGCGTCGCCTCCTTGTACGCATAGTCCGGGTGCTGCGCATGGAGCTTGAGGAAGTTCTGCGTCGCGGCGTACGAGGGCACGCTTTGCGGATGGAATTCCTCTTTCATTTTCTCCGTGAGCAGCGGGACGATCTCGGTCGAGGTGTACGAACGGATCGCCGCGGCGCTGTCCATCATCAGACCCGCCTCGTTCAGCACCTCATGCGCGGCGTTGGCTTCCAGCGTCGATTTGAGAACGATGGCGATACCGAAGGTCGCGAGCGCAAAAACAATGATCAGTACCGCGTTGATTCTGATTAACAAAGGGGTGTCCTTAGGGCCGACCAGTCCGAGCCCTCTAGTCTACGGTCACGCCAATCAGGGCGTCACGGGCGAGCCCGACTCTATATATGCTCAAGTTATCGCCGTGGGGCTGTGGCGGGCAACTGCCCTGCCTCGATCCGCATCGTAGCAGCCGGCCACCGTATCCGAGAGGCCCAGCGCGACCGAGGGCCAACTAGCCCATTGTATTCGTTGATAATATTGGGTATCGGGCGTCCGGACGAGCAAGGCAGCCTCAGGGCTTGCCCGATTCCACGTAGGCCACGAGCCGGTCGGTGGCCTCCCCAATCACGCTGTCCACCGCGCCGGCGAGCTTGTCGAGCCCCGCATCCGGATTTCCCGCCACGTTATAGGTCACGGTCAGCGCGGCCTTGCCGCCGGCCGGAGCGATGGCAAATGACAGGATGGCATTGACCGCCAAGGGTTGTAACGGACCCAAGGCGCCCTGCAGGCGCACCAGCGATCCGGGCCGGGCTTGAATGACCTGGGCATGCTGCACCGAGTTGCCCTCCCAGGCCTCGCAAAAACACCCGCCCGCGGCCAGGTTCAGCGTCATGTTGGTGGAGTGGCCCGAATAGCTGTGCACGTCGTTCCACCACCGGCCGATGCGGCCGATCGCTTCGTACACTTGTTGGGGCGTGGCGCGGACTTCGTGGCGATGGGTCACCAGGAATCCCGAAGGCGAGACGGCACTGGTCTCGCCGAAGGCCGCCCCGGCGACCGCAAGCAAAGCGGCGCCCACAGGAATGATCGCGCAGACTCTTCATTTTCTGCTCCTGCCCGTCTGAGCCGCCGGGGCTCAGATGGGATCGTCCAGAGATTTTGCCAGCGGACGTGAACAGGACCGGGCCGGCGGCACCCATGTGCCAGCAATCCTCCAGCCGTACGCCAAATTCGCCCGGAATGTAGATGCCCGGTTCGTCCGAGAAACACATGCCCACTTCGAGCGGCGTCGGGATCTCCGTGCACCAGGTAGGACGGTTCGTGCCCGTCCAGCCCGATGCCGTGGCCGGTGCGGTGCGGAAGCCCAGGCAGCTTGTAGCCCGGGCCCCACCCTTCGCTTTCGTAGTAGTTTCTGACCGCATCATCGATTCGGCCGGTCGGCACGCCCGAGCTTCGCGGTCTCCAGCGCGAGCTGCTGGCCGCGCTTGACGGTGTCCCAGACCTTGCGCTGCCGGGCGCTGGCCTCGCCGTACACCCAGGTGCGGGAAATGTCGGATTGATAGCCGTGCACCGTGCAGCCGCAATCCATCAGCACGATCGATCCCTCGCGCACCGTCTGGGGCTGCATCGAGCCGTGCGGATAGGCGGAGGCTTCGTTCAGCAGCACCAGCGAAAATTCCGCCGTGCCGCCCAGCGCGACGGTGACCTCATCCATCAGCGCGCCGATCTGGGCCGGGCTCATGCCCTTCTCGACGTGCGCGTGCATGTACTTCAGCGCCGTGATCGTCACATCGCTCGCCGCCTGCATGAGCGCCAGTTCAGCCGGCGACTTGATCAGCCGACAGGCCCGAACCAGTGGCGCGCCCGAAACGAATGTGCACCCGGGAGCGGCCTGGCGCACGCCCTCGACGATAAAGAAGCGTGTCGTGGATTCCACCGCCACGGCACCGGAGCCCACGCCGCGATCGCGCAGCCCCTGGGCGATCCGGTCAAACGGGCTCTCGTGCTCGTTCCACGGCCGCACGTCGTTCCCCACCTCCAGGGTTTCCCGGATCGAGGGTTCCTCGAAGGCCGGGGTCACGATGAGCACCTCGCCGCGGGCCGGGATCACCGCGGCGGTGGTGCGCTCGGAGCGCGTCCAGCGTATTCCGGTGAAATACTCGAGCGTCGAACCGGACTCAACCAGCAGCGCGCCGATCTTCTGTTCGCTCAGAAGAGACTGGAGCTTGGCCACGCGTGCGCGCCGCTCGGCCGGCGAAATGGGCTGGGCATTGCCCGTGATCGATTTGATGTTGAGTGCGCTTGTCCGGTGGGGTCCCGGACGCGGCAGCGGGCGATCCCCGCGCCGAGCAGCGGGATCGCGCTCAAGTTCCTGAGCATTGAACGGCGGGTCAGCATGTCCATCGTGGCCCCAGGGCATGAGTTGCGGGTTGAGGGCCGCGCTTTCTCCACCGAATGAATTCCGGCGGCCCCCTTACTGAGGATTCTAACCTGCTTCGGATCCGAGCTTGGATACCCCTGAGTCTTCTGAGCGGCCCGCCGGGTTCGTCCCATCGCCTCGCCGCGGCGGTGAGGGCGCCATCGGGGCGAGCGGAGCGTTCAAAGATGGGCGGTGGCGATTGCCACCGCCCGACGGATCGATCAGCGCTTCTGGACCGCGGCCACCGGGATTCCCAGCGGCGCCCGAGTTCTTCGCGTTGTACACCGCGAAGAGCTCCGACCGGCCCACTTTGGTCACGGCATCGCTGATGGCCTTCTTAACGCAGGCATCGATGCTGGTTCGGGATCCAAGGACACGACTGTCTATGCCGTACGCATCGCACACTTCGTTGGCCGCCGAGGCAATGCGTCGGTAGAGGGCGGCAGCGCCCTGGGGATTGGACAGGTTCAGATCGCCGAATTGCACGACGACCTGACGCGTTTCATCGCGCTCGGCGGCCAACGAGGGCCCTGCGCAGATCAGAGCAAGGGCAACGCACGCGGCTTTGGTGGCCGATTTCGGCAGGTGGGTTGATGGGGGTCAAGGCTTTCATCATGGTCTCCTGATTGATGATCGATATCGAACACGGCATCTGGCGGTCTACGAGCTTGCGGTTCGTGCTCGCCAGCGGTGCAGCCACAGTGCTCCGCGGCGCAACTTAAGTCCTGATAGCGCCATGAAAGTCGCCTAGGGATTGTCTGAATTTGAACGCAAACGGATGGGTCGGGGACAAATCCAGAATTTCCGGACGAGACAAACCTCATGGCCGACGGAACAGCAGCGAACGGGACTGTCGCTTGCACGAGACAGTCGAGCGCCGCGCGATAGAACGATCGCGCGAGCGCTGGGCTACAATTTCGCCGATGAATTCACCGACTCATTCCTTGCTTCGAATCGGTGACCTGCAGCGTGGATCCTGCGCTGGATGAAATCCGCAAGGATGGCCGCACCATCAAAATTGAACCAAAGTCGATGCAGTTGCTGTTGTGCCTGGCTGAGCGGCCGGGCACGGTCTTGAGCGTTGGAGAGCTGTTGGACCGGGTCTGGAAGGACGTGATCGTCAGCCACGATTCGGTGTATGCGGCCATCGCGGCGTTGCGTCGGGCCCTGGGCGACAATCCGAAGAAGCCCACCTACATCGCCAATGTCGTGCGCCGGGGTTACCGGCTCATCGCTCCGGTATCGGAGTGGGCCGCCCACGCCGGCTGAATCGGCACGCCAAAGCCCCCGCCACGCTTCCCGACAAGCCTTCCATTGTCGTCATGCCGTTCCTCAATCTAAGCGGCGATCCGGCTCAGGAGTACTTCAGTGACGGCATCACCGAAGACGTCATCACCGAACTGTCCCGGTGGCGAAGTCTGGCGGTGCGATCCCGTTCTGCCTCGTTCCGAAATCGCAGCCACCACCTCGATGCGAAGCAGGTGGCGCGGGAACTGGCCGTGCGCTTCGTCGTCGAAGGCAGCGTTCGTCGGATGGGGGAGCGCGTTCGCATCAGCGTCCAGCTGATCGATGCGGAGTCCGGGAGCCACGTGTGGAGCGAGAAGTTCGACCGTCGCCAGGATGAGATCTTCGCCGTGCTGGATCGGGTCGTGCAGACGATTGTCAGCACGCTCGTCGGTCGCGTCCACGTCTCGGTCAATGAACGAGCGCGACGCAAGCCCCCGACCAGTCTGGCCGCCTACGAGTGCGTGTTGAAGGGCAATGCCTTGACCTGGGACGATCCGGCGGGCGCGGCGGAGGCCACACGACTGGTCGAAAAGGCGATCGAACTTGACCCCGGCTACGCCCTTGCGCACACCTTGCTTGCCGCCCTGACCTATTCGCGATGGGACGATGGGCCCAGAAGTTCAGAGGTGGCCATGGAAAAAGCCCATGCACTGCTGATGCGCGCGATCGAACTGGACGATGGGGAGAGCACCGGACATGCGCTTCTGGCGAACATCTTCGTTCAAAGGCATTCGTACAATCTCGCCCTCAGGTACGCCCGAAGGGCCGTGCAGATCAATCCCAGCAACCAATGGAACGTGGCCGATCTGGGCTCGATCCTGGACTATGTCGGGGAGCACGAAGAGGCGCTGTCCTGGTTTGCAAAGGCCCGTGAGATCGACCCGTATTTCGATGAGCCCTGGTACTGGCGGGCGACGGGTCTGGCCTATATGGGCTTGGATCGTTACGCGGACGCTCTGGAGTCGCTCAGCCACGTGCACGTGCGCGCCTCGCCCCACCTCGCCCTGATGGCCGGATGCCACGCCCGGCTGGGCGATACGACTCGCGCCAAGGATCGCGTGGAGGAGTGCCTGGCCATCAAGCCTGACTTCTCGATTGCCCAGTTCGTGGGCAAGCAGCCTTTTAAGATGCCCGGCCGATGCCGAGCGACTGAGCTGCCACTCTTCGTTTGGCAGGCTTTTCTACCTTAGTTGAGTTCAGCGCCGGCTTCTTCCCATGGGGCGAAGGTGTCGGAGTTAGCGCCTGGAGGGCGGCCGCGTCGATGCCTGATGGCGACTGGCATGCCAGGCGCTCAGGGTCTCGGCTTCTTTCTTCGGGTCCAGCCCGGCGCGCAGTTTGGCCTGCCGATCGGCAGGCAGACGTCTGGAACCAGGCGAGCGTGTCGCGCACCGTGGTCTCGAGCGGCCGCGAGCGGAGGCCGGTTTGCGCAGCCGTGGCGACCGAGGTCAGCGACGCGGCGGCGGTTTCTCCTTTCATGGGCGACCAGGGCGGCAGGTCCAATTCTTCGGGCTTCCAGTGCGCGGCAAGAAAATCCTCAGGCACCCACTGGGCGGTGGTTCCCGCTTTCGGGGAGGCCATCAAGCTGGCCGTGATCAGATCGCCCATCGTGAAGGCGCCCGGGCGGCGAGACGGCATTGAAATAGCCCGTGGTGCGCGATTGCACCAGCCCCATCATCCAGGTGGCCAGATCGCGCACATCGATGATCTGAATCGGATCCTTGGGCGTGCCCGGGGCGAGCATCTGTCCGCCCTTTGAGGCGCGCACCGGCCAGTAGGTGAATCGATCCGAGCGATCCAGCGGGCCGACGATGTATCCGGGCCTGACGATGCTGGCGCGTCCCGGGAAAGCATCGACGGTGTATTGCTCACAGAGCGCCTTCATCGGGCCGTAGCTGTCGTCGGTGATTTCCTCCATCTCGGGGTCTGAAAGCTTGCCGGTCGGGCGAATGCTCATCATTGGGCTGAGCAAAGCTCGCATAGGCCGAAATGCTTGAGATGTACAGGCAATACCCGACGTTCGGGGCGAGCAGCTGGGCCGACATCTTGACGTATTTCGGAATGAACCCGGTGTCGTCGACCACCGCATCCCACCGGCGTCCGCGCAGCGCATCCAGCTGCCCCTTTCGATCGCCCAGCAGCGTCTCGACTCCCGGCACGCCATCGGCGGCGCTCTTACCCCGATTGAAATGCGTGACTTTCCAGCCCAGGCGCTGCGCCTCCTGGGTCAGCGGGGGACCTATAAATCCGGTGCCACCGAGAATCAGCAGGCTTCCGGGCGGGACTGGCGGCCGCCAAAGGCGGCAGGCATCGCCGCACTCGCGGCGACACACGCCCCCGCTTTGAGAAAATCACGACGATTCGACATGTCCGTACTCCAAATCGGGCGCGGATTCGCTGATCTTTCATCGACCCGCCAAGGGCGGCGGATCGCACATCACAGGGCGCGCCCCAAGGGGCGAATTCTGGTGCCAGTCCCGCTGTCGGGCAAGTCCACCGACCAATTGCGGTCCCGACCGGCCATGAGTCCGCTTCGACCGGGCGTTTCAAGACGAGAAGACTCCATGGAATCCATTGCCCGCGCGATCCTCGGCGCGGGACAATGGCTGCGTGGCTAAGTGCGTTGACGTGGCGGTGGTGGGCGGCGGGCCGGTCGGATTACTGACTGCGCTCGGACTCGCACGGCAGGGGCTGTCCGTGACCGTCATCGAGGCCGAGCCCGACATCAACGAGGCCCCGCGTGCTGCGGTCTATTTTCCGACCACGATCAAGATTCTCGATCGACTGGGACTGCTCCCCGAGACACGCGCGCTCGCCTACCTCAGCGAGAGCTTCTGCTTCCACCTGCTCGCAAGCGGCGAGCGCGCGACGGATCGCCAACACCTTTCCGCCTGACTCGCCGTATCCTTACAACGTGCATCTGGGCCAGCACTTGCTCGCCCGGCTGGTACTGAAGCACTTTTGCACTCTGCCCGATGCCATGATGCGCTGGCGCACCCGCCTGGTGGATCTGCGCCAGGACGAGTCCGGAGCCACATTAACGGTCGAGACACCGGCCGGGCGCGAGCAGATACGTTCCCTGTGGGTGGTGGGCGCCGATGGCGCGCGCAGCACGGTTCGCAGCCTGCTCTCGCTCTCATTCGAGGGCCATACCTGGCCCGATCGCTTTGTTGCAACCAATGTGGAATACGACTTCGAGCGATTTGGCTTTGAACCCGCCAACATGATTGCCGATCCGGTGAACTGGGCTGTCGTCGCGCGACTCGGGCGCGAGAATCTGTGGCGCGTCACTTTTTCCGAGGACGCCTCGCTGCCGGAGGAAAGCATCGAGCAGCGGATCCGCGAGCGCTACGCCATCGTGCTCCCCGATCCGGCGGCGCCGTACCGGATTGCGGCTTTCTCGCCCTATCGCGTCCACGAGCGCTGCGCACCGAACTTCCGAATCGGGCGCACCCTGCTCGCCGGCGATGCGGCGCACGTCTGCAATCCCTGCGGGGGCATGGGCCTGACCGGAGGGGTAATGGATGCGGCGGCGCTCATCGAGGTCCTGGCCGCCGTGTGCAGGGGGCGCGCCCCGGAGTCCGTGCTCGACTTCTACGCCACAGAGCGGCGCAGAGTATTTCTCGAGGTGAGTTCGCCTGTCGCCACGGATTTTAAGCGTCGCATGTCCGAGCCGGATCCGCAGCGTCAACGCGCCGAGTTCGAGGAATTTAAGCGCCAGGCCAATGAGCCCGATCGCAAATCCCTGTCTACGGCGCTCAGCAAACTGGTCGAAGGCCAGCCGATGCCGGTGCAGCCGCCTCCAGGATGAGGACTCCTTACAGCACCACCGGTTTTGAGCGCCGGGAAAAAATCATCGGCGGCGTGCGGTCGGTGAGCTACGTGGCCGGATCGGGACCCGACCTCGTGTACCTGCACGGGGGCGGAACCTTCCACGGCTTTGAGTTTGCGCGCGATTGGTTGGGCCGCTTTCGCGTTTGGCTGCCCTACCACGCCGGATTCGGTGAGTCAGCCGACGCTCCGGGCATGAATACCCTTCAGCACTACGTTCAACACTGCGGGGCGCTGCTGGATGCACTCGGAGTGTCGAGGGCTCATCTGATCGGGGCTTCGCTCGGCGGAAGGCTCGCGGCGCAATTCGCGATCTCTTTTCCAAATCGCGTGGACCACCTGGTGCTGGTGGCGCCCGCGGGTCTCGTGCTGCCGGAATTTCCGCAGCCCGATTTCTCGAAAATAACCCATGGCGATTGGCCTTCCTATCTCGTACATGATCCCGCCTCCATTCGGCGGTTCTGGCCTGCGGTTCCGGATCTGCAATTTTCAGAACAACGGCTACGCGAAGGAAGGACGACCGCAGGATTGCTGGCCGAGGGGGCCGCGAATGCCAGTGAGTTCGCGCGCTCCCTCGGGCACATCACCGCCCCATCGCTCCTGCTCTGGGGCACGGAGGACCGCATGATGCCTGCAGGCAACGCGCGGGCATGGCAAGAGGCGATGCCTAACGCCAGGCTGCAACTGTTCAAGGGCGCCGGGCATTTGTTGCTGGACGAATGCGCGGCGGCCAGGGCCTGTGTCTTGCAATTCATGATCGAGGCCGCGCCTTAGCGTCGACGGCCGAACTGGCTCTCGGATCACGTTTCTTTGGCAAGGACAGTCGTGTCCGGTATAAATGAAAAGCCTTCCCCGCCGCCCGGTCTGTATCCGGGACACGTGATTAAAGAGGCCCCGATGACCAGAAGCTCCGATGCCATGCAGCTGCCCTTACTCCAATGACCAACGCTGAGCGGATGTTTCCGAGCTTCACGGCGGCGCAGATCGAGAGGCTCGCACTGCACGGGCGCCGAGTGGAGCCTGCCTGGAGACGAGCGCGCCGGGCGTATTCGCAGTCGGCGATGTGCGCGCCGGTACTGTCAAGGGCGTCGCCTCGGCCGTTCGTGAAGGATCGGTAGCGGTCTCGTTCGTGCACCGCATCCTGGAGGAATAGTCACGGGGGCAGCGACGCCCCGCCATCCGGTGCCACTCGTATAGGAAATATTCATGCTGCACGTAGATCGATGGGGAATCCGAAGGCGAATCTTTATCGCGCTGTTCCTGGTGGCCAGCGGCGGTGCCGCTTTTGCGGACCCGTCCTCGGACATCGAAGCGGCCACGAGCCGCTGGATCGACGCGTTCAATCGCAAGAGCATCGCCGACATAGTCGCCCTCTACGACCGGGACGCGGTTTTCTTCGGGACCACATCCCCGGTGTTGCGGGACACCCCGGCGCTGATACAGGATTACTTTAACGGCCTGGCCCATCTGGGAGGCGCCACCCTCGAACTGGGCGAGCATCGCGTGCAGGTTTTCGGAGACACCGCCGTCAACACGGGCTTCTACACGCTGGACCGGCAAGTCGAAGGCTCGAGCGTAAGATCCCCGGCGCGTTTCACCTTTGTCTACCAGCTTCGCCACGGGTCATGGATGATTGTGGCGCACCACTCCTCGGCCCTGCCGTAGCCCGCAAATCCAGTCGGCACCCTACTCGTAATACTCGGGCGACTTCTTTAAGGTCGCGTAGGTCGCCGGATTGTGCTGTATCCACAACGTCGCGTGGCTTGCTGCCACGAATTCATCCACTCGTTTGCGGGTCGCGCGCGTCATGTCGGGATTGAAGTCAAAGGTCGGCACACGATCCAGCGTCCTTTCCTCGGGAAGATGATAGAGATCGCCGGCGAGCAGCAAGGGACCGAACTTCGCCAGCTTGAGGAACAGCATCTGATGCCCCGGCGTGTGGCCGGGCGCACTCTTTACGATCACGGTCCCGTCACCGAACACATCGTGGTCTTGATTATGCAGGGTGATGCGCTTTGAATCCTTGAGCTCCTGGTAAGTCTCCGGCACACGGATCGGGATGTCGCCGGCCTTAAACATCATGTCGTAGTCCGCCTGTTGCACGATCCAGGTGGCCTTGGCAAACGCATTCGCATTCGCGGTGTGGTCGGCGTGATAGTGCGACATCGCCAGGTAATTGATGTCTTGCGGGGTGTAGCCGATCTCCAGCAGCTGGGTGGACAGTCGCCGGGTCGCCCTGAGCACTGTCTGCTGCACGAGGGTTCCATCGTCCGGAATATCCTTGTCCGGCACCTGGCCCACATCCCAGATCAGAGTGCCCTTGGGGTGGACTATCAAATAGCACGGCGTCACGAATGCCGTGTCGCCGTGAATCTCCTCGGCCTTCAATCCGTAGAGTGCCGGGTCCATGGCAACGATCGTGCCGCAGTCCATGACGTAGAGACGCAGCCGCGTCACGTGCGCAGGCTTCGCCTCGCTTACGGACGTGATGCTGAGGCCTGCAAGTAGCGCGAGCGCGGCAAACGCCATCCCTACCCACGGCCGGGCGCAAGAACCAGAGCTGCAAAACATGTTCCACTCCCCTCGCGTTGAAGTAATCCGTCAGCGCCGCGCGATGAACGAAAGCGTCACTATTTAATAGAGCATTGTACGGTGATCATTCGATAATCCGGATATGTCAAATGTTGACTGTCGTCCGCGAGCACAGGTCTCAGAGCGAATTTGACTCGACACCCGATGCAGCGAGCGATTGTCACCGATGGCTGGGCAATACTACTACCCAAAAATTCCGAGTGCGAAAATCTCGGACATAAAAATCGTTCGGAGCGATGCGAAAAGTTCCGTATGCCGGTAATTCCAGCCTCAAACCCTTGCGATCGCGGTTGCAATTTCGGCGGAAGACTTCCACACTGCTCCGCACACGACCGGCGGCAGAGCTCAGGATCGATAAAACAGATCAAGAATTCGCCGCGCGCCGGTTGCCCAGTTCGTTAAGTTTCCTAAATACGCCGAGGCCGGTCACACGACAGTCGCTTCGATTACAAACTTACAGAGGGATCCCAAATGAATGCGGAGTTTTCGAATTTGAGCAAGTGCTTGGCGCGAGTCAGTTTTACAGTCCTTGGCTGCGCCATCAGCGCTGCCGTCCTGGCGGCCCAGCCCGGCGTGAAGCAAATGGGCGACATCACCAGCATCTCCTTCCCCGACGCCGCAACGCAGCTGGCCAAGGATCCTGTCGACTACGTCAATGCCAAGCCCAAGGCGCTGCCTATCGCCAGCAACTATTCGCCCGAAGTCGCCCGTGCGGAACTCATCGGGCTGTTGTCTTCCGTCGCGGCCTCCGGCCGGCAGCCCCGGCACACGCGCGGTCAGGACGGTGACGGCCAGGAGCACCCGGTATTTCTCGGCAAGCCGGCGGTGAATTCCGACGGCGGCGTCTCGCCCCAGGAATGGGGCACCAGCAACCTGCCCTTCAGCACCGCGCGCGCGGATGGCTTTACCGGAACGACCAACAAGACCTATCCCTTCCGTGCCTCGGGCAAATTGTTCTTCAACGAGGGCAGCAGCACCTTTGTCTGCAGCGCTTCGCTTATCGGCAAGGGGCTGGTGGTCACGGCGGCCCATTGCGTGGCCGATTTCGGCAAGAACACGTTCCACACCAATTATCGGTTCGTGCCCGGCTACAAGAACGGCTCGGGCCCCTACGGCAATTGGGCTGCCAAGAGCGGCCTACGTGCTGACCGCCTACGCCAACGGCTCGGACAGTTGCGCGCAGTCGGGCGTGGTCTGCAAGGATGACGTCGCGGTGATCATCCTTGCCGCGCAGGCCAATAAGTATCCGGGCACCAACACCGGCTTCTACGCTTATGGCTGGCGACGGGTACGGTTTCACAACCGCCAAACTGACCCATGTGACGCAGATCGGGTATCCGGTATGCCTCGACAATGGCGAGATCATGGAGCGTAACGATTCGCAGGGTGCGACATCGGCTGCGAACTCCAACAACACGATCATCGGTTCTCTGATGTGCGGTGGATCGAGCGGCGGCCCGTGGCTCGTCAACTTCGGCAAGCGGCCGAACCTCACGGACACCACCTCCGGCACCGATCCTCAGATCAACACGGTGATCGGAACGACCAGCTGGGGTTCCACCTCGACCGGGCCGAAGAATCAGGGTGCGGCTCCGTTCCTTAGCACCAACATCAAGGGCCTGGTCACAACGGCCTGCAATGCCAACGCCGGAGCCTGCTAACAGCTGAGCGAGGAAATAGACGCTCGGCGCCGGGACCTGCAGGTCCCGGCGCCCGGCGCTCGATCAAGATTTTCTATACCTGATGTCGAGGCGCAACGCCGCTCGCTAGCGCGCAGGGCCTCATCCACGGATCCGGACCGTATTTATTTAGGCGGCGCCGCCGTATCCGCAACGTCGTGATGCGACGCCGTTGCACTCTTTTGAGAGATCGCGAAGGCGGAGTTCCTAACCGTCAGGTGATGTACTTCCATGACCGGCACCGCGCCTCCCGGAACACTGCGGCGCGCGACAACGTTGATTGTCATGGCCGCGTCCGAAGGTCTGCCTGCGACCTCCACCCGGCACACATAGAATTTTCCGGCGGCCACTTCCCCTTTTGTGAAGGCGCACGACGAGCGTCACCGATGCGGCACCGCTGGCCGGCTCCACCGCCACGGAATCGAAGTGGCGACTCGGCGCGATCCGAATCTCCACAGTCGCCGGCGACCCGCTCCGTAGGACCTTGAAGCGAATTCCCAGCTCGTTACTGGCGGGGACCGAGGCGAGAGCCACGCCTACCGAGAGCATCAAGGGCACAGCCCACACGCAGCCAACGACCTGAAGGGCGAGGCAAAAGTGGGATCCGCAGATTTCGCAGGCGTGAGGCGTGCGTCATTTGATGACTCCCAAACCAGTGTTCCTGCCGCGGTGACCGTCGTTTATTGCCACGTCACACTCCAACATTGTTCGGCCGGCGGAGCGGCCGGCTCGGTGCAGTCCGCCGTGTCGGAGGAATAAGGCGAGTAAGTCACGCTGCAGTCCCCCACCAAAGTGGCGACGCCTTCGGGAGGAACGACACCTGATTGCGAGGTAGTGGTGCTGCCGGCCGTGAAGATATTCCCCGACAGGAGAGGCACTGTTCCGGGAGGCCCTTGCGCGGTGAGCGTGTGGGAAGCGCCATCGCCCTTGAGGAACAGGTAACGGCTGTTGCTCTCCTTGTTGTATTCCAGCGGTGCGCCTGCCGAACACACCTGCACGGTTTGCCCGATATTGATGGTCGTGTAGGGCGGCAATGAATCCTGCGAGGTCCTGTTGCCCGTATGGATCTCGGTCGTTCCCCAGACATCATTACCCGCCGTAACGACATTGTGCGCGGCGCTCCAGGTGTCCAGGGCCGAGGCCGCGCTGGTATTCGCTTGCTTTAGCAGAGAGCTGTAGGCCCAGATCGAATTCAAGTACGGTCCCTGATTCCACGAAGCAGAGAACATCGGCGCCAGGGTCGCGGCGGCGGACAAGCGTATCAGTCCGGCCGGGTCGTAGGCCGCCCACATCATCGCTGTGGTGGTCGACTCCTGGTACCAGCCGATGGGCCAGGGCTGCGGATTGCCGCTGATCGTGTTGTTCGAAATGTCATAGATCCCCACGACGATTTCCCCCGACACGTAGGCGAGGCGATTCTGTTTCGGGGTATTCATGACGAGCGCCGAAATTCCGCTGGCACTTCCTTCGATCCACGCGAGCGTGAAATCCTCGTAGTCATCATAGGAGTGATCGCCACTGGGCGACTGGTTGGTCGAGTAGAGCGCTTGCGCAAAATGTCCCATCTCGTGGGTCATGACCGTGGGATAGATATCCATCGCTTCGGTCATCTGGTCCCCGGACAGAAAAATATAATCCTCCGAGACGTTACTGCCGGAATCGGTCCCGCTCGCAGTCGATGGCACCGTGGGTTGGCGAATAGAATCCTCCCGAGCCCGTCACGGTCCCTTGATCGTAGTTGTCCGGCGGCGCCGCCAGTCCGCCCTTGTTCGCGACGCTCCAAAGGATCGTCAGCGGCCTCACCGCCGCTCCCCCGGCCGCCGCCGAAACCGTCTCGGCCTCCAATGCGGCATAAGCCAGCAGCTCGTAGGGGGCGGCCACGCGATTGGCATCAACCAATCGGCCCGCCGATGCGTCCCAGCCATCCGGAGCAGTGACCCCTAGGGTCTGCTGCACGAGATTGGTCGGCGTGTACGCGGGGAACGAGGTCGAGTACGTCGTATAGCGTGAGCGAAACGTGCCCTGGCTTGTGTCGGTCGGGGCGGTATTGTTCAGGACCTCGAAGTCCATCCCCAAAGGCGCATCGTTGATTCGCGAGCGAATTTGCGGCGTGTACCGTACGCGCGGGTCCAATCCCGTAAACGTCGCAACGCCGTTCGCGTCAGCGTAAGTGGCCTGCACCGCACGTCCGCTCGAATCGTCGAGCTCGACAAAGATATAAGGCACCGGCGCGATCACGGGATGAGCCCAATCCGGTACGTAGTAGGTGTGTGCCGTATTGATGACAGGCTCACCGGGTCTTTGATACAGCACGGTCACCGCCAGCACCATGGGGCTCGCCGTGACCATGGCCGAAGCCGTCGCTCCGCCCCCGGCACCATTGCAGGTGAGCGTATAGGTCGAATTCTGGCTGACCACGCGGCTTTGCGAGCCGGAAGTCGCAAGGCCCCCACCCCACGAGCCGGAAGCCGTGCATGAGGTCGCGTTCGTCGATGACCATGTCAGGGTCACGGACCCGTCGGTGGGTACGGTCAATTCGGAACTGGAAAGCAGGGCGGTCGGCGCCGGGGCCATTGGGGTGGACGAGCCACCACCCCCGCCACCGCAGCCATCCAGTGCAAGCGCGATCGTCGAGGCCATCACGAAACTACGCAGATCCCCATTCATACGGCGCTTTCTCCGGGGATTGGGCTTTTTGCACCATACCACAGCGGCAGTCGATTCATCGCCACATTGTCGGCCACACGGCTGGGCCTGGTCTCAAAACTATGTCGCAGATCCACCACTTCGAGTCCTGGCTTGAGTTCTCTCCAGGGGTGCCTGGCCTGAGGATGGCATGTCGGATAGGACTTACGGCAAGCAGCGGGCAGACGCCGACAGCTTAATGCTCAGATTAGTCTAGGGTAGTTGGCAGGGAATTTCACCCCGGGAGACCCCAATGAAGACCGCCAAATCGGGCACGCACGGAGAGGGCGATTACGCCGCGACCCGACGTTATCGGAAACGCACTGAAGAGTTCCTCGCAAAGAACGACGTGGGCAAGCTTGCGCGAGCCGCAGCTCCCCGCTCGAAAAGCGAGGCGCGAGAACTAAAGTCCGCAGAGGCGAGCGGACGGGCTCGGGCGAAGAGCCGAGCGAAACCCAGGGCGGCAGCGACCCGGGCGGCCCGTTAAGCCGATGGGAACGGACATTGTCCGAGGATTGTCAAACCCTGCGGTGAAAACCGCCTTACCGCCAACAGTTTTAGAGATTTAGATTTAAGGTTAGTGCCACCGGGATTCGAACCTACGACATGGCAATACAAACGACACACCCAAGGAGAGTTTGATCATGAGCGCAAGCGCAACAATGGATGAAGGCACCGAACGTGGTAGCAACGGGACGCGACGCTTTGGCCGAGAGGCCAAGCGCAGTGCAGAACGCATCAGCCGCGGATCGCCGGAGTTTTCGGATCTGATTGCCGACGTCGAGGATTTGCTGCACAAGGTCGGCTACATCGCCGACACCGAAGTCGCCCAGGTGCGTGAACGGGTGCAGGAAAAAATCACCCGCGCCAAGGACAATCTGACGAACGAGGGCCTGCGCATCGTTACGGCCGCCCGCAACGTCGCCGGTGCCACCGACGAATACGTGCACGAGAATCCGTGGCAGTCCACGGGAATGGCTGCACTCGCCGGAGTGGTACTGGGTTTTCTGATCTTCAGGCGCTAAGCCCCGCCCCTTTCGCCCAATCTGCCGGGAGGAGACTTCCCTCCCGGTGGGTTGCGCGGGGCATCTGCGGACCTTCGGACACGCAGAGTGCCACCCCAAATTGATTGCCGCGAATCGCGGTCCGTCCTACGTCGCCTCGGTCCCGCGACCGACGCCGAATCTTTTCAATCCCGCCTATTGTCCGCACTGGTCGTTCGTAGCGATGGACTGTCATGAGCTTGAAGTGGCGGAGAGTTGCACACTACAGCGCGCTCGGACTGGCCGGCCTGCTGGTCATTCTCGTACTGGTCCTAACGTTCGTGGATTGGAATCGATTCCGGGCGCCCCTGGGGCGTATTGCCAGCGCTCATTTTGGTCGCGAGGTCACGCTGGCAGGTCCGCTGCAGGTCCATCTGTGGTCCAGCACTCCGTCGCTCTCCATCGACGATCTGCAAGTTGGCAACCCGCCCTGGGAAAGCACGCATCGCTTCGTTCAGATTGAGCGCCTCGAAGTTCAGCTGGACCTTCATTCTCTCTTTCAGGGGCACGTGGTACTTCGGCGGGTCGCGCTCATTCATCCGGAACTCTACCTGCACCGGGAAGGATCAGGCCGCGCGAACTGGACGTTTGAAAATACGGCTCCCAACGATGACCGAGCCTCCGAGCCCATCAAGCTTCCGGCCATCCAGAACGCGCTGATCGATTCCGGAAAACTGATCCTGGTCGATGACATCCGCCGGCTCAACGTCAAAGGAACCATCGACGCCCACGAAAGCAAGGCCGGCGCCGACCCGCGGCCCCTGCACGTGGAAGGCAGCGGGACGCTCAACTCCGAGCCCTTCAAGGTGGATCTGTCGGGCGGGGCGCTGCTGGCGATCAGTCCGGATCATCCTTACGCCTTCACCTTGAAGATGGAGGCAGGAAAACATCAGATCGGGGTGGAGGGCACCGTACTGAAACCGTTTGATTTGTCGGGTCTTAAATTGCAGGTGTCCGCGCGCGGACCGGATTTGGCCGAATTGTATTACCTGACCCAGCTCGCGTTGCCCAACACCCCGCCCTACCAGGTGCAAGCGGACGTCGTACGGACCGGGCAACGCTTTGAGATCCGCGATATCAAGGGACTCATGGGGGCCACGGACATAGGCGGATCGGTCGATGTCGATGCCTCACACAAGCGACCCTTCATCGCCGCCAAGCTCAGCTCCCGTCACGTTTATCTAAAGGACTTAGGCGCTCTGACCGGGAGCCGCGTCGGAGCAGACGCTTCCCTGGATGCCGCGAGCGGCACGAGCGGATCAAAGACCCGTGCCCAACGCGCAAGCCCCCAGCTCGCCAAGCTCGACACGGATCGACTGTTCCCGGATGCGCATCTTCAAGTCAATCGAGTGCAGGGAATGGACGCCGAGGTGAGCTTCGCAGCGAACGCCGTGACGGCGGGGACGGTCCCTTTTACCCGTGTCGCGTTCAACCTGACTCTCAAGGACGGCATTTTGCGGGTGCATCCGGCCCGCCTCGATATGCCGCAGGGCCGATTGAGCGCCGAGATGGCCATCGATACGCATCTGAAGCCGCCGCGGGTGCAGCTCGATGTCCGGGCCGCCGATGTTGAACTCGAACAGGTCAAAGGCAAATCGCCCTCCGCCACGCCCCCACTGGGGGGAATTTTTCAGGCGCGCGCCCTCATCGACGGGAGAGGCGATTCGGTCCGCAGCTTGATGGCCGACGCCAACGGCACGGCCACCGGCGTAATTCCTCATGGCGATATTCGCGCCGCATTCGCCGAACTGACCGGTGTGGATGTGGCCGAGGGCATTGGATTGTTATTCAAGAAGCCCGGCGATCGGGCCACGATCCGCTGCGGGCTGGTTCAATTTGAGATCCAGGACGGCACGGCGCACGCCGACAGCCTGTTGATGGACACCCAGAACGTGCTGATCACGGGCACTGGCCAGATCGAGCTCGGAAGCGAGAAACTCGACATCTCAATCCAGGGGAAGCCGAAGAAATTTCGCCTGGTGCGCATCAAAGCCCCGATCGAGATCAAGGGCCACCTGCTCAAACCCACCTTTGCGCTGGAGGGCGGGCACTTGGTCAAGCAGGGTGCCATCGCGGCCACGCTCGGCGCCGTGATCACTCCGCTGGCGGCCATACTGGCCTTCGTGGACCCCGGCCTCGCCAAGGATCAGAACTGCGCAAACCTCAACCCAGCGCGGTCCGCGAGCAACACCACCCCTTCCCCTTCACGCGACGCAGCACAGCGATTGGCGAGCACTCCGGTCGCGCCCTAGCGCATCGTTCGCCTTACGAGCTTGTAGGAGTGGGCAAAAGGGCACGGTGAAGGCCTTGGAGTTGCCCTATAATTCGGGCGTTTTGGCGACCCTTGAGGAGCTCTTTGGGAAACCAACCTACCCCGTCCGACCCGCCGCCTTCAGGACGCTACGACGTGGGCCTTACATTCCGACTTCTGAGCTTGTGCGCTCTGGTCTCACTCTTGGCGGTGGGCCCGGTGGTCGGCGCCGCGCCCGAGCCCTCGGAGGCCTCCTCTTCCGCACGCGTGCGATTGATCTCGCAGGATCAATACTTTAATTCCCTCTCCTATATCTTCGGACCGGACGTCGCGGTGGCGACTCATTTTGCGCCGTTTCGCCGGACTGACGGGTTGCTCGCGATCGGCGGGGCTTCGGCCGGCGTGACGCTCGGCCAGATGCAGGAGTTTCAGCACACCGCCGGGCAGGTCGCCGACAAGATCGTCAGTCCCGCCTACCGAAATTTTCTCATTCCGTGCACGCCGCGTTCCCCCACCACGGCGGATGACGCCTGTGCGTCCCGCTTCATCGGGCTGGTGGGCCGATTGCTGTTCCGGCGCCCGCTGACAGCCTCCGAGCAGAGCGGCTTTGTCGCTCAAGCAGGCGCCGCGGCCCATCGCCTCAAGGATTTTTACGCAGGCCTTGCCGTGACCCTCGAGGGGCTGCTGATTTCTCCGGACACCCTGTTTATCGTCGATCGGTCCGAACCCGATCCGCAGCATCCGGGTCAGCGCCGGCTCGACGCCTACTCGCTGGCGAGCCGCCTGAGTTTTTTCCTGTGGAACGCGGCCCCCGACGACCAGCTGCTCAAGTGGGCCCAGCACGGGGAACTGCAGACCGCGCAGGGCCAGGCCCGGGCCGTGGACTACATGCTCAAGAGCCCGAGGCTCGAGACCGGCGTGCGGGCGTTCTTTGACGACATGCTGGGGTTCGATGACTTCGCGGTGCTGGCCAAGGATCCGAGCATCTACCCGGCGTTCATCGCCGATACGGTCGGCGACGCCCGCGAGCAGACGTTGCGGATGATTGTCGATCAGCTGCTCGTCAAGGACGGGGACTACCGCGATCTGTACACCACCCGCGATACGTTTATTTCCCCGGCGCTCGCTCCGCTGTACGGCGTGGCCGCTCCGCCCGGGCTGGACCCCCTATCGCGTTCCTGACGACAGCCAGCGCGTCGGCCTGCTGACGCAGATTGCATTCCTTGCCTCGCACGCCCATCCGGGCCGCAGCTCCGCCACGTTGCGCGGCAAGGCACTGCGTGAGCTGCTGCTGTGCCAAAAGGTGCCCCGGCCACCGCCGAATGTGGATTTCTCGCTCATCGAAGATCCCAAATCGACGCTGCGTACGGCGCGTGAACGGCTCGCCGCGCATCGCGCGAACCCGGTGTGTGCCGGTTGCCACAAACTGACCGACCCGATTGGACTCGCGCTCGAGAACTTCGATGGCGCGGGCCAGTACCGCGATACCGAACGGGGCGCCCCGATCGATACCAGCGGCAATCTTGACGGCAAGACCTACGCGGACGCCGTCGGGCTCGCGCAGACGCTGCATGACAATCCGGCACTTCCGACCTGCCTGGTGACCCGCGTCTATGGTTACGCGGTCGGTCAGGCGCCGACCGGCAATGCCGCCCAGGTTCTGCCGTACTTCAGTGCGCAATTCGCCCAGGAGGGCTACAAGTTGCCCGCACTTGCTGCGCACCATCACTCTCAGCAAGGCCTTCACCACCGTTGCCGGTGATGCGCCCGCCTCCCTTGCACGTGCCGAGGCCGCGCCGCCCTCAGGAGTTCCGCATCCATGAAACACCGCACTCTCCTTGCCAGTCTTAGCCGACGTCGCGTGCTGCGTGGCATGCTCAACGGAGGCGTCGTCACGCTGGGATTGCCGCTTCCTCAATTGCTTCCTGAACAGCAGCGGCACCGCGCTGGCCTCGGGCGCTCCGCTGCCGCTGCGCTTTGGCACCTGGTTCTGGGGCCTGGGGATGAACTCGAGCGTGTTCGTGCCCAAGACGGTCGGCGCGAATTACGATTTGCCCGAGGAGCTTTCCGCGCTGACGCCCGGTTCGCCAGCACGTCAATCTCTACACCAACTTCAACGCCTTCCGGGACTCCTCGCCGAACCTTTGCCATTACTCGGGCTGGATCATATTGCGGACCGGAGCGACTCCGATCGGTGGAGAGGACCGGCCCGGAGAGACCATCGATGTCACGATCGCCCGCGCCATCAGCCGTACCACGCGCTTTCAGACGGTCAGTGCGACCGCGAACGGGGACGTGCGCACGAGCTTTAGCTACGAGAATGCGAATTCGATCAATGCCTCGGAGGCCTCACCGCTGGATTTCTACAAGAAGATCTTCGGCCCCAGCTACCAGGATCCGAACGCCAGCACCTTTACGCCCAATCCGCGCGTCATGGCCCGCAAGAGCGTGCTCTCGGGCGTGCTCGATCAGACCAAGCAGCTCTCGCAGGCGGTCGGCGCCGAGGATCGCGTCCGGCTCGAGCAGTACTACTCGGACTTGCGCGATCTGGAACGGCAGATGGACCTGCAGCTCACCAAGCCCGAACCCATCGCGGCCTGCCATCGCGGTCGAGGAGCCCAAAGAGGAGCCCAAGGCGAGCGTGGAGGCCAGCGCGGTCGCCCAGCGCCACAAGATGCTGACCGACCTGATGGTCATGGCCGTCGCCTGCGATCAGACCCGCGTGTGCAACATGGCCTATTCGGCGGCCTTCGCCTCGACCACCAAGGCGGGCTACGAAAAGCCGCACCATACCTGCACGCACGAGGAGCCGATCGATCAGAGCATCGGCTACCAGCCGACGGCCTCCTGGTTCCTGCGCCGGTCGATGGAATCGTGGGCCTACTTCGTCGAAGCCTTCACCAAGGTCAAGGAAGGCGACGGCACGCTGCTCGACAACATGCTGATCTACGCCTCGAGCGACACCGCATGGGCGAGAATTCATTCGCTCGACGGCATTCCGATGTTCACGGCGGGCCGGGCCGGCGGCCGCATCAAGACCGGACTCCATGTCGATGGGGCCGGGAGCCCGGGCGCACGCGTGGGCTACACGGCCATGAAGGCCTTTGGCCTCGATGTGCCCTCCTGGGGCACCAAGAGCAACGCGACCTCCAAGGAAATCGGAGAGATTCTCGCTTGAGCAGCCGGCGGCGCTTGGAGAATCGGCGCTGCGAACTGGCCGCCGCGGCGATCGGCCTGGCCTCTGCGGCGGCGAGCGGCGCGCCGGCGCCACCGCTTCGGGAATCCTACGTGCACGTGCCGATGCCGGCGCATTTTCGGGTCGAGGCCACCGAGCTGGACGGCCCGGTCTTTGCCGACCCGCGAGGCCACACTCTCTATACGTGGCCCTTCAAGGTCATGCGCGTCGGCAATACCGGCGATCCCAAGGGCCAGTCGCATTGCACCGCGACCAAGACGACCGAAAGTGCCGGCTACATGAGTCCGTATCCGCCGGGCCTGGAAATGCCCGAGCTCAACACCCGCCCGAGTTGCGTGCAGGTCTGGGCCCCGGTTCCCGCCGCCGCGGGGGCCAAGCCGGTCGGCAAGTGGACGATCATCACGCGCGATGATCAGACCAAGCAGTGGGCTTATGACGGCCTGCCGGTCTACACCTCCATCTCATGATCGCCAGCCCGGCGATGTGCTGGGCGGGGAAAACTACGAGCACGAGGGCGATATGCCCGCCGTGCGCCATCCGATCGGCCCGCCCCCGGATGTGCCGCCCGGATTTCTGGTCTCCAACACCGTGGTGGGTCGATTGCTGCAGACCGAGCGCGGGTTTTCGGTCTACGCCTCGGACGCGGATCCGGCGGGCCAATCCAAGTGCGATGCCGCGTGCGCAAGAACCTGGCCCCCGATGGTGGCCCCGCAGTCGGTGCGACCGCACGGGGACTGGACGATCATCGAGCGCGCGCCGGGCGTTCGCCAATGGGTCTTTCGCGGCAAGCCGCTGTACCGCTATGCCCTGGACTCCTGCGCCCGGAGCCTTGAGGGAAGCGACGTGCCCGGCTGGCACAACGTCTACACGCAACTCGCGCCCGCACCGCCCGCTGAATTTACCGTGCAGGACACGAGCGCCGGGCAGGTGATCGCCGACCCGCACGGCATGACGATTTATTTCTACGCCTGCGGCGATGATGCCGTGGACCAGCTCGGCTGCGATCATCCCAGCGACACCCAGGTCTATCGACTGGCCATGTGCGGCGGCGGGGACTCGGAACGCTGCCTGCACACCTTTCCGTACGTGCTGGCCCCGGCCGGCACCAGGAGCCCGAGCCGTTCCTGGAGCGTGATGGACATCGACCCCAAGACCGGCCGGCTTGCCGCCACCGGACAGGCCGGACGCCTTGCACGTGTGGGCGTTCCGCGATCGGCCGATCTACGTCTACGCGGGCGATCAGCAGCCTGGCGATGTCAACGGCGATGGGCACGGTGAGTTCCGCGGCGAGCGGGAGGGTTACAATGCGTTCTGGCTGCGTGACGATTACTTTGGACGGGGCGGATGAACGGGCTGACAAGAACTGTCTTTCTGGGGGCTGCGACGCTGGCGCTTGGCACTCTGGCGGCGGCGGCGGATGGTACCGCGCCACCCGGCGGCACGATCGCTTATGCGCTGACCAACCTGCACTGGGCGATCTATCAGACTGAAAACGGCAAGGTCGAATGTCCGGAAGGATTCAACGAGGGCAACCGCGAGCAGTTCAAGAAGCTCTATCCGGAATCGGGCCCCAAGCGGACCATGCTCGGCACTCAGCTGCAGTGGGAAATCGAGAGCTGGTACCCCACGCTCGCCGATGACGGCTTTAAATTCCAGGAGGCGCGCGGTCCGACTGCGCTCGGACTTAATCTGGACGGCAAGGTCGGTCCCAAGGATTTCACCAGCCCGAGCGGGGAGACCGGGGTCGACAACCAGCTCTATCGGGCGATTGGTTGCATCAAGAACTACCGCGGGCCCGACGGCGCCATTCAGTTCTTCGACGATGAAATGGTCGGCCGGGATCAATACAACCGCATCCTGATCGAGCTCACCGGGGTCGAGAGCCTGGTGAATTCCCCGAATGTCCAGGTCACGATCTACCGTGGCCGTGACCCGCTGCTCTTCGATGCGACCGGAAAAAAAGTCGTTCCGGGCGGCTCCGAGCGCATCGATTCGCGCTGGGGTGCCCGCTACATCCAGCATTTCCGCGGATCGATCACCGATGGGGTTCTGAACACCGAGCCCTCCGATCTTCTTTACCCCTGGGCACCCTTCTATCTGGCCACCGATGAGTACATGCACGCCGCGCGCTTGCGTCTGAAACTGACTCCCACGACCGCCGAGGGACTGATCGCGGGCTACTCGGACGTCGAGACGTGGTATCTGCAGATGATGAAATCCTGGTCGACGCACCACCAAAATTACGGGCAGACCTCCGCCCCGTCCTTGTATCGGGCGATGCGCCGGCTGGCCGACGCGTATCCGGATCCCAAGACCGGCGCGAATACGGCGATATCCTCGGCGCTGCGCGCCGAGTTTACGCAGGTCGTCATCGTCCCCTCCTCGCGCCCCTCCAGTGCGGTGTTGGCCGCCCGGAGGAATGCGGAACCTTACCGGGGACCGCCCGATCCGCGGCCACCACAGCAACCTACCGCCGCCCTCCCTGAGCGCGCACCGGCCGTGTCGGGAAGCAATTAAGTGGGAGATTTGATTTCCATGCACGAACCCTCTCGTCGACTTTTGCTGCGCCGCGCGCTGCAACTTGCGCTCGGTGTGGCCAGCGCGCCGCACCTTTTGCAGGCCGCAGCGGCGGCGGAATCCTGCGTCGATCCGGCCTCCGAATCGCTCCGCACCTCGCTTCATTATGCGAGCGTCTCGACGGTCCCCAAGCAGAGCTGCAGCGGCTGCGGATTCTTTACCGGTGATAGCACCCGGCCGGCCTGCGGGAGCTGTGTCATGATGAGCGGGCCGGTCGATGCCACCGGTCGATGTGATTCATGGAGCGCGAGGAGTTGAAATGAGCCGAATCCTGCCCCTGCTGGCCCTGATCGTACTGGGATCTGCCGCGCTGCCGAGCCGCGCCGATGACCAGGACGTCATCGATTACCGCACTCACGTCATGAAGACGCTGGGCGAACAGATGGGCGCCATTGGCATGATCCTTGAAAGCAAGGCGCCGCCGGATAATTTTGCCACGCATCTGAAGGTGCTGGCGGTGACCGCCACCCAGGCGAAGAAGGCCTTCGAGCCCAAGGTTCCCGGCGGCAATTCCAAGCCGGAGGTGTGGAGCAACTGGGCCGATTTCTCCAAGCGGCTCGATGAACTGGTCAGCACCACGGCGGATCTTGCCACCGCCGCTCCCCATCAGAGCGTGGCGGCGGTCGGGGAAAAACTCAAATCCTCGCTCAAGTGCAAGAGCTGTCACGACACCTACCGCAAGCCGCTCAAGTAACGCTTTAGCGCTGCTCGGCCACCGATTTGCTGCTCAGGGGGCCGCCGCGGTTGCCCCAACTGCCCCGCAGGTAATTACTGACGGCCTGGATCTGCGCATCGCTGAGGATGCGCGCATAGGCGGGCATGGTCTCCCACTCGCCGTAGGAGAGCTCCTTGGCCATCAGTGGCCCATAGAGAATGACATTGATGAGCGAGGCGGGATCCTCGGCCTGAACCACCGCGCTGCCGGCGAGCGGAGGCGCGGAAAAAAGGCCTCCGCGACCCGAACGCCCGTGGCACTTTTCGCACCGGGCCTTGTAAATCGGCGCGCCCTCGCTCAGCTGCGCTGCCGAAACGGTCTCATCCGCATAGCTGCGCGCGGGCAGGCTCTTCAGGTAGGTCGCCATCGCATGCAAATCCTCGGGCGCCAGAAACTTGAGGCTGTTGACGATCACCTCGTTCATGGGACCGAAGCTCCCGGCGCGTGCGCTGACGCCGGTTTGCAAGTACTGCGTCAGTTCCGCAACCGACCAGGAGCCAAGCCCCCGGGCACTGCTGGTCAGATCAACCGCCGACCAGCGGCGTTCCTGCTGCGGAGCCACGGCGGACTGCAGCACTCCACCGTGATAGGCACGGTCGGCCTTTTCGGCGAGCAGGAAGTTCCGCGGGGTGTGGCAACTTCCGCAGTGCCCAAGCCCTGAGACCAGATAGGCGCCGCGATTCCATTCCGCCGATTGCGACAGATTGATGCCGAAGCGGCCCGGTTTGAAAAACATCGCGTTCCACAACGTCATCGGCCAACGCATCGCAAACATGAGGCCGTTGTCGGGCGGCCGGTAGCGCACGGCGGGCACCGTGCGAAGGTAGGCGTAGATGGCGAAGATGTCGGCGTCGCTGATCTTCGTGAACGAAGGGTAGGGAAAGGCCGGAAACAGGTGAGACCCATCGCGGGCCACGCCCCGCTGCAGGGCGAGGCGCAGGTCCGCCGCGCTCCAGGCACCGATGCCGGTCTGCGTGTCCGGGGTAATGTTGGTCGAGTACAGGGTGCCCAGCGGCGTCGTGAAAGGCAGCCCGCCGGCAAAGGGCGCACCGCCCGGGCGCGTGTGACAGGTCACGCAATTGCCGGCCGCGGCCAGATACCGGCCCTGCTCGGGCGTGGCCGCCATTTCCGAGGCGGCCCCGCCGAGCGCTCGCGGCACGCTCGTTCCGGAAGCGAGCAGCGCCGCCGCGGCGCACAGGCCCAGTAAGATCCGCACGCGCTCGCGCCGCGGCCCGGAAGTTAGGGCGTCTGCTTTTCCCGGCGGTAGGTGTCGTGGCATTTCTTGCAGCTGAGCGCGTCCATCACCTTGGCAAGACCGGCCTCCTTCCCCTGCTCATGAGCGAGCTTTGCCATCGAGGCGGTGCCCTGCGCAAACTCGTTCATGCGTTTGGAGAAATCCGCCCAGTTGCTCCAAACCTCCGGCTTTGACTGACCGCCCGGTACCTTGGGCTCGAAGGCCTTAAGCGCCGTGGAAGCGGTCAGGGCGAGCGCGTCCAGATGGGCCAGCACGTTGTCATCGGGCACGGCGCCGGCCAGGATTTCGCCCAGGGCTCCCGCCTGCTCGCTCAACGTATTCATGATGTGCTGCCGGTAATCGATCGCGTCGTTGTTGTCGGCGGACGCGCTCGATACGCCCTGCAGTGCCAGGAGCACAGCGGTGCAGGTCATTCTCATTAATTGCTGCTTCATCATGGCGTCTTCATGAAGTCCTTGCCGGCGATCTGGACATCATAGCCATCGGGATCGTTAAAGTGAAAGCTGTCGAAATCCGGCTGCGGATTCAGGCCGCGCCGCTTGAGTTCCTGCTCCACGGTCTTGGAATTCCAGTTGTCGATCGAGTAGGCAATGTGATCGACCACGGGCTTGGCGCTCTTTTCACTCGCCTGGTAGTGATTGCGCGCGATCAGCACGGTGTCGCCAAAGGTCAGGTAGCATTGCTTGCCGTCATCGGCGCTGACCGCCATCCCGAGCAAGTCGGAATAGAAGTCCCGGGCGCGCCGATAATCCTCGACTTCCAGCGAAATATGGTTGACCCCAATCGCCTTAAAGCCCGAGGGACCCGCCTTCGCGGCCGCCTCGGCGGCACGCGCTCCTCTTCCCATGGCCAGCGTGGCCACGCCGAAGGTGAGGCCCTGGACCAGCTGGCGACGAGTGATCGCCCCGCGTTCAAATTGGCTCAACAGATTTATAATGACCTCTTCCACGACGCACCCCTTACTATTTGTACTACCTTGGATTAAATCATAGCCGGAAGCCAACGTCGAAATATCGCGCCGAGGGCGCATCTGCCGTGCGCGGCACATCTCGCGTCGCGCTGCTGACCTACGCCACCCCGGATTATCGGGAACAACAACGTGCGCTCATCGGCAACGCACGGCAGGCCGGCTTTACGGACATCATGAGCTGGGATCGCTCCATGCTCGAGCGAACGGAGTTCTACGCGCAGCATCGCGAAATTCTGGACCGTCGCAAGGGCGGCGGACTGTGGCTCTGGAAGCCCTACCTTATCCACCGCGAGCTGCAACACCTGAGTCCAGGGGACTTCCTGGTCTACTCCGATTGCGGTTATCCATGGCGACCGCTGATGATTCGGCGCTCGCTGCGAACCCTGCTGGACTGGTGTGCACACGAGAACGGGGGAGTCCTTCCCGGGGTCTATGTGCCCAAGCACGGGCCCAACCGCAAGTGGACCAAGCACGAATGCTTCGTGACGATGCAGTGCGATTCGGAATCCTTTTGGCGCCAGCCGCAGATCCAGGCCACCTTCTCGGTCTGGCAGAAGTGCGCTCTGGCCGAGGGCTTCGCCGCCGAGTGGCTGGACTGGTGCGTCCAGCCGATGGCCTTAAGCGATCAGAAGTGCTCGCCCTCGATCAGCGAGTACCCGGATTTTGTCGAGCACCGCTTTGACCAGTCGATACTGACCAACCTGGCGGCGATGCGCGGCATACGCTGTTTCGGGCATTCCGGGGAGATTCACTCGGGAACGAAGTTCATCGAAAACCTGAACGATCGCATCGCCGGCCGACCGATGCGAATCTACGCGCGCAACCTGTATCGGCGTGTCGTCAGCCAAACCCGAAAGAACTGGCTGCAGCTGCAGCGCAGGGCGGATTGAGGCCCAGGATTGCCGGGCTTACTTTCGCCTCATCGGCCCGCTCAGTCTCAGCGGTCTTGAACCGGCCCGCCCTGAATTGCTTAGCGTGCCCGCCGACCACATACTGGCGCCACTGTGCGAGAGGGTGTCGGTCCAGAGCATGCGCGATCCAGAAACGTCTGCAAAGGCCAGGCCCGTGCACCGCATCGTCGTCCTGCGACCCAATCACAGAATCGGCAATACACTCCTGCTGACCCCGCTGATGCAGGCGCTGGAGATGCAATTTCCCGGCGCACGCATCGAACTGGTCACGGCCGGCGGCGTGGCGAAAGCCGTATTTGCGCGCTACCCGCAGCTCGGCGTCTTGCATGCCTTTCCGAGCAAGTCCTATCGGCATCCCGGAAAAGTCCTGGGCTTACTGTTCCGTCTTCGCCGCCAGTCCTATGATTTGGCGATAGATCCGACGATCCGCTCCCGTGCCGGCCGCTTCCTGCTCGGATTCGTGCGCGCCCGGCTCCGTCTGGGCTATGCGTGGGGCGAGCCCGGAAAAGACAAGATTCTCACCCACGCGATCGCGCCCTCGCCGGCCCCTGCGCACCACGCCGAGATCCCGGTGTACTTGTTGCACGCGGCTTTTCCCCCACCGAGCAATGCAGAGCTCGCACCGCGATCAAATCCCGATGGACATCCGTCTTAGCGAGACTGAACGTCGCCAAGGGACGCTCGAGCTCGAAACCGTATTGGCCGGCACGGACGGCCAGAAACCCATCGTGGGTCTGTTTGCGCACGCGACCGGCGCCAAGTGCCTGCCGAGTGAGTGGTGGCGAGAACTCGTGAGGGCGTTGCGGGCGCGCGCGCCCAAGGTCCGCCTGGTGGAATTCCTGCCCGAGGACGCGCGCGCGCGACTCGATGGGATCGTGCCGGGAACCTTTACCCCGGAGCTGCGGATACTCGGCAGCGAAGCTTGCCTGCGACTTCGCTCCTGGTCATCGCCGACGGTGGCGTCATGCACCTGGCCGATGCCTCGGGCGCCACCGTACTCGCGCTGTTCCACACCACATCGCCCGCGCAGTACGGACCGCGTCGTCCCGGGAGCGAATCGCTCCTGGCCCATGATCTGTCGGCGCAGGCCGTAGCGGCGCTGATCAGCGCGCGCCTTGACCGATAGCGGCGGCAGGCCCGTTCGCCCGCCGCCTCAAGTGCCCTAGAACATGCCGACGATGTTGCCCTCGTCATCCAGATCGATGTTGGTCGAGGCCGGGACCGCCGGCAATCCAGGCATGGTCATGATGTCCCCGCAGATCATGACGATGAATTCCGCTCCCGCCGCAAGGCGCACCTCGCGGATGTTGACCACGTGGCCGCTCGGGGCGCCGCGCAGCTTCGGATCGGTCGAGAACGAGTATTGGGTCTTGGCCACGCACACCGGATAGTGCCCGTAGCCGGAATCCTGGAGCGAGCGGATGCTGGCACGAACCTTGGCATCGGCGGTGATGTCGGAGGCGCCATAGGTCTTCACGGCGATGGCCTTCATCTTGTCCCACAGCGGCAGCGAATCCTCGTACAGGAATTTGAAGTAGTTGGGCTGCTCGCACTGGTGCACGACTTCCTTGGCGACTTCGATCGCCCCGGCACCGCCTTCGGCAAAGTGGCGCGCGTTGATGACCTTCACGCCGTGGTGGCTGGCGCGCTCGATGAGCTGCTGGACTTCGGCCTCGGTATCTTCCGCACGATGGTTGATCGACACGATGCACGGCAGGCCGAAGCGATCGCGGATGTTGTCGATGTGTCGCTCGATGTTGGCGATGCCCTTCTTGATCGCCTCGACGTTCTCGCGCGGCAGATCGACCACGTCCACGCCCCCGTGGTACTTGAGTGCACGCACAGTGGCCACGATCACCGCGGCAGCGGGCTTGAGGTCCGGCCTTGCGGCACTTGATGTCGATGAATTTTTCCGCGCCCAGGTCCGCGCCGAACCCGGCCTCGGTGACCACGTAGTCGGCGAGCTTGAGGGCCGCACTGGTGGCGATCACGGAATTGCAGCCGTGAGCGATATTGGCGAACGGTCCGCCGTGGATTAGCGCCGGATTGTTTTCCAGCGTCTGCACCAGGTTGGGCGCGAGCGCGTCCTTGAGCAACACCGTCATGGCGCCGTGCGCCTTGAGATCGCGGGCGCGGATCGGCTTCTGCTCGCGGGTATAGCCGACCACGATATTGCCGAGCCGCTCCTTCAGATCGACCAGGCTCGTGGCCAGGCAGAAGATCGCCATCACTTCGGAGGCGACCACGATGTCGAAGCCGTCCTGGCGCGGAAAGCCATTGGCGGTGCCGCCGAGTCCCACGGTGATGTCGCGCAAGCGCGCGATCGTTGACGTCGACCACGCGCCGCCAGCTGATGCGGCGCACATCAAAGCCCAGCGCGTTGCCGTGGTAGACGTGATTGTCGATCAGCGCGGCGAGCAGATTGTTGGCCAGCTGGATGGCGCCGAAATCGCCGGTAAAGTGGAGATTGATGTCCTCCATCGGCACGACCTGCGAAAATCCGCCGCCGGCGGCCCCGCCCTTCATGCCAAAGACCGGCCCGAGCGCGGGTTCGCGCAGGCACACCATGGTCTTCTTGCCGATGCGGTTGAGCGCATCGCCCAGCCCCACCGTCGTGGTGGTCTTGCCCTCGCCCGCGGGCGTGGGCGAAATCGCGGTGACCAGCACCAGCTTGCCGTCAGGGCGATCCTTCAGCGAGTTGAGGTAATTTAAGGAGATCTTCGCCTTGTAGCGCCCGTAGGGCTCCAGATGCTCCTCGCCGATGCCTAAGCGCTCCTTGGCCAGCTGCAGAATCGGACGCATTTTCGCCTGTTGGGCGATTTCAATATTGCTTTTCAAGATCAGTTCCCTGAGCAAGTGTGGATGGGCCTGGATCGGGCGGCCTTAAGCCGGCCGCGAAGAATATCGCAACAGGGAACGGTGTGGCCAATATCCCCGCCAAGAACTGGCCCGCCGGTTGCCCCGCGCCACCGTCCCGATTCATTGCATAATCCGCCGCCCAGAGCCAAGGGCCCCTCGCGGGCAGATGAGGTACTTCAGTCATGCTCAGCGTCAGCGATGCGCTCAAAAAGCGCATATCCGTCCGCAAGTTCCTGCCTACCGCGGTTTCGGCCACCGAGCTTCGGGAACTGCTCGATGTCGCGCGCTGGTCCCCCTCGGGCGGGAACCTGCAGCCGTGGAAAGTGATTGCACTGGCCGGCGTGGAACTGGAGCGGGTCAGAGCACTGGCCCAGGGGACTCAGGTCGCCGGCGGCAAGGTGTCGGAGGAAGGAAATGATCCGGTCTACCCGCCGCATCTGTGGGAACCGTATCGATCGCGACGCTTCCAGGTCGGTGAAGACATGTATTCGACGATGGGCGTTGCGCGCGAGGACCGGGCCGGGCGCCTGGCGCACGTGGCGCGTAATTTCGAGTTCTTCGGGGCCCCGGTCGGGCTGTTTTTTGTCATCGACCGGCGCCTCGGACGAGCCCAGTGGGCGCACCTGGGCATGTTCATGCAATCGCTCGCTCTGGCGGCCGTGGAACGGGGACTGGGCACCTGCATGCAGGAATTCTGGGCCCTGCTGCGCGAGTCGCTCCATCGCCAATTTGCGCTGCCGGAAACCGACCTGGTCTATTGCGGCATGGCGCTGGGCCACCCCGATGAGAGCGCTCCCGTCAATCGGCTCCGTTCATCCCGAGTTGCGGTCGAGGAGTTTGCGACCTTCCGCGGATTCTAGGATCGCCGGCAACCGTTCGCGCGCCGCCGCGCAGATCTGCAATCGCCGCTCCTGCCCCGCCTGCGACCATTCCCCGATTTCCGCGAGGCTCCGTCCGCAGCCGATGCAGATCCCTCGCCCCATCGAGCCGGCAGATATCCCGGCACGGCGAGGCCACGATTTGCGGGGGCGGCCCGTTCATTCAATGCACCCGTTCCGACCAGCGCCTGAATATCTGCTGCATGGCCTCGACGCCGTCGGTGAGAGCCGCAGGACCGGGCTGCAGGATCAGCGGGGATTTGATTTCGTGCAGCTCCCCGTCTCGGACCGCGGGGATGTCCTGCCAGTCGGGACGGGCGGCGACCGACGCCGGCCGAAAGCGCTTGCCGCACCAGGAGCCGAGAATGATATCGGGACGGCGGGCAATGACCTCGCCTCCGTCGGCAATGATCCGGTCCTTGGCCAGGCCGCACGCGGCTCGCTCGGGAAAGATATCCTCGCCGCCGGCCACACCGATCAGCTCGGAGACCCAGGCGATGCCGCTGATCATGGGTTCGTCCCATTCCTCGAAGTAGACTCGCGGCCGGTGCGCCAGCGCTGCGGCCAGCGGCTCTGACCTGCGCCAGTCGCTGCTCCAGGGCGAGCGCGTAGCGCTCGCCTTTTTCCGCCGCGCCGATCAGCGCGCCCAGGCGCCGCACGTAACCGAGGATCCCCTCGACCGAGCGGTGATTGCTGATCCACACTTCCACGCCGTGACTGATCAGATCACGGGCGATGTCGGCCTGCAGGTCCGAAAATCCGATGGCCAGGTCCGGCTTCAGGGCCAGAATCTTGGCGGTCTTGGCGCTGGTAAATGCGGAAACGCGCGGCTTCTCGCGCCGCGCCTCGGGCGGTCGCACCGTGAAGCCCGGATATGCCGACGATCCGATGCTGCTCACCGAGCGCGTAGAGGACCTCGGTCGGCTCTTCGGTCAGGCACACGATGCGCTGCGGGTACATCACACGCCGCGTCGATACTGGCCGCCTACCTCGTAGAGCGCGTGGGAGATCTGACCGAGCGAGCAGACCCGCACCGCCTCGAGCAGCTCGCCAAAGACATTGCCGCCGCGTGCCGCCGCCTGCCGGAGTTTCTCCAGCGCCGAGCCGCTGTGCTCGGCGTTGCGCTGCTGGAACTCGCGCACCGCGTTGACCTGGTCCTGCTTTTCGGTTTCGGTCGAGCGGATCAGCGCCACCGCGGCATGCTCGGCCGGCCGCGTCGCGCTCGGCCAGGAAGGTATTGACGCCGATCAGGGGCAGCGTGCCGTCGTGCTTGCGCGTCTCGTAGTAGAGGCTTTCCTCCTGGATCTTGCCGCGCTGGTACATGGTCTCCATGGCACCGAGCACCCCGCCGCGCTCGGAGATCGCCTCGAACTCCTTGTACACGGCCTCCTCGACCATGTCGGTCAGGTATTCCATCAGGAACGAGCCCGACCAGGGGTTCTGGTTCATGTTCAGGCCCAGCTCGCGGTTGATGATCAGCTGGATCGCCACCGCGCGCCGCACGCTCTCCTCGGTCGGCGTGGTCAGCGCCTCATCGTAGGCGTTGGTGTGGAGCGAGTTGCAGTTGTCGAACAACGCGTACAGCGCCTGGAGCGTGGTGCGGATGTCGTTGAACTGGATCTCCTGCGCATGCAGCGAGCGGCCCGAGGTCTGGATGTGGTACTTGAGCATCTGGCTGCGCGCATCGCCGTTGTACAGATCGCGCATCGCCCGCGCCCAGATGCGCCTCGCCACCCGGCCGATCACCGCGTACTCGGCGTCCATCCCGTTGGAGAAGAAGAACGAGAGGTTGGGCGCGAACTCATCGATGTTCATGCCGCGCGCCAGGTAGTACTCGACGATCGTAAAGCCATTGGCGAGCGTGAAGGCCAGCTGGCTGATCGGGTTCGCCCCGGCTTCGGCGATGTGGTAACCGGAGATCGAGACCGAATAGAAATTTCGCACCTTGTGATCGATAAAGTACTGCTGCACATCGCCCATCATGCGCATCGCGAATTCGGTCGAGAATATGCAGGTGTTCTGCGCCTGGTCTTCCTTGAGGATGTCCGCCTGCACGGTGCCGCGCACCTGCGAGAGCGCCTCGGCCCGGGTGCGCGCGTATTCCTCGGCGCTCAGCACGCCGGGGGCCACCAGCTGCTCGCCGGATATTCCAAGCAGCGCCAGCCCACTGCCATCGTGCCCGGGCGGCAGCTCGCCGCGGTAGCTGGGCAGCGGCAGGCCGCGCGCGCGCATCGCCGGCGCGCAGCTCATCGATCCGTCGTTGCGCGGCGTCCCAGCGGCCCGGCACCGCGCAGGAACCGCTCCACGCGCTGATCGATCGCGGTGTTCATGAACATGGCCAGGATCATCGGTGCCGGTCCGTTGATCGTCATCGACACGGAGGTCGTCGGCTGGCACAGATCAAAGCCCGAGTAGAGCTTCTTCATGTCATCGAGCGTCGCCACCGAAACCCCGGAATTGCCGGTGCGCCCGTAGATGTCCGGGCGCGTGTCCGGATCCTCGCCGTAAAGCGTGGTCGAATCGAAGGCCGTGGACAGGCGCGTGGCCGCGTGTCCGCGCGCCAGCAGGTGGAAGCGGCGATTGGTGCGCTCGGGCGGGCCTTCGCCGGCAAACATGCGGATCGGGTCCTCGGCCTCGCGCCGGTACGGGTACACGCCGCAGGTGTACGGAAAGGCGCCCGGAAGATTCTCGGTTCCCAGAAAATGCAGAATCTCACCCCAGTCCTGCAGTGCCGGGCACCGCGAGCTTCGGCACGCGGTTGCGGCTCATGGTCTCGGTGAAGTTCTCCCCGGCCAGTGACTGGCCTCGAACCTTGAACTGGTAAGCTGTCGGCCTGGGCCGCGGCGCGGCGCGCCGGCCAGGATTTGAGCAGACCCACGCCTTCGGCGCCGATCGCATCGAGCGCCTGGTTGTAGTTCTGCCGCAGCGCCACGCAGCGTCGCATCGCCGGCGCCCTCGGCGATCGCGCTGTCCGGATAGCGCTCGAGTGGGCGCAGGGAGCGCAGCATCGTTGCAGAGATTTCAAGGATCCGTACAGCCGAATAGGCCAGGCGCGCCTTCTCGACCGCCCCTCGAGCCGCTCGCGCGCACGCCGGCCGCCCTGGGCGATCTCCGCCAGGTAGCGGCTGCGCGCGCTCGGGATCAGCGGATCGCGCGAGCGGGACTCGATCGGCTCCCAGCGCCACCTCTTCGCCGCTCGTTGGAAGTCCAGGCAGCTTTCCGGTGCCCTTGCCCTCAAGGCTCGAGAGCACCGCACCGAACAGCCGATTGACGCCCGGGTCGTTGAAGCGGCTGGCGATGGTGGGAAAGACCGGCACTTCGGTATCGGGCGAGCTTCGAGCGGTCCGGATGATTGCGGCGCCACTGCTTGCGCACATCGCGCAGCGCATCCTGCGCGCCGCGCTTCTCGGATTTGTTCAGAACGATCAGCTCGGCGAAATCGAGCATGTCGATCTTCTCGAGCTGGCTCGCCGCACCGTACTCGCTGGTCATCACATAGATCGGCAGGTCCACCAGGTCGGTGATCTCGCGTGTCGCTCTGGCCGATGCCGGCGGTCTCGACCAGCACCAGGTCAAAGCCGGCGTGGCTGCACAGGTTGATGACATCCTGCAGCACCGCGGAGGTGGCCAGGTGCTCGCGGCGCGTCGCCAGCGAGCGCATAAACACCGTGGGTGCGCTCAGCGAGTTCATGCGGATGCGATCGCCCAGCAGCGCCCCGCCGGAGCGGCGGCGCGTCGGATCCATGGCGATCACGGCGATCTGCCGGTCCGGGAACGCGCGCACGAAACGTTGCAGCAGCTCATCGGTCAGCGAACTCTTGCCGGCCCCGCCGGTGCCGGTGATGCCGATGACCGGCGCGGAGCGCTTGGTCTTGGCCAGGGCCTGGCGTATCTGCTCGGCGGCGCGTTCATCGCCGTGCCCGCCTTCCAGCGCGGTGATGCTGCGGGCAATGTGCGCATGATCGCGGGCATTGAGCGGTCCAAAGGCGTAGGTCGGGCGCTGCGCGGCGCGCACGCGCGCGAACACGTCATCGATCATGCCATTGAGTCCGAGACGGCGGCCGTCCTCGGGCGTGTAAATCTTCTCGACCCCGTGCGCCTCGAGCGCGGCGATCTCCGAGGGTGAGATCGTGCCCCCGCCCCCGACGATCACGCGGATGTGACTCGCGTTGAGCTCGCGCAGCATGTCGACCATGTAGACGAAGTATTCGTTGTGCCCGCCCTGGTAGGAGCTCACGGCGATGCCGTCGGCGTCCTCCTGGATCGCCGCGCGCACGATATCGGCGACGCTGCGGTTATGGCCCAGGTGCACGACCTCGGCACCGTGCGCCTGCAACAGGCGCCGGATCATGTTGATCGCGGCGTCGTGGCCGTCGAACAAGGAGGCGGCGCTGACGAAACGCAACGGCGGGGGCGCCGCGCCCACGGCCGGCTGGTCGCGCCGTACGGCCGCGGGAGCTGAGGGTCTGACACTCATACGCGCTTCCAACAAATGTTACTGGAGAGTATGATCCCTGTGGCCATGACCGTCAACCACACCCTCAGACACACGCCCTTCCCCGTGGCGGAGCCGCCGCAAGGCCCGGAGCGATCGGGGTCTGAAGCGCGAGGCGGTCATCCACGCGGCCGCCCGGGCCTTCAACGAACGCGGTTACCACAACACCTCGCTCGATGACATCGCCGCGGCGCTCGAAGTGACCAAGCCGACGATCTACTACTACGTCGAGAACAAGGAGCAGCTCCTGTTCGCCTGCTTCTGCGCCGGGCTTGCTCCGATCCGCGCCGCCTTTGACGATGCGCGCGAGAGCGATGAGCCGGCGCGAATACGTCTGCGCACCGTGCTGCTGCGCTACGCGCAGGCCATCGCCTCCGAGTTTGGCTGGTGCATGGTGCGCGCCGAGGACCAGGACTTAAGCGCGCAGATGCGCGCGCACGTCAAATCACTGAAATCGGAGATCGACCAGGGCATCCGCCGGCTCCTGCGCGAGGGCATCAACGACGGCTCGATCGGCGAGTGCGATCCGAAGATGACCGCATTTGCCCTGGCCGGCGCGCTGAACTGGATCGCGCACTGGTACCGTGACAACAAGCCCCAGTCCGCCCCCCAGATTGCCGACGCCTTCGTGGCCTTGTTCGAAAGCGGCCTGCGCCCGCGCAGCGAATGAGCTGCGGCGGAACTCTCATGGCCAGAGAACTTGCAAGAGGAATTGATCCATGTCCGATGAGGTGTTGATCCTGAGCGCCAAGCGCACCCCGGTCGGCGCATTCCTCGGCGCGCTCGCGCCGATGAGCGCCCCGCAGCTGGGCGCCGTGGCCATTCGCGCCGCGATCGAAGCGGCCGGCATTGCAGCCGGACGATCTCGATGAGACGCTCATGGGCTGCGTATTGCCCGCCGGTCTGGGCCAGGCCCCGGCGCGCCAGGCGGCGCTGGGCGCGGGCGTGCCCACGCAGGTCCCCGCGACCACCGTCAATAAGATGTGCGGCTCGGCGATGAAGGCCGTCATGATCGGCGCCGACCAGATTGCCGCCGGCCATGCCCGCTTCATCGTGGCCGGCGGGCTCGAATCGATGAGCAACGCGCCTTATCTGCTGCCCAAGGCGCGCTCAGGCTATCGGATGGGGCACGGCGAAGTGCTCGATCACATGTTCTACGACGGCCTGCAAAGTCCGTGGGACGGAAAGCTCATGGGTTGCTTTGCCGATGCCACCGCCGAGAAATACGCCTTGACGCGCGCCGCGCAGGATGCGTTTGCCGCCGAATCGGTGCGACGCGCGCACGCGCGCACTGCAGGAGGGCGAGTTTGACGCCGAGGTGGCGCCCGTCTCGGTCAAGACCCGCAAGGGCGTGACCGTGGTCTCGCGCGATGAGACTCCCGGCACCTGCGACCTGTCGAAGATCGGGCAACTCAAGCCGGCCTTTGGCGCCAACGGCACGGTCACGGCCGCTTCCTCCTCGTCGATTTCCGACGGCGCGGCCGCGTTGGTGCTCGCCAGTGCGCGAGGCCGTCCAGAAGGCCGAACCTCAAGCCGATGGCGCGTCTGGTCGCCTGGGCCAGCAGCGCGATGGCACCGGAGTGGTTCACGATCGCCCCGGTCGCGGCGATCGAGAAAGTGCTGAAGCGGGCCGGCTGGAGCGTGGGCGATGTGGATCTGTTCGAGGTCAACGAAGCCTTCGCGGTCGTCGCGATGGCGGCCATCCACGATCTTAAGCTCGATCATCAGCGCGTGAACGTCAACGGCGGCGCCTGCGCGCTCGGGCATCCGATCGGCGCGACCGGCGCGCGCATCATCACCACGCTGATCCATGCGCTGCGCAAGCGCGGCGGGCGTCGCGGCGTCGCCGCGCTGTGCATCGGGGGCGGTGAGGCCACGGCCGTGGCCATCGAACTGCTGTAGCGATGTCAGGATGTCCGCCCTTCGCCAGGAAGAAAGATCATGAAAATATCGGAAGCGCGCGCCGTCATCACCGGTGGGGCCTCGGGTCTGGGCTACGCGGTGGCGCAGCGCGTGATCGCTCAGGGCGGGCGCGTCGCGCTGCTTGATGTGCAGGACGACCGCGGCGCGCAGGCGGTCAAGGAGCTGGGCGCGCTCGCGCACTACTTCCGGTGCGATGTGACCAGCGAGGCGAACGTCGATGCGGCGATGAGCGCGGCGGCCACGGCAATGGGCGGACTCAATCTCCTGGTCAACTGCGCCGGCATCGGCGGCTCGGCACGCGCGCTCGGAAAGAATGGCCCGATGCCCGGCGAGCTCTACACCAAGGTCATCCAGCATCAACCTGATCGGCACCTTCCTGTGCGACAAGTCGGCCGCCGCCCTCATGCAGAAGAACACCCCGAATCCGGACGGCGAGCGCGGCGTGATCGTGCACACCTCATCGGTGGCCGCCTACGAGGGACAGATCGGGCAGGCCGCCTACTCGGCCACCAAGGCGGGCGTGATCGGCATGACGCTGCCGCTCGCGCGCGAGTTCGCGGCCTTTGGCATTCGGGTGATGTCGATCGCGCCCGGCATCTTTCATACGCCGATGCTCGCAGCGCTTCCGCAGGAGGTTCAGGACTCGCTCGGACGCCAGGTGCCCTTCCCTGCCCGGCTCGGACGTCCGGAGGAATTCGCGCGACTGGTGCAGGCCATCTTCGAGATCGCCATGCTCAACGGCGAGACCATCAGGCTCGACGGCGCCATCCGGATGCAGCCCAAATAGCCAGCGTCCTGGCAAGCGCCGCCGTGCATCGAGCGGCCGACTATCCCAGCGCGCTGTCCGCCCGGCCGCTCAGGCGCGATCCCGGATTGCGATTGATCTCCACGCGCACTTCCTGGCAGGCGTACACCGGGCGGCCGTTTTCGAGCTGCGGCCGGTAGCTCGCCTGGCGCGCCCACTGCGTGGCCGCCGCATCGAAGGCCTTGTCGGTCGGAGGACTGGGTCACGCGGCAGCTGTCGATGGCCCCGTCCGGCGCGACGCAAACCTCGACGATCGCGTACTGCCCGCGCGCGCGAGTGCGGCACGTGCGCGGCGATATAGGTGGTGGTGACGTGCACCGGCTGGACATCCATCGCGGGCATGCCCGTCCACGCTCGGCGGGGCCGGAGTGCTCGCGCAACCTTCGATCATCACCAGCGCCATCACCAGCAGCAATCGATTCAACATGCTGCCCTACCCAAGCACCACGGGGGCAGCGCTGCCGATCCAGGTAGGCAGGCGACGAGCGCTGCCGGAATCATCGGCAGCAGAAACACCAGTCAGCGCGATGGCCAATGCCGTGACCACCGGCGGCGCGTGCATCGCCTCGCGGGCCCAGCAGCACCAGCATCGCGCTCGCCAGCGAGTCGAACACAAGCACGGGCAGGAACGAGATGAGCGTGACCACCGTGATCAGCGTGCGTGATCCGCCACCAGGCTGCCCGCCATCAGCTGCCAGCTGCGGCCAGCGCTGCGATCGGGCCGCACTCGTTCCACCACCAGCACCACCAGCCACAACTGCCACATGCCCCACAGATAGGCGCCCGGCACAATAAACAACATGCGAACGGCCCAGTTGCGCGCAGCCGCTCGTACCAGCAAAAATATCGAGCTCGCCACCACCGCGCGCGGGAAATGCGCGCAGCGCCGCGATCAGGCCCGCGCAGCGAGCGGCGTCGCGCCGCCGGTGGCCACCGCGTAGATGTCGGCCACCATCGCGCTGTAAAGAAAGGTCGCAGACCGCGGCCGCGAACACCAGGCGCCAGAAGTACCCCGACCACGCCAGCGCCTGCACCTGCGCGACCCAACGCAGCAGATCATCGCTCGAGGCCGAGCCGCCGATCCAGGAGCGTGGCAATCCAGCCCCAGCCGAGGGCCAGAAGCAGGCTCGGCAGCCAGCAGCGCGCCAGCGCCGCCCGATAGAGCCTGAAAGACGCTTCCGAGGTTGGCTTCAAACATGCTCGCGAGCCTCCAGCGCGCGCTGCAGCTGGGCCGCATCGAGCTGGCCCTCCCAGCGGGCCACCACGATCGCGGCCACCGCGTTGCCCACAAAATTGGTCAGTGACCGGCATTCGCTCATGAATCGATCCACGCCCTGGATCAACACCAGGCCCGCGATCGGCACAGAGGGCACGACGGCGAGCGTCGCTGCCAGTGTAATAAATCCCGAACCGGTCACGCCGGCCGCGCCCTTCGAACTGACGATGGCCACCAGCAAGCAGCAGCAACTGCTCGCCGAGCGACAGGTGCACGTTGGTCGCCTGCGCGATGAACAAGGCCGCCATGGTCATGTAGATATTGGTTCCATCCAGGTTAAACGAATAACCGGCCGGCACCACGAGCCCCACCACAGAGCGCGAGCAGCCAGCATACTCCAGCTTGTCGATCAGCAGCGGCAAGCGCGGCCTCCGAGGAACTGGTCGCCAGCACCAGCAATAATTCCTGGCGTATGTAGCGCAGGAGCCGCCACAGCGAAAAGCCGCTCAGGCGCGCAATCGTCCCGAGCACGCCAAACACGAACAGCGCGCTGGTCAGGTAGAAGCACAGCATCAGGCCGCCCAAGTGCGTGAGCGCGCCGATCCCGAACTGCCCGATGGTGTAGGCCATGGAACCGAGGGCCCCTAGGGGCGCCGCCCGCATGATCAGGTGCACGACCTTGAACACCACCGCTCCGAGCGCCTCGATACCGCGCTGGAGCGAGCGGGTGCGCTCGCCGCCGAGCGCGAGCCCGAAGCCAAATAAAATCGAGACCAGCAGCACCTGCAGGATGTCCCCGTCGGTGAATGCCGCACCGACCGTATCGGGAATGATGTGCAGCAAGAACTCGACCACGGTGCGGCTGTGCGCCTGGGTCTGGAAACTGGCGACCGCACTGGCATCGAGCTGCGCCGGGTCCGCATTAAAGCCCGCGCCCGGCTGCACCAGGTTGGCCACGGCCAGGCCCAGCAGCAGCGCCAGAGTCGAGACGACGATGAAATACCCGAGCGCCTTCAGCCCCACGCGCCCCACGCGCTCGAGGCTGTTCACCCCGGCGATGCCGCTGGCGACCGTGCAGAAGATCACCGGGGCGATGATCATCTTGACCAGCTTGATAAATCCGTCGCCCAGGGGCTTGAGGCTCACGGCCAGGTGCGGGGCCAGATAACCGAGCGCCACGCCCAGCGCGGCGCCGATCAGCACCTGCACATACAATGAGGCGTACCAGCGCACTGGCGCGCCGCGAGAGTCTTTCATCAGTGTCCTCCGGAGCGCAAAGATAGGCGCAAATACGGCGCGGCTGCTAGCATCCCGACGCGCTCACCTTACGTCTGTAGGAGCCTCGCATGATGCCCGACCGTCGTGATTGCTGGATACTGTGCATCGGCCTGCTGTGGGCCGCGGCCACCTTGGCGGCCGCCGACCCAGGCCGCGCCGCGCCCGCCAAGGGCACACCGGGCATGGCCGAGATCCTGGCGGCCTCACCGGCCAGCGCCTGGCGGCCGCTGGTCGATGAACACACGATGTACATGGAGTTGCCCGCCGGGCGCGTGATCGTCGAGCTGGAGCCGGCGCTCGCCCCGCACACCGTGGCCGGCGATCGAAGCGCTGGTGCGCATGCATTATTTCGACAGCGCCGCGGTGGTGCGGGTGCAGGATAATTTCGTCGCCCAGTGGGTCAATCCGGACACCACGCGCAAGGTGCCCGAGGCGATGCGCACTGCTGGCGCCGGAATTCACCGCACCGCATCAGCGCCGGAACCTTTACGGAACTCCCGGATCGCGACGGCTACGCGCCGCAGGTCGGTTTCATCGACAGCTTCCCGGCCGCGCGCGACCCGGCGGCCGGCCGCGCCTGGCTGGCCCATTGCTACGGAGCGGTCGGCGTGGGGCGCGACAATGCCCCGGACACCGGCAATGGGGCCGAGCTGTACGCGGTCATCGGCCACGCGCCGCGGTGGCTGGATCAGAACGTCACCGTGGTCGGTCGCATACGACAGGGCATCGAGCTGCTGGCCACCCTGCCGCGCGGAACCGAGGCGCTGGGCTACTACGCCAAGCCCGCCCAGAACGTGCCCATCAGCCGCGTCACGATGGCCTCCGACCTGCCCGGCCAGTCAGCGCACGCACCTTCAGGTGCTGCGCACCGATTCGCCGACCTTTGCGGCCGTGGTCGAGGCGCGCCGCAACCGCAAGGATGAGTGGTACTTGCGGCCTGCGGGCTATATCGATCTTTGCAGCGCGCCCCTGCCGGTGCGCGTCGCGCCCTAGATCCGCGCCGGCGCCCGGGCACTTACTTCCGGATCTTGCACACATGGGACGGATTTTCGAGGTTCGCAAGCACGCGATGTTCGCGCGCTGGAACCGCATGGCCAAACAATTTGCCCGCATCGCCAAGGACATCGCGATGACGGTCAAGGCGGGCGGCCCGGACCCGGGCTCCAACCCGGCGCTGCGGCGCGTGATCCAGAACGCGCGCGCCGTCAACATGCCCAAGGACAAGGTCGAGGCGGCCATCAAGCGCGCCAGCGGGCGCGATGCGGCCAACTACCACGAGGCCATCTACGAGGCCTACGCCCCGCACGGGGTGGCGCTGATGGTCGAGACGGCGACCGACAACCCGACGCGCACCGTGGCCCACGTGCGCAACATCATCAGCAAGCACGGCGGGAACCTCGGCAGCACCGGGAGCGTGGCCTTTCAGTTCCGCAAGATGGGCGTGTTCCGGCTTGACCCGGCCGGCATCGACCAGGACTCGCTCGAACTGGACATGATCGACTACGGGCTGCAGGAGATGGGCGAGAGCAGCGGCGAGAAGGGCGAGCCGCAGCTCGTGTTGCGTTGCGAGTTTGCCGATTTTGGCCGCCTGCAGGAAGCGCTCGAGGCCCGGGGCGTGGCGCCGCTGTCGGCCGAGCACGAGTACATCTGCGCCCAGCCGACCGAACTGCCCGAGGCGCAGGCGGCCGAGGTGCTCGAGCTCATCGATCTGCTCGAGCAGGACGAGGACGTGCAGCGCGTGTTCCACACGCTCGCCTGAGGGTCGCGACTGTCAGGGCCCGCGCGCCTGTGGCAAACTGTGGATTCACTCCGAGAACAACAAACCATTTGAGGGGGACGCCATGGACTTCAGCCGGCTGATCAGCAGGGTCAAATCAATACTGCTCACGCCCAAGACGGAATGGCCCGTCATTGCGGCCGAGCCGGCCACCTCGATGGGCATCTATACCGGCTACATCCTGGTGCTCGCCGCGGTCCCGGCGATATGCCAGTTCCTGAAGCTGGCCGTGTTTGGATATTCCATGCCGTTTCTCGGCACGATGCACGTCAGCAGCACCTTCGCGCTGGAGATGGCGCTACGGATCTACCTCGGATCGCTGATCGGCGCCTTCCTGGTCGCGCTGATCGTCAATGCGCTGGCGCCCACCTTCGGCGGCCAGAAGAACAACGTGCAGGCCCTCAAGGTCGTGGCCTATTCGTACACCGCCTCCTGGATCGCCGGCATCGCCGTGCTGCTGGGGGGCCTGGGCATGCTGATCATGTTCGTGGGCCTGATCTACGGGATCTACCTGCTGTACCTGGGCCTGCCGCCGACCATGAAGTGCCCGCCCGAAAAGGCCGCCGGCTACACCGTGGTCACGCTGATCTGCACGATCGTGCTCGGCGCGCTGCTGTTCTACGTGCTCGGATCCGTGCTGGGAGTGCGAAGCGGGCATGACCGCCATGGGGTACGACCGCACCAGCCACGCCACCTTCGACACCAGCAGTCCCGCCGGCAAGCTCGGGGCCTGGGCCCAGGGCATGGCCGCGGCCGGCAAGCAGCTCGAATCCGCGCAGAAATCCGGCGATACCCAGGCCGCCGCCAACGCGGTGGGCCAGATGATGGCCAACGCGGTATCCGGCGGCCAGCAGGTCGAGGCGCTGGCGCCGGACCGCCTCAAGGCCTTCCTGCCCGATACGCTCGGGGGACTGAAGCGCACGGAGGCGAGTGCCGAGAGGAACGGCGCCCTGGGCATGCAGGTGGCCACGGCCACCGCCCGCTACGGCGATGAAAATCCGGGTGGCCGCACGCTCAAGCTCGAAGTCACGGACATGGGCGGGGCCAAGGGCGTGCTGGCGGTGGCGAACCACGCCAACATCGAGGAGGACCGCCAGACCGACACCGGCTACGTCAAGACCTACCATCAGGGCAACAGCATGATCCACGAGCAGTGGGACAACACCAGCAAGGAAGGCGAATACAGCGCCGTGGTCGCCGAACGCTTTATGGTCAAGGTCGAGGGGAGCGGCCCGAGCATCGATGCGCTCAAGGCCGCTGTGGGGAGCGTGGACATGGCCGGTCTGGCCGCGCTCAAGGACGAGGGCGTCAAGCCCAACTAAAGTCTTGATCGCTAGCGGTCGATCCGAGTCGACAGCACGATCGAGGATTCCGTCCGATCGACCCCGTCCAGGGATCCGATCTGATCCAACACCCGGTCCATCTCCGCCACCGTCTCGGTGACCACGATCGCAATGGAATCGTGCTGCCCGGAGACCGAGTAGAGCTTGCGGACCTCGGGGAGCTTGCGAAGCGCCGCCTCGGCACGCGATTGGAGTTTCGGGGTCACCGTGATCAGCACGTGGGCCTGGATCTGCTCGCGTTCGGTGTCCGCGCCCATCCGGACCGTAAATCCGGTGATCACCCGCCGCGCCAGCAATCGCTCGATCCGGCTGTGCACGGTGGTCCGCGAAAGGCCCAGCCGCCGGCCCAACTGGGCGGTGGAGGCCCGGCCGTCCTCGCGCAGCAGCGCCAGAATCTCCCGATCCGTGGAATCTATCGTCATAGTGACGAAATCGTACTTCTAATCGACGAAAAATGCTCGTCATAGTGGCGTTTTCGGGGCTGCTTTTCGCTCGGCCACCCCCGATGATACGCGCCTGATTTTCAAGAGGTTCCTATGAAACGCATAGCCATTGTGGGTGCCGGCAAGATCGGCCAGATGATCGCCGACATGCTCGGCCACTGCGGCGACTACCAGATCGCCGTGATCGACAAATCCGCCGAGCAGCTCCAGCGGCTCAACGCGACCACGCCGGTCGAGTGCCTGGCGATCGACGTCAACGACCCGAATGCGGTGGCCGCGGCGCTCCGCGGTCGTTTCGCGGTGTTGAGCGCCGCGCCGTTCCAGGTCACGGGCAAGATCGCCGAGGCCGCGGCCATGGCCGGTGTGCATTACCTGGACCTGACCGAGGACGTGGCCAACACCCGCAAGGTCCGGGCGCTCGCCGCCAACGCCAAGAGCGCGTTCATTCCGCAATGCGGGCTGGCGCCGGGATTTATCACGATCGTCGGGCACGATCTGGCCAAGAAATTTGACGAACTTCAGGACGTGCGGCTGCGCGTCGGCGCCCTGCCCCAGTACCCCTCCAACGCGCTGAACTACAACCTGACCTGGAGCACCGATGGGGTCATCAACGAGTACTGCGAGCCGTGCGAGGAAATCTCCAACGGCGAGCTCGTCGCCGCCCCGGCACTCGAGGAGCGCGAGGAATTCTCCCTGGATGGGGTCACCTACGAAGCCTTCAACACCTCGGGCGGCGTCGGGCACGCTCTGCGAGACGCTGCGCGGACGGGTGCGCAATCTCAATTACCGCACCATCCGCTATCCCGGGCACGTGGCCATCATGAAGGCGCTGCTCCAGGACCTCAGGCTCCGCGATCGGCGCGATGTGCTCAAGGATATACTCGAGCACGCGCTGCCCACGACTCTGCAGGATGTGGTCATCGTGTTCGTCACCGTGACCGGCAAGAAAAAAGGCCAGCTGGTGCAGGAAACCTACGCCAACAAGATCTACGGCCAGCCGATCAATGGCGTCGAACGCAGCGCCATCCAGGTGACCACGGCCGCCGGCATCTGCGGCGTGCTGGACCTCCTGGCCGAGCGGCGCCTTCCGCAGCAGGGGTTCCTGCGCCAGGAAGACGTGCCGCTGCAGGAGTTCCTGGCCAATCGATTCGGCCGGATCTACGCGCCACGCCAACGCCAGAGCATCGAGGCCCACGCGGCATGAACTTTACGGACATCCTGAAGGAAGCCGGCGTAACGACGCGCCTCGAAATCCGCGAACGGCATCGAGGCGCGCACGCCCATTGACGGTTCGCTCCTCACCTGGGTGCCGGTCGATGAGCCCGCGGGCGTCGAGGCGAAGATTCAGTCGGCCGCACGCGCCTTCCGCGACTGGCGCGCCGTGCCCGCCCCCGACGCGGGGCGAGCTCGTGCGCCGCTTCGCCGAACGCGTGCGGCGCGAGAAGGACGCGCTCGGACGGCTGATCTCGCTCGAGTCGGGAAAGATCCTGACCGAGGGACTTGGGCGAAGTGCAGGAGGTCATCGACATCTGCGACTTCGCGGTGGGCCTCTCGCGCCAGCTGTACGGACTGACCATCGCCTCCGAACGGCCCGGCCATCATCTGGTCGAGCGCTGGCACCCGCTGGGTCCGGTCGGGCGTGATCACCGCCTTTAATTTCCCGATGGCGGTGTGGGCCTGGAATGCGGCCCTCGCGCTGGTGTGCGGCAACACCGTGATCTGGAAGCCCTCGGAGAAAACCCCGCTGTGCGCGCTCGCGCTGCACCGGATCCTCACCGAAGTCATCGCCGAATTTCCCGCCGCGCCCGCAGGCATCACGCAGCTGGTGATGGGCCGGCGCGAAGCCGGCGAGCAGGTCGCCGATCACGCCTTGATCCCGCTGGTCAGCGCCACCGGCAGCACGGCGATGGGTCGCGCGCTGGGCCCGCGCGTGGCCGCGCGCTTTGGGCGCGCGCTGCTGGAACTGGGCGGCAACAACGCCGCCATCGTCACGCCCAGCGCGGATCTGGCCCTGAGCCTGCGCGCGATTGTCTTTGCCGCGGCCGGCACCGCCGGCCAGCGGTGCACGACGCTGCGTCGGCTGATCGTGCACCGCAGCCTGATTGAAAAGCTCGCGCCCATGCTGCGCAAGGCCTACGCCAGCCTGCCGGTGGGCTCCCCGATCGAGACCGGCACACTGGTCGGTCCGCTCATCGACGCAGGCGCCTTCGAGCGCATGCAAGCCGCGCTCGGCCGCTGCGCGCACAGGCCGGCGCCACGGTGACCGGCGGTGAACGCGTCGCGGTGGCCGGATCGGAGGGCGGCTACTACGTGCGCCCGGCACTGGTCGAGTCCGCAAAGCCCTTCGAGAGCATGCGCGAGGAAACCTTCGCGCCGATCCTGTACGTGGTGCCTTACGACAGTTTTGCGGAGGCGATCGCGTTGCAAAACGAGGTGCGCCAGGGACTGTCCTCGGCGATCTTCACCAACAGCATGCAGGAAGCGGAGACCTTCCTGTCGGCCACCGGGAGCGACTGCGGAATCGCCAACGTCAACACCGGCCCGAGCGGCGCGGAAATCGGCGGCGCCTTCGGCGGGGAGAAGGAAACCGGCGGCGGGCGCGAGTCGGGGAGCGATGCGTGGAAGACCTACATGCGCCGGCAGACCCAGACCGTCAATTATTCCACCGCCATGCCGCTCGCACAGGGCGTACAGTTCACGATCGACGGATGAGCGCTGCCGCTTTAAGGAACTTGCATGAATCCGCTTGACCTTTTCGACCTGCGCAGTGCGCTCACCGAGGATGAGCAACTCGTGCAAGACAGCGTGGCACGGCTGGTCGATTCACGCGTGCTGCCCTTGATCCAGGAATGCTTCGAGCATCACCGCTTCCCGCGCGAGCTGGTGCCCGGAGCTCGCTTCCCTGGGTTTGCTCGGCGCCACCCTGGAAGGCTACGGGTGCGCAGGCCTGAGCGCCACGGCCGGCGGATTGATCTGCCAGGAACTCGAGCGCGGTGATTCGGCATTGCGCAGCTTCGTGTCGGTGCAGTCCTCGCTGGCGATGTTTCCGATCTGGGCTTACGGGAGCGAGGCTCAAAAGCAGCAATACCTGCCGCGCATGGCACGCGGGGAAGCCATCGGTTGCTTTGGCCTGACCGAACCGCACGGCGGCTCGGATCCGGCCAACATGAAGACCCGCGCCCGCCGGAGCGGTGGGGACTGGCTGATCAGCGGATCGAAGATGTGGATCACCAACGCCACGATCGCGGACCTGTGCGTGTGCTGGGCCGATACGGACGAGGGGATCCGCGGCTTCATCATCGATAAGGGCACGCCGGGATTCACCGCCACCGAGATCGAGCATAAGTTTTCGCTCCGCGCTTCAGCCACCGGAGCCCTGTTCCTGGATGAAGTGCGCGTGCCCGAGTCCCAGAGACTCCCGGAAGCGGCCGGTCTCAAGGGACCCTTGAGCTGCCTGACGCAGGCGCGTTACGGCATCGCCTGGGGAGTCATCGGCGCGGCCCAGGCCTGCCTTTCCCAGGTGCTCGAGTACACCACGACGCGCGAGCTTTTCGGGCGCCCGCTGGCCAAGAACCAGGCCATCCAGGTGCGGCTTGCCGAAATGGCACGCGGTATCACCACCGCCCAGATGCTGGCGCTCCAGCTCGGCCGGCTCAAGGAACGCGGCACGCTCCAGCCGGTGCAAGTGTCCATGGCCAAGTGGCACAATTGCCGGATGGCCATCGATGTGGCCCGCGACTGCCGCGACATGCTGGGGGCTTCGGGAATCAGCGCCGAGTACGCGCCCATTCGCCATATGCTGAATCTTGAAAGCGTAATCACGTACGAGGGTACCGAAACCGTGCACCAGCTGGCTGTAGGACGCGAACTGACCGGGCACAGCGCGTTCTGATGGATGCTCAGCTCAAGCCGCGCCGTCGGCGCAAATGGCCTTACCTGGTGCTGATCCTGTTGCTGGGATTTGCGGCCTACACCTGCTTCGTGCTGCGCTGGTCCTATTCGGACGGCGAGCGTGTGGGGATTTTGCAGAAGCTCTCGCACAAGGGATTTGTCTGCAAAACCTCCGAGGGAGAGCTGGCCCTCTATGTGGTCGCCGGCATGGCCCCGCAGATCTGGAGTTTTACGGTGCGCGACGCGGCGGTCGCCAAGCACCTGGACAGCATGCTCGGAGAGCGGATTCGGCTGCATTACACCGAGCATCTGGGCGTTCCGACCAATTGCTTTGGCGATACGTCCTACTACGTGGACAGCGCCTCTGAAGTGGGCTCGCGCACCGCGACCCCGGGCCCACTGGAGCCCGCCGCCCCGGTGACCGGCCTCCCGCCGACGCAAAATTAGGAATTGGCCCGAACCTTAGGCCCCGGCTCCGGTCTATATCCGGAGTTGCCAAGCGCTTTGCGCTTGCGTAGAACAAGTATTGCTCCGGTAGGGGCGCGCGGCCTACAGGCCGCGCGTCGACGAAGCCAAAGCTATCCTATGACTCCGGCCACCGAAAAACAGTTGCTCGCAGACGGCGAATCCTCCTCGCCGCTGGCCCCGCGTCTGGATTTGCTGCTCCAGCACGCCATCAGCAACGAGCAATTTGAAGCCGACATGGTGCGGGTCTGCCGGGCGGATCCGGAGGAGATCTGGAATCTGCTGGCGCTGCTGGACCAGTACCATCGGCTGGAAGTCCTGCCCACCGAACTTTTCCGTGCGCTGAAAGCCTCGGCCGATCGATTCGGCCTGGTGCGGCGCGAGCCCTACATACCCAACCTGCCCCAGAACACGCAGTCCCGCAGCGCCCTCGCGTGCGAGCGCGCGCGATGAGCGCTGCGGCCCGCGGCGCCGGCACCGCTGGCCACCGAGCCCTCGATCTCGGAATTCGAGCGACCCCGAACCCACCGCACCGCCGTCCGCCTTTATACCGCGCCCGGCCGTCGAGACCCCCGGCCCCCGGCCGCGCACCCGCGCCCGCGCCCGGCCCGCGGTGATCGTCGAGTCTTCGGCCCCCGCGCCCGCAGTGATCGTCGAGCCCTCGCCCGCTCGCAACCTGCAGGTGGGCGCCGTAGTCCTTGGCCGCTACCGGCTCGAGGCGGAACTGGAAGGGGATGATCGCGGGCGAAATTTCCAGGCCCTGGACCAGCAACACGCGGGACAGCCCCCGGCCGTGTGTCAGGTCGCCGTGCACTGCATGGAGCCTGACACCGCCGAGTTTCGAGACCACGCTGGCCGAGCGCCGCGCGGAGTTTCAGCTGGCGCAGCCCCTCTCTCATCCGAACGTGCTTGGCGTGCGCGAACTCGATCAGGATGGGGTGTACATCTACCTGACGATGAACCTGATGCGCGGTGAAACGCTCTCCGCGCTGCTCGAGCGTCGTTCCGGAAAAGCGCTGGCGCGCTCGGCGGCCTTCGCCATCATTCGCGACATCGGCGCCGCGCTCAGCTACGCCCACGATCACGGTGTCGTGCACGGCAATCTGCAACCGGGCGCCATATTGATCTCACCCGCCGGCGAGTTGCGGATACGCGGCTTTGGTGCCCAGCGCGCCCTCTCCTGCTATGCGAGCTGCGAGCAACTCGAGGGCCGTCCTCCGGATCGGCGCGATGACCTGTACGCGCTCGCCTGCATCAGTTACGAGCTGTTGCACGGCTCGCATCCCTTTGAGCGGCAAAATGCTTCCACGGCCCGGGGCCGCGCAATGACGCCCGCGCGTCCAATCCAACTGACCGGCACGCAGTGGCGCGCGCTGCGCCAGGGCCTGGCGTGGCGGCGTGAGGGGCGGAACTTGAGCGTCGCTCGCTGGATTGGACGAATGCACGTGGGCAGCGCCAGCAAGCGCCTGCCGATGCTGGTGGACCTGATGGCCATGCCTGCGCCCAGACGCTCGTTTTGGCGGCCGCTCCTGCTGCTCGGATGCCTGGCGGCCGCGGCGGCTTTTGCCGCTTCGGTGTATCGCTCGCCGGACCGTATCGATTTCTCGGGCGAGTGGAATCGATTGCGCACCGCGGTCACGGCACGCGTGCATCCGCCCGAGACGGTCAGCGCGACGGCCGCACCCTCCCTATCGGCGGCCCCGGGCATGTCGCCCCCGCCGGAAACCGCACCGGCCGTGCAGGATGCGCCCACTTCGGCGCCCGAGGCCCAAGCGCTCGCGACACCCGGCGCGCCGGAAGCGGAGACTCCGAGCCCTACGGCCTCTGCCGCTCCAGCACCGCAGAGTGCACCGACCCCGCCCACGGTCACGCCCTTGCCTCCATCCGCCCCGCCCGCGGCAACTGTCGCCGCCGCGCCTGCGCCGCCCGTTCCTTCGACCGACACGCTCGCCCCTGCACCGCGCTCCATTCCACCCACGGCGGCACCCGCCGTACCGAAGGCCGCTCCGCCCAAGGCGCCCAGCCCCGCGGTTGCCGCGGCGCCGGCTGTGCCGGATGCGAAGAGTCCGCCCGGGTCAGCGCCGATGGCCCCTGCGCGCCTCGAGTTGTCGGCCGACAGCTATGCGGTGCAGTCCGGTGATTCGGCCGCACACATCGTGGTTCGCCGGACCGGCAGCACGCGCGGCGAGGCCCGCTTTGTCTGGTGGACGGAAAACGCCAGCGCCACGGCCGATCAGGACTTTGTGTCCTGGGGCCGGCGCACCGAGCGCTCGCTCCCGGTCAAAGCAGCGTCACCTTGTTGGTCCCGATCATCAAGGACCCGGCGCGCAGCACGCCACGAAAGTTTTACGTGCGCATTGCCGATGCCGGCGACGGCGCCAAGCTCGGCGCCAACACCCGCGCGACGGTGCAATTGCACGGACCGCTCTAGCCTGCGCGCACTTGCGCACCCCGACTGGGCACGAGAACATCAGGTAGAGTATTGCGCCTCGCCCTTCGGGCACCCCCACCACAGTCAACGCATCACAGGAGCGATGAGATGAGCAAAGGAATGGATCGCAAGAAAGAGGCCAAGAAGAAGCCGGCCCTCAATCTGATGCAGAAGCGGGCCGCCAAGGCCGAAAAGAAAAAGCAGAAGTAGGAAGTCGATCGCGCCGGCGCCACGCCAGATCGAAGGGCGCACTAAAGCGCAATTCGCTGCGCTGGCGCGCCAGGCATTGCCCTAATTAGCAGCTATTGGCCCCCTGCGGCGGCGCTCCGTCCGTTCAGTGATTCCCAGCTGCGCGCCGCGCCCCCGACCCCATTCGTGCGGCCAGATTCTCCAGCTCATCGTTGACGCCATTTGGCGACTGCGCACGGGCAACGCTCGCGCGCGGATTACATCCCGGTAATCCTTGTCAGCGGCCCACGTAATGCGACGTTGTTAACACCAGAAGTCCACGGATTTCGGCTGAAATCAGCCCATCAGCCATACGCATCACGTAAAGGAGTCGTTATGTCCAAGTCCTCAAAGATTCGTCCGCACATACGCTCACCGCGCTGGTGGTTGCCGCCGGGCTGACGGGTGTTGCCATGGCCGATACGGAATGGGAAAAACATCATCCGCGGCGTGATGAGGTGAACGATCGGCTCGCCAACCAGGACAAGCGCATACACAAGGAAGTGAAGGAAGGGGAAATCACCAAGGCGCAGGCCGCCGCGCTCCATAAGGATGATCGCAAGATTCGCCAGGAAGAGCGCGACATGGCCCACCTGGACAATGGCCATATCACCAAGCTCGACCAGAAGACACTCAACCAGCAGGAAAACGTCGTCAGCAAGGACATCGGCAAGTAGCCGATGGCCTAACTGGGCTCCGCGCGGCGGGCACCGGGATGCACTTCCCGGTGCCCGCCGTGAGCGATTCGAAAATTCCATCAGCGGGGCGTCAGGATCTCATCGAGCCGGGCGGGCACCGAGGCGTCGCGCTCCAGGTGCGGATAGCGCAGCCCGTCGTGATAATCGATGTTGGCGATCTGGTAGCGGTCACCACGCTTTAGGATCAGCTCGATCCGGGAGCCCGGGATTCTTCGCCGCCGTAATCGCGTCCTTGAGCATGTCGGAGTCGTAGGCCACGCCGTTGATGGCGAGGATCTGCATGCCCTCGGTGATGTTGGCCTTGAAGGCCGGGCCGTCCCAGACGACTTCGGAGATGGTTCCGGGCGTGTCCTTGTCCTTCAGCGCGATGCCGATCGAATACAGCAGGTCGGTGCGCTTGCTCTGCCCTTCACTGGCGCTCTGATAGTCGCTCGGCGTGTCGGTGTAGACCAATTTATAGCCGCCGCGCTTGATGCCATCGAGCGGAGCGGGTTTGCCGATCGCATCGAGCCGCTCGCGCAGGAATGCCGCCCAGTCATAGGGCTCCACGGTATTGAGCGCCTTTACGACATCCGCAAACGTGTAGGTGAGGGTCGTGACGCTTCCGTCGTTGACGCCGAAGAACAGGTGCGCAAAGTCATCCAGCGAGCGCTTGCCCTGCGAGCGCTCGCGAATCAGCGTATCGGCATCCAGCCAGATCAGCGAGGCTTCGCTGTAGTAATCCTCGAAGCGTTGCCAGTTGACCCAGCCGAGCGCGTGCCGGCCCGGATCGATGACCGGGTCGTTGGTCGTTTCCTGCAGTGAGCGCCAGTGGCGCCCGCTCTGGATTTCGTAGTACGCGGCGGTCAGCGCGATGTCATCGAGGCTCTGCTGCCTGGTGCGCAGGCCGGAACGGGCCGCCAGCACGGTGCCCCAGTATTGCGTCTGGCCTTCATAGACCCACAGCAGGCTGCTTTGCATCGGCACGTTGTAGTTGGGCACCCAAAGGTCGGCGGGCCGGCGGAATTTGCCGTTCCAGGAATGCGTGTACTCGTGCGCCAGCAGGTCGCGCTCATAGGCGGTCTTGTCCCAGTCGGTGAAAGTTTCCGGGTCGGTGCCGTTTTCGCTCGACTGCTGGTGCTCGAGCCCTTCCTGGTAGACCTGGTCGCTCAGCGAATACAGGAAATCGTAATGCGCGTAGTGACGCGAGCCGAAGAGCTTATAGGCCTGGCTCACCAGGGCGCGGTGCGCCTCGAGCTGCTCGGGCTTGACCTCCAGGGATTCCGGGTGATCGGCGAACAGGTTCAGGTACACGGGCGCGGGGCTTCCCGGATCCAGCTCGAGGCGCTTGGCGTAGCGGCCCGCGTACAACGGACTGTCGATCAATGTCTCCAGCCCCACGCGCTTGTAGGTGGTCTGCGCGCCACTGGTCGATGCCGTCTCCAGGGCGGTGGCGGACTGCCAGCCGGCGGGGAACTTCAGAGTCGTCACGACCGGGAATCTGCCGCGTAAAATAGCCGGCCGGGTACAGCACGACATCGCTCCACGGTATAAACAGCAGATCGCGGGAGATCTCGATTTCTCCGGCGGCATCGTTGGGCGGTGACAGGTACTGAAATTCAATCTCGATTGTTTTGGCGCCCGCGGGCGCGTGCACCCGAAACGCGTAGACGTCCACCGGATCTCGCGTCCAGGGGACGTTCGTCCCCTGCGCCGTCACACGAAGTCCCGCTACGCGGTCGATCGGGCCGTCCGGCGCATGGGTGCCCGGGAGCCATTTGGGATACAGCAGCACGGTTTCACCCGGCAATACCGCTGAGGGTTTCGTGCACGTGGACAATGCGGCGGACCACATCGCTGGCATCCACGTTCAGCTGGATCTCGCCCGGGTACGCTCGGTCGACGGGCGCCGCTATGGGCAGGATCGGCGCCGCGGCCCGCGGGCCGGGACTCTCGGCCGCATAGCCGCCGGACACGCTGAGCGCGCACAACATCGCAATGGCGAGGACTGATCTCATGGAATACCTCTCGGCCTGGAAAGCCGTATTGATTATCGAATGCCCATTTTAAGTCAGTTTGGCGACCGCCAGCATGGAATGGAAATGCGGATCGCCCGAAAGGTTGCGCAGCAGCGGGTCCACCTTGATGTTGGTGTAGCCGGCATCCTTCTGCACGTGGGCGCGCTCCAGCCAGAACGTGGCGCGCAATTTGTCGCCGCGCCGGGCGTAGATCTGGGCGATCTGGTAGGCGGCCGTGGTGCCAAACTTTGAAATGAGCTTGTCCAGTTGCTGCTGGGATTCGCTCAGATGTCCCAAATCGTACTGCGCCAGAGCCGCCCCGGTCAGCCGGAACGCTTCGCCAATGGAACGCTGCGAGATCTCAAGCGACTTGGCGGGCTGCCCCTCAAACAGGTAACACTCCCCCAGTATGTTCGGGGCGTAGGTCTGCTGCGGGCTGATCTCGAGAGAGCGCTCCAGCGCCGTATGCGCAGCATTAAAGTCCCCGCGAAAGTAATACGCCCGACCGAGGAAGGCCCAGGCGCGCGCGTTGAGCGGATCGCTCTGGATGGTCTTGCGCAGCACAGCGATGGCCTCGGGGAGTTTTCCGATGGGGGTCAGGAAACCTGCTCCATAGTAAAGCAGCACCTCCGCGTTCTCGGGCTCCAGGGCCATCGCGCGCTGATAATCCGCACGGGCGCCGGCAAAATCCAGGTCATTGACCAGGCGCAGCGTCGCCCGGGTCAGATAGCCGTAGGCCAGATCCGGCTGCAGTGCCACGGCCTTATCGGCCGCGGCGCGCGCCTCCTTGCGGTCGGCCAGCGTGCTCTGCAAGGCCGCCTCACTGTCGGAGACCCAGAACATGGCATCGGCCAATCCCGCCCAGGCCGCGGCGTAACTGGGATCGAGCGCAATGGATTTGCGAAACACCTGTGCCGCCTTTCTTCGAATCATCGCCATTATTGTGCGACAGGAGTTGCCGGCCGAGCAGGTACTGCTCATAGGCGGCGGTATTGGTGCTGCGCCGCGCGCTTAAGCGCCGCGGGGATGGGCAGGAGCTTGGCTTTGAGCGCCTCGACCACGGAAGCGGCGATCTCGTCCTGGACCTTGAACACATCCTTTACATCGCGGTCGTAGGTATGGGCCCATAAATGAAAGCCGTTATCGGCACGAATCAGTTCCGCGGTCACGCGCATGGTGGTGCCGGCCTTGCGCACGCTCCCTTCGAGCACATGGGTCACGCCCAGCGCGCGGGCAATCTCCGGGATCGTCGCCTGCTTGCCCTTGAAATAGAACGAGGAGGTGCGGGCCGGCACCTTAAGGTCCGGTATCTGCGCGAGCTGATCGAGCAGCTCTTCGGTCAGCCCGTCGGAGAAATATTCCTGGTCTTTCTTCTCGCTCAGGTCCAGGAATGGAAGCACGGCGATCGACTTGTCCTTGCTCAGCGGCCGCAGGCGGCGCGGGCGGGGCCGGCACGCTCGCCTCGGTGCCGTGGCGCGACAGCACGAATCGATTCAGCGTGACATAGCCCAGGCCGATGGTCGCCACCGCCGCGACCAGCAGGAGTGACAGGCGGGCGCGCCTCGAGGCTGCCGGCATCCGGAGCGGTTTCCTTCAGGGATTGTGCGCGGCGCTCGCGCACCAGAGAGACCGCCGACTGCGTAGGGGTCGGCGGCGTCGGATGCGCCCGAAGATTGCTCGGCCCCCAGAAGGCGTGCGACCCGCTGCACAAAGGCGGGCGAAGTTTCGCCCTCCGGGAGCGGGGTCCATTGCAGTTCGCGAAACCGGTCCGGCACCCGAAGATCGTTGTCCCGGGTCTGATCAATCACGACCGGCACCAGGAAAGGCTTGTCCGGGGCGATCAGGTGCGAGCGGTCGACCGCGAGCTTCCACTCCAGCCGGAAATAGCCCTCGGCGCGGGCGTGCGAGTTGCTGGAAATGATCGGAATGAACAGCGCGCAGGATTTGATCTGGCGCCGGATCATCGCGTCCCAGGCATCGCCGCCGCGCAGCTCGCTCTGGTCGAACCAGACCTCGATCCCGGAGGCGCGCAACGCCTCGCAGATGCGCTGGGCCGCCGCGGCATCTTCGGAGGCGTAGCTAAGAAATACAGCGCCACTGGACTGAGTCAAATGGGATGCGCTCGGAAGGAGCATTCCGTCCATCATATAGGAAGGCACAGGTCGGCGCCTCATTTGCGCCCATCGGCGACAAATAGCTAGAAAATCTAGAAGCGCATGCGACAGGCAGCTCAAGCCACCATCCATCTTCTGGAATTCAGAAACCTCAAGCGTCCGCACCGAATATCCTGAGCGCATCCAGTTGCCCCGCCAGTCGTGGAAAGCCTGAGGCCAGAAGGACCGTGTCATTGACGCGCACGCAGTTGGCGGCATAAGCTTCGACGTTCATCGACCACGATCCTCTCGTAGCCTTGCGGCACCTCAAGATCGGCTCGCATCGGCCGATACCGTGAAACGGTCGCTCTCCCGAGATAAGCGATTCCGGACTTAAGATGCAGCAGCGTTCGATGATTCCGGATGTCGATCAGCGAGGAGGTATAGCCATGGCGGGCCAGAATCGCGGCCAGCTGCCTGGCGCCCGCCTCGTTGGTGCGGTGGGATAGGCCGATCAGGAAATGCTCTTCGACCTGGCAGATATCGCCCCCATCCAGCGTGCCCGGAGGTGAGATCGATTCCAGATGCGGCCTGAACCGGGAAAGCTCAGAGGCGACCTCAGTCACTTCCCCGGCACGGCTCGGCGCCCCCGGCCGCGTCGCGATCGCCACACGCGCGGCCACCACGGCCGTATCCTCGACGAAGGTCCCGTCCGGGTGGCGCTCGTCGGCTTCCAACACGCTCAGTTCCAGCCCGCAGTCTGCGAAGCGCATCGCAATACGCCGCGTGCTGCTGCAAGGTAAGCTTCCTGTCAGGTGGACCTTGCGCAGCGGACGTGGTCAGGCCGTTCGCATAGCTTCGGCCTGGCACACGTACGATGGCTCGGGAAAACTGCGGCAGCTATTTCTCCGGCATGGCCGAGGAATGGTGGCTGGTGATCAGCCACTGGCTGCCGTCCCAGTGATAGGTGTAGGTGTACCGCGCATGCACCACATCGCCAGTCTTGGCGAACGTGAAGGTGTACAGACCCGCATCGACGGCCGAATTGCAGCCCAGCTCGATGTGGCGGAAGTCGATCTTGCCCGAGGGCTTGTTCTGCAGAAAATGCTCGAAGTAATCGTCCTTCTCCGCCGCCGTGAGCCGCGGCTTGTTCGAGACGGTGGGCAGCAGAATGGAATTCTCGGCGTAGTTGGCGACCACCTTGTGCGGATCGCCGGTCTGGAGCGATTGATTCCAGCGGTCAAACAGCGCAGCGATCTCCTCAGAGGAGGTCGACTTGCAACTCTCGGTACGCGCGGCGTCCGCTTTGGGAACCGATGGTTGCGTGGTGCAACCCACAGCGACGCTGGCGAGGAGAATTACGGTAATAACTTTCACGAAAGCACCCCCGATGATGTTTTTGACGTTCCCGGCTCGATCTTTCGAATGGACCCGAATAGCACTAGCATAGCAGGCCCGAAGTGGCCCACGACAGCGCCCTACCGGCGCCACACGGTGGCCAGCCAGGGCTGCTCCTGGCAGGGCAGGCCACTCGGCCGGTAGTAATATTCAAGCTCCGTAAAACCGGCGGCCGTCAGGAATGCGCGCCAGGCCGGAAGATCGTGGTATGAACCGTAGCGACCGCTGCGCCAGCTCTCTTCGTTCTGGCCGCGCGGGTTGGAGCTGAACAGCACCCCGCCGGGTTTGAGCGTGGCACGCAATTGCCCGAGGACCCGCGCCAGTTCCTGGCCCGGGACGTGGAACAGCGAAGCGTTGGCAAACACGCCATCGAAATACCCGGGCGGTAATTCGAGCTTGAGGAAGTCCTGTTCCCACACTTCGCAGCCCGAGTCATCCCGCGCCATCTTCGCAAAGGCCGCCGCCCCTTCCAGTCCGATGGCCTTGTGGCCGAGGTGCGCAAAGCTTTGCAGGTCACGCCCAGGGCCGCAGCCGAAATCGAGGATCGTGTAGGGCGCCGGGGCGCGAATATGCCGTAACAGCGCATTGACGTTCTGGCTGACGTCGTGATCGCGCGTCGCCGCACGGAACGCCTCCGCATTGTGCTCGTAATGCGCGAGCGTGCCCGAAGTGATCTGCTCCAGTTGCTTGGCCTGCAGTGTCATGCGCGACATATCTCCAGCCTAATGCGCTCCTAGGTCGGGGACTTGTACCCCGCCCCGCGCAGAACCTTGCCGGGGAGCTTTCCGGTCATCTTGCCGTTGTCGATCACCGCCGCGCCATTGACGAGCACGTATTCCATGCCCTGCGAGAGCTGGTTGGGGTTATCAAAGGTGGCCAGGTCCCGGACGGTCGCAGGATCGAACACCACCACATCGGCCCACATGCCCTGCTTGAGGACTCCGCGCTCGGTCAGGCGCATGCGCTGGGCCGGCAGCGCGCTCATCTTGCGGATGGCGTCCTCCAGCGTCAGCACTTTCTCTTCGCGAACGTACTTGGCAAGGATCCGCGGGAAGGTTCCGTAGGCACGCGGATGAGGATGTTCTTCGCCCAGGAGACCCTCGGGCGAAGTGCCCTGCGAGTCGTTGTCGATCGAGACCCAGGGCTGCTGCAGCGCCAGCACCACGTCCGGTTCGGACATGCCGAACACGGCGTTCTGCGTAAAGGCGCCGTCGGCAATCAGGAGATCGAACAGCGCATCCTTGGGATCCTTGTTCAGAGCCTTGGCGATTTCACTGAGCCTCTTGCCCTGGTACTGCCGGAGTTCCGGGTTCTGCACCACCCCGACCATGATCGCCTCGGGCCGGGCACTTCCTGCCATTCGTTGTCCCAGACCCTCGAGGGATCGGACATTTCCTTTTTTATACGTTCCCGGGTCGCCGGATCCTTGAGGCGCTCGATCAGCTTGGCATTGCCGCCATCGCTTACCCATGGAGGAAGGAAAGCCGTCATGTCGTTGAACCACGCCGTATACGCGTAGGTGTTGGCTGAAATATCGAGCCCCTGGGCCCGCGCGGCGTTCACCTTGGCCACCACCTCGGGCATTCGACCCCAGGCATTGCGATCGCCGACCTTGATGTGCCAGATTTCCACCGGAATGCGCGCCTCGCGGCCGATGCGCACCGCCTCATCGATCGCCCTGAGCACCTCGATACCCTCATTGCGCATGTGGGTCGCGTAGATGCCGCCGTACTTGCCCGCCTCGGTGGCGAGCGCGATCAGTTCCTCGGTGTGTGCGTACGGGGCCGGCGGATATTCCAGAGCGCTGGACACGCCCACGGCCCCGTCGTGCATCGCATCTCGCACCAGCGATTGCATCTGTTGCAGTTGCGCGGCGCTCGGCTGGCGATCCTCATACCCGAGCACCATTTCCCGTACTTCCGTGGCGCCCACGTAGCTTGCGAGGTTGATGCCCAGACCCTGCTTCTCGAGGCGGGCGTAGTATTGCCCCAGCGTCTGCCAGTCGACATTGAGCCGGTACTTGCGGTATTTGATCGCCCGCGCCTTATTAATAGTGTCGTTGAGCGGCGCCACCGACTCGCCTTCACCGGTGATCTCGGTGGTGATCCCCTGGAATATTTTCGAGGGCAGGCGCGGATCGACCAGAATCGAGTACTCGGACTGACCCAGCATGTCGATAAATCCGGGCGCGACGACCATGCCCTTCGCATCGATGGTTCGGGCCCGCGCCTCCCCGCTCAGAGCGCCGAGGGCGGCAATTTTCCCGTCACGTATGCCCACGTCCCCCGAATACCAGGGAGATCCGGTCCCATCGATGATGTGCCCGTTGGTAATGACCACATCAAAGGGGGCGGCCCCCGTGGCACGGACGGCCTGCGAGGCGAACACCACCACGCTGCACAGGATCAGGAAACCTATCAATGGCCGGAATCTCATCGGCTCTCCCCCTTAAGAATTGTTAATACTCCCGAGGCTGACAATAATCTCACGAACACGGTGCACGACCGTAACTATCCGGTTTGCCGGGATAGAAAAGGAAAGCTGAGGGCGATCTGGATAGAGTGTGCTGTGTAGGGGTCGGTAACCGCCCGCCCGGGCGACAGGCGATTGTTCATGTCCGCACCGCAAAGGGCCGTGTTCTTGAGTTACGCCTCGCAGGACGCGGAGGCGGCGCGGCGCATGTGCGAGGCCCTGCGCGCGGCCGGGATCGAAGTGTGGTTCGATCAGAGCGAGCTGCGCGGCGGGGATGCGTGGGACGATAAGATCCGCCGGCAGATCCACGAGTGCGCCCTGTTCATCCCGGTGATCTCCGCAAATACCGAAGAGCGCAGCGAAGGCTACTTTCGATTTGAGTGGAAGCTCGCGGTGGACCGCTCGCACCTGATGGCCGATGACGCGCCCTTCCTATCGCCGGTGGCCATCGATGACACCCCAGAGGCCAGCGCGCGCGTTCCCGACAAGTTTCGCGCGTTGCAGTGGATCCGGTGCCCAAACGGTACACCGCCCCCCAAGTTCGGGCAAACGGTGGCGGCTTTTCTGGCCGGGACGGCCAAGCCCGCCAGGGCAGCGGGCCATATTGCGGCGGGCGCGACGGTTTCACGGCGCACGGCGATGCGCTGGGCCGCGCTCGCGGCGGCCGGTGTCGTTCTGATCGCCGCAATCGCAGTGTTCTCCTGGACCCGAATGGCACGGGCGCCAGGGGCGGCCCTTAGCACACAGAAATCTGCGGCGGGTGCACCGAGCGCGGCGAAAGCGATTCCGGCCAATACGATTGCCGTGCTGCCATTCAAAGATGTAAGCGCCGACAAGGATCAGGAATATTTTTCCGACGGGCTGGCCGAAGCAATGCTCAACCTGCTGAGCAAGGTTCCCGGGCTGCAAGTGGCGGCCCGCACGTCCGCCTTCTCCTTTAAAGGACGTGACGTTGACACGGCCACAATTGGGCACCAGTTGCGGGTGTCCAACGTCCTGCGGGGCAGCGTGAGCAAGGCGGGAAACCATTTGCGTGTCACGGCCCAACTGGTGCGCACTGACAGCGATTCGCCTCTGTGGTCGCAAACCTATGATCGCGAACTGGGCGATGTTTTCCGGATCCAGGACGAAATCGCCGCGGCAGTCGTCAAGGCGCTCAAAGTGTCTTACTTGGGCCACACCGCGTTGCGAAATCGGCCCACCCAGAATTCCGAGGCCTATCTCGTCTTCCTGCAGGGTCGGGCGAAAATGGAGACCGACAGCTTGGCCTCCTACAAGCTCGCGCAGGCCGACTTCGAGCGCGCGCTCAAACTCGATCCGAACTACGCGCCCGCCTACGTGGAGCTCGCGAATGCAAAGGTACTGCTGGGGGAATACGGGCCCACCCGTGATCGCGCCGCGGAATTTGCGGCCGCCCAAAACGAGGCGAAACCGCTGCTTGAGCAGGCCCTCGCGCTGGACCCCGAAAACGCCCAGGCCTACATCGAGCGCGGTTACCTGCGCGCGTTCAAGGACCGGGCCGGCGCGGAAAAGGACTTTCGCCGCGGCATTGCATTGAACCCAAGCTCGGCGCGAGGTTATTACGCACTCGTGCAATTGATATTCGACGATCTGACGCGGCGCGATGAAGCTCTGGCGATGATCACGCGAGCGCAACAGCTTGACCCGCTGGAAACCGAGTACGACATTCTCAAAGGCAGGATGCTCCTGTATTCCCACACGGACATCCGCGGTGCCGACGCGTTGCTCAGCGAAGTCGTATTGCAGCACCCGTTGTATGCGCCTGGCTGGATATGGCTCGCCGATGTCCGCCGCACCGCCGGGAAGTACGCCGAGGCGATCATGTGCGACGAGCGAGCGGTCAAGCTCGAACCGGACGAAGAGTGGGCTCGCCTGATGCTGATCTGGAATTATATCGACGTCGGGGACCTGGTTGCGGCGCGGCAAGTGGCCGATCAGGAACCTCATCCGCGACCGATTCATCGGATCCAGCTGCTTATCCAGGACGCGGACTGGCGCCGGGCCGCCGAGGTCACCGACGCCGTATTGGCCGACGGTCCTCTATCGGCAGCCAATGAGCCGCACGGTGTATTCGCGCTTCGCATGGAGGCGCGCCGCACCCATGATTTTGCCAGCGCGCGAGTTGTTTTCGAGAAGCTGTGCGGCGTCACGTGGAGCCCCGCGGGCGTTCCGACCTTCCCCTCGCAAAAAGGCTTCGGCTACGCCTGCGTAGCGACCGGGGACATGCTGATGGCGGGCGGGGAGCGCGAGCGCGGTATCAAACTTCTCCGGGCCAGCTTAGCGGACATGGACTACATCGCCCATGGGCTCAAACGCGGCGATGTCTGGTATGTCATCGATCAGGCCACGGCCTATGCGCTACTCGGCGATCGAAAGGCAGCCCTGGCGGCTCTCGACAAGGCGGTACACACCGGCTACATCAACACCTGGGAGCTGCTGCCGCTCGAGCCGGCATTCGATCCGCTGCGGAGCGATCCCAAATTCCAGACACTGATGCGTGATATGCAGGACAAGATGGCCGCGGAACGAAAGATTCTCGAACAACTTCGCGACTCAGATAAGGTGCCCAGGCGCAGCAGCTCGCCGAGCCCTTCCGGCGCCCCCATCCGCGGGGCCCCAGTCTCCTCAAACTGAGCTTGTCTGTGCCTCACGGGTTGCCTTGCCGTCTGGCTCCCTTCACCCACGCGTTAGTCCAAAAGGGTGCAGGGAAGTCACATAAACTAAAGAGAACATCAAAGTTAAGGCCGGTTCGAACGCCATGAGCTCAGTGTTCTTGCGCCATTCCCGTGGCATTCTCACGAGTTCACACCCACCGCCACAGGCAATTGGACCGTGAGCGAGACTTCGAAGGCTGTTTTCCTCAGCTACGCCTCGCAAGACGCGCAGGCGGCGCGGCGCATCTGCGATTCGCTGCGTGCCGGCGGGATCGAAGTGTGGTTCGATCAGAGCGAACTGCGCGGCGGGGATGCCTGGGACCAGAAAATCCGCCGGCAGATCCAGGACTGCGCCCTGTTCATCCCGGTTATTTCCGCCCACACCGACGAGCGGAGCGAGGGCTATTTTCGCCTTGAGTGGAAACTGGCCGTCGACCGTTCCCACCTGATGGCCGACGACACAGCGTTCTTGTTTCCGGTCCTAATCGACGACACCCCGGAGGCCATCGCGCGCGTGCCGGATAAGTTTCGCGCGGTGCAATGGACCCGCCTGCATGGCGGTGAGGCGCCGGTCGAATTCGGTCAACGTGTCGCTGCGCTGCTGGCCGGGACCGCGAAACCCACCCGTGCGCAGCACTACGCCGCCACCGGCGCGGCGGCTTCCAAAGGCGCACCGATGCGCTGGCTTGCCATCGTTGCGGTCGTCGCCTTGCTGCTCACCGCCATTGCCGCGCTGTCTTGGCGTTTGGTGACGCGTTCACCCACCGCGGTCACGAGTCAGAAGGCAGTAGCAGTGCCCGCGAGCGTGATTCCCGAGCATTCCATTGCGGTTCTTCCGTTCGTGGACGAGAGCGCTCGAAAAGACCAGGAGTATTTCTCGGACGGCCTGTCCGAGGCGCTGCTCAATCTCCTCAGCAAAGTGCCGGGAATGCAGGTGGCGGCCCGAACCTCGGCGTTCTCGTTCAAGGGACACGCCGTCGACGTTCGCGTCATTGGTCGTCAGCTGATGGTGGCCCATGTGCTGGAAGGGACTGTCCGCAAGGTCGGCAATCATCTTCGCATCACCGCGCAGTTGGAACGCGCCGATAACGGCTACCAGATATGGTCTGAGACTTACGATCGCGAACTCGGCGACGTGTTCCATATCCAGGATGAAATCGCCAACGCCGTCGTCAAGGCACTTAAAGTCTCGCTACTGGGCAATGCGGCCCCACAGAGCCTCGGAACCCGGAACTCCGAGGCGTATCTGGTCTTCCTGCAGGGTCGTGCAAAAATGGAGGCGGACAGCCTGGCCTCATACAAGCTCGCCGCCGACAGACTTCGAGCACTCGCTGAAGCTCGATCCCAACTACGGCCCCGCTTACGTGGAGCTCGCATCGGCGAAACTGCAGCTCGCGGAATTCGAGGGCAGGAGCGGTCGCCTGGCGGCGTTCGAATCCACGCTTGCCGAGGCCAGGCTGTTGCTCGAAAAGGCGCTCCAGCTCGACCCGAAGGATGCTCAGGCATACGTGGTTCGCGGTTACCTGCGCTCATTCCACGATCATGCCGGCGCCGAGCAGGACTATCGGCGCGGCATCGAACTGAACCCAAACTCCGCCCGTGCTTATACCAGCCTGGCCACTTTGCTATTCGCCAATCCGATGCGGCGCGACGAAGCCTTGTCCATGATCACACGGGCCCAGCGGCTCGATCCTCTGCAACCGGCGTACCAGGTACTTCGGGCCATGTTCCTCATTTTAGGTCGCGCCAATTTCCGCGATGCGGATGCTCTGCTCGTCGATGTCGTGACTCGTTACCCGCTCTATCCTCCCGGGCACGCACGCCTCGGTTTTGCCCGTCGCGCCGAGGGCAATTACGCCGACGCCATCATGTACAGCGAGCAGGCCCTAAAGCTCGACCCGCTCGATGACTGGACTCGCCGGTTGCTCGATTTTGGATTACGCCGATCTTGCGGATAGAGCGGCAGCAACTCAGGTAGCCGACGAGGCGCCGGTTCGGCTGCCCATCCACGGTTTGACGATTTGGACCGCCGCGCACGATTGGCACCGGGCAGCCGTGATCACGTATGCGGCGATCGCCGACGACACCATGAATCCGTCCAGCGAACCGGAAGCCGTATTCGCCCTCCGCATGGACGCTCACCGGACGCACGATTATGCTCGTGCGCGCGTGGCCTTCGAGCGCCTTTGCGACCTGACTTGGAATTCGGCCGGGATTCCCACCCTGCCTCCGCAGCTGGGCTTCGGCTATGCCAGCGTGGCGGTCGCGGACATGCTGATTGCAAGTGGTGAACGCGCGCGCGCGGAGAGATTGCTCAAGGTCAGCCTGGCCGACATGGATTACGTCGCGCACAACCTCAAGCGCGGGGAAGCTTGGTATGTGATCGATAAGGCGACGGCGTACGCGCTTCTGGGAGATCGCAAGGCGGCGCTCACAGCGCTGCACAAGGCCGTCAGCATGGGTTACATCTCGACCTGGTCGTATATTGAAGTCGACCCGGCGTTCGATTTTCTCCGCAAAGAACCCGAATTTCAGACCCTGATGCGTGCGATCAAAGCCAAGGTAGACCATGAGCGAGAGCTCCTCGTCAACATGCGGGCCGAGGGTCGAGTTCCCGATCGCGGCGGCCCAGCGGCGAGCCGCACCGGCGGCCGACAAATAAGCCTGCCGGTACGCCCTAGTCACCGCCTGCGGGGTAACAATCAACCCTGCGGCCGCGTGGCATATGCAACCGGCCATCGATCAGGCTAAGGTGCGTTCTCTTAGTATATGTAACTGCCCGCCCGGGTGACAGGCGATCCGTCGATGACCGAGCCTAACAAGGCTGTCTTTCTAAGCTACGCCTCGCAGGATGCCGAGGCCGCGCGGCGCATCTGCGAGGCGCTGCGGACCGCCGGAGTCGAGGTCTGGTTCGACCAGAGCGAGCTGCGCGGCGGGGACGTGTGGGATCAGAAGATCCGCCAGCAGATTCACGACTGCGCCCTGTTCGTGCCGATCATCTCCGAGCATACCGACGCGCGCACCGAGGGCTACTTCCGCCTCGAGTGGAAGCTGGCGGTGGATCGCTCCTACCTGATGGCCGATGATGCGGCATTTTTGTTTCCCGTGGTCATCGACGCGACGACCGACGCCAGCGCGCGAGTACCGGAGAAATTTCGCACCGTCCAGTGGACGCGCCTTCCCGCGGGCGAAACGCCCGCCTCGTTTCCACAGCGCGTCAATGCTTTGTTGGCGGGAACTGCAAAGCCCGTCCTCGCTCGCGACAGCACGGCGAATGGCCCGAATCGCGCGCAAGCGGCGCGGTCGGGGTGGAACAAGACGCTGATTGCGATAGGCGCGCTGGCACTAGCCGCATTAGGGCTGCTCTCGTGGCGTGAAGCGATTAGGGCACCAAATACAGCCGTCCAAAAGGCCGTCGTCCCTGCCGGCAATGTCATTCCTGAGCATTCGATCGCGGTGCTCCCTTTCGCAGACCTGAGCGCGGGAAAAAATCAGGAATATTTTTCAGACGGGCTCGCAGAGGAACTGCTCAATCTGCTGAGCAAAGTGCCGGGTCTGAAGGTGGCGGCCCGGACCTCGGCATTCTCCTTTAAGGGTCACGCCGTCGACGTGCCCACTATTGGCCGCCAGCTGCTGGTGGCCCACGTCCTTGAAGGAAGTGTACGCAAGATCGGTAATCACATACGCGTTACGGCGCAGTTGGAGCGCGCCGACACCGGATATCAGATCTGGTCAGAAACTTATGATCGTGAACTCGGCGATGTGTTTCGAATCCAGGATGAAATCTCCGCCGCAGTAGTCAAGGCGCTAAAGGTCTCGCTGCTTGGCGCCGCGCCACCGCGCAGTACCGTCACGCAAACTCCCGATACCTACCTCGTATTCCTCCAGGGCCGCGCCAAAATGGCCACCAAGCGGCTGGCGGATGCGAGGGAGGCCGCTGCGGACTTTGCACGCGTGGTCAAACTCGACCCGACTTACGCTCCCGCGTACGTTGAGCTTGCGGCCGCAAAGCTCCATATCGCGGAGTTTGAAGTCACGGGTGATCGCCAAGTGGCCTTTGAGGCTGCCATGGAAGAAAGCAAGGTGCTGATCGAACAGGCACTGGCACTTGACCCAAAGAATGCTCAGGCCTATATCGAGCGCGGCTATATGCGCGCGTTCACCGATCCGGCCGGCGCTGAAAAGGACTACCGGCGCGGCATCGAACTCAATCCCAACTCTGCGCGCGGCTATTCGGCTCTCGCGACACTTATATACGAGGAATACCCGACGCGACGCGATGAGGTCGTGCCAATGCTCAGACGGGCTCAGCTTCTTGATCCGCTGGATTTGGAATATCAAGCCCTTATCGCGAAGGCGCTTCTTTACGGTCGCAGCGACATCCAGGGCGCCGACGCATTGCTGGCGGATGTGGTCGCTCATCATCCGACCTACACACCGGCGCTAGGGCTACTTGCCGACGTGCGAATGCTGGAGGGTCGATTCGCGGATGCCGCGATGTACAACGAGCGGTTCCTAAAATTGGATCCTCTGGATGCATGGGTCCGCTGGGCGTTGATCTCAGACTACGTCAACGCGGGCGATATGGTGGCAGCCCAGAAAGTGGTCGAGGAGGCCCCTCAACGCCTGCCGATCAACAGCATACTCCTGGTAATGCATCAGGGGGACTGGCACCAGGCGGCACAGATGGCCTATGCGGCGCTGGATGACGGCACGATGCTGGCGCACATCGAACCTTGGGCCGTCTTTTCCGTCCGGATGGACGTCCGCAATGGGGGTGATTTCCGTCGCGCACGCGCTGCGCTGGAAAAGAGGAGCGGCGTGACATGGACCGCCAGCGGAATACCCATTGTGCCCACACAGCTGAGCATGCCGAGTTCGACTGTGGCGCTAGGCGATGTGCTGATCGCCAGCGGCGATCGCGCGCGCGGTGAAAAGCTGCTGCGTGCCAGCCTGGCGGACATGGATTACGTCATTCACGATCTGAGGCGAGGCGATCTTTGGTATTTGGGCGATCAGGCGATCGCACTCATGCTTTTGGGAGATCGAAAAGGTGCGCTCGCTGCCTTGCGCAAGGCAAAAAGCAATGGAAACCTAATGACCCACTGCCCCATCGAGATCGATCCGGCCCTTGCCGGCCTGCGGACGGACCCCGAATTTCAGGCGTTGGTGCACAACACCGAGCAAGTTCGTATCCGCGAAAGGCATCTCATGGACAGCTTGCGCGCATCCGGCGGAATACCCAATCGAGCACCCCCCGCCCCGCCGCAGGCATGGGCTATAAAATAGTGCCGTCCTCCCGAAAACCCAGGTTTTTGACGGCAGTTGATGCCGGCGACCCTGTAGGAGTAGGCTCCGAGGGATTCGGAGCCTGTGGGAGCCCTAATGAACAAGCTTTTTTCCATACTCGCACCGCTCGCCATTGCCTCACTCGCCCTGGCGAGTACGCCGGTGGCGCAAGCCTGCGGCGACAAACTGACGGTGCTGGGCGGTGGCATTCCGTTCGAGAAAATTCACACCACGCACCGACACGGGAGCCTGGTCATGTACCTGAGCCCCGACTCGCGCCTGACGGCGACCAACAACGACGCGCGCATCGACCAGGCCCTGACGCGTGACGGCCACCAGGTCAAAACGGTGCAGTCCAGCGCGGAGCTCAAGCAGGCGCTCGACGCCGGCCAGGTCGACTTCGTCCTGATCGATTGGAACGAGGCCAAGCAACTGCAGCCCGACGTCGTCGCTCACGTCCCCGTCGTCCCGGTCACGTACGGGAGCGATGCGGCCGAGAAAGCGCTGGCGCAATCGCGCTCGGGATGCGTGGTGCAGTCCAACAAGCGTCACAGCCAAGAGATGGTGCACGAGGTCGAATCTCTCCTCGAGAATCAGTCCGCACTCGCCACCAGTTGCTCCGGATCGCTGATGGCCGCGAGCGGCTGAGTTTCGTGCGTCTAACGGGGGCGGGACGAGTGCCGCGACTGGCGCTCACGGTAGGGTTGTTGTGCGCCGGCGTTGTGCATGCACAGGCCTGGCTGCCTTCCGCAGGCAGCCGCGATGTGAGCCTCTCGTACGTGGATTCCTGGTACACCAACCACTGGACGCCGACCGGGGGCACCGTTGATGCCGGCCACATCCGGACGTATACGTATGGACTAGGCGCCGAGTACAGTCCCACAGACCGCCTCATGTTCAGCGCCTCTCTGCCGCTGGTCGAATCCCAGTACCACGGCACAAAACCGCACCCGACCGAAGTCGATGACGGCTCGTGGCACGCGACCATCACAGACCTTCGAATGGAGGTCCACTATCAATTGCTGCTGGCGCCACTCGCGATCGCACCTTACGTGGCCTATGTGCTTCCGACGCACGATTACGAAACGCTCGGCCACGCCGCTCCGGGACGCGGCCTGGATGAGACCTGGGTGGGTGTAGCGGTGGGCAAGACGCTCGATCGATGGATCCCGCGCACTTTCATCTCTGCACGCTTTACCTATGCCTTCGTGCAGGCCGTGCAGAGTATCTCGCACGATAAGGAAAATGCCGAAGTCGAGCTGGGTTATTTCTTTACCCCGTACTTGAGCGTGCAGGGCATGTGGCGCTGGCAACAGACGCTGGGCGGAATCGATGTCCCGATCCCACCGACGAATCCGTTATTTCCCTATCACGATCAACTCGCCCGGGATAATTTCACCAACATCGGCGGCGGAATCTCCTGGTCGTACTCGGACCATTCGTCATTTTCCCTGACCTATTTGACCGGCATCATGGGGCGCAATGGCCACAAGCTCGATGATGGTGTCGCCTTCAGCTACGACTACCAGTTCGGCAATCACTAAACAGCGCGCCCGGCAAATCAGCGCTGCGCCGGCCGCCAGGCGCTGCATCCCGAATTTCAGAGCACGAAGGCGGCTACTTCGGCGGCCATTTCATCGTCCGGCGTCTTGGTGGTTGGAATGAGCCTCCAAATCGCCTCCTTGAGGCTCCAATTCTCGGCTTTTCACCCACAGGTGGCACCGGCAACCCTCTAGGAGTAGGCTCCGAGGGATTCGGAGCCTGTGGGAGCCCTAATGAACAAGCTTTTTTCCATACTCGCACCGCTCGCCATTGCCTCACTCGCCCTGGCGAGTACGCCGGTGGCGCAAGCCTGCGGCGACAAACTGACGGTGCTGGGCGGTGGCATTCCGTTCGAGAAAATTCACACCACGCACCGACACGGGAGCCTGGTCATGTACCTGAGCCCCGACTCGCGCCTGACGGCGACCAACAACGACGCGCGCATCGACCAGGCCCTGACGCGTGACGGCCACCAGGTCAAAACGGTCCAGTCCAGCGCGGAGCTCAAGCAGGCGCTCGACGCCGGCCAGGTCGACTTCGTCCTGATCGATTGGAACGAGGCCAAGCAACTGCAGCCCGACGTCGTCGCTCACGTCCCCGTCGTCCCGGTCACGTACGGGAGCGATGCGGCCGAGAAAGCGCTGGCGCAATCGCGCTCGGGATGCGTGGTGCAGTCCAACAAGCGTCACAGCCAAGAGATGGTGCACGAGGTCGAATCTCTCCTCGAGAATCAGTCCGCACTCGCCACCAGTTGCTCCGGATCGCTGATGGCCGCGAGCGGCTGAGTTTCGTGCCTAAACCGGGGGGAATGCGAGCGCCGTGGGTGGCGCTGATGGCGTGCGCGATGTGGGGTGACGCGGCGCACGCCCAGGCGTGGCTGTCCTCGGCAGGCAGCGGCGATCTGTATTTGTCATACGTCGATACCTGGGTCACCAAGCACTACCTGTCGGCGGGCACCGAGGTCGATGCCGGCCACATTAGAACGTTCACCTACGGCCTGGGCGCCGACTACAGCCCCACAGACCGCCTGCAGTTCAGCGCCTCTCTGCCGCTGGTCGAGTCGGGTTACCACGGGGCTTCTCCCCATATACTCCCCGGGGCTGTGCACCCGGTCGAGGTCGATGACGGCTCCTATCACGCGACCTTTACCGATCTTCGGACGGAGATGCATTACCAGCTCGCGCTCCAGCCCGTCGCGATCGCCCCGTACATGGCCTATGTGTTCCCGACGCACAATTACGAGACGCTCGGCCATGCCGCGCCCGGACGCGGGCTGGACGAGACCTGGCTGGGCGTGGCCGTCGGCAAGAGCCTGGATCGAATGGATCCCGCGCACGTTCGTCGATGGTCGCTTCACCTATGCCTGGGTGCAAGCGGTTCAGCACATTTCCCATGACAAGGAAAACGTCGAGCTCGATGTGGGTCATTTCTTCACGCGTTACTTCAGCGTGCAGGGTTTCTGGCACTGGCAGCAGACTCTCGGCGGGATCGAACTCGCGGTCCCGAAGACCGATCCGCTCTTCCCGTACCACGATCAGCTCGGCCGCGCCAATTACACCGCCGTCGGCTTCTCCTCGACGTGGCAGTACTCGGACCAGTCCGCGTTTTCGTTTTCCTATTCGACCGATCTGGCGGGCCGCAACGGGCACAAGGTCGACAGCGCCTGCGTGGTCAGCTACGCCTACGACTTCGGCAGTCGCCACTGAGACCATCGCTCCCGGCTTAAGGATGCCGCGCAGCACGTGGCGTGGCCCACCCGACGCGCAAGTGCCCTGTTGCCAAGCGCCATCGCCCACTGGCCCGCATCGCGGGCGCCGATCAGCGCCGCGAGGGTTGCCAGGCGCTGAATCCCGAATTCCAGAACACGAAGGCGGCCACGTCGGCGGCCATTTCATCATCCTGCGTCTTGGTCGAGCCGATCCCGTGTCCCGCGTCCTCGACCACGCGCAGCAGGACCGGTGCTTGCTGCCTGAGGCCTGGAGCCGGGCGGCGAGTTTCGCCGGCTCCCAGGGATCGACCCTCGGATCGTTCAGGCCGGTGCCGATCAGGATCGGCGGATACTGGACGCCATCGCGTACGCCCAGGTAGCTGTCCATCGCCAGCAGGTTCTTGTAGCCCTGCTCATTCTTATAGGTGCCGAACTCCGGGATATTCGCCGGCCCGTTGGCCTCGACTTCGGCGCGCAGCGTATTGGCCGCCGGCACCTGATCGATCACGCCGGCAAACAGCTCGGGACGCTCTTCCATGGCCCGGCCGACGGTAATTCCACCGGCGGAGCCACCGCGGATAAAAAGAGTGCGGCGCGTGGCGACGCCGCGGGCGATCAGATTTTCCGCACAGGCGATCAGATCGCGCCAGGTGTTGGGTTTCTTGTCGTCTTTGCCGGCCAGGCGCCAGCTCTCACCCAGCTCCCCGCCCCCGCGCACGTGGCAATAGGCGGTCGAAGCACCCATGGCCATGAACGGAATCCAAAGCGGCCTGAAGTTCGGAAGCGTGGAGATGCCGTAAGAGCCATAGGCGTAAAGAAGCACCGGAGCACTGCCCTTGGCTCCCTTGGGACGAATCAGCGTCAGCGGAACGCTCACGCCATCGTGCGCCCGTGCCGTGAGGTTCCTCGACCACGAATCGGCTCGCATCGTAGTGCGGAGACTACGGTGAGCTTCTGGTCCACAAATCGTTTGCTGTCCGGCTCGTACCGGAACGCCGTGGGCGCGACGCACGTAGCTCTCCAGAAGCAGCGTCACACCGGGGGCGCGCGGATCAGCAAATATCTCCCCGATGGCGCCCTGGAAAGGCAACGCGAATCTCAAGCGGCGTGCCACCGGCGAGCGGTACGCGCAGCAGTCTTGAGTAGCTGCCGACGCGCACCCCCACGTACAACCCGTCGGCGGCGGCATGGATGGACTCGATCACCCGATTCGGGTCCGCCGCTAACAGCACCCTGGCCTGCGAAAGGGCTTGTCCGGATCTGCAGGGCAAGCACCTGGAAGGTGGGCGCATTCTGGTGCGAGAGCAGGAACAGCTTATCGCCGCTCATCTCCAGGTTGGTCACGCCATCCTCATAGCCGGTCAGCCGCCGCCATGGCGCGCCGCTATCCGAGGCGCGCTCCACCGGGAGCGAGCCAGATCTGCAATTCGTTCTGCACGCCGTTGTTGATGATGGCCGCCGCCTCCCTGCCGCCCGGCCAGAGGGCGACCTGGGGCGATTGCTCGGGCGCCACCTTGGGCCCGTGATCGGAGGCACCGCCGTACAACGCCACCGGCTCATCCTTGAGATTCCAGACCACCGCCATGCTGTTCAGGAACCGCGCGGCCCGGTCTTGCGTTTCGGCAAGTCGGTTGAAGTAAAGGAGCGATCCGTCATCCGCCCAGTTCGGGGCGCCGAAATGGGCGCGACTCACCGGTCCTGCCACTTGCCGACCGGTGGCGACTTCGTACACCGAAGAGCGAGGCGTCTTCGGAGCCTCCTTCCGAAATACCCACGGCCACCAGGCGTCCATCGGGCGAGGCGGCGTAATAGTTGATGGCCAAGGGGACTGCCGCCGTGTGCAAGACTCAAGGCGGCCACATCCACAAGCTTCGCCGACAGTGCCGTCCGCTTTGCGCACCATCAGATCGTAGCTGTCCGAGCCCGGAGCGCGATTGAGGTAGAACGTGCGCCCGCCGTAGGCCTGCACGGAGCTGACCAGGCCGAACGCGGCGGTAAAGGCGGAGATCTTTTCCAGCAGCGCCTGTCGCGGTCCGATCGAATCCAGCACCGCACGGGTATAGGCGCCCTGCGCCTTCATCCACGCGACCGTCGGCGCATCCAGGGACTCCATCCACCGATACGGATCGACGATCTTCGTGCCGAAGTAATCATCCGTCACCGGATGCATCGGCGCGGGCGGCGGAGGCGCGAGCGCGGGCGCTGCACCAGAGACCAGGTCGACGCATGCGGCAGCACCCAACACGGCGCATGCGATCCATCCCGCGCGCCCCAAACCGGCGCCTTGCTTGCACACATTTCTTTCGCCCGCCGAGGTCGGTTATTTGCCAGTCTAGTCCAACGGCCGCGCGGCATGAGCGGAGGCTGCCGCGTGCGATCTTCAATAGCCCGCCTCGGTGCAACACTGCGCGAGTTGCTGTGGATCCCGGCCGCCTCGCGCGCAGCGTATCCCGACCCGGTCCGCTCGCCAGTCCGCCCACGACGGATCGCCGTGATTGAAAATGTCGCTGAACTCTTTTCCGATTCCCGCCAGATCCGCTTCGAATACGCTGCAGCGCTGCGCAATGCGGCCGGCCGTCAGGCAATGCGCGCGCTTGTCATAATTCTGCGGCGGAACCGAATCACGCACGGCCACCATGCAGCTGTAGCTCGACTCGGCAGGACGATCCGGCGGCGTCGCGCACGCCACCGAGCGCTAACGAAACTAGGGCAAAAGCGACCAATCTGACATAACCTTGCGGCTTGCTGCCCCGAGCCGCACCGTCCGGAATTGGGACTTCCGTCACAGCGCATTTTTTGTCAAATTTCGGCGCGCGCCTGCCGGCCCATAAATACTGTTCATAAAGTTATATTAAACAACGGCTTGGAATTGGGCACCGGGAAGATCGAATCGGAGCGCGAGCACCGGGTCCTACTTATTGTCTTACTGATTTGGTGCGGCGCATCTACCTAAAATAGCCGCCTCCTAAGAGGATCGAATCACCATGTCATCACACCCTGCGCAACCTGCTCGCCGTCCTGGCCGCCCTCGGATTTTCCGCGGGCTCCTCGATCGCTGCAGCACAGATTGCATTCACCGACGTCACCGACGCCTCGGGCGCCGCGCCATTTCAGCGAAAGCTACGGCGCTTCCTGGGGCGATCTGGACGGCGACGGCTATCCGGATCTGTTTACCAGCAATCACCGCACCAAGCCCAGCCTTTTCCTGAACATGGGCAACGGCACACTTCGTGGATGTCGGCGCGCAGACGCTGGACTGGCAAAACCGCCCGCACGCCGACACCCACGGCGGGTCCTGGGCCGACTACAACAATGACGGCCAGCAGGACCTGATGATCAGCACCGGTACCGGGAATCTGAGCCAGTTCCTCGTCAACCAGAATCAGCGGCTGGTCGATCTGACCGTGCCCCTGGGTCTGGGCGAGACCAATCTCGGCGGACGATTGCCGGTCTGGTTCGACTACGACAAGGATCATCTGCCCGATGTGGTCGTCACCCAGTACGGCGGAGTGGCCAAGCTGTTCCACCAGAACCCGAACGGCACATTCACCGATACCACCACCACGGTCAAGGTCCTGTGCAAGCGCTTTCACTATGGGCAATTGCTCGATGCCAACAACGACGGGCAGCTGGATTTTGTCTGCCCGGACGAACCGAATGTTCCCGCAGAAGATCTACGACTTCTCGAAAATGCCGTGGAAGAAGATATTTGACAGCGCGACCCCGGCGCCTTATCTTTCCGCTGGTCCAAAGCGTCGCCGACTCGGTGATCGCGGACTTCAACAACGACGGGCGCATGGACGTGTTCGTGCTGGGCGGGGTGCAACTGCGCCCCTCCTCGGTCGTCCAGGGCGGAGCCAATAATTTCGAGGCCATGCTGGCCGGCGGCAGCAAGGGCGCGAAGTTCGTTACCACGGGCGCGGTGACCTTCAAGATGGACTGGAACAAGGCCGACGAGGGCGGCGGTACGGACATCACCAAGATACTGATCGGCGCGGGCGGCAAGCACCCCACCTCGACGACCTTCAGCCTGGACCCTGCCGATCCCACCGTGGCGGGCATGCCCCCGTCCCCCGATGCCAACTCGCTCTGCCGGTGCTGGAAATCGGCTACAACACGAGCAGCCATCAGTGGACGATGACCGTCGTGACCAAGCTCGATGTGAATGGCGCGGCGATATTCAGCCAGGGCTATTTCGAGGTCAGCTCCACATCCCCGATCACCGGTCTCACGGCCACCGGCTTTGGTCAGGGCGATCTGGCCGCCCGGCCGACGCTGCTGATGAACAACCCCGGCGGCTTTACGGACACCACCGTGGCGGCGCACCTCGATGCGCCGGTCCAGTGTGTCAGCGTGACCGCGGGAGATTTCGACAACGACATGTTCGTCGATCTGTACCTGGCCTGCCGCACGGGCGCCAGCAACATTGCCAACATCCTCTACCACAACAACGGCGATGGGACCTTTACGGCCGTGCCTGATGCGGGCGGCGCGGCAGGTCCCGTTGGGTCTGGCCATTGCCGATGGCGCGGGCACGGCCGATTCGGTGGTCAGTGCCGATTACGACGTGGACGGGTTCCTGGACCTGTACGTCACCAACGGCTTCAACCTTCGGCCCCTGTACATCGGCGGCCCGAACAAGCTCTATCACAACAACGGAAATGCCAACCACTGGATCGAGCTTGATCTGGTCGGCGTCAATTCGGACCGCGATGCCACCGGCGCTCGCGTCACGGCCACCGCCAACGGCGTGACGCAGTATCGGGTCCAGAACGGCGCCTACCATCGCTGGTCGCAGGACGCGCGCCGTTCGCACTTCGGCCTGGCGGGCGCCACCTCCGTGGATCTGCAGGTCAGCTGGCCGAGCGGGGCCGTGGAAAATTATTCGAACGTCGCCGCCGACCAGCTCTACCGGATCACCGAGGGCAGCGGCATCGCCCCGGTGGCCTTAGGTATCGCGCCGGCCTACCAGTGCGGACCCCCGCCGCTCAATGGGGCCACCGATTCGGGCGTGTTCATCTGGAGAGACTGTCCCTCCGGCCAGTGGAGAATGAAGACCGCCGCCGGCGGGAGCACGGTCACCTATAACGGCACGATGACTTCGAGCGCGGCCTATACCAGCGTCGCGGGGGTGGGCCTGAACTCGAGCGATTCGCTCAATTACACGACCAACCCCAATCAGATCGTGTTCTCGTTCAAGACCGTCGGCAAGAGCCACCGATGGCGTCAATTTCGTGCCGCACGATGGCGCGAGCAGCTGCCTGCAGATCTCGGCCCCCGGAGGCCTCTCGCAGGTGCACTTGGGTCCATTCCGGGTGCTGGTCAACCAGCCCTTCGACCTGGACACGCAGTCCACTTGTCATTGACGTTGCCTTAGGCGGGCACGAAGTCGCGCCGATCCCCTGGCGCGACTGTGCCGCCCTCGAACGGCCCGATTCATTCGCTCGTTCACCCGGGCCTCCTCACCGATACGGTTTGACCTAAGCGATTGGCCGAATATGTCCGGCCGGCGGCTCATCCGGATCTGTGATAGCAATCACAGCGGCTTTTTCGGTTCAATTCCGTCCGCCGTGATATTCCATGCGCTCCGGCGCGCCCTTTTATCCTCCATGTAAACAGCCAGTTAGGATCGGGCGTCTGCGCCTAGGCTTTGCGTGCTCGCTGCCGCGCGCCGTATTTTGTCTGGTAGCACTTCGGGTGCGGAGCGATCACTAAAATGTCACCCCAGTTACTCAACGGCGTGCATCGAACCTTATGCCTCAGGCTTCGTGCAAATTGCTCCCCTGGCTTAGTGCCCTGGCCTAGGCGTTGGCGCACTTCTGGCGCATCGGCACAGATCGCATTCACCGACGTCACCGCCTCTTCCGGCGTGGCGCACATGAGCGAGACCTACGGCGCCTCGTTCGGTGATCTGGACGGGGACGGTTACCTGGACATCTTTAGCAGCAACCACCGCACGCAGCCCAGTCTGTTCCTGAACATGGGCGATGGGACCTTCGTGGATACCGGCCCGCAGGTGTTGACCTGGCAGAACCGTCCGAATGCCGACACGCACGGCGGGAGCTTCGCGGACTTCGACAATGACGGCGACCAGGATCTGATCGTGTCCACCGGCACCGGGAACTTAAGCCAGGTGCTGGTCAATCAGTACGGGCGACTCGTCGATGAGACCATCCCGATCGGCGTTGGCGTCACCAACGTGGGCGGTCGCCTGCCGGTGTTTCTCGACTACGACGGCGATCACCGCCTGGATTTCGTGGTGACGCAATACGGGGGTATCGCCAAGCTGTTCCATCAGAACGCGAATGGCACCTTCACGGAGACCACCACCGCCTCCAAGCTCCTGTGCAAGCGCTTCCACTACGGGCAGCTCTTCGATCTGAACGACGACGGGCGACTGGACTTCCTGTGCCCGGACGAGACGTTGTTCCCGCAAAAGGTTTTTGACACCACCACCTTCCCGTGGAAAAAGATCTACGACAGCGCCTCCCCGACTCCGAACTTCCCGATCGTCCCGAAGGTGGCCGACTCGGTCATCGCCGATTTCAACAACGACGGCCGCATGGACATGTTCCTGCTCGGTGGCGTGCAGCTGCGGCCCTCCTCGGTGGTCCAGGCCGGACCCAACAACGTCGAAGCCCTGCTCACCGGCGGCACCAAGGGATTTAAGTTCGTCAGCAATGGCCAGGTCACCTTCAACATGGACTGGAACAAGGCCGATGAGGGGACCGGGACCGACATCACCAAGATCCAGATCGGCTCAGGCGCCCGTCATCCGAATGCCAGCACCTTTACGCTCGATCCGACCGATCCGACCGTGGTCGGCATGCCCCCGCTTCCCGGACCCTCGGCGGTGCTCCCGATCATGCAGATCGGCTTTGATCCGAGCACGAAACTGTGGACCTTGATCATCCAGACCAAGCTGACCACGACCAGCCCCAGCGTGTTCAGCGAGGCCTACGTGCAGCTCAGCTCGGTCGCGCCGATCACCAGTCTCGCCTCCACCGGCTTGTGGCCGGGCGACAAGGCGGCCCGGCCGACACTGCTGCTGAATAATCCGGGCAGCTTTACCGACGCCACGGTGGCCGCTGGCCTTGGCGCCCCGGTCCAGTGCGTCAGCGTGACGGCGGGGGACTTCGACAACGACATGTGGGTCGATCTGTACCTGGCCTGCCGCACGGGCGCGAGCAACATCCCGAACATCCTCTACCACAACAACGGCAACGGCACCTTTACCGCCGTGCCCGACGCCGGCGGCGCCGCAGGGCCGGTGGGCATTGCCATCGGCAGCGGCGCCGGGACGGCCGATTCGGTGATTTCGGGCGACTATGACGTCGACGGATTCCTGGACCTGTTCGTGACCAACGGCTTTAACCTGCGCCCGCTCTACATCGGTGGCCCGAACAAGCTGTATCACAACAACGGAAATTCCAATCACTGGATCGAGCTTGATCTCGTTGGCACGCATTCGGACCGCGACGCCACCGGCGCGCGCGTCTATGCGACTGCCAACGGGATCACCCAGCTGCGCGTGCAAAATGGCGCCTATCACCGCTGGTCGCAGGACGCCAAGCGCTCCCACTTCGGCCTGGCGGGCGCCACCCAGGTGAGTCTTAAGGTCATGTGGCCGAGCGGCGCGGTGGAAAACTACCCGGCCGTGGCGGCGGATCAGTTGTACAAGATCACCGAGGGGAGCGGCATCGCTCCGGTGGCCTTAGGGATCGCACCGGCCTATCCGTGCGGCGCCGCCCGCGCTCAATGGCGCGACCGATACCGGGGTATTCATTTGGAGAGACTGTCCGTCGGGACAGTGGAGACTTAAAACAGCCGCCGCCGGGGGCAGCGTCACCTACAGCGGCAAGGTGACATCGAGCGCGAACTACAGCAGCGTGACGCCCGTGGGCCTAAGCGGCGGGGACATCGTGGACTATTCCACCAACCCAAAACAAATCGCGTTCACCTTCAATACGACGGGCAGCAGCACCGATGGCGTCAACTTCGTTCCCCAGGACGGGCAGCAACAACTGCCTGAAGGTGGACGTGCCGGCCCTCACGCAGGTTTACTTCGGCCCGTTCCGGGTGCCGGTCAACCAGCCCTTCGATCTGGACACGCAGGGCGCTTGCGTGAACCAGCCTTCCGAGCTGGCCATCTCAGCGCTCACGGTCTCCGAGGGCGGCGGGCACCGCGAACTTCACCGTGACCCTGACGCCGGCGAGCAGCCAGGTGGTGAGCGTGAATTATTCAACCACCGACGGCACCGCGAAGGCGGGTCAGGATTACACCGCGGTTTCCGGCGGCACGGTCACCTTCAATCCGGGCGAGACCAGCAAGAGCGCGCCGGTGACGATCCTCGATGACTCGCTGGCCGAAGGTAACGAGACCTTTACCGTGACCTTGAGCAATCCGGTCAACGGCGACCCTCACGGCCGCCAGCCACGCGCTCGGCACTATCCAGGACGATGAGGTCTCGCCCTGCGGCGCGCCCAGCTACAACGCCGGCGTCACGGCGGCGCTGTTCGTCTGGAAGGATTGCACCAGCGGCCAGTGGTTTGCGCGCGTCGCCGCGGGCGGCTCGGCCACGACGATCAGCTACGTCGGAAGCGTCCAGGCCAGCTCGCCCTTCGCTTCGGTAACGCCCTATCAGCATCGAGTCCTTCGACACCTTCGATACCTCGAACCCCTCGCTCATCAACTTCACGCTCAAGGTGAACAAGGCGGCGCAGGACGGCTTTAACTTCACGCTCCCGGGCGGCGCCTCGGCGTGCTTCTCGGTTTCATCGCCCGGCGGCGCGCAGGCGCTGCTGGGAACATCCAAGACACCGGTGCCGATGCCGTTCCGGCTGGACACGCTCGGTCCGTGCTGATCGGAGCCTGAAGGATTTCTTCAGCGCGGCTTGAGCGCCCGCAGGTGCGTGGGGCAGTGCTCGCCGCTTTCCAGCACCGGCACCATGCGCGACCAGATCGCGATGTTCTGATCGACGAATTCCCGGCCGACGATCCGTGCCGCCTCTTCGCCCGACCGCGCCGCGCAGGCGCTGGAGTTCTTCCCTGGCGGCTTCGCGATACCAGGCGTTGCGGCTGGTCGCGGAGGCCTCGATAAAACCGGCGCTGCGCATCGCGTCCAGATAGCCGTTGGGCTGAAGCCATGCCGAAATCGAGTCCCTCGGCCTGGATGTAGGCGGCCATCGCCTCGGAGGGCTCACCGTCATGACCGATCAGCCAGTCCGAGGCGATAAAGCGGCCACCGCGCTTGAGCACCCGGAACACTTCGGCCATCAGCGAGTGCTTATCGGCGATGTGCACCAGGCTGTCCTTGGAAAACACCACATCGAAACTGGCCGGCGGAAACGGGAGCGGACCGGGGGCGACCTTGACCAGGCCGATGCGGGAATCAACTGCGCGCGCGCGATCAATTCGCGCGCGCACGCGAGCACGGTGTCTTCCACATCGAGCCCGGTCACGTAGCCCGCGCCGTGCTGGCGCACCAGGGCCAGATCGATCCCGCCGGCCCCGCAGCCGATATCCAGGATCGATGCACCCGTTCAGATCCGCCCCGCCCACCAGACGCGGGCGACTTCCTCGGCGCCGCCCGGGGACAGGAAACCCTCTCCCCAGATGACCTGGAGCATGGCCAGCATCTGGCCGTGGTACAGCTCCCCGCCCTGCCCCTCGCCCATCGCAGGATCGAGCCTTAGGCGCTCAGAAATTCGCCTGCTGGATGCCGGCCGCCTCGGTCGTCGGTGTAGATGTGGTTGGCGGGGACGTTGTTATAACTGTCGACCCGGCCGCTCGGCCAGCGCACGGTCAGGTTGACGGTCGGGTTGTTGGCCAGGCCAAAATGCACCCGGCGCTGGTTCTGCGACCAGCGATGGTAGCCCTCGTTCTGCTCGCGATACTGGGTCACGCCGCCCGCGGTCGCGTAGATGCGCGCGCCAATGCCGTCGCGGTTGGAGTTGGTGCCCACCAGGTCCAGCTCGATCCAGTTGCGCTGCGGGCTGGTGTTCTTGAACAGCTGGTAGGGCCCGTTGTTGCGGTGCTGCGGCCGAAGGTTCATGCCGTTGGTCACCAGCAGATCGACCCTGCCGTCCAGATCGTAATCGGCGCTGACCACCGTCTCGCTCACCCCGGCGCCCTGGCCCACGGCCAGCCCGATCGGCCCGGCGGCGCCGCCCGCGTTGGGAACCACGGTGAAATTGCCGTGCCCGTCGTTCATCAGCAGGATGTCGGCGATGTTCTCCACCCCGTTCCGGCAGGTCAGGAACAGGTCCAGGTCCATGTCGTTGTCGAAGTCCGCGGCCACGCCGCTCACGCAGTTGATCTTTGCGCCCAGCCCGCTGGCCACGGTCCGATCGGTCATGCCGGTCGGCAGGTTCGAAGCAGCACCGGCTGCTGCGGACCGTCCGCCCCCTGGATGCCGATCGGCACCAGGTTCGAGATCGTCGTGGCGCTTTGCACCTCGATGTAGGTGTAGATGTACTTGTTGCCCCAGTACTGCATAAAGGTCCAGGTCTGGGTCGCCGGATCGTAGCCGACGTGCAGCTCCCCGTTGGTGGCCGACGGATTTCGCGGCTTGATGCCGTGCGTGGAGGCATTGTTCGGATCGAGGGTGAAATTGACCGAGGCCGGGTGCACGCCCGCGGCGCCGATGTAGATGTTGGAGTTGTTGACGAAGGTCTTGCTCCAGTCCAGCTGCACCTGCAACACCCCGTTGGACTTGAACGTGAAGCCGCGGTCCTGGTTGATGAATTGCGCTTCGATCCGGTTGCCGTTAAAGGTGAGCACCTGCGAGGGACGCAGCGCGCCGTGCAATAGCAGCATGTCGTTGCGCTGGTTGTTGTCGAAATCGCCGATGACCACATCGTTGACGTTGGTGGTCGCGGGAAGCTTGGAGGTGATGTCCTTCCAGGGCAGTCCCGACATGTCCCAGGCCTGGGCGAAGGGTCCGCCGGTGTGCACGCAGACCAGGTCCAGCACGCCATCGCCGTTCAGGTCGATCAGCACCGCGAATTGATCATCGTTGCAGGTGTAGTTGGTGCCCGCCCTTGCCGTTCACGAACTTGCCGCCGACCTGCTTGTAGAGCGGCGCCCCATAGAAGGTCAGCAAGGTCACGTCCAGAAGACCGTCTTTGTTGAAATCAAAGAAGATCGGCATGCGCCCGCCCTGATCGGCGTCCCCGGTAAACCCGTACTGGGTGGTGCGGTTGTAGAGCTTGCCGCCCTGGTTGAGCATGAACTGGATGTTGCAGCAGATGCCGGTGGAGACGACCAGGTCCTGGTCCCCGTCGTTGTCGAAGTCCACCCAGACCGCCCCGTGCGTGTCCTCGGTGGCACCGGTCCCGGTCCAGTAATGCTCGGGGTCCAGGTCGTTGATCGCGTCCCTGAACACGCCGTTCCCGTTGTTCAGGAAGATCGAACTCTTGCGCGCGTGGTTGTTAAGGAACAGATCCGGATGTCCATCGCCGTTCACATCGCCCCAGGACGCGCCGTAGGACACGCTCTTGGAGGTGATGCCCGCGGCGCGTCGAGACGTTCGAGAAACTGATTTGCGCTCCTGCACGGGGCGCGGCCATGGACAGCGCCAGCAGGCAGGCCGATCGCGGACAAGCGCGTCCACCACGCGCCCGACGTGGACATGAAAACCATAGGAATCCCCCTCAAGTATTTAAATTCCCGCGATTTTTTTCGACCGTGCCGGCGCCCTCGGGCGCACGGCAATCGCATCGGTCATTTTTCTACGCTGAGCGCAAAGGCTGTCAATTATGGTTAGTACTACTGGCGCAAAGTGCACCGGCGCGCGCACTGTGCGGCTTGACATAAACTTCGCGCTCGGGAACTCCCCCATTGACCGTGCGCTCTGACTACGCTTAGTGTGCGCCGCGGGCGTGCGATCTAAAGAGGGGTTGGAGTGATCGCACCTTAAAAAAAGTCCCCGGCCGGGCGGGACCGGACATCGCTTTGGATGGAACAATAAGCATGAAATTCTCCAGACTGATTATGTCGGCCGCTGCCTCGCTCTTGAGCACGCTCGCCATCGCCGCCAGTGCGCCCACGGACAGTGCGCTGCTGATCACGCAGCTCAACAGCCAGCAATGGCAGCTGCGCCTGATTCAGGGCGGGAACGGTCAGCGATTTAATGGCGTGATCGAATCGAGCGCGCCGTTTTCGGCGGTCAGCGGATGGACCCGCGCTCGGAGAGCGTCAAGTTATGGACGCCCACGACGCTCGGCGCCAATCTGAGCGCCGGGATCGAGGGCGCTGATCATCTTGAATTTTCCGTCAGCAACGACGCGCAGCTGTGCCTGCGCGACACCGGAAGTTCGGGCATCCGGATGTTCCGGGGCGAGAGCCTCGCGGATGCGGTGCGCGGTCACAGCCCCGTGGCGCTCAGCGGAGAGGAGGCTTGCGGGGCTGCGAGCTCGCCGGCCTCCAACATCGGCTCGAGGAAATATCATCCGGGCCACTACATCGCGATGCTCGGGGCAATGACACGCAGGCCATCATGGCCCAGTCGATCAAGCCCGGCGTGGTCGGGTTCATGAAGCGCTACGGTTGGCCGGCCCTGGAACCGACGCCCGGAAAATATCAGTTCGCGGAGATCAAGTCGGATCTGGCCTGGGCGGCGGCCCACGGCGTGCGACTGATCATCATGGTCGAGGACAAGACCTTCGTGAAGGAAATGCCGACGCCTCCGGATCTTAACGCCTACTCGGTGCGCAACAAGGGCGGGGGCTACACGGTGGTGCGTTGGGCGCCGGTGGTCATGACGCGCTTCAACGCGCTGATCGCGGCGATCGGCAAGCAGTTCGATTCGAGCCCCGGACTGGAGGGCCTGGCCACTCAGGAGACCGCGCCCGGGTTTCGGCTACAAGGTCGAGAAGTCCTTCGGCTACACGCCCGAGAAATATCGGGACATGTACATCAACCTGCTGACCATCGCCTCCAAGGCCTTCCCGACCTCGCGGATTTTCTGGTTCATGAATTTCTTCCCGGTCAAAGAGGAATACATCGCCACGGTGGCCAACGCGGTCGCGCCGCTGGGCGTCTTTATGGGCGGACCGGACGTCCAACCCGACAATCCCAAGCTCGAGAACAAGGTGTACCCGTACTACACCCAGTTCCAATCCAAGATGACCCTGTTCGGGCAGGTCGAGGGCACCTGCTACTCGCAACTGCACGTCACCAGCGGCTACAAGACCAAGTACTGGACCATGCCGGAGCTGTTCAGCTTCGCGAAGACCAAGCTCCACGTGCACTACATGTTCTGGGTGCATCTGCCGCAGCCCTCCAAGCCCGGCGCCTACGATTGGCTCGATGCGCTGCCGGTGATCGCGGCCAACCCGAGCATCAATCCTTAAAGCGCCGGCCCGAGGTCGGGCGGGTATGGCCCGCCCGGCCTTTAGGGCGAGGAGCGATGTAGGATTTCGGCCAGCGCCGGATCGAGCTGGCCGGTCAGCTGCCAGTGGATCATCGACACCGGGATCATGCCGGCGCCGTTCAATTCGTCAAAGAACCCGCGCATGCTGAAATCCTTGCCGAGCTGGTGCGCGCGGTCCTTGATGATCTCATCGATCAGCTCCTTGCCGGTCACGTAGCTGCTCCCGTAACCGGGCTGGCGCAGGTACAGCTGCTGCTCGAAACCCAGCAGGTCCAGGTCCGGCCGCATCCAGTGGCGCGGCGTCCACTCGACCTGGAAGGCCTTGGCCTTGGCGATGTCAAATTCGTTCGCCTGCGCGTACAGCGAGGCCAGTCCTCGCGCGCAGCGCTGCGCCAGCATGATGTAGACGATCTCGCGGGCGCGCGGATTATCGTCGTAGTACCCGGCGTGCAGGATCAGCTCCTCCATGGCCGTGGCCATGCCCTCGGAGCGCGTGTCCCAGATGTTGCTGAGCAGCGCATCGCGGCGCACCGGGCTGGCGTTGGGCCATGCTCCATCCAGGCGTGATCAAACCAGTGGTAAAAGTGCGCGAACAGCGTCATCGGCTCGATGTGGCTGGCGATCTGGAAGAAATTCCGCTGCGGCTCGGGCACGAAATCACCGATGTGCGCGCGCATCGCCGGATCAAGGTAAGGCTCGATCGTCAGCAGGTCCTTGTCCTTGAGAAACGCCATGTACTTGGTGATGGCCGCCTCGGCGCGCGCCTGATACTCCTCGGAGGTGGCGGCGCCCGTAAGCTGCGGCCAGCCGCGGTTGCGCTGCTCTTCCAAGGCGAGCGATGCGTGCGCGCGCGCCAGTTCGCGCTTGAGCAAGGTGACTTCCTGATCCCAGGTGTAGGGCAGCAGATGAACGTGTTGCTGGCTCCAGGTGTAGTTTTCCTTGCCGACCCCGAAGGCCCGGTCTTGCCCGGCGCCTGCTTCTCCAGCCAGCCAATGAACTCGGCCGTCGCCTTGGACGCGGCGGCGATGGCCTGCGCGGAGCGGTGCGCCGGACTTGGCCCGCCCGCTCGGCCAGTTTTTTAAGATCCTCCGCCTGGATCTTCATCGTGCCGATGCCGGTGATCCAAAGATCATGCGCGTTACCGGTCAGGTTGCCGCGCGCCTGTGCCAGGAGCGGCGGAATGATCGCCAGTTCCCGGGCCAGACGCTGCTCATCGGCCGGCGAGAGCGGCCAGCGGTAAGTCCAAAGATCGATGATCCCGTAGTGATTCGGTCCTTCGTGCGCGGGGGTGTCGCTTTGTTCGGTTCGCAAGCGAATGGTAGAACGCCGGATCGCGCGCCCAGGGCTTGAGCACCCGCAGGTCGAAGTCCAGTCCGTTCATCTCGGCGCGGACCAGCTGGTAGTCGACCTGTTGCGCGATCGGCCAACGGGCCGGATCGATCGCGGCGCACCGCGCCTGGTAGGCGGCCAGTTCGGTGGCCTTGCGCGCCAGGGTCTGCGCGGTGTAATCGGGGGCGCCGTCGCGAAGGCTCGGTCGTTCAAAGGCGCGCCAATCCTGGAACAGGGCGAGCAGCCCCTGATAATCGTTGGACGCCGCTTGGCGCCCGGCGTTTCCGGCCAATGCCCCGATCAACACGGCGCCCAACAGAGCGGACTTCTGGTTACCGGAATTCGACATGTTCCCCCTGCGCCGGACCCCTCAGTGCGACCCGAAGGATATTGCCAGAATGGGCGCGCTGCTATCGAAATTATGAGCCGGAGGGACCGGCGCACGGGAACCGGACGGCGGATCATCGCGCCGTAGTGCGGCTAGGAAGCGAGGGCGCGCGCCGCTCCGCTCACGCGGTTCAGGATCGGCAAGGAGGGGCGGTGCTCCGAACCAATGGAGCGTGGCGGCCAGTGCCGCCACCTCACCGATCACCAGCATCGCGGGCGATTGCACCGCCTTTCCGGCGGCCAGTTCCGCAATGTTGTGCAGTTGTCCCAGCAACACGCGCTGTTCCGGGCGTGAACCGTTCTCGATCACCGCCACGGGGTGCTGCGCGCTCGCCCGTGGCGCTGCAGCTGGTCGCAGAACTCCCCGAGCGCCGCCACGGCCATGTACACGACCAGCGTGTCTTTGGTGGCGGCGAGCGAATCCCAGTCGGCCGCGACTCATCTGCTCGCGCTGATGGCCGGCAATGAAGCGCAGGCCGCGCGCGTGATCGCGGTGCGTGAGCGGAATGCCCGCCATCGCGGCGCAGGCCAGTGCGGCCGTGACGCCGGGCACGCACTCGAAAGGAATCCTCGCCTCGCGCAGGTACTCCAGTTCCTCGCCGCCGCGCCCGAATATGAACGGATCCCCGCCCTTGAGCCGCACGACCGTGCGGCCCGCGCGCGCCTGCGTCACCAGCATCCGGTTGATCAGGTCCTGGCTCACGCTGGCGCCGCCGGCGATCTTGCCGACATCCAGCAGTTCGGCATCGCGCCGCACCAGGGCGAGCACTTCGGGCGACACCAGCCGATCGTGCAGCACGACGTCGGCTTCATTGAGCGCCCGCAGCGCGCGCAGCGTCAGAAGTCCCGCATCGCCCGGGCCCGGCCCCCACCAGGATCACTCGTCCCGGAACGGCAGAGCGCGTCGGTTCGGCCAGCCGCGCGCCCAGCGCCTGCTCGGCCTCGCTCCGGCGGCCGCGGCGCACCAGCTCCGATACCGGCCCATCAAGAAGCTCGCTGTAAAACGAACGACGCTCTCGGCTGTTCGCAAAGCGTGCCCGAATGCGTGAGCGCCACGCACCGAGAAGCTCGGCCACGCGCCCGAGGGACTGATCGAGAAGTTTCTCCAGCTGCTCGCGCACGTGCCGCGCCAGCATCGGTGCCGTGCCGCCGCTGGAGATCGCGATCAGGAGCGGGGAGCGATCAACGAGCGAGGGCATGATCGCACTGGAGAGCTCCGCGTCATCCACGACATTGACGAACAAGCCCCGGGCCTCGGCGGCGCTTGCGATCTGGCGATTTAGAACGGCCTGGTTGGTGGCTGCAATGACCCAGCGCTGCGATGCCAGGTCCGATTCGACAAATTCGCCGGCGCGGTGCCGGATTTAGCCGCGTGCGAGCCGTTGCGCGAGTTTGCGTGCACAACTGCGGCGCCACGACCGTCACCTGGGCGCCACTGGCCAGCAGGAGTTTTACCTTGCGCTCGGCGACCGTGCCGCCCCCGACGACCAGGACCGGGCGGTCCCGAAGGTCCAGAAACAGCGGGAAATAGCGCATGGACTTTAACTCAGGCCGTGCAGCCCGCACTCGCGCTTGAGGCCCAGGAAGCGCGTGGCCTCCGGATTGCCGACCTCATGCAGCGGGCGGGTCGTGTGCCAGTCGCCGATCGACACGTAACCGCGGTCCCACATCGGGTGGTAAGGCAGCTCGTGCTTCTTCAGGTAGGCGCCCACATCCCGATCGGTCCACTCGACGATCGGGTAGATCCGGAAGCTCCCCTCGCGCCACTCGAGCGGGCGGATGTTGCTGGCGGCTGCGCGCCTGGGAGCGGCGCAGTCCCGAGAACCAGCTGTGCGCGCCGGTCTCGCGCAACGCACGGCGCATCGGCTCGAGCTTGGTCAGATCGTTGTACTTCTCGAGCCCCGCCACGCCCTGCTCCCAGAGCTTGCCAAAGCGCGCCTCGATCCAGGCCGGCGAGAGCGTGCTGCGGTACACCTTGAGATTCAGGCTCAGTCGCTCGGTGAGCTTCTCGATGAACGCGTAGGTCTCCGGGAACAGGTAGCCGGTATCGAGCAGGATCACCGGCAGGCGCGGCGCCTGGCGGGTGACCAGGTGGAGGGACACCGCGGCCTGCGCGCCGAAGCTGGAGGTCAGCACGTGAGCGCCGGGCAGGTGTTCGAGCGACCACGCGACGCGCTTTTCGGCGCTCAGCGGATCGAGCACACGATTGAGCTCGGCCAGCGATCCGGCATCGCCTTGCGCGGCCTTTTCGATCGTCGTCCTTCATGCGGCGGCCCGCAAAGGCAGGTGCTTGCTGCGCCACAGGTAATCGCCGAACCGTTCCTGTTCGAGCCGCTCGGCGGCGTATCTGGGCAAACAATCCATCCAGCACCTTGAGGATCGCGCCCTCGTCGAGATTCTCCCGATACAGCACGTTGAGCCGCCGGCCCTGGGCATCACTCCCCAGGTGCAGGTTGTAGCGCCCCGGGGCCTTGCCGACCAGGCCGATCTCGGCCAGATACGGGCGCGAGCATCCGTTGGGGCAACCCGAGATGCGCAGCAGCAGGGGCGCCTGCGACAAACCGTGCGCCGCCAGGCGCTCCTCGATGAGTCCCAGAAGCTGGGGCAGGTAACGCTCGGCTTCGGCCATGGCCAGGGGGCATGTCGGCAATGCCACGCAGGCCAGGGCGTCGCGACGCACGGGCAAAGCGCGCTCGTACAGGTCCAGCCCATGCTCTCGCACCAGCTCATCGATCCGTGCGCGCTGCCCGGCGCCGATTCCCGAGATCAGCAGGTTCTGGTTGGGCGTGATCCGGAAATCGCCGGTGTGGATCTGCGCGATGGCCCTAAGGCCGCTCAGCCAGGGTCCGGCCGCCGTATCGGCAACGCGTCCGGAGGGGATTCGCAGCAAAAGGTGAGCGAGTCCATCGGCGCTGGTGCGCCATCCGAACTGATCCCCGGTGCTGATGAAATTCAAACGCGCGAGCGGGCGCCAGCGTGAAACCGGCGCGCCGCTGCACTTCACCGACGAACCACTCCAGGCCCCGGGTATCGATGGTGTATTTGAGCCGCGCGTGCTTGCGATTGCTGCGGTCGCCAAAATCGCGCTGCGTGGTCACCACAGCCTCGGCCACGCTCAGGAGCTGATCGGGCGTGATAAAGCCGATCACATCGCCCAGCCGCGGATAGGTCGCAGGCTCCCCATGGGTCGTGCCCAGCCCACCGCCCACGCAGACATTAAAGCCGCGCAGCGCGCCGTCCTCGATGATGGCGATAAATCCCAAGTCCTGGGAGAACACATCGATGTCGTTGCTCGGTGGGATCGCGATGCCGCACTTGAACTTGCGCGGCAGGTAGGTGCGGCCCAGGATCGGCTCCTCCTCGGGTGCCGCACCGGGCGTGTCCTCGAGCCGCACCCCATCGAGCCAGATCTCGTGATAGGCGCGCGAGCGCGGCAGCAGATGGTCCGATAATCGCCGTGCCCAGAGCTGGACCTCGGCGTGCGCGGGCGATTCGATCACCAGCACGCTGGCCATGACGTTGCGATTGACATCCCCGCAGGCGGCGATCGTGTCGATCAGCGCCTGGTTGATCGCCTGCCATCGTGGATTTCAGCTCTCGCTTGACCACGCCGTGGAATTGAAACGCCTGTCGCGTCGTCAGTCGCAGCGATCCGTTGGCGTAGCGGCGCGCAATTTCATCGAGCGCCAGCCACTGCTGCGGGGCGCAGACCCCGCCGGGCAGGCGGGTGCGGATCATGAAACTGTAGGCCGGCTCGAGCTTCTGCAGCCGCCGCTCCTCGCGCAGGTCGCGATCGTCCTGCTGATAGCTCCCGTGGAGCTTGAGGAGTTGCGCATCGTCCTCGTGCAACGCCCCGGTAACCGGATTGGCGAGGCTGTCCACGATCGTTCCGCGCAGGCCCCGGCTGGCCGCCTTGATGCGCTCGACGGCAGAGAGCTCGGCCATCAGTACACGTCCCGGACGTAGCGTCGCTCGCCCATCAGCGTGTTGAGGTAGGCGGCCGCATCCTCCGGGTTGCGCCCGCCGTGGTGCCCGACAATCTCCAGCAGCGCCGCATGCACGTCGGGGGCCATGTTCGCGGCGTCTCCGCACACGTACAGGTACGCGCCGGATTCGAGCCAGTGGAACAGCTGTGCGCCCTGCTCCCGCATGCGCTGCTGCACGTAGATGCGCTCGGCCTGATCGCGGGAGAAGGCCACATCGAGCCGATGCAGCGCGCCGTGCTTGAGTGCGTGCTGCCATTCGGTCTGGTACAGGAAATCCCGGTCCATCTGCCGTGCGCCGAAGAACAGCCAGTTGCGACCCGAGGCGGCCGTGGCCGCACGCTCCTGGACGAAGCCGCGAAACGGCGCCACACCGGTGCCGGGCCCGATCATGATCACATCGCGCGAGCGGTCGACGGGGAGCCGAAAGCGCTTGTTGCGCTCGATGTACACCTGAAGACGGCTGTCCTCGCCGTGGGTGGCCAGGTAACGCGAGGCCGAACCAAAACGCCGTTCACCGTCGATCAGGTAATCGAGTGCGGCCACCGTGATGTGCACTTCATCCTCGACGCTCGATCGACTCGAGGCGATCGAGTACAGGCGTGGTGTCAGCGCCCGAAGTGCGCCCACCAGCTCCGAAGCGGTCCATTCCGCAGGCACGTTCTTCAGCAGGTCGGCCACCTGCCAGGTCTGCGGGATGTCCAGCGCCCGCCATCTGCGCGGTACCTGCGGCCGCCCGGTTGCGGTGCGCATCAATAAACGGACGGGTCAGGCGCGTCAGTTCCCGTTCCGAGCGGAGCCAGGTGTGCAGCGGGAGTTCGCGGCCCTCGAAGCTCACCGGAGCGTGGCCATCGAGCGAGGTGAGTTCCAGCACACGATCGACCGCCTCGGGAGGATTCTCGTGCACGATGCCGAGCGCATCGCCCGGGTGATACTCCAGGCGGCCGGCGGGAAGCGCCAGTTCCAGATGATGCACGGCACGCAGGCTCCCGCGCCCGGTGATCAGCTGGTTGGCGATCACCTCCACTTCGAGCGGATGCTCCCGCGTCGGATCACTGGAGACCGCGCTTAGGGGCGTGAGCACGCGCACTCGTGCGCCGTTGTTGCCCGCCACGCCCAATTCGGTGCCGGCATCGATGACGGCCTGATTCAGCCAGGCACCGGCCGGACGCTCGTAGTCCACGTCGCAGTCCACCCGCGCCGACAGTCGACGCGCGCCCAGGGCGGCCAGCCGCTCGTCCATCAGCCGCCCGGCTTCGCAGTATTTCGGGTAGCTCGAATCGCCCAGTGCCAGCACCGAGTAGGCCAGGTTCGCAAGTTTCGGGGCGCGACGGCCGTGCAGAAAATCGACGAACGCGCGCGCCTCATCGGGCGGATCGCCATCGCCGTGCGTGCTCATGACGATAAACAGCAGGCTCTCGGCGGCCAGCTCACGCGTGTTGTAGTCGAGGGTACTTTGTACCCGCACCGACAGTCCGGCGCGCTCTGCGGCATGGCCCAGCTGCTCGGCCAGACGTCGCCCATGGCCGGTCTGCGAACCGTACAGCACCGTGGCGCGCGCTTGCGCTTCGAGCCCGCCCTGGGCCTCGCCCAAGTCCGAGGCCAGATCGTCGGGACGATACTCGCTCCGAGCGAGGCCGCCGCGCTCGCGCGCCAGCGCTGCCGTGTATCCCGAGATCCAGTTCAGGGCAGCCGCATCCAGCCCCGAGGTGAGGCGATCGAGCTCTCCGCGCCACTGGGCTTCGGGCAAATGGGCTTGTCGTAAGGCGTTCGACATGGGCTTGAGGGTACGCAGAAGGTTGCTGCGCATGGAAGCCATGAGCGGCTATCTCGTTATATCTATACGGTTATATTTGAACCAATCTCGAGCGTGAATTGCGGTATGTAGAAAGGACCCCTCGCGCGCCGGCGCAGAGCGGCAAAGCCTTAGTTTTTACGGTGATTGCGCTGCGGACCCTCAATGGCGAGCGCAGTTCTGTCGCCGCGTGCCAGCTCGCCGATCGGATGCCAGAGGTCAGATTTACTGAATGTGCCCTTCAGCCAATGCGTTTGTTGATGCCTCGGCCCGCGCCCAGAATCTCGCCCTCGCAATCAAGACCACCTCGCAGGCAGCTGAATGAGCGTTGAGGTCTTTCCAGTTCGGATCTTCGGCTTTTTTACGAAGGAGAAATTTATGAACGCGAATCGGGCCCTGGGATTGGTGGCTGCAATCCTGGTGACAACGGGCCAAGCCATGCTGTTTGCGGTGGATACCTCGGCGGCGGTGCAGACGACTGCCGAACCGGTCCGGTACGAGACCGCCCTTGGAGCAAAGAACATCGTCGGGAGCCATCCGGCCTACGGCGACTCGCGCGGCCTGACGGGCGGTTAAGGTCAGTCGGTGGGGAGTGTCAGTGAGCGGCCACGGCGCCGTGCTGTCGGTACACCACACCGCCCTTCATGACGAACTGCACCTGCTCGAACTGCGCAGGGTCGGTCCGAGGATCGCTCGCCGTGGCCACAAGATCGGCAAAATGCCCCGGCAAGATTGTCCCAATGCGGTCCTCGGCGCCAAGCAGCACCGCCGCACTTCGGGTGGCGGCGATCAGCGCATCGCCCGGCGCCATGCCGTTGGCGATCAGCAGGCCGAACTCCATGGCGTGATCGCCCTCGCCGATATCGGTGCCGTAGGCGATCTTGACGCCGGACCGGACCGCCAGCGCCAGATTCTTCTTGGGCAGCAAGTCGTAAGTGATTTCCTTTTGTGCCGTGCCCGGCCCGAGCAGTTCCGGGTGCTGCGCGCCACGGCGTAGAACAGGTCGTACACGGTGAGTGTGGGCACCAGGTAGGTGCCCTTCTCCTTCATCAGCGCAAAGGTCTGAGCCGTAGCAAAGGAACCATGCTCGACGGAGTCCACGCCGGCGCGCACCGCATTTTCGATGGCTCCTGCCGGATAGATGTGCGCGGCCACCTTCATTCCCAGAGCATGGGCCGTCTGTACAACGGCGGCCATTTCATCGTTGGTCATCAGTTGCTGCCGTGGATCATCTCCGGTGGACGCCACGCCTCCCGAAGGCATGATCTTGATCAGATCGGCCCCGCGGCGCCTGTGCTCGCGAACCCGGTAGCGCGCCTGCTCCACGGAATCGACGATGCCATGGTCCCAGCCCGCGTGGCTCAGTCCCTGGTCAAGTCCAGAAAGCATGTCGCCGTGACCGGCGGTGGGCCCGAGGGGTTCGAGCGCAACCCACAGACGCGGGCCTGGGACCTTGCCGGCGTTGATGGCATTGCGAAGTGCGACCGTATCATCGCCGCCGCCCACATCGCGCGCGCTGGTAAATCCCTGCTGCAACATCGCCGCGGCGAACACCGCACCGTCAAAGGCCCTGTCGAGATCGGAATGAGTGAGCCAGTCCTCGGTCCTGTTCGTGGCGCTGGGCAGTTTGCTCGACACGTGCACGTGGCAATCGATGAAACCGGGCATGACCGTGGAGCTGGAAAGATCAATGACCTGTGCTCCGGCAGGCGTGACAAACCCCGATTCTACCGAGCTGATCCGATCGTCATGGATGATCACGGAAACCTGATGCCGTGGCTCCGATGCGGTCCCATCGATCAGGGTACCGGCATGAATCACGGCATCGTGGGGCGCGGCCAACGAGGCAAAGGCGAGCCAGGCGAGGCCCAAGATTATTGCGATCGGCGCGATTCTTGTCGTCGGCACTTGCGCGCAGGACATGGTTTGCTCACTCCTTGCAATGGTTACAGCAGTAATAACGCTCATTGCCCGAGGCGTTCGGCGGCCACATCGAGAAACTCTCCTTCGTCCGTGACCGATACAGAAAGTGTGATCGGCTGGCAGCACACCTGGCAATCCTCCACATAGCTCTGGGGCCCCACCGACAGATCGATGCGTGTGGTAATCATCTCGCCGCAGTACGGACACTCGATGTCAACGAAGCGCTCCAGGGCGTCGCTCCCGGCCTCCTCGCCCGGCTCGATGACCGGTTCAAGTCCGTACAACAGATCGATGTCCTTCGGCGCTCCGGTCATGTTTTAACGTTTCTGTGCATTGGCCTGATCGGTGTGCATCAATCTATAGCCTCGCCACAAAGAAATCTCCTCAATACAACCAGCGCCCAGGTGTCTCGCCCGCAGTAGTTGAGCAGCGCCTCTCGCAAGCCCTCCCGGCGAGTGGGCGGCAGCGTGCCGGCGCGCAATAGAAGGAAGGCGAGCTGCGCTCCGCCGGCTTCCTGAACCTCGTCCAGCCCGGCGTAAGCTAAGTGCGGTGCAATGGTCGGCAGCACCGCCTTCAGCGACCAGGAGCCTTTCATGTCCCGATGGTAGTACGCCGTGCGCGTGACCGGCAGCAGATCGACCAGTCTAAGGGCCAGTTGCCGCAGGCGCTCTGCGAGCTGCGGCAGCCGATCGGCCAACTCGGTCAGCACGCGATGTTCGAAGGGCGCGTTGTACGCGAAAACCGGTCCGATGTCGGGCACCGCGGCCAGCAGCGCTTCGGCCATCGCGCCGAAATCACCGAATGATTCGATCGCCAAGTACTCGGTGTGTTCCACCTCCGCCGCCGAGCGCTCCACGTGCAGCGAAAACTGAAACGGCAGCGACTGGTAGGGTCGTGTGCCGATGATCTGCGGTACGGCAAACCCGATGGTCTCGAAATCCAGATACGCCATCGGAACGCCCAGCTCGCGCAGCGCTGCGGTGGCCGCGATGTCAAAGTAGGTCTGCCCTGAAAGGGTCACCTGGTGCACCCGTTGGTGCACCTCGCTCGACAGCAGCTCGGCGGGAACGTCCCTAAGCTCGGAGTAGCCCGCAGCCAACAGCACCTCGGCGGTCTTGCCCGCCCGCGGCAGCAGGCTCACCGGAAATTCGGCTTGGACTCCGCGCTCCGAAGTACAGCGTTCAATGAACGGGCACTCGTAAGGGCTCGTGCACTGCGGGCCCATCGGCACCACCGGGCGTACCCGGCTGGCCATCACGGCCTGCAGGGCCGCGGCGGACTCCGCGATGACTGGAAGTTCCGCTTCGACAGCGCCGGTCACATCCTGCTCGATGATCAGCCCGGCATAGTCGCCCGCGTGTTGCAGCTCGAAGCGGGCATTGATATGCGCGAGCATCACCTGATCCACCGCTACCCTCGCGTTTCGCAATACCAGAGTCTGAAATCCCACATCGGCAATGTGCACGGCCTTCACGCTGGTCGAGGATTTCACTTCAATCAAGGTGGCGTGCGGCCCTGAACGCCTTAAGACATCCGCGATGACCGCACAATCGCCCGCTCGGAACGCCGGCTGATAAAGTATCGGCGGGCTGGCCTCACGCAGGACGCGGGCGGTCTCGGCAATGGCCGCCGGCATGCCTCTGTCGCGCGATATGACCGTGCCCGGCTGGAGGGTCTGCACCAGCCGATCGAGCTCACGGCCATTGATGAAGGCCACGCTGTCCGCGGCCGCCGAGGCAAGCGGCGCGTGGACCTCGTTCCACAGGCGTTTAGTGCATTGCAGGCCAGAGGTGTAGCGGGATTTGGTCAGCCAGGGCATGAGGCCCTATTCTATGTACTGCAAGCTCGGAGCATAACTGCCGGCGAGCGAGAACCTCATCCATGCAACGCGTACTGATCATCGCCGGCGCCCTGCTGCTGCTCACGGGGATCCTGTGGCCCTGGGTCTCGGGAATTCCACTCGGCAGGCTTCCGGGCGATTTGATCATTGACCGGCCCGGACTCAAAATCTACGTGCCAATCACCACGATGCTCGTGCTGAGTGCGGTGCTGAGCGCGGTCCTCTGGTTGATCCGTCGCTGAGTAGCTCCCCTCCCATTCATATCGGTGTAGCGCCATGCATTTGCGAAACTTCGGGAACACCCGGCGTCAGGTGGCCGAAATCGGCCAGGGCTCATGGCAAATCGAGGTGGCCCGGAAGGCCGATGCAGTTTCCGCATTGCGGGCGGGCATGGACTTGGGGATGACGCACCTGGACACGGCCGAAATGTACGGTTCGGGCGCCTCGGAGCAGGTGATCGGCGAGGCGATCCGCGGGAGGCGCGCTGAGGTCTTTCTGGTCTCCAAGGTTTTGCCGAGCAACGCCTCCACGCGCGGCACGGTGCTGGCCTGCGAGCAGAGCCTCAAGAACCTGGGCACCGATCACCTGGATTGCTATCTCCTGCACTGGCGTGGCCGCTATCCGCTTGCGGACACCGTCGCGGCGTTCGCCGCTTTGCAACGCGAGGGCAAGATCCGCTCCTGGGGAGTCAGCAATTTCGACGTGGCCGATCTCGAGGAAGTGACCGCGATCGCCGGCGCACCCGCCTGCAACCAGGTGCTCTATCATGTGGCGGAACGGGCTATCGAACACGGGGTGATGCCCTGGTGCACTGCGCACGGCACGGCCGTGGTCGCGTACACGCCTTTCGGACGCTCAGCGGGTATCTATGAGCCGGAGGCGCCCGGCGGGCGCGTACTGCAGCAGATCGCGGCGGCGCACGGCGCAACGGCCCGGCAGGTCGCGCTGCGGTTCTTGTTGCGCGATCCCAATGTGTTCGTGATCCCCAAGGCGGCGCGACCCGAGCATGTCGCCGACAATGCGGGCGCCGCGAAATTTGAGCTCAGTGCCGATCAGATTGCGGCCATCGATAAGGCATTTAAGCGCGGTCCGCGGCGGGAGCTTCCGACGAATTAAATCGCGCCTCGTCGCTGCGCAGACCCGCCTTGCACAGGCCACCGGTCAGTGCAGGCTCGAAGATTCGTTCTAGTGACCGCTCGCGGCCCTGATCGGCGGATGATCATCTACGATCGAGAGCCCACGTCCACGCGGATCGGATCCGGCACTGACCTTCCCGCCCTCGCCCACTTCGATCAGCTCCAGGTCCCCGAACTCCCACGGGCTCACTTCCGGCTTGTAACCGAGGGCACGCAGTCCTTGCAGAGTCTCGGCGGGCAGAGCGCAGCATCGCGAATAAATAATCTGATCCGGCGGCAGAAGCTGATGATGGAAGCGGCCCGCGGCCGCGGCCTGCTGCGGTGTCATGTGGAAATCGTAAATGTTCAGGAACGCCTGAAAGACCGAGGTGAAGATCGTCGAACCGCCCGGGGATCCCGCCACCAGGGCCACGTGACCGTCCTTTACAGCGATGGTCGGTGTCATCGATGAAAGCATTCGCTTGCCGGGCGCGATGGCGTTGGCGGTGCCGCCGACCACCCCGTAGAGGTTCGGCACGCCGGGTTTGATGCTGAAGTCATCCATCTCGTTGTTGAGTAGAAATCCGGCACCCTCGACCACCACGGCATCGCCGAACCAGTCATTGAGCGTGTAGGTATTGGCGACGGCATTCCCGTGCGCGTCCAGAATCGAGAAATGGGTGGTGTGCATCCCTTCCTGGAGGCCCGGCTTGACGGTCTCGACCGGGGAAATCTCATTCGGGCGGACTTCGGCGGCGCGCCGGGCGATGTAGGCCGGGTCAATCAGCCGCTCGATGGGTACGTGTACGAAGTCAGGATCGCCCAGGTACTCGGCGCGATCCGCAAATACGCGCTTTTCCATTTCCGCAATCAGGTGCACGTATTGGGTCGAGTTGTGCGCCAGGCCATTGAATTTCGGACCCAGTGCATCGTGCATTTTCAGCAACTCGATGAGCGCGAATCCGCCCGAACTTGGCAGAGGCGGTGTCAGTAGCGTCATGCCTCGCCATTCGGCAGTGAGCGGCTCGCGCCATTTCGCTTTGTAGCCCGCCATGTCCTGCATGGTGATAAGGCCACCGGGCTTCATCTGCTTGACCAATAGCTGCGCGGTCTGACCGTGATAAAACTCTTGCGCCCCGCCGCTGGCAATCCGCGTCAGCGTCGCGGCCAGCTCGGGCTGCTTGAATACGGTCCCCTGAGTGACCTTACCAAAGTAGCGGTCAAAGTTCGTCGCACCAAAGCCGGCCCGAGCCTCCTTGATGTTCTCGGCCAAGCCCTTCGGGGGCGTAAAGCCCTCGCGAGCCAGGCGGATGGCCGGTTGCAGCAGCTCTTTCCACGGCCGCGTGCCGTAGCGCTGGTGCGCGGCCCAGAGTCCCGCCACCGTGCCGGGCACACCTGCAGCGCGCGGTCCGATGATGCTCGAATCCTTGATGACCGCGCCCTTCTCATCCAGGTACATGTCCTTTGTCGCCGCGGCTGGCGCGGTTTCGCGATAATCGATGAAGGCCGGCTTGCCGTTCAGATAAATCATCATGAAGCCGCCGCCCCCAAGATTGCCCGCCTCGGGGTAGGTCACGGCAAGAACGAAGGCAGTGGCGACCGCCGCATCCACGGCGTTGCCACCTTTCTTGATCACGTCCATTGCGGCGTGCGCCCCGTACTCATCCGGTGCGGCCACGGCCGCAGGCGTTAAAGCGGGCGTGGCCGCACTCGCTCCCGCAACCGGAAGGAGCACTGCCAGCATGGCGACGCCGAGGGCGCGCGCGACGGTTTGGCAAGTCGTTTCGCGCAAGGACTGTTTGATTATTGGCATCGACACAAGTTAGCGTGTTGCCCGTGCTTTGGCAATCAAGGGCAAGATCATGAATCACAGTCAAACACGAGCTCGCCGTCTGGCGCCCTGGGCACTTTGGGCCACCGCGCTGGCGGGCTCGTGCCAGGGAGCCGTACCGGACGCGCGTGTCGCCGCTGCCTTGAGCGAAGTCTCCAGTGCGCGAATCCAGGCGGACATCTCGGCGCTGGTCGGATTCGGTACTCGCTCGACGCTGTCTGCGCAGGATGCGGCGGGCGTGGCCTCGGGCCGCGGGATCGGGGCCGCCCGAGAGTGGATCCGCGCGCAGTTCGAACAGTACTCAAAAGAGTGCGGTGGCTGCCTTGAGGTCAAGATCGATTCCTACACCCAGCAGTCCGGCGAGCGTCTTTCCCGGCCCACAGTCATCAGCAATGTGTACGCGGTGCTCAAGGGGACGGACCGGGGCGCAGCATCCCGCATAGTCCTGGTGAGCGGCCATTACGACTCGCGCAACAGCGACAATTTCGATATTACTCACGATGCCCCCGGCGCCAACGATGACGCCAGCGGGGTGGCCGTCAGCCTCGAAAGCGCGCGGGTGCTGAGCAAGCTGAAATTTCCCGGGACCATAATATTTCTTGCTGTGGCCGGCGAAGAGCAAGGCCTCTACGGGAGTGAACACTTCGCGCATATGGCGCACGACCTTAAGTGGAACATCGAGGCGGTACTCAACAACGACATCGTCGGTGGCAACCGCAGTGCGCAGCAGGATCAGAAGGCGGTCAGGGTTTTTTCCGAGGGACTGCCCGTCGCACGCGATGATCGCCAGCTGCAACTAATAAGGGCGATGGGGACCGAGAATGATTCGACCTCGAGGGAACTCGCACGCTACGTGGCCGAGACCGCCTCGCAGTACGCCCTCCCCGTACAACCGATGTTAGTTTTCCGCCCGGACCGTTTCCTGCGCGGGGGCGATCATCTTTCGTTCAACGAGCAGGGCTACGCGGCCGTGCGGTTTACAGAATATCGGGAAGATTTCACACGCCAGCACCAAACAATTCGCACCGAGGATGGCATCGAGTACGGCGACCTGATCAAGTTTGTCGATACGGATTACATTGCCGGCGTGGCGCGCGTCAATGCGGCGACCCTGGCCTCGCTCGCCAGCGCTCCTGCGCCGCCCCTTCAGGTCACGATTCAGGCCTCTAAACTGGAGAATGATTCGACGCTGGAATGGTCCGCCTCGCCCGGCGCAAGCGGATATGAAGTCCTCTGGCGCGCCACGACCAGCCCTGTGTGGGAACACGCTCAGTCCGTGACTGCCGGCACCAAAGTCACGCTGCCGCTGAGCAAGGACAACGTATTTTTTGCCGTCCGGGCCCTCGATGCACAGGGCCATCGGAGCCTCCCTGTCACCCCGGAGAGCAAACGCTGAGGGTGGCTTCGCCCAGCATTTGGCATTCAGTCCGGAGGGCTGAACAGGTTCCGGGCCCATACCGGTCGTGAACCTTGATCCTGAGCCTAACGGCCGCTTTGATTGAGCGCCTTGCGGGCCTGGTAGGCGCTGACGCAGCTGGGCAAATCATCGAACATGCGCGGACTCATGGTGCCGTTCGAAAGTCGCTTGGCATTGCCGTAATCGCTCCAATAGCGCTCGCAGTAAGACGGGTCATCCGGTCGAGTCGCTTTGCACTTGGCGATCTCGGCGTCCCGGAGCGGCTTGATCTTCGCTTCGCGCTCCGCGGCGCATTGCGATTCGAGCGCCGCGACATCACTCGCCTGATCTGCAAACACAACGCCCGCCATCCCCAGAAACAAGATGGCCGCAACTTTCGGCATCGCCCGTCGTTCTCTCACATCAATCCGCGCCAAGGCGCACCTTACTGGTCGTGTTTTTGATCTCATAGATCCTCCGTTTAGGCAGTTAGGACATTCTTGCAGGCGCCGCTTCGAGTGCTGAGCATTTCCACGGCGATGTCGTCAATGTTGACGGGCACAAGGGTGTCCATTGGAAAAATCACCTCTCGACCTGACGTACTCCCAGGTATCGGGACAAGCCTCGAGCCCCTTCCGCCATGACTTCACCATGATTCCAGCGAAACACGGGCGCCAGTACCGGGGCGAGCGTATTCATCCAGGGACGACCGGTGGACACCTGCCAATCGTATTGCACATGCGTGTTCGCACCTTCCTGAAGCAGGGTCCAACGGCCCAGTCCATTGAGTTCGCCCTCGGCGACTCCTTCAAGAAGATCGGGGGCGCTCACAATCGTGGTACGCATAGAGAACGAGAGCCGGTAGGGTAAGCGGCTGCCCCAGGTGTAGCGACGAACTGCGCCCACGCCTGAATCGTCACCGCGTTCCAGTTCCTCGACTTCACGCACGTACTTCCACCACTTGGGCCACGCCTCGACGGCATAGAGCCCGTCCCAGATACACTCGATGGGCGCTGAAAAATACCAGTGGCTCACCAAATGGTAGCTATTCATCACCGAGCGGTCACGATGCTCTGGGGCAAACTGGTCTGCTCTCCGATATTGTGCTCTTAGCGACGGCACAAGCCCAAACCAGGCAACCGGAAATTAACGGCCGCAAACTCACGGTCATCGGGCGGAGGCCGCCGCAACTCGCTTCCTTGAAACTGCTCGAGGGGACCGTTCCTTGGCCTGCCGTGCTCCAGAATCGGAGCGACGCGAATGACTTACCTCCGCCACCAGGCGCTTGGCGGTTGCTTCAAACCGCGCGGGGTCCTCATAAGAACGCGCCAACAACATCGCTCCCTCTAATCCCGCGGTCAGCATGCGCGCCATCTCGATCGGTGGGCCGTCAAATTGCAGCACGCCCGCCTTGCGACCCCGGTCCAGATGGATCGCAAGCCACGACTCGTTCTTATCAAAGAAACTTCGGAGTTCCCCGCGCATCGCCTCCGGAAGGGTGGAATATTCGGCGGCGAGCATTCCGCACAGGCACATTCGGTCCCGGACCAGAACGTCTTCGTACAACTGCACGTAACGATTGAGAGTGTCCTTAGGGTCGGCCGCTCCTATCTGTGCAAGCGCCGCCTCGAACCGCTTGCTGTAGCCCGCGATGAGGGCACAACCGAGATCCGCCTTGGTGGCAAAGTGATAGTGCAGGCTCGCTTTGGTAATGCCGAGTTCCGCCGCGATATCCGCGTAGCTGAAACCATTAAATCCGCGGGTCTGTGCGAGCCGCTCGGCGACCTCGAGAATCCGGGTGGCGGTGTCCGGAGCGCGCCTCTGTTCTGCTGGGCCCATCGACCAATTCTAGCAGCAGCTTGCCGATCTTACCTACTAGTTGGTAGATTCCGCTAAAATGGTCACGCAGCGGCCACGATGCCTGGGTGGTCGGCGAGGAACCGGTCGTGGTGATCGACTGGTTCGGCGCCAGCAAATACGCCAAAACGTCCTAAATCCGCACCGCTCGCAACACAGGAGGATTATATGTCACGCAAATACATCGATTGCCGCGAATTCCCGAGCGACTCGAAATGCAGCGTCGCCATCTCGGCCGACACCGAGAAGGAACTTTTGGACGCCGCCGCGCAACACGCGGTCGCTGTCCATGGACACAAGGATTCCCCTCAGATGCGCGCGCAGCTGAAGAATCTGTTCAAGGACGGATCAGCGCCCGCCTAAGTCCAGCCAGCGGCCGAGATTACAGGCCTTCGCGCCGTCATCCCGGCCGCATTGCCTGTCGCCAGGCGCGCGGCCGGAGGGTCCTGCTGCGGACTAGCCCATCACGAAGGCATTGAGCTTGTTGCCGTCGGGATCGCGGAAATAGCCCGCATAGAATCCCTCGCCGCGCGGTCCTGGCGGTCCCTCGTCGGTACCACCCAACGACAGTGCGAGCTTATAGATACGGTCAACGTGCGCTTTGTCCTTGGCCTCCAGCCCTGCCATGACACCGTTCCCCACGCTCGCCGCCTTGCCGTCAAAGGGCAGTGTCAGGCCCAGGCCCGCTCCGCCACCCGGCTTTCCCCAGGCGATAAAGCGTTCGGTTTCCATCATGCGGCCGACACCCAGTTCCTTGGCGATCGCGTCATAGAATTTCGCACCTCGTGCGAGATCCTTGGTTCCGAACGTAATGTAACCAACCATAAGAACCCTCCGGATTTGGAATTGGGCGGCACGACGATGAAACGGATCCGATTTTAGCCAACAGACGCGCTCAGCGTCAGTCGGGTGGGCGAATACTCCGGACTTCGGCCCCTGCCTGCCCTCCGCGCACTTGCACGTTCCGGCGGGCCACGCCCCTAGTGTGCGGCCTTTTTGTAGGCGTAACCCTTGGAAAGCAGGCACGATTTGACGGCCGCATCGCGATCGTAACCATTGGCATCACGGTTCGCTGCAGAAGCGGGCGTTCCCGCGCCGCCTGCGGTATCGCAGTTATTGAACCCGCTCTGCTGCACGCAACTGGTGTCCAACTTGCTCGAGGCCATGGGCCGATAGCTCAATGGCGCATCATGGATCACAGGATATAACCTCGCCGCGTCCTGTTCGCAGGTTAATTTGTCCGCGTTCAATTCTTGCTCTGACGTGCCGGGCCTGGACCATTCCCTCGCGCAACCCCCAAAGCCGAGGCACACAAGCGACAGCGCAAAACACGCAGCGAATCTGCTCATTCGGACTCCGGCTACAGATAAAGAGCGCACCAATAGTATTACTAACCTCGAAGCGACGTCCGGCAGGATTCGACCGGTTGCGCTCCCAGGGGTTCAACGCTCACGCTGGCGGTTCTGCTTGGCTGTGAGTGGCGCGGCGGTTGTGATAACACCACGATCGAGGGACACTTACCCGCCCGAGGCTCGTGTCGCTCAATGATTCCCAAAACGAGCCGGTGACTCTGAAGCGCGTGCGGCCGCGCCTGGATAAGCAACACCTAAGGATTTCGTCTCGATGGAAAGCGCCTTAACTCCTCGCTCCAAGCTCCCGGATGTGGGCACCACGATATTTACGGTCATCGGTCAGCTCGCCTCCCAGCACGAGGCTCTGGACCTTTGCCAGGGTGCGCCAAACTTTCGCTTGCGATCCGCGCCTGGTGGAGGCGGCTTACCAGGCGATGCGGGCCGGGCACAACCAATACGCGCGAATGAGCGGGTTGCCCTCCCTGCGCGAGGCTATCGTCGAGAAATGCTTCCGCCTCACGGGCACTCGTTACGGCGCCGATGACGAGGTTACCGTCGTGGGAAGTGCGAGCCAGGGTCTGTACGCCGCGATCAGCGCGCTCGTGCATCCGGGCGATGAGGTCTTGTATTTCGAGCCTTCGTTCGACAGCTATGCGCCGATTATCCGGCTCCAGGGCGCCTCCCCTATTGCGATAAAACTCGCCCCCGACAATTTCACGGTGGACTGGTTGCGGGTGCAGGCGGCCTTATCGCCACGCACGCGCATGATCATATTGAATACCCCGCACAATCCGACCGCCACGGTATTGCAGCGAGGGGGATCTGGAACGCCTGGCCGCGCTCACGCGCGGCACCGAGATGGTGATCCTCTCGGATGAGGTATATGAACACGTCGTGTTTGACGGCGCCACGCACCAAAGCATGTCAAGGAGTCCCGAGCTCGCCGCCCGCAGCGTTATCGTCTCCTCCTTCGGCAAGTCCTATCACGTGACCGGATGGCGCGTGGGCTACTGTCTGGCGCCGAAGCATTTGATGGAGGAAATCCGCAAGGTCCATCAGTTCATGATGTTTTCGGCCGATACCCCGATGCAGTACGCGTTTGCGGCGATGCTCGCCGACGAGCAGTCCTATCTGGGCTTGTCCGTGTTCTATCAGAAGAAAGCGTGATTTTCTAGCTCACGCCCTGGCGAAGTCCCGCTTCGAGCTGCTGCCGAGCGCCGGTTCGTTTTTCATGCTCGCCCGCTATCGTGCAGATTTCAAGCGAATCTGACAGCGACTTCGTGTTGCGGCTGATCCGGGAGTTCAAGGTCGCCACCATCCCACTGTCCGCTTTTTACAGCGACGGCACGGATCACGGCGTTATTCGCCTCAGCTTCGCCAAGGATGAGGCCACGCTGGAGGAAGGCGCGCGGCGCCTGTGCAAGGTCTGAAGGCAGCCATGCGATGCAGCGCAAGCCAAGCGCGTCCGTGCGCGGGGTTGCGCGATCAGGATTCTTCGGCTCAGACGATCAACCCCAGGACCACCGCTATGATTGCGCGCGTCCGTATTCCACCGGCGCACATTTGGCGTGCGCCGCCGGAGGTTCGTTACCCACATACACAGTGTAGGTGTGTGAACCCTGTACAGACGCGTCCGCGGGAGGCACTGCGGCTGCCCCGCCGCCTGGCTCAGTACAAGAGCCACCACGACATTGAGGACAATGGATCCGGCCGCGGCAGTGAATCTTCCGTAGGTGCTCATCGATAGGCTCCTAGTTTTGCTTGCTCATGGTCTTTAACGCGCTTTGTCACCGCGTCATCAGACAACAGACCGGGTGCAGGTTAAATGGGCCAAGGAGCGAGTTCGTCCCGTCAAACACCGCACTCGTACCGCGACCGCGCCATCTACGGCGAAAAGTCGCGATCGCCTGGCGAACCCTCCGGCGATACCGCTTTATGGCCCGCCCTCGATGGGTTCCGCGTCCGGCTTCCTAGGCGTACCCGTCCCGCTGCGCAACGCACTTGTCCCCTATGGCTGTTCTGATGCGCTCATCGGCGCTTCAGCTGCGGTAGGCTTGGCTTGACGAAGAACCCGACTCAAGACATGCCGACATTCATGCCATCGACCGAAGGGATCACGAGCTCACGGCACCGCCGTGGTTTCGCGGGCCTATTCACCGCCCGAGGGAAGTTCATCTTTCCCCAGGCCGGCTACCCTTAGCTTTCGGCGACTGCTCGCGGTGGCGGCCATATATTGGTTGTACGTCACGGTCTCTGACATTCTCTATGCACAGAGCCTGCGCGTCGGGTTTGGCGAGGTGACCCCGGTGACGCTGTTTCTTCCGTGGGACGCCCGGCTCTGCCAGCACCTGGCGCTGTTTCCCGCCCTGGTGGGCTGCCTGTGGCTGTCGCTCCGTCAAGGGTGGCTGCCGGTATGGCGGGCCGTGCCGGTACAACTCTTGCTTGCGGTGGCCTTTGCCGTGGCGGCGTCGCCGGCGCTTTGGCTCGGCGAGTATTTTTTTCCGTTGCCGCACGTCTACAAGCCCTGGCACCCCAAGATGCCCGAGCCGTTCTTTTCATCGGGGTCGATCGCACTGTGGCTGGCCAGCGCCACGAGCTTCTTCTTCGCCTACGCCTTCGGACTCGCGGCAATCAATGGCTTCTCGTGGTACCAACGATATCGCGATGCGCGAACTTCGGGTCACGGCGCTGGAAAGTGACTGGCACGCCGCTCGCCTGGCCGCGCTACGCATGCAGTTGTCGCCCGCATACGCTGTTCAATCTGTTAAATACCATCCATGCGCAGATCGGCTGGGACCCGACGCTGGCGCAATCGATGGTTATTCAGCTGGCCGATCTGCTGCGGCGCCTGCTCAATGCCGGGGAACGCGAATTCTCGCGCCTTGCCGACGAGCTGCAATTCGCGCGACTCTACCTTGAACTGCAGATGCGGCGTTTCCCGGACCGGCTGACCATCGTCCTGCCGGACGCCGCCCAGATCCCGGCGCTTTGGGTGCCGAGCCTCATTCTCCAGCCGCTGGTGGAGAACGCCGTGGTCCACGGCCTGGCGGGCCATGAAGGGTGCCGTGCTCATTGAGATTGATGCTTCGATCCGAGGCTGAAGTGCTGATTTTGCGCATCACTAATACGGTCTCGCCTTCCCGCATGATCAATCAGGCCGGGATTGGGCTATCCAATGTGCGTGAACGCCTCCAGGTGCACTTTGGCGCGCGTGGCGAACTAAGGACGGATCTTGAGTCCGCAAACCGCTGGTCGGCGGAGATCCGATTGCCGGCCCTTCGCGATTCGCCCTTGGCTCAAGAGGGCACTGCCGCGGGCATGCCATGAAGGTCATGATCGTGGATGATGAACCGGCGGCGCGCCGGAGCCTGCGCGAGTACTGCCAGGCGGAGCCCGACCTGCAGATCGTCGGTGAGTTCAGCGATGGCGCAACGGCGCTTTCCGCCATCGCCAAGCGCTCAGCCCGACCTGTTGTTCCTGGATGTCCAGATGGACACCATGACCGGGATCGAGCTGGCCCGGGCGCTGGACCCCACCACGATTCCTTTGATCGTCTTCGTCACGGCCTACGATAATTTTGCAATCCAAGCGTTCGAAGTAAACGCCATTGATTACCTGCTCAAGCCTTTCGATCGGCAAAGGCTTAAAGCCACCCTCGCCCGGGTACGACGCCGGTTCACCGCCGCACCGAACCTCGAGGATCGCTACAACCAACTCTCCAGCGTGCTCGCCACGCTCGAGCAAAGCGCACGAGGACTGGCCCCTGGAGCCACACGCCTCTTGGCCGAGTCCGGCGGCACGATGCGAATGCTGGACGTCACCACCATCGAGGTTGTCGAAGCGGACCGCAACTACGTGACCTTGCGCGTCGGGCGGAACAGCTTCCATGCCCGAAGCACGCTCCAACAGGCCGAAGAGCTGCTCAAGGGACAGCCCATGTTGCGCATCAGTCGATCCTGCCTGGTCAACACGGACCTGATCCAAGAGGTAAGCCGAACGCCGCGCGGTGACTTCATTTTGGTGCTGCGCGGCGGCACGACGGTTACCAGCAGCGAGGGTTTTCGAGACCGGGTGCGGACACACTTGGACCAAATGAAGCTCGGCAACAAATAGCCATTCCGGTCGCGACAGTCCTTGGGGCTCTGAAGGGGTCAGAGACAGGGGAAGGGTGGCGTTCCGCCGGTTAAAGAAATACCTGACCGGGCCCAAACCCCGACCTTCTCCTGATTGGTGTATTCTCGCGGCAGGTCCGGAAGTACACTAGGACTGAAATATTCTGCGACTGTGCTCGCGGCTAAGTCCATGACGGCCAACAAGGGGGAAGGTTACCGTGGCTGCTAAAATCGCATTCAGAATTGTGCCCATTGCAATGTTCGGTCTGGCCAATGCCTTTCTGACTACTCCGTCGCTCGCCCAGTCCACAGTCACACCCGGCAGCAATGTGGACGTTGAAGGCACTTCGACTTCGGTATTTCTGACCGATCCCTTCTCGGTGAGCCTGGGCACTTATGTGGTGTCCAACGATCTGAAAGCCACTTTCGATGGCAACGCCAACAAGTCCAACGAACCGGTGGATTTTGCGCATACTTTTGGCACCAACGGTGACCACCAGCGCATCCGTGCGGACGCCCTGTGGCGAATCACCGAGAAGCACCACCTGCGGTTCGTGTACTTCAACAACAACCTGTCGAACACCAGGACCCTGGATAAGGATTTTGCCTGGGGCAATTACACGTTTTCGGCGAACGCCAGCGTTACGGCCCAGTCCAAGCTCTCGGTCTACGAGCTTTCCTACGAATACGAGTTCGTGAGGCGGCCCAACTTCGAGCTCTCGGCCGGCGCCGGAGTCCACATGCTGGATATGTCAATCAAGCTTTCCGGCCAAGCGACCCTTACCGACAGTAACGGCAACGTATCACCGGCTTCCTACTCGAGCTCAAACAGCAATTTGCCGGTTCCCTTGCCGGTAATTGGGGCACGCGCGGCTTGGGCCGTCACTCCGAATATCATCATCGAGCCCGAATTCCAATGGCTCAAGGTGCACTACGACGCCTACGACGGCGACTGGTGGGATCTACGAGTGGCCGGCAAGTGGATGTTCAGCCGCCATTTTGGAGTGGGTTTGGGCTACGACTATTTCAAGGTCAACGTGGGCGTGGACAAGGCCGCATTCAACGGCAATGTCACGTTGGGCTATTCAGGACTCCAGGCGATGATAGTCGGCTCCTTCTGAGATCCGGCTGCGGACGACATCCGACACCCGTCCGGTTCCGGCGCCCACGGTGACCCATGGCCAGGTGGGGCGAGTGACCAGCGCCCAAGGCATGGCGATTGGGCCCGACCGTGCGGGTCAAAGCGCTCGACTGCCGGATCGGGCCACGGCACCCTCCGTCACGGGGACCATCACAAGTTTTGCGGTGAGACGCACCGAAAAACCGAGCGGCCGGCGCCCGCCACGCTCTGGCCACCGAGATAAGGATTAGCTCATTCAATTGCATCGGGCGAGGGGTATAGTTGAGTTCTGCCAATCCCCTGAGGAATGTTCGATCATGAGCAAGAAATCATCCGGCAAGAACGCCCAACCCTTCCTGACCGACATTAAGACCTTACGCGAGCGCGCCCGGAAGCACCTCAACGACGGTGGCGTTACGCACTCCTATACCGGAGACCCGGCGAAGGCCATCGAGATCCTGCAAACCGTTTTGGCGACCGAGTTGGTCTGTGTGCTTCGCTACACCATGCACGCGGTGGCAGCCACGGGTATATCGAGCGACGGCGTGAAAGCGGAATTTGACGAGCACGCGAAGGACGAAAGCGAACACGCCAGGGCGGTGGCGGAACGCATCAACCAGCTGGGCGGCAGGCCCAATTATAATCCCAAGGGACTCGAATCGCGCTCGGCCTCACAGTACGGCAAGGCGGACAATCTGGTCGACATGATCAAGGAGAACTTGATCGCCGAAAGAATAGCCGTGGATCACTACCGCGAACTGATTCGCTACTTTGGCGACAAGGATCCCGGAACCCGGAAATTGATCGAAGAAATTCTGATCAAAGAAGAAGAACACGCCAATGACATGCACGACTTGTTGGTGGCCCACGAAGGCCGACCAATGCTCGAGGGATGATTAGCCGCCTCTGAGAGCGTGCCTGCTAGATTCGGTACGCTTGCGAACACGCGGTATGGCGCATCAGTGCGGGGCGGGCGCCCTGCAGCTAAAGGAATGTCTTCCCGCCATCGGGAAGACATCCTTGAGTCATGCGATCAATGATTATCGACAGTGATATTGTTGTGAACAGCCTTCACACCGTCGGTGTCTTTGGCGACCATTTCAGCCAGATCCTTGGCATCCTTGGTCGGCGCAGACCCGCTCAGCCACACTTCACCGTTCTTGTCGGTATCGACATTGATCTTGGTGAGCGTCGTTACATGCTTGGCGGCCAGCTTTGTCTTCACCTTGGTCGTAATCGCCGAATCCTTCACGTACGTTCCGGTGGCCGAAGCGTCGGAACTTACCGTATCGGCTAATACGTAAGTCGCGGAGCTCGCTCCCAGCACTGCGCACGCGCAGAGAATTAAACTTTTCATGACAGTTCCTTATATTTTCGGTTTACGGCTGCAATCAGCCGCACACAAATAGTGACACCGAATTTTTATTAGCTTGTAAGCCCATTGCGGCAATGGCTGTAGGACCGCACCGTCCTCAGCGCATGGGCAGTGCCACGGACGATCGCCATGGATTCGGCTTGCGTCCCGTCTCTATTAAAGAGAGCACCGGGGAGCGTGAAAGAGTTCCCCCCCACACCCGCCGGAAGCCGCCACGCAAGGGTGGTCGACTGACTCTCCGGGTTGAGGCACGTCACATTCTGTTGAATTCACTCCCCGTCCCGTCACAGCGCGGGGGCCTGCCGGTTGCGGTTATGTCCAATAACCAACAAGACTCCGGGTGTCGGCAAACAAGGCCGCCGATTTATCGCATTGGTCAGTAATCGAGGCAACGCACCATGTTGGAGCCGAACCGCATTTCACTTGCTCGCAGCGCGAGACGGACCCTGCCAGCCGTGGGTTACCTGCTGGCCGTGCTGATGACGACCCATACGAGCCCCGCATTCGCGCAATTCAAATTGCAGGAGACTTTTACCGATACGACAGCGCCCGGATGGACGCTGAGCGGGGATGCGCTCCTGACCGCACCGTCAATCGATGTGGCCGGACAAGGATGGCTGCGTCTGAGCGATAACAACTTCGCCCAAAGAGGCCTGGCGCTCGATACCGGGCAGAGCTTTCCCGGCAATGTGCCGGTGACCGTCCGCTTCAACTACGTGGCCTGGGGCGGGGACGGAGCCGACGGCATCACCTTCTTCCTGTACGACTCGACCCAGGACATGAGCGGCGCCGCCTCGGGGGGCGGACTCGGCTATTGCGGTGGCGCGGGGGGCTACCTGGCCATCGGGTTGGATGAATACGGCAATTTCTCGAATCCTGGTGATCAGTGCGGCGGTGCCGGAGGCGGCCCGGGGAATGTTCCCGACTCCCTCGTGCTCCGTGGACCGCTTAGTGACAATGATCAGTTCATCACCAACGCGCCGATTGCCGGCGGCGTTGACGATCCCGGGGTGAGCGCCCGTCCCTCGCCTAAGACCGTGCTTGTGACCCTGACGCCGGCTTCCGTGGGTTACACGGTGACTGTGCAGTTCCAGAGCGCCGCCGGTCAACCCTTTCAATCGCTGTTTTCCAACGTGGATTTCCCGTTCGCGGCCCCGGCCAATCTGAGTGTCGGCTTCAGTGGCAGCACCGGCGGTTCGACCAACTACCACGAACTTCAGGGGCTGGGCGCTGCCAGTCCAGATGACCTGCAGGTGACCATGAGCGGGCCGGCCACGGTCCTGGCGGGTACACCCGTCACCTACTCCCTGACCGTGACGAACAATGGGTCCTACCCGATCGGTGCCGGCGATGCACCGCTCGTGACCGATGCCCTGCCGGCATCGATCACCGGACTCAGCTGGACCTGCGCCGCCGCGGGAGGAGCGAGTTGCACGGCTTCCGGATCCGGCAACCTGCACACGTCCGGGCTCACCCTTCCGTCCAACGGCTCGGTCACTTACACCATCTCAGGGACGCTGAACGTCACCACGGTCTGCGGCGGGACGTTGGACAACTCCGCGAATGCCGACTTCGGCAGCGCCTCGACTTTCCTCGACCCGGATCAGACCAACAACTCCGCCTCGGTGAGTTCCGCCATCAGCTGTACCGCCACCCTGGTGGCCAATCCCCTCACGCTGACGTACGGCCCAACCTCTGTGGGCACACCCAGTGCCTCGCAGGCGATCGTCGTAACCGGAACCAACGGCGCGCTGATCAGCAACATCGTTACGACCGGGAATTTTTCACAGACCAATGACTGCAGCGCGGCGCTCAACGGCACCAGCTGCACGATCGAAGTGACCTTCAATCCCGGAAGCGAAGGGACCCTGACGGGCACACTGGTGATTACCAACAGTACGGCCTCTTCGCCCACGACCGTGGTATTGAGCGGGACGGGCACTAATGCCGTACCAACTTCCTTCAGTTTCACCTCGCTTAACAACGTCGCCCTGTCCTCGGTGCAGGTCTCGAATGCGATCACCGTCGGCGGGACGAACGTTTCCTCGACGATCAGCGTCAGCAGCGGCGCGCAGTACAGCATCAATGGGGGTCCTTACACTTCGACTCCAGGGGTTGTGGCCCCAGGTGCACATATCACCGTGCGCGTGACCTCATCTACCGGCTACAGCACCCCCGTGACCGTCGTGCTCACGATCGGCGGAGTGACGTCCTCGTTTGTGGTGACGACGCTTCCCGCACCCCCGCCACCCCAGCTGCAAAACACCTCGGTCAGCTCCGGGGGCGGTGGCGGAGTGTCGCCCGGAATGCTGATTGCTCTGGGGATCTTGCTGATGCTGCGGCTTGCCCGTTCGCGCCGCGCCATCCCAGCGGCGTTGCTCGTCATGGTCATGGGATTGGCCAGTCCCAATTCGCAGGCCGAGGACTGGAATGCACTGCGGCCGAATCTGTATTTCGGAGGCGCCCTGGGCACGGTCGAGAGTTCGCTGACGCCGGGCAAGGTCACCAGCCGGCTGGAGGGGAGCGGCTATCAGGTCCATGCGACCGATGTGGAACGCCACAGCACGAGCGCCAGCCTGTACCTCGGCTATGAGCTCCCCAGGCAATTCGCGGTGGAAGCCGCGTGGAGCTATCTGGGGCGGACGACGACCGAACTGGCGGGGATCGTGCCCCCGGATCTGGGGCAGCTCTTGTCCGATGCCGCCAGTGTTACCCGCGGCGGCGGGGATGCCTGGTCGTTGCTCGGTCGATATCGCTGGGCGATGGAGCCGAAGTTCTCGCTGGACTTTCGGGCCGGCCCCTATCGCTGGGTGACGCATTCGGATCTGAGGATAGGATCCAGTGTGCAGCTCAGCCGCAACGATCGCGGCTGGGGATACGTGCTGGGCCTGGGACCGCGCTACGCCCTGTCCGAGCGATGGGCCATGGCCCTGAACGCGAACTATTTTGCATCGACCAGCGACAACCACTTCACTCAACTCACCGCCAGCATCGACTACCATTTGCGTTGACAGTGCTCGAGGCGGTGCAAGCTGCCAGTTGCGATGGGTAGCGCAATAGATTTATAACCCGTGGCATTTTAGGGGCCTGTTCCCCCTGGGGTGCTCAATGGGCGAGAGTTATTTCCTGCGCGCAATAATCCACGCCACCCGCGGAATCTTTGCGGTTCTGGTGCAGATCGCAGCATCTTCCGCATTCGCGGCAGGCGCGACCGATTCCACGACATTGTTCTACAACGCCCGTGTCTTCACGGCCGAACCGAACGCCCCCTACGCCGAAGCGGTGGCGATCCGGGGCGATCGCATCGTCGCGGTCGGTGCGCTGCAATCGGTCGAAAGCGGCGGCTGGCCGGGGCGCGCGGCGAGTCGATCTGGGCGGCCGCTTTCTGATGCCCGGCATGCTCGATGCCCACGCCCATCCCATCGGCACCGGCAAGCTGTACGGAGGAGGCAGCATGCTGGTGCTGGCCAACTTCCCGGACAGCAACTACTCGCTGGCCGATCTGGTGAGCTTCGTCGGCAAGACGGTCGATTCGCGATCCAGCCTGTTGGGGGATACCGTCGTCGTCAATGGGCTCGATATCGGCTACTGGTCACACGCCTCCGAAATCGACGGTGCATTGAGCGGCGGGCGGTTTGCCAAGGTACCCATCGTGCTGTTCGGATCGGATGGCCACACCGGCTGGGCCAATCGAAAGGCCCGGGCGCAGGCGGGCATCACCGCAGACCTATTTGCGCAAGCTGGCGGCGACGGAACGCGCCTACTACGGATTTGGTCGGGATTTTTCTCCCAACGGATTCGTCGTGGACGGGGGACTGACGCGCCTGCGGATGAGCTTGCCCCCGGCGTCGACGGACACGCAGCTGTCCTTCGGCCGTGCCGGCGTTCGTTATCTCAATGCGCTCGGCATCACGGGCTGGCTCGATGCCGCCGCGGCGGGCGTGGTCGGCGGTGACCTGCCCCTCACGCTCGAGGATCCCGGCTCGTTACCGGTGTACCGCGAGCTCGCACGGCGCGGGGAATTGACGGCACACGTCGCAGCGTACCCGGTAATCAGACCCAACGACGGTGTGCAGCAGCTCGATGTCATCGAGGCTCTGCGCAAGCAATATGCCGACGTGCCGAACCTGGTCATTCCCGGGCCGAAGGTGTTCGCCGACGGCGTGGTCGAATACCCCTCTCAGACCGCGGCACTGACCAAGCCCTATCTCAACACCGGCAAATCCACGCCTGTGCTGTTCGACCCGAAGAAGTTCGAAGATCTGGTCGTGGAAGCGGACCGGCGCGGCATGATCGTGCACATCCATGCCATCGGGGATCTCGCCGTGAAAATGTCGCTCGATGCCTTCGGCGCGGCACGCAAGGCAAATCCCACCGGAACGCTGCCTCACACGATGACACATCTGCAGTTTGTGGACGCCGAGGACGTCCCGCGCTTCGCGGATCTGCGCATCATCGCCGCGCTCCAGCTGCTCTGGGCGGTGGCGGATGAGAGCACCAACGAGGAGGTCAAACCGTATATCGATCCGGCGATCCACGCCCGGATGTACCCGGCACGCTCGCTGCTGGAATCCGGAGCCACAATCGCCGGCGCCAGCGACTGGCCCGTAAGCACGGCCAATCCCTTCGAGGCGATATACCAGGCGGAGACGCGCGTCGGGTCCCAGGGCGTGCTCGATGCCGGCCAGCGCATGCCCCGCGAGGCGATGCTCTTGGCCTATACGCGCAATTCCGCCAAGGTCCTCAATCAGCTCGATGAGATCGGCTCGATCGCCGCCGGCAAGCGAGCCGATCTGGTGCTCGTCGACCGCGACGTGCTCACCGTTCCGGTGGCCGAGGTGAAGGACGCGAAGGTCCTTTGGACGATGTTCGGTGGCAGGATCATCTATGGGACGGGACCGTAGTGGGCTGCCGGTAAGTTCGGGCCCTGACCCGATATCATCGATGTTGTTACTTACTTAGCTTTTGAAATCGGAGAATAAATTGAAACTCTGCTTACGGATACTGATCACACTCATTCCGCTCGGCGCGGCACATGCCGCCGATGCAGCCAAGCCGGTTCCGCCATCCGTCATCAACGACCCGACGCCGGATGCCGCCTACCCGCCCCACTCCGCTCAGGTTCTGGTGCCAAGCCATGGTTCAGGCATGAACGGCCTGTTCTATCTCGCCGGCGGTGCCGGATCGCATCCCACCGTCGTGCTTCTGCACGGGTTCCCTGGAAATGAGCAAAATCTCGATTTGGCTCAGGCCATCCGCCGTGCCGGCTGGAATGTGCTGACAATGCATTACCGCGGATCCTGGGGCAGTCCCGGCACTTTTTCGATCCACAACGTGCTGGAGGATGCGGATGCCGCGGTGGCCTTTGTGCGGCGAGCGGACATCGCTTCGAAATTCCGCATCGACACGCGCCGCATCGTGCTGGGCGGACACAGCATGGGCGGCTTCGCCAGCGCCGCGCATGCACGGTCTGATGAGCAATTGCTGGGAGTTTTTCTCCTCGACGCTTGGAATGTCGGACAGGACTGCTGAGGAATTTTCGAAGGTGACAGGGGCGGCACGGACGGCTTTGATCAATAAGGAGTTCGATGACCTCGGAAATTCATTGCAAGGAGCAACAGCGGCCAGCACTGCCGCAGAGATCATGGCGCACCGCACCGAGTGGAACATCATGCCATGGGCTAAGGACCTGACGCGTTGTCCGCTGCTGGTGATCGGGGCATTGAAGGCAAATGGCCAGGAAAACCACCAACTGGCTGACGCAGTGAGCCGCGCGGGGGGCAAAGTCACTGCCGTCATGCTACCCAGTGATCATGCCTTTCAGGACCACCGAATCGCGCTCGCGGCGGAAGTGGTGGATTGGCTACAGCAACTTCATTTGAAGTGGCTGGATCCCGCCACTCAGGTAATGAGGCATAGGAGGTTTGCGTGCACTATTGTCGTGCCATAAGAAGCGCTTCGTTGAGTAATGATCGGGTTTGGCGCCGATCCCACGCATCCTGAGATCACGAATCGGCCCAAGAGTCGGCCTCTGGGGCGAGCAGATATACCGGCACATAGGCGCTCACAACCGAAGGTCCGCACCGCAGTCGGTTCACTGCGCCGTGCTTGCCTCGCACCAAATTTCCCACCGGGTGGTCCGCGGCACTAAGGCCACAAGTTCCGCCAGTACACCGCCGTCGTCTCGATCCGACAATTGCTAGCGCACGTGTCCTATACCGGTTGGCCGGCAGCGAGGAGCCTAATTACTTGCATCGCACAGTTCTCAATTACAAGGGAGCAAATTTTATGGCTGGTAAGAACACAGCGGTTTTCGGAATTTATCCTTCTCGCGCCCACGCCGAACGCGCCGTCGATACGCTGATGTCGAGCGGATTTTCCAGTTCGGCCATTTCGGTGCTGATGCAAGACAGCACCAGCACGAAAGAGTTTGCTCACGTTAAGGAAACCAAGGCGCCCGAGGGCACCACGACCGGCGTAGCCGCCGGTGGTGTGATTGGTGGCACCCTTGGTGTGCTGGCAGGGATCGGCGCGCTGGCGATACCGGGGGTCGGACCCTTTATCGCGGCAGGACCGATCATGGCCGGCCTCGCGGGTCTCGGCGTCGGCGGCGCCGTGGGCGGCATTGTCGGCGCCCTGGTAGGAATGGGTATTCCCGAATACGAAGCCAAGCGCTACGAGGGTCGCGTCAAGAGCGGCGGAACGCTCTTGTCGGTTCACTGCGATAGCTCGGATGAGGTGGGCCGCGCGAAGCAACTCCTCAAAGGCACCGGCGCAGAAGATGTTTCTTCCACAGGCGAGTCGAGCGCGGGGAAGACCTCCGAAACCCGAGTGGCTTGATCGACAAACTTTTTACATACGCATAACTCAACCGGTCTGGGGCCGGGCGCGCCCGGCCCCCGCCCGCCCCAAAGTCTAATCCAAGGTGGATATATGAAAATTTCTTTTACCCGGTCGATTCTGGTGCTGCCAGCGCTGTTTTTCGCAACTTCCTGGGCCGCTGCGCAGACCCCGTCGTATCAGAATTCAATGACCAAGCCCGACAACAGCGCCGTATCCGCGGATAACACCAAGACTAATCAAGACGCAACTAACCGCAGCCTACGGCGGACGACCAGAAAGAGAATGCCGCGGACCGCGCTTTAACTCAGGAGATTCGCAAGGGGGTTATGGCGAACAAGAGCCTGTCGACCTACGCGCACAATGTGAAGATTGTGTCGATGAACGGTACTGTCACACTGAACGGCGTGGTGCGCTCCGATGAAGAGAGGAGCGCGGTCGAGCAAATAGCCGCAAATGCGGCCGGTGCCGAACGCGTCGTTAACGACCTCAAAGTGGCGCCACCGAAGTAGGACGCGGGACCATGCTCTGCAATAGCATCTAGGGCAGAACGAGGGGCGGCTACATCTCGCCCCTCCGCTGTGGTTGGCTACGATCCAAGCGGACAAGCCGATCCTAAATCCGCCACGAGCCAGAAAAACTAAGTGCTTGCAATTAATCAGGGACGGGTTATTGGCCATCTTACCGTGGGACGTCGTCTTAGACGATGTGATGGATACCCTTGGAGACTCGCCGCAGCGTATAGTTTGAAGGACGATGTATCTTCGAGGCTGATGGATGCTTGACGGCATTTCGTTGGATCAACTGCGCACTTTCATCGCCGCGGCCGATGAAGGCAGTTTCTCGGCGGCCGGTCGCCGGCTGAGGCGTGCGCAATCTGTGGTGAGCCTGACACTGGCCAATCTGGAGTCGCAGCTGGGGCTTAAATTGTTTGATCGCCGAGCGCGCTTCCCCGTGCTGACCGGTCACGGGCGGGCATTGCTGGCCGACGCACGTGGCGTGACCGGACTCGCCGATCTATTCAAGGCGCAGGCCAAGAGCTTGGCCGGCGGCTTGGAGCCCGAGTTAAGCGTGATCGCCGACGTGATGTTACCGACCTCGGTCTTTACAGCTGCTGTTGCCGCCTTCCAGAAGCAGTTCCCCTCGACGCTGTTGCGGTTGGACGTAGAGTCAAGCGCGTTGGTCGAGCCTGTGCTTAGTGGGCGCTGCGCGCTCGGCGTGGTGGGCTCCTGGTCGGTCGCGCCTCCACAGCTCACGCGTGAAAGACTGCTGGCGGTAAGACTACCGATGCTGGTCTCTCCGCAGCACCCGCTAGCCAATCACCGCAAACCGATACCTATGTCGGCACTTTCCGAGCACATCCAATTGGTACATACCGAAGTGTCCGATCGCGCCCGCGGATCCGGCAGCGTATTGTCGCCCCGAATGTGGCGGCTTTCTCACCTCGGAGCCAAACATGCCTTCCTGCGCGCAGGGTTCGGTTTTGGCAGTTTGCCGATGCACCTGGTCGAGCATGACCTCGCAAGTGGGGCCCTAGTGCAGATCACCATCGAAGATGCTCCTCCTGAGGATCAAACCATCGTCATGTCGGCTGTGTACCGAACTGACAGCCCGCCGGGACCCGCGGGCCGATGGTTCATCGATCGACTGAAATGTGAGGATAGGCCGCAGCGTGCGCGCCCGAGCCGAAGGGCCAAAGGTGCTTTGGCTCCCAGTCGACGCAAACGCTGACTGAAGGGAGTTCTGTCAGACCTCATTGCCAGAACTGAATGGGCGGTTCTCCGCCTAATCTAATCCATCGTGTTTTTCGATACTTCGTATCGAAAGATATAGGTTTTCGGGGGGATTGGCTGCTTCTATGCTAGCGCGGAGAGTTGCCGGGCTTTTGAAATCGCTCAATGCGCCGATGCGCATCGGGTGCCATTCGTGGTTGCCGCGGCAAGCTTCCTCGCCGGGATACCCATGATTGGCATCGTCCGCCTGGCTTTGCGCCGGCCTTACACGTTCATCGTTTTGGCGCTGTTGATCCTGATCGTTGGCGTGCTCGCCGCTTGGCGCACGCCCGTGGACATCTTTCCGGACATCCGCATTCCGGTGATCGGCGTCGCATTTCAGTACACCGGCCTGTCGCCCGACGAGATGGCCGGTCGCATCATCACCCCGTACCAGCGCTCCCTGACCACCACGGTCAACGACATCGAGCACATCGAGGCGAGTTCGTACAACGGCTTTGGCATCGTCAAGATCTACTTCCAACCTAATGTCGATATCCGCACCGCGAACGCACAAGTCACAGCGATATCGCAGACCGTGGTCAAATCGATGCCACCGGGCACCACCCCGCCGCTAATCTTGAACTACAGCGCCGCGACGGTGCCCATCATCCAGCTGGCGTTGTCTGGCAAGGGCTTGTCCGAGCAGAATCTGGCGGATCTGGGCATCAACGTGATCCGCACCAGCCTGGTCACGGTGCCCGGCGCGGCGATCCCTTACCCGTTCGGCGGCAAGACACGCCAGGTGCAGATCGACTTGGACGCGGCCGCGCTGCAGGCGCGCGGCCTTTCAGGCCAGGATGTGGCGGGCGCACTCGCCGCGCAGAACCTCATCACGCCGGTCGGCACGCAGAAAATTGGCGACTTCGAATACAACATCCTGCTCAACGACGCGCCGTCGGACATCGGCCAGCTCAACCAGCTTCCAATCAAGGCCGTCAACGGGGCGATGGTCTATCTGGGAGACGTGGCGCATGCCTACGACGGCAACCCTCCGCAGACCAATATCGTGCATGTGAATGGCAGCCGCTCGGTGCTGATGTCGGTGCTCAAGAGCGGGTCGATTTCCACACTGGCAATCATCTCCGGCATTAAGCAAAAGGTCGCCGATCTGAAACCGGCATTGCCCGAGAACCTCCAAATCGCGCCCGTCGGCGACCAATCGCTGTTCGTCAGCGCGGCGATCAGCGGGGTGGCCAAAGAAGGTGTGATCGCCGCCGCGCTGACCAGCCTAATGATTCTACTGTTCCTGGGCAGTTGGCGCTCGACCGTCATCATCGCGATCTCGATCCCGCTGTCGGTGCTCGGGGCGATCGCCTTGCTCGCGGCCTTCGGCGAAACCCTGAACATCATGACTCTCGGTGGACTTGCGCTGGCGGTCGGCATTTTGGTGGACGATGCGACGGTAACCATCGAGAACATCAACTGGCACCTCGAACAGGGCAAAGACGTCCAGACCGCGATCCTCGACGGCGCGGCGCAGATCGTTACTCCGGCCTTCGTTTCCCTGCTGTGCATTTGCATCGTGTTTGTGCCGATGTTCTTCCTCAACGGCATCGCGCGATTCCTGTTTGTGCCCATGGCCGAGGCGGTGATGTTTGCCATGACCTGCTCGTTCATCCTGTCGCGCACCCTGGTGCCGACGATGGCGAACTACCTGCTTCAGCCCCATGCCTCGCAAGTCCACGAAGATGCCACCGACAACACCTCGCGCAATCCGCTGGTTCGATTGCAGCGGCGTTTCGGCGCGCGTTTCGAGCGCATCCGCGGCGGTTACCACAGCCAACTCGAACTCGCGCTCGGCCACCGCAAGGCGTTCATGATCGGCTTCATTGTCTTCGTGGCCATTTCGTTCCTGCTGCTGCCGCTGCTCGGTCGTAATTTCTTCCCGAGCGTGGATGCCGGCCAAATCCTGATGCACGTGCGCGCTCCGATTGGCACGCGGGTCGAGGAAACCGCAAATCGGCTCGTCGGAGTCGAGGACGCGGTTCGCTCAATCATCCCGCCGAATGAATTGGCCACACTGGCAGACAACATCGGCATGCCGATCAGCAGCATCAATATGACCTATAACAATACTGGTGTAATCGGCTCTCAGGACAGCGATGTGCAGATCGCCTTGAAGCCAGGGCACCGGCCCACCGAGGGATACGTGCGCCGCCTGCGCGAGGAACTGCCGCACCGTTTCCCGGGAAGCACTTTCTCGTTCCTTCCTGCCGACATCGTCAGCCAGATCCTCAATTTCGGCTCGCCGGCGCCCATCAACCTGCAGGTGCGCGGCCCGAATATCGCGGCCAGCTTCGCCTATGCGAATCAGCTCCTGGCGAAGATCCGGCACGTGCCCGGAATCGCTGACCCCGTATCCAGCAATCCCGCAGACAACCTGCGTTCCGGGTCGAGGTAGACCGCACGCGCGCGCAATACGCCGGCGTCAGCGAACGCGACGTCACCAACAGCCTGGTCGTTGACCTGGCCGGTTCGAGCCAGGTTGCCCCGACGTTCTGGCTGAATCCGCAGAACGGCGTCTCGTATTCGATCGTGATGCAGACCCCGCAATACCAGATCGACTCGCTCTCGGGCCTGCGTAACCTGCCCATCACGCCTTCGGGCGCCGGAACGCCACAAGTGCTCGGCGGGCTCGCCGACCTTCGCCGCACCTCGGCGAACGCAGTCGTCTCACAATACGACATCCAGACCATGGTGCAGATCTACGCGACCACGCAGGGACGCGACCTGGGCGCCGTCGCTGCCGACGTGCAGAAGATCATCGACGCGAGCCAAGCCCGATCTTCCCAAGGCGGGCTCTGTGGTCATGCTGCGGCCAGATACGGACAATGAGCGATGCGTTCTCTGGGCTGCTGTTCGGACTGGTCGGCGCGATCGTGCTGATCTACCTGCTGATCGTTGTGAATTTCCAGTCATGGAGCGATCCCTTCGTAATTATCACCGCGCTGCCGGCCGCGCTGGCCGGCATCGTGTGGATGCTGTTCGCAACGCACACGACGCTGTCGGTGCCGGCCCTTACAGGGGCGATCATGTGCATGGGTGTCGCCACGGCGAATAGCGTGCTGGTCGTGAGCTTCGCACGCGAAAAACTGGACGAGCTCGGCGACTCGACCGCCGCCGCGCTGGAGGCCGGTTTCGTGCGCTTCCGACCGGTGCTGATGACGGCGCTGGCGATGATCATCGGTATGGCGCCGATGGCGCTGGGCCTCGGCGAAGGCGGTGAACAGAACGCACCGCTCGGTCGCGCGGTGATCGGCGGACTGGTGTTCGCGACCGTTGCCACTTTGTTCTTCGTGCCTGTCGTATTCAGCATCATCCACCGACACCGTGACTCCCAAGCCAGCGCCGGCGCGTTTCCCGGAGAAGAAGCCCATGCAGCCGTCTGAACACAAACCCAATCCCGGCCGTGTCGCGGAGGGGACGGCGCACTGCCGCAGTCGTCGGCGTCGTGGTCGCAATTGCGATCGTCGTGTTCGGCATCGCCACGCGTGCCGTCGAGAGCTCGCATTTGCGCAATTGGACCGAGGCACAGGCGCTGCCGATCGTGGCGGTGGTGACACCGGGCGGCGACGCCCAGGATCTGGGGCTGGAGTTGCCGGGTCGCATCGAGGCGTATGCACGAGCGCCGCTCTATGCACGCGTCAGCGGGTATCTTAAGAGCTGGAAAAAGGATATCGGCGCGCATGTGAAAGCAGGAGAACTGCTGGCCGAAATCGAAACGCCCGACCTCGACCAGCAATTGCTTCAGGCGCGCGCCGACCTCGCGAGCGCGCAGGCCAACGCTGCGCTCGCACAGACGACCGCCAAACGATGGACGTCTTTGCTCGATTCAGGATCGGTCGCGAAGCAGGATGTGGATGAGAAGGTCGGCGACCTTACTGCCAAACAGGCGATGGTCAAGTCGGCTCAGGCGAACGTGGATCGCATTGTCGCGACGAAGGGCTTTGCCCGGATCGTCGCACCGTTCGACGGCATTGTCACCGCCCGTGACACCGATGTCGGCGCGTTGATCAACGCCGGCGGTGGCAGTGCTCCTCAGTTGTTCGTTGTCTCCGACACCCGCACCTTGCGAGTCTACGTGAACGTTCCGCAGAGCCAAGTGCCGGGTGTGCCGCCCGGCACCAAGGCGACGATCTCGGTGCCCGAACATCCGGACAAGACCTACGCGGGGACGGTCGTTTCCTCGGCGCAATCGGTCGACGCAGCTTCAGGCACGACCCTGATGCAGCTCTCGGTCGACAACGCGGCCGGCGAACTGATGCCCGGAGGTTTCGCGAAAGTGCAGCTGCAATCGGCTGGCCGCGTCCACACACTGAGCGTGCCTGCCAGCGCGCTCATATTTGACGCGCGTGGGCTGTTCGTCGCCACGGTCAGCGCCGACCATCGGGTAAAGCTGAAGCAAGTGACCATCGCGCGCGATCTGGGCAAGGTAATCGAAATCGGCGCGGGAGCTGGATGCCGCCGACCGCATCATCGAAAGCCCTCCCGACGGGATCGGCAACGGCGTGGAAGTCAGGATCGCCGAGAATCCGCAAAAAGGTCCTGGTGCGGTCGGCAAGACAAAGCAGTGAGGCACACGACCCGTTACTGCGCAATTATGGCTGATTGATGATTGTGGCGTGCCTGGCGGGACTGAACTCCAGACCATCCGATTGCTGATCGGCACGACCACGATTCCACATAGCTTTTGTAATCATCGCGTTACGATTCTGTGCATCTGCCGTTCAACCTGTGCGCAGATTCAGTACTCCGCCATCTCGTCATCCGTATAGCAGTATAACCACCGCTCACCTGGCTCGGCTGAGGCAATCACGGGATGATTTCTAGCGCGTGCGTGCCCACTCGCGTGACGGTTCGGCGAGTCGTCACAGCACAGGGTGATTCCGCATTCCTGACAAGTGCGCAGGTGCACCCAGCTATCGCCGGTCTTAATGCACTCCTCGCACACCTGGCGCTGGGGTTTCTTTACCGCTTTTATGGCGGCCAGATGAGCGCAAACTAGACGAGCCATCTTCTACTTCTCCACCATTTAACGCACCTGGGAAACTGCGATCTATTCTTCTTCAATCGCAACGGCAAGGTATTCATGAAAGGCGATGCGAAGCGCTATCAATTCTCTCGACGACTTTCCTCATTGGTCCCGATGGTACGCGCTACCCGAGAACTTGACATCCTCGGATCGGGTCCCAGTGTGATCTACGCAAGCCAACTCTGGAGAGCGACGGGGCCGCCCAGTTATCCGTCTCACCGCTCCGCACTTCTAGTATCGTAATCCAATGCAGGCCGGACGTATCGCAAGAGTCTCGATTTACGCTGCACTCGCCAGCAATCTCGCAATCGCGGCCGTAAAGTTTACGTCGGCGGCGGTTACGGGCAGCTCAGCCATGCTGAGTGAAGGCGTCCATTCGCTTGTCGACACCTCCAACGAGCTGCTGCTGTTGTACGGGATCCACCGGGCGGCACGGCCCGCCGATACCAATCACCCCTTTGGACACGGCCGCGAACTCTACTTCTGGAGCTTTATAGTCGCAGTTCAGGTGCTATTGGTCGGTGCCGCCACGAGCGGCTATGAAGGCATCTACCACGTGCTACACCCCCGGCCTATGCAATTTCCGCAGATGAATTACATCGTGCTTGGCGCATCGTTTGCGTTCGAAGGCGTGTCATGGTGGTTCGGGCTCAAGGCATTCCGGACAACCAAGGGTCGGCAGAGTTACGCGGAGGCCTTTAGGAGGAGCAAGGATCCAACGACATTCATAGTGCTGTTCGAAGATACCGCGGCACTCCTCGGACTACTGATTGCCACCGTGGGAATTACGGCTTCCCAGATCTTCAGCGCCCCCCGGCTGGACGGAATCGCGTCCATAGGGATTGCTCTCGTGCTCTTGGTGTCATCGCTCCTTCTGGCACGGGAGACGAAGGCATTACTCATTGGCGAAACCGCACACGCGCACCTTCGCGATGCGATCTTGAGCATCGCCGACGAGGATCCCGACGTCGGCCGCGCCAATGGAGTGCTGGCCATGCAGTTGGGTCCAAACCAAGTGGTCGCAGCCCTGAGCCTCGAGTTCCACGAGTCATTGAGTACCAAGGAGATCGAACGATGCGTCAATCGGATCGAAACGTCGGTCTGCCGTGCCTTTCCCGACGTCGTAACTCTCTTCGTAAAACCACAAAGTGCGGATGTCTGGCTCAATCGGCTCAAGCGCAGGGTATCGATCCCCGAGGACGACCCGAGCGACTAAGTCGGTACGACCCGGGGCGGGCGGTCAAGTCGCCATCAACGGTCAAAACCCCCACGCGCTCAGTCGGACAATCTAAGCGACGGACTACAACCGCTGTCTCTGGCATCCATAAAAGGGGTATCTGGGTCGACGGAAAGTCTTAAACAGCGCCCCGGCCGCATGTATGGCGGCGCTCCAACACAAAACATCCGCGGCTTTAATCCGTGCGACGGCATTCGATTTACGTTTTGCTTTGTCGCCACTGGCCTGGCGAAATACCGGTCCATCGTCGGAAGGCTCGGGTGAAATTTGCGGGCTCTGAATAACCTAAAAGATAGGAGGCCTCCGTCAGCGAAAGACCCGCATGACCCACCAAGCCTTGCGCCCGCGCGCGCATTAATTCGTCCTTCAACTTGCGAAATGTTGTGTGGTGCTCGACCAACCTTCGATGCAACGTTCTAGGTGTTATTGCGAGGCGTCTGGCCACATCGTCCAGATGGGCGTTACCGCCGAGGAGTTCTTCGCACAAAGCTGATTGCACCTTATTCAAGATACTCGATGTCGGAGTCATTTCATTGACGAGCGCAGCTGCCATCGACTCGAATTGTAAGGCAAGCTCGGGCGTGCTTTCGCGCAAACGCAAGTTCATCGTTTCCTTCTCAAAGAAAAACGCGTCCTCCGTAGCGTTGAACTCGATTGGACCCTTGAAAAAGTCCTCGAATGGACGCCGGTCATGCGGACCGTGCCACTTGAAGTGCGCTTTCACCACGGGAAAGTCCGTGCCAGTCAACTGCCGCCCCCACGAAACCCAATGCCCCATCATCGTCAAAACCGCCTGAGGCCGGTTTCCATACGGCGACTTTTCTGGATGATCCGAGGTAAGAACCACCAGATCGCCGCGTTCCTGCAGCGCAAATTCCGGGTACTTATTGACAATGCGGATGTAGCGCTCGGCCCGGCGTAGCATTTCGCCATAGGTGGCGCTTGAGCGCAGCAGAAACCCCCAAAGTCCTGTGACCTCAATCGGAATGTTTTGCGCAAGTTCAAGGCCAAGCGTTTCGCGCTGTTCGCCGAGAAGCGCCCTACAGTAAGTGATCTCTTCGGCCACCGGAATCAGTTCTTTGGCGTCAAGCTTCTGCATGGACGGTGCCAGAGAGGCGATATCCAAATTAATTCCGATTCTGCGGGCAGCGGCATCCAGCGCGCGCACCGATCTCGCCGAGATTAATTCGGTCGGTAAGGGGCTCATCGGCTCAATTGTCAAAAAATGACAAGCGTTTGTCGACTGCGGCAATGGAAGTGAAGGTCGTGCGCGGTTATCTTGCTTCGACAGCAGCGAATGTGTGGCTAGACAACCACAGGAGCATAACATGACACCCCGTGTTGACTTTTTTCACGCCGATCCCGGTGCCGTCAAGGCAATGTTGGACTTTCAAGCACATGTCAATCAATCCGGTCTTGAGCCCGCACTGCATGAGCTCGTAAAGGTGCGCGCCTCGCAGATTAACGGTTGCGCTTATTGCATCGACATGCATACGAAGGATGCGCGTTCGCTAGGCGAAACCGAGCAGCGCCTCTACGGGCTCGATGCCTGGGCTGAAACGCCCTTCTACAGCGAGCGCGAACGCGCCGCTCTAGCGTGGACAGAGACAGTGACGCTAATCCGCGAGGGTCACGTTCCAGATGCCGCGTTTGCCGCCGCGCAGCGGCATTTCAGTGAAAAGGAACTCATCGAGCTTACGTTGGCCGTCATCGCAATCAATGGTTGGAATCGATTGTGCATCGCGTTTCGCGCTGTGCCAGGGCCATACCGGTCGGCCGGCAAGCGAGTGCCTGGGCGTCAAACCGAAGCAGCATGAGCGATGACAATCCCGAAAACTCTTTGGAGGGCGCCCTTTATGCAAATCTCATCGACCGATGTCGAGGTTCTGATCGTGGGAGCCGGCCCCGCCGGCCTCGCGCTCGCCGCCGAACTGAAGCGACGCGGCAAGAATTCGTTGATTATCGACAGGCAGGCGGCCGGCGCAAACACCTCGCGCGCCTGCGTCGTGCACGCACGGACGCTAGAGGTGCTGGAATCGTTGGGCGCAACGCGCACGCTGTTGACCCAGGGTATCAAGGTGCCGATCTTTCGCATTCGTGACCGGGAGAGATCGCTTATCACCATTGACTTCTCGGAGATCCACAGCCCCTATCCCTTCACGCTCATGTGTCCGCAGGACAGGGTCGAGCGGTGCTTGTTAGACTGCTTGGCAGGGCTCGGCGGCGGCGTTGTGCGCCCTTGCGAACTCGTTTCCTTCAAGGCGCTGGACACTCATGTTGAAGCGCAGGTGCGAAGCGAGAGCGGGACCAGGATCATCAATGCGCAGTGGTTGGTCGGCTGCGATGGCATGCATAGTGCGGTTCGCGAGCAGTCCGGCATCGCTTTTCAAGGCGCGGCATACGAGCAGCGCTTCGTTCTCGCCGACGTGCAGATGGAATGGCCGCTTAGCCGGAAGGAGGTCACGCTTTTCTATTCGCCTGACGGATTGGTGGTGGTCGCGCCCCTGCCGGAGGACCGTTACCGCATTGTGGCGACGGTCGATGACGCGCCGGAAACTCCATCGGCAATTTACATGCAGCAATTGCTGGATGCGCGCGGCCCTACGGAAAAACCCGGCCGCATCCGCGGGGTCGGGTGGAGTTCGCGCTTCCACATCCATCACCGCGTAGCGCACGGCCCGCGCAAGGGCCGGATTCTCCTCTGCGGCGACTCCGCTCATGTGCACAGCCCGGCGGGAGGTCAGGGCATGAATACAGGCATTCAGGACAGCATATCGCTCGGGGAGGTTTTGTCGAAAGATGATAACGTCAACGTCCGACTCAACCGGTGGGCAATTGAACGTCACAAGGTCGCCGCCAATGTCATTGCTCTGACGGACAGAATGACTCGGATTGCGACGATCAAATCCCGCACCGGAAAGGCGCTGAGGAATATGGCAGTAGAGTTTGCCGGTCATTTGCCTCCGGTCCGCGCCGCTGTGGCCCGGACCTTGGCAGAGCTCGACAGCCGATAGCGCAACTACAGCCATCGTCCTTGCAGAAACCCGTTTGGTATCCAGTGTTGCCGGACTGCGAGGAAGGCAGCAACGTAGCGCTAACTGTCTGATGAAAATTGGAAAGTTGGCGCGCCTGGAGAGATTCGAACTCCCGACCTTCTGGTTCGTAGGCGCGTGGGTAATTTCTTAGGTTATTGATACTTAGGCACTTCTCCGCGTGACGCCCGTTGCATTGGTCACGACAGAGCACCACTGGGCAGGGTCAATTCCCACAAATCCCCCACAACCTCATGGCTACGGTTTTTGGAGCAAGACCTGATGGTCTTGACCATGAGGTCGGGAATTTCGACCTAAAGCTTAATGAGAAAACGTAGGTTCAAATCGGGGGCGTGAGTTGGAGTTCGCACACCATTGAATCTATTGAAGTTGAGATGCGCTGAATGCGGGGCGCTGCGCTTGGTCCTTACATTGGGGTGCAGCGGCGTGACTAGTCGCGATCGCCAGGTGCAGGCTACTATCCACAAATAATAAGGGGGGCTAGCTTGTGGAAATCCACAAACCAAGAGCGGTCCACAACTGGCGGGAATTGCTCAGCGAAATCGGCATTATCGTCATTGGCGTTGTGATTGCGCTTACGGCCGAGGAAGTGGTGCAGGGGTTTGAGCTGCGGGCCAAAGTGGAACACACCGAGGATCTCATGCGCGGTGAACTTGCGCTGGATGATGGGCCACAGGTACTCCAGAGAATTGCTCTCGCTCCTTGCATCGAAGAAAGTCTCGGCCAGATCCGCGGCTCGATCGAGCATGGTGCCCCGCGCCTAGCACTAATAGAAGCTATTAACGGCTTTGATCCTCCGCGTCACACGTGGGATAGCCTCGTCTTCCAGTGGGCGACGGCGAGCGGCATTGTTGCACATCTGCCGCCGGACCGGCTGTGGAGGTGGGCATACATCTATTCGATCATGCCTCTGCTTGACCGAGCCAACGAGCGCGAGTTCTTGCATATTTCGGGGCTGCGCTCCGTCAGCGCATCAGGCGGGAAGCTTACCGAGGCCGAGCGCGCACAGCTGCTCGAAGCGGTGGAATCCCTTCGTCAAGACAACGCGGACATCGTGGCGCACGTGGTGCCGGTGGCGGCGGCCATCAAGGAGCTTGGGATACGTATTGGGTCGAACGGGAAGCCGCGGGGCGATCTATTTGCACCAGGCGGGCCGTCGCGTGTCGTTGACCAGTTAAGGGGCCAACCGATGGCAGCGCCATGTCTGCCGGCACTCGAGCGTGCTATGGGCGAGTCGCCATGATGCAAAATTATAATTTGGTAACGGGGGCAGGATTTAGGACTTATTTTCCCGCACGGACACTTTCAATACGGCTCACCTAAGGCCGCTACCGTAGTGTCGAATCTGGTATTGGCGGGGGCGAAGTTGCCTATCACTTCGCTGAGGAAGGGGAATTGCGGCGGCTGGCCGTGAAATCTCAGAGCCTAATGCAGGCTGTAATGAGATTCCAACCCCGGCCGGATATGTAGAGCGACCGCGGAGAGCCGGATTAAATCAAAAACTCTCGAAAACGTTCGCCATCAAGGTCTCGACATGTGCGACTACACGCGTTTCAACGATCTTCAGCGAACTTGGGTGACCACACGCGTTGCGATATTTAAGGCACGCTTCCAACTCTTCCCGAATGTTCTTGCCGATTACCGAAATGGCCTGCAGTACTTGCAGGAAATCTGCTTCCTTCATGACTGCCAGTTCGTCACCGGTTGTCGCAGCCTTCCATTTTGGCCATCGCCTGAGGGCTTCCGCATTAAAGTCGCCCAATTTTTTCGAGATGACATGGTCATGGAGAACGGCCACGGCCCCTACCCATGAAAGGACCACGGCGGATCTGAATAGCTTACGCTCGGCGCACTGCACAGCTTCCTCGACAAATGCGCGCGTTTCGGCTTTGATTATTAGCCTCAAATGTTCGCGCAGCTTTTTGATCGGCTCAGGCGGCAATTCGTCCCCTGTTACCGGCTTCCGGAGGCTTGCTACGTACTCAAAGCCGGGTTTCGTCAACTCCCAACCGGCGGGTAACTTTCTCGCAAACCCGCCAGTTCGAGCCCTCCCCAGATAGCTTCCCACATTCAGTTTTTTGGCATTAACAACTCCAGCATCGACGGCCATTTGGCGGACGGTGGTTTCCGGTCTGGGAACGAGCGGGCCAACCGCTAAACAAAGCAGGAGGCGGCTTTGGTTGGAAATCCCAGGAGTATGGACTAGCTCCTTAAGCTCAAGTTCATCAATCATTGCTGACAGTCCCTATCCGCGCACGTATACCCAATTTTTCCCGTCTTTCAACCTGCGCAGTTGCCTGCCAACTGCGAGCCGCCGCAGCGGCGTGGATAAATGAGTTGCTGGAAAGATGTGGCCTAACGCTTCCAGACTCTCTTGGACATCCGCTAGGGAACGACGCTCCGAAAAGAAATTCTCGGCGATTAATTCCCGGAGATATGGCATCGCTCCGCTCGTGGCGCGACCTTTCGCTCGTATCCGCTCGACCGAATGGTTGCTTACCAAATCCGTTACGGGGGCCTTCGCACCGTATAGATTGAGTACTTTGGCAATCTCTTCCGGTGAGCCCCTCGATGGTCACTCTAGTGCCATCTGGAAGTTGAATATTTGCAATGGCCATTTTTTCCGTTCTTACTGTTGCTGCTTCCGGGACTTTGCTTTTTCGACCTCCATTTCGTTCCACCGCAGCAGCCCGCTATTGCTCACGATGAAACCGTCGCCACGCTTTGCCAACCACTCTTTCCGTCGCGAAGGGGCGGTCAGCCATCGGAGTGTCGTGTCCAATCTGACGGCTTGTTGCCGGCGACCACCTTTACCTTCTGCGAAATTAATAGCCGATGCAGGTAGATGATGTCGCTATCGGACACGGATTCTAGTTCGGTGTGCTCACGCGCAAAGTTAGCGAGGAAAACGCGACTTGCTCAGTGCCATTTAGATCGAACCCCTCGCAATAGCCTTTGAGGGTCTTAATTTCCTCAACGCCCAGATTCAGCATCGAGCGACCTGCTGTCTGCTGTTCCTTTTTTCCTGTAGCCGATTTCCTGCGACGCGGTCCGCCTTCCCTCCCGCGTTCAACGCGCGATTTAGCGCGAGAAACTGGGGTGGCGCGGCCACCATTGACTAGTTGCTGCAGAATAATCTTGAACGCCTCGGTCTTGAGTGGTTCCTCAAGATCCGCGACCGCATCGCGCGCCGTCTTAGCGAAGTCCGCCATTCGGTTCTGTTCCACGCACGTATTCCTCGGAACGCCAAAAACAACGCAGACTCTAGCTGATATTCCGAGAACTGTCAAAGAACAACAGACGGACGTTATAAAGTTCCTTGTACGTACTAGACAATGATGTCCATAACGACGGAGGTCCGTATCGCCACTGTGCCTGTGCTGCCACTATATCGGCCGGAATCCGGTAAGAGATAATACCCTGATGATATGGCAAAAAACATGAACAATAGACCCTTCAGGCTGACCTAAATATTGCGCCAGGCAAGCTACGGGTGTTAGTGGCAAATTAGACAGCGGCGAGCGCTCCGATTTAATAAACAACCAGGTCTTCAAAATCTCGATGACTACGTCCCGCGCATGTTTTGGTACAAAGGCGATGTAAGTAATTGTTTATATAAAGAACGAGAAGGAAACAGCTATACGGCAAATATAGTTTCATATCTCCATATAATCTAGAGCGTCCAATGCTACGAACGTTCGTCTCGCCACTGTGCCTGTACTACGGTTAACTCGGTCCGGAAACGCCGTCCTTGCCTGATTCGCTGCATGGGTGGTGCGTCAGATGTGTCGTCCCAGCCCTCGACCCTTACCGTCTATTCGTGCAGTCACCCTTCCTTGCCGCACGTTTTCGCGAAGCCATCTATAAGAAAAATATGTGCAGCATGCCTCCGCAACAAAACCGGGTGCCCTTCATGTCAAATTAATCGATCTAAGTGATATAGACACCGTCCGACGCACCGCCCCAACCAATCCCACGGTCGGCCACGAAAGTCATAACGAAAGCAACCCACGCAAGCGGTAGCGGTCGAAATCTCCAAGGCGCACCAGTAGGAGGGTATTTGCCGAGCTCCAGAGTGTGCGACGCGGTACCGGCAACAATTCTAGAAGTGGCTGCGAGGCAATCCGACAGAAGCTGTCCGGGCACCGGTGGCGGCACGAACACTGACGGATGAGGAAATTAACTTACTACCGCCAAAGAGGGGGTAGCATTTGGTGGAGAACTTAAAATTTGAGTGCGCCGCTCTGCCGGGCGGCGGCATAGGTTCAGTTGGTAGCAAGGGCGCGATTAGGAATTATATCCAAGGACGTGGCGTTCACATTTTAGCCTCTAGGGAGCGATTTCGGTGATCGAGGGCTCCGCCCGCCGCGCCCCGCAGCCGAAGCGCATTTCCAATCACCGAGACCGAGGAGAGGCTCATCGCAAGCGCCGCGATGAACGGACTCAATAGCCATCCAGTCAGGGGATAGAGCACACCTGCGGCCAGCGGAATTCCGAGAGCGTTATACCCAAAGGCGAAGTAGAGATTGCCGTGTATGTTGCGAACGGTCGCCCAGCTCAATTCGCGGGCGCGAGCGATGCCGCGAAGATCTCCCTTCACTAGCGTTACCTGTGCGCTTTCCATGGCAATGTCCGTCCCCGTGCCCATGGCGATACCAACGTCGGCTTGGGCAAGCGCAGGGGCGTCGTCGATTCGTCGCCGGCCATCGCGACACGGCGGCCCTCGCGTTGTAGGCGCGAGATGACTTCCACCTTCTGCACCGGCCGCACGTCAGCGATGACCTCATCAATCGGCAACCCGGCAGCGATTGCCTCAGCCGTCGTGCGGTTATCCCCAGTCAGCATGATGAGTCGCAGACCTTTCGCCTTTAGTTCTTTGAGTGCCATTGGAGTCGTTTCCTTTAGGGGATCGCCGACCGCAATGCTGCCAGCGAGTCGACCATCGACAGCGAGAAACACCGTGGTCTTGCCGTTGCGTCGGAGCGAATCGACCTCCCCGGCCATGTCATGGATAGCGACATGAGCAGCATTCATGAGCGCGGCGTTGCCGAGCGATACCTGTCGGCCGACCGAGTGTCCGGTGACCCCTTGCCCGGTGATAGACTGAAAGTCCGTTAGTGCTGACATGGCAATTTTGCGCTCGATGGCGCCGTCGACGATCGCACGAGCGAGCGGGTGCTCGCTCGCGTGCTCAAGCCCGGCTGCAAGGCCTAGCACCTCGGCCTCCGAGAACCCGGCACGTGCAATAACGCGATCGAGCACCGGTCGGCCAAGTGTCAAAGTGCCGGTCTTGTCAATGACCAACGTATCGACGGTCTGTAGCATTTCGATTGCTGCGGCATTGCGAAATAGAACACCGAGCTGTGCGCCGCGTCCGCTCGCCACCATGATCGAAATGGGGGTCGCAAGCCCGAGCGCGCAGGGACATGCAATGATTAGCACCGCCACGGCATTTACGAGAGCATAGGCGAGGCGCGGTTCCGGTCCGATAAACCACCACACCAGGAACGTTGCGATAGCGATGGCGATGACCGATGGCACAAACCATGCGGCTACCTGATCCGCGATCCGCTGCAACGGTGCGCGCGAGCGCTGGGCATTGGCAACGAGTGCCACGATTTGCGCAAGGAGACTGGCCGCGCCCACGCGCTCGGCTTCTACAATGAGGGCTCCCGTCTGATTGACGGTCGCACCCACGACACCGCTGCCCACCGCCTTCTCTACTGGCAGCGATTCACCGGTAATCATCGACTCGTCGACGGCCGAGAGCCCTTCGACGACCCGCCCATCCACCGGAATTTTCTCTCCGGGCCGGATGCGCACACGGTCGCCGACCCCGATCGTGTCGAGCGGCACGTCCTCCTCGGTGCCATCAGGTGCGATTCGTCGCGCGGTCTTTGGCGTTAATCCGAGGAGCTGCCGGATTGCGGCGCTGGTGCGACCGCGCGCTTTCAATTCGAGCCATTCACCGAGAAGTACCAGTGCGACGATTGCGGCCACGACTTCGAAGTAAACGCCTACCATTCCGTTAGCATCCCGCATTTCGGGTGGAAAGAGGTCGGCGCAAGCGTCGCGACCACGCTGTATGAGTAGGCCACGATGAACGCCCAAACCGATGAGCGTGTACATGTTGGGAGAGCGGTTGATCGCGCCTAGCCATCCGCGCCGGTAGTAATCGGCCGCCGCCCAGAAAACCACAGGTGCGCTCAGGAACAGTTCCATAGCTCGAAGAGTCCGCGCCATCGACGGCATAAGCATCAAATGCACCAGGTGAGGCGTCATTGCGATAAACAACACCGGGGCCGCCAGCGCCACTGCAACGACAAGGCGCAAACGCAAGGTACGGATCTCGCTGTCGTCTTCCCACGTGGCGGGAAGTAGCGGTTCGAGGGTCATCCCGCATTTCGGACAGCTGCCTGGACCGATCTGCCGGATTTCCGGGTGCATCGGGCACGTGTAGATTGCTTCGGGTGCCGCCTCTTCACCCGGTCGACTGGGTTGGTCGATGTGCGGATATTGCAATGGGTTTGCGACGAACTTGGCTCGACAGCCATCGGAACAGAACCCATACGATGACCAGCGTGCTCTGCCTTGTGAGGCGATGTCGGGGCGACCGTCATGCCGCAGACCGGATCGATCACTTTCTCGTCGCTATTCATCGGCGCTCCTTAACCTTCGAGCCTCAGCGCGTGGCATCACGGTCGGACCAGTGAATGTGCACAATTTTCCAACCGTCCGGTTGTTTACGCAGGACCATTGTCTCGGTGCTGACGATGTCCGTGGGCTTTGGCCCCTGCGCTGTGAGACGCGACTCGGTCGCGACCCACGCGAACGCACCCACCGAATCACCGCTCCGCGACAGCTCTTTATGCTGGGCAGATTTTAAAAACGCTATATCCGAATCCAGGTGCTCGGCCGCGTACGCTCTGCGCGATCGCTCAACGCTACCGCTCTCGTAGATTATGACGGCGGGATCAGCAAAGCGCTGGCTGCGCCCGCATCCCCGGATGCCAGTGCGTGGAAGAATTGATCAACTACCGCGGCCGGCGCGGATGCCGTCCCGGTCACCGTATCGCTTTTCATCAGGCCCGTCTCCATGGACTCGTGATGTGCAGCGTGCTCGCTGTGCTCGTGTCCTTCTCCGCTTTGCCCAACGAGCGCTTGATACGATTGAGGCGATAGCTGCGGCAGTTTTCTAAGAAATGCAACCAAGGCCCATATGCTGTGATCATCATGCGTAGTGCCCCAGGCCGGCATGCCCGTCATCTTGAAACCATGCTTGATGCTCCAGAACGCATTCTCGGGTGAAAGGTCGCCCCCGCGTTCGACCAGATTTGGAGGCTTTGGATAGAGTCCGCGACGCAATTCCGACTCTTCAGTGCCCGGAGCAAGATGGCACACTGCACACATCTCCGCGTAGTGATCCGCACCCATGGCCACGAGTTCGTCGTCGTCCAGTTTCGGAACAACCACACCGCTGGAATGCGACGCAACCGAGCGCTCCCGAGTCTGGCCAATTATCCAATGGGTCAGTGCCGTATGGGGACGGTCAGCCCCGACATCGTAAATGCCGGAATAGACGAATCCTAGACCGGCAATCAAGACAATCAAGATAACAATCGACAATAACTTATAAAGCCTCATGAGCCACCTATCTTGTTTAAAACCAAACTCGAACGCCTGCCACCGCGCACAATTCATTGGCCCGTTCATTGGCGGCACGCCTGAGATCCGCGGTCTCACCAAATGCTTGGTTCCAAGTCAATCCAACGTACGGCGCGATCTCACGACGCACCTCGTAGCGCAAGCGAGAACACGACCTCCATGTCGGAGAATGCCGAGCCGATATTGCGTTCCGGATCGCTTTGCCCGTAGAGATTGACCTCCAGCTCGGGCTGGAGAATCAGGCGCTGGGTGAACAGCACCTCGTACTGAGCCGGCCGGAATCGCGCGGCGGTGCGCCCGGCATCGCCGACGTAAAGCGTCCCTTGGAGGCTGAGCCATTGCGGCGCGAGGCCTTGCATTCCGACGGCAGCCCACGTGCGCGACGGCCCTGAGCCAAGATCTTCGCGCGCACCCAGTTGCAGACTCCACCAACGAGCGACAGTCCGGTCCCACAGCAACTCGGCGCGCGCATCCTCGGTACGATCGCGCCCGTGCCACCCTTCGGTTTTGAACCACAGCTTGTTGGAATCGCCTCCCCGTACCACGCGTGGGCCTCCCACGCGGCGGCCGCCCCTCCCGCATCGCGCCATTCGAAGCGATCGACCAGCACCATGCCCATCTGCGCAGCGTCGTTCATGGTCATCATCTGCGCCATATCGCGATACGTCATGTCGGGCATAGTTTTTGTGGGCGCTGCTGGCGCTACGTGGGGGATTCGTCTCCTGACCATCCACGAAAAATCATAGCAATCAGGGCAGAAGACGAGTGTTGCATGTAGAGATTGCGAAGGCATGAGGTCAGAAACCCATCGCTGGGTGGGGCCCGGGGGCCACGATCACTTCGCGAAACATCCCGGCTTCCATGTGGAGAAAGTAGGTGGCAGTGATAGGCCCAGCGGCCAAGAGCGTCTGCCGTGACCAGATAGCTCACGCGTTGGGCGGGCTGCACGAGGATCGTGTGCTTGCGGACCTGAAACGCTCCGTCAGGAGACTCGAGCTCGCTCCACATGCCGTGCAGGTGAATGGGGTGCGTCATCATGCTGTCGTTGACCAGCACTATCCTTAAGCGCTCGCCGTGAGCAAACTTCAACGCTTCGGCCTCGGAGAACTTCTTGCCATCGAACGACCACATGAAGCGCTTCATGTGCCCAGTAAGGTCGAATTCAGATTTCGCGTCCCGGTGGGCGCGGATCTATTGGGCCTCCGAGCGTATGCAAGTCGGCGTAGGTCAATACGCGCCGCCCGTTGTGTCGGAGCCCTACGCCCGGGTCTGACAAGGTGTTTTTACGTACGACCTGCGCGTCCACCCCCCGGAACAGATTCGGAGGCGGAATGCTTCACAGCGATCTGACCCGTCTGCTCTCCAGAGCCGTGATCCATCCCCGGTATGTCGTCCATGCGGGGTATGTCGTCCATGCCGGCCATGTCTTGACCCATGGGCATGGAACTGTGGTCCATCCCGGGCGTGTCGCCCATGTTCGTCATGTCGTGACTCATGGGCATGGCGCTATGGTCCGTGCCGTTCATGTCGCCCATGTTCGACATGCCGCCCATGTCGTTGCCCATTCCCATATCGGCCATGGACAAGAGCGGTCGCGGATCGAGCGGCGGAATTACTGCCTGCAGACCTCGGCGCGGCACGAGAGTCCCACGTGCAAAACCCGAGCGGTCAAGGGACTGGGCGAAAATCGTGTAGGGTAGATCGTCGAGCGGCTCCACCAAGACGTCGTAGACCTCGGCGGTTCCGATCCGAAACTCATCGACCGCAACGGGTGTTACGTCCTGCCCGTCCGCCGCGACGACCGTTAACTTTAGCCCTGGGATCCTAACGTCAAAAATGCTCATGGATGAGCCGTTGATGAAGCGCAACCGCACCTTTT